>JBKBOA010000022.1:0-42296 GCA_046295035.1 Phreatobacter sp.
CCGGCGCCGCCACGGTCGCATGCACCGTCACCTGGCGTGCCACGCGGATCTTCAGCGCCTCGTGCTCGATCTCGATCTCGGTCAGATCCGTGTCGGCCAGCACCTGGGCCAGTTCCCGGATCATCGCGGTGTCGATGGAGGATTTGCCTTTGAGCATGATGCCCTCGTCTTGGTCCCGGAGCCCTGTCGCGCCTCAGGCCGAGGCCGGAAGCGTTGCCAGGGCGGCAATGGCGAGCGCATAGCCGAGGGGCCCGAGCCCCACGATGATGCCGCGCGCGACCGGTGACAGGTAGGAATGGTGCCGCACCGGCTCGCGGGCGTGCACGTTGGAAATGTGGACCTCGATCATCGGCACGCCGGAGCCCTTCACGGCATCGGCGAGGGCGAGCGAGGTATGGGTATAGGCGCCGGCATTGAACACCACGCCCTTCAGCGTGCCGGCCGCATGGGCGCGCCCGGCCTCCTGGATCCAGTCAACCAGAACGCCCTCGTGGTTCGACTGGCGGAAGTCCACCGACAGGCCGTGCCGGCCCGCTTCCGTCCGGCACAGGGCCTCCACGTCGGCGAGCGTGGTCGATCCGTAGATCGCCGGTTCGCGCGTTCCGAGGAGGTTGAGGTTGGGTCCGTTGAGGACGAGGACGGTGCTCATGCGCCGGGTTCGGGTCCGTTTCGCGATCGGTCTGGTCGGGCGGCTGCAACGCTGCGCACAGGAATCGCACGCGCCCGACGGCTGGTCCCGACGGGCGCGCCCTTATAGGCGCATGGCGTCGCCTTGCAAAGGGAGCGCTGTGGAGGACGAAAGCCGGCCGGTTCAGAACCGCTCGCGATAGCTGGCCTGCACGAAGCCGCCCCAGCGCTCCGACTGGAAGCTCAGGCGCGAGGGATTGACCTCGTCCGGAAACCGCGTCTTGGCCCCGGTCGTGGCGAGCTGCCAGGAGCGCCCGCCGGCCCCGACGCTGAACCGCTCCGTGATCCGGTAGGACAGGCTCATCTCCATCTGCACCCCATAGCCCTGGCCCGTTTCGGCCATCGGGTTGATGGCGGGCCTGAGCCAGTGATTGTCGAAGGCATCGAGCCGGGCATAGGGCACGGCGGCCACCTCTGCCGTCAGCCTCAGCCGGTCGGTGAGCTCGACATCGGCGACCAGGCCCAGCCGCAGCGACGTCCAGCGCGCGGTCTCCGACAGGACCAGCACCGTGCCCGGCAGCGGCGTCGCGCAGGGATCGCCGCCCGGCGCCACCTGAACGCAGCCATAGCCGCTGTACTTTTCCTTGAAGTGATGCAGACCGACGAAGCCGCCGATGCGTGTGGCGCCGGAGCGCCAGAAGACGAAGCCGGCATCGAGGCTGCCATAGTCGATACGGCCGTTGCGCATGCCCGAGAGGGTCTTGGAATAGATGGCCTCGGCCGGCGGATAGTCCTCGTCGGTGAGAAGGCCGCCGGAATGGGTGCCGATGCCGGCATAGCCCTTGACGAACCAGCCCGTCGGCAGGTCCACGCGGCCGAACAGCTCGCCGGTGCCGGCCACCGTGCTGCCATAGGTCAGGCGGGAATTGACCTGATGGCGCAGGTCGGAATCGAACAGGGTCTTCTGCAGGCGCCCGCCGCTCAGGAAGGCCCTCGTGCCGACCTCCACCTGCCAGTCGCCGGCCGGCGGGGCGGTCGTCTGGCCATGGGCGGGCAATGCGGCAGCCCACAGCGGCACGAGAACCGCGAGGGCGATGCGCAAGGATGTCATTCCAACCTCGATCCGACGGATTGATTGCCGGCGCCGGTGCCGGCCGGGCGGCCACCCGGATCGGACAGGCCGTGACCGCGTCGGGGCAGAGACGACCAGCAGGCGCGTCCTGTCGGCTCGGCCGAATCGGCGGGGCGACCGCGCAGGATCACGCCATTCGGCCGGCCGTGACGCGGCAGGTCAACCGTGCCGCACGACCTGCGGTTGTCAGGCCTTCGGCCGCGCCAGGGCGGCGCCCGGCCAGACCTTCCGGGCCACGCGCGCATATTGCGGCGGGAAGGCGAGCTCCGCGCCCAGTTCCTCGGCGGCGTGCCAGCCCCAGCGCGGATTGTCGAGAAAGCCGCGGGCCAGCGCCACCATGTCGGCGGCGCCGCTGGCGATGATCTCCTCGGCCTGCTTCGGCGTCCCGATCATGCCGACCGCGCGGGTTGCGATGCCCGTGCCGGTCTTCACCGCCTCGGCGAAGGGCACCTGGTAGCCCGGCTTCACGGCGATGCGGACCCTCGGATGGATGCCGCCGGACGACACGCAGACGAAGTCGAGGCCAAGGCCCTTCAGCTCGCTCGCCAGGGCCACCGCGTCCTCGACCTGCAGGCCGTCATCGGTCCAGTCCTGCCCGGTGATGCGGGCCCCGACCGCGACATGTGCCGGCACCGCCGCGCGCACCGCGGCGGCGATCGACAAGGGCCAGGCAAAGCGGTTGTCGCGGCTGCCGCCGAAGCCGTCGGTCCGCTTGTTGGAAACCGGGCTCATGACATTGTGCAGCAGGTAGCCGTGAGCCATGTGCAGCTCGATGGCATCGAAGCCCGCCCGCACGGCCCGTTCGGCCGCCGCGACGAAGGCCGCGCCGATGCGCACCTTGTCCTGGGCATTCAGTTCGCGTGGCGTGTGCCAGCCCTCGTCGAAGGGGATGGCCGAGGCCGCCACCGTGCCCCACGGATCGGCATTGTCCTTGAGCGGCCCGCCGCCCTCCCAGGGGCGCTCCGACGAGCCCTTGCGGCCGGCATGGCCGATCTGGATGCCGAACCTCGTGCCGGGCAGGGCCACCGCCCGGGCCGCATCGAGGACGCGTTTGGCCGCCCGCTCGTTGGCGTCCGAATAGAGGCCGACGCAGCCATGGGTGATGCGGCCGGGCCGCTCCACCGCCGTTGCCTCCACGACCACCAGCCCGGCGCCCGACATGGCCAGGGTCATCAGGTGCTGGAGGTGCCAGTCGTTCATGCAGCCGTCGTCGGCGGAGTACTGGCACATCGGCGCCACCACGATGCGGTTCGGCAGCCGGACCGGGCCGATGTCGAAGGGCGTGAACAGCTGGCTCATGGTTCCTGTCTCATTCATCTGACAAATGCGCGCTATGCCAAGTCGGGCCGCCCGCCGCAAGCATCTGGGGCCACCGGAAGCCCTGCCAAGGGCCCTGCGCGGCCGCTCACCGCAAGGCGCGCCTGCGTCTGGCGCAGGACAATCCGTCGCCCGGCCTGCTGGCGAGATCGGCGATTTCCGGCTAATCGGGGCGTCCGTTCTCCGGCCGTCGTCTCCGACAGGATGACTCGCCTCCGCCGCGTCCGCCGGAGCAGATGGTTTTTGCGCCGCGACCGGCCCTTGCCGGTGATCGGGCGATGATGGTGACAGGAACATGACCGCGACCACCCCGGAGGCCGTCCGGCAGGGCGACCGTCTCGCCCGGCGCAATGCCTTCATCCTGGCGCTCGCCTCGGCGCTGGCCGGCGCCAACACGACGGTCATGTTCGCCACCGGCGCCATTGTCGGCGCCCAGCTGGCCCCGGTCCGGTCACTGGCAACCCTGCCGATCTCGATCTTCGTGGTCGGCCTTGCCGCCGCCTCGCTGCCGGTCGGCATGCTGGTTCGCCGCTTCGGCCGCCGCACCGCCTACCAGATCGCCACCGGCGCCGGCATGCTCACCGGCCTGTTCGGCTATCTCGGCGTCGTCTATGCCAATTTCTGGGTCTTCTGCCTCGCCACCTTCTGTGCCGGCTTCTATGCCTCGGCCGCGCAGAGCTACCGCTTCGCTGCCGCCGACACCGCCTCGGACGCCTTCCGGCCGAAGGCCATCTCCTGGGTGCTGACCGGCGGCGTGCTGGCCGGCGTGGTCGGGCCGCAGCTGGTCATCTGGACCAAGGAAAGCCTGCCCCCGGTCCTGTTCGCCGGCACCTATATCGGTCAGGCGGCGGTGGCCCTGCTCGCCGGCATCGTGCTCTCCTTCGTGGACATCCCGAAGCCGAAGCAGGAGGCCGCCGGCACCGCCCGCCGGCCGGTCTCCGCCTATCTGAGGGATCGCGCCTTCGTCACTGCGGTCGTCTGCGGCGCGGCGACCTACATGCTCATGAACTTCGTGATGACCGCGGCGCCGCTCGCCATGATCGCCTGCGACCATTCGATCGACGCCGCCGCCTATGGCATCCAGTGGCACGTCGTCGCGATGTTCGCGCCGAGCTTCTTCACCGGCAGCTTCATCGTCCGCTGGGGGGCGCCGCGGGTGGTGGCGGCCGGCCTTGCCATCACCGCGCTCTCGGCCGTGGTGGCGCTGATGGGCCTGACGGTGGCCCATTTCTACGTCGCGCTGATCCTGCTCGGCATCGGCTGGAACTTCGGCTTCATCGGCGCCAGCTCGATGGTCGCTGCCGCCGCCCGGCCCGAGGAGCGCACCCGGATGCAGGCGGTCAACGACTTCTGCGTGTTCGGCGTCATGGCCATCGGCTCGTTCTCGTCCGGCCAGATCGTGACGAGCTACGGCTGGGACATGGTCAACTGGGTCGTGTTCCCGATCGTGGCGGTGGCGGCTGTGGCGCTGTTTCTCGGCACGCGGCGGCGCGAACAGTTCGCCTGAGGGATGGTCCGGGACCGTCGCGGTCGCGGGGTCGGTTCGAGCGGTGAGGCGGGCGAGGGGGCGGGGACCGTCACGGTCGCCTGGCCTGCCGTTCTCCTGCGGGTGAGTGCCCAGCGCTGGGCGCAGATGTCGAACGTAGCGGAATCCTAGCAAAGCAGCGTAACGCTGTCAAGGACCATTTTCCTTGTTCAGGACGAAAGGCGTCACGGCCGGTTTCGGGCCGGCCTCAGGCCACCACCGGCCAGGGCCGCTGGTCGGGTCGCAGCTTCTCGATCAGCCGCGCCATCCGCAGCACGCCGCGGTCGTCGAAGCGCTTGCCGGTCACCTGCACGCCGATGGGAAAGCCGTCGGCGTCGTAGCTCCAGTTCACGCTCGCCGCCGGCTGCTCGCTCATGTTCTGCGCCACCGTGAAGGGGATGTGCTCCAGCGCCCGGCGGGGGTCGTCGGTCGGCGAATGCCATTCGGCCGGATATTTCACCGGGCAGGTGCACGGGGACAGCAGGAAGTCGAACGGCTCGGTGGCGGCAATCGCCGCCTCCCGCATGGCCTGCACCGCCAGATAGCCGCTCATCACGTCGGCGCCCGAAAATTGGCTGGCCCGCCAGGTGGCCCATTCGACGATGTAGGGCAGGATTCGGGCCTTCTCGGCGGCCGACAGCTTCAGCACATCGCCGCAGGAGCGCGCCTCGAAGAAGCGGCAGATGCCGTCCAGCATCTCCGCGGTGAGGAAGCCCTTGACCGGCACCACCGTGGCGCCTGCCGCCTCCAGCGCCCGGGCCGCCGCCTGCACGGCCCTGACGATGGCCGGGTCGGCCGGCAGCCCGGCGGGCATGGCCGTGAACACGCCGACCTTCAGGCCCTTCGCCTTCAGCTTGCCGAGACCCTTGGCATAGCCGGCGCCGTCATAGGGCAGGGAGCGGAAATCGCGCGGATCGGGGCGGGTGATGACGTCCATGAGCAGGGCCGCATCCTTCACCGTCCGTGTCATCGGCCCGGCGACGCGGCCCATGAAGGGCGGATGGATCGGCACGCGGCCGAGCGAGGGCTTCAGTCCGAACAGCCCGCAATGGGCGGCCGGCAGGCGGATCGAGCCGCCGATATCGGTGCCGATGTGCAGGGGGCCGTAGCCGGCCGCGGCCGCGGCCCCGGCGCCCGACGAGGAGCCGGCCGGGTTCATGGCGAGATCCCAGGGATTGCGGGTGACGCCGTGCAGCGAGGACAGGCCGGCGGACAGCATGCCGTAGTCGGGCATGGTGGTCTTGCCGAGGATCACCGCCCCCGCCTCCCGCAGCCGCGCCGGCACCGGCGTGTCGGCGGTTCGTGGCGTCATGTCCGCGATCGGCACGCCAACGGGGCAGGGATCGCCCTTCGTGCCGATGTTCTCCTTGATGGTGACCGGCACGCCGTCGATGGCGGACAGCGGCTCGCCCTTCGCCCAGCGCTTCTCGGCTGCCCTGGCCGCCTTGAGCGCCGCCTCGCCCGAGACGATGTACATGGCGTTGAGCTTCGGCTCGGCGGCGGCGATGCGCGCGAGCACGGCGCGCGTCACCTCCACGGGCGAGAGCGCCTTCTTCGCGAAGGCCCTGGACAGGTCGGCGGCAGAAAGGTCGGCTGGCGAGGTCATGGCGGCTCCGGAAGTCCCGGGTGTCACCTTTCACGCCGGCCCCCGCATCGGCAAGCCGGCAATGGTCGGAGCGGTCATGCGCCGACCCTCGCCCGATGCCCGGCTGGAATCGGCCGGCGAAGCGGCTAGAGTTGCGGCCCCGTCGGTTCCTGAGGGTTCAGTTGCATGTTCGCATCCGTCCTGATCGCCAATCGCGGCGAGATCGCCTGCCGCGTCATGCGCACGGCGAAACGGCTGGGTCTGAGGACCATTGCCGTCTATTCGGAGGCGGACGCCGGGGCCCTGCATGTCCGCATGGCCGATGAGGCCTATCCGATCGGCCCGGCTCCGGCGCGCGACAGCTATCTCGTCATCGACAGGATCATCGCAGTTGCGCGTCAGGCCGGCGCCGAGGCGATCCACCCCGGCTACGGCTTCCTGTCCGAGCGCGCCGAGTTCGCGGAAGCCTGCGCCGCGGCCGGCATCGTCTTCGTCGGGCCGCCGGCCTCGGCCATCCGCGCCATGGGCCTGAAGGACGGCGCCAAGGCGCTCATGCAGAAGGCTGGCGTGCCGGTGGTGCCGGGCTATCACGGGTCCAACCAGGATCCGAGGTTCCTCAAGGAGAAGGCCTACGAGATCGGCTATCCGGTGCTCATCAAGGCCGTTGCCGGCGGCGGCGGCAAGGGCATGAAGCGCGTCGACAAGGCCATGGATTTCGACGATGCCCTGGCCTCGGCCCAGCGCGAGGCTCAAGGAGCGTTCGGCGATCCGCGGGTGCTGATCGAGAAATACGTGCTCGCGCCGCGCCATATCGAGATCCAGGTGTTCGGCGACAGCCACGGCAATGTCGTCCACCTGTTCGAGCGCGACTGCTCGCTGCAGCGCCGCCACCAGAAGGTCATCGAGGAAGCTCCGGCGCCCGGCATGCCCCGGGCGATGCGCGAGGCCATGGGCCGCGCGGCGGTGGAGGCGGCCCGGGCGGTCGGCTATGTCGGCGCCGGCACGGTGGAGTTCATCGCCGACGGCTCGCAGGGCCTGCATCCGGACCGCTTCTGGTTCATGGAGATGAACACCCGCCTGCAGGTGGAGCATCCGGTCACCGAGGCGATCACCGGCCAGGATCTGGTGGAATGGCAATTGCGGGTGGCCGCCGGCGAGCGCCTGCCGCTGCTGCAGGAGAACCTGGCCATCGAGGGCCACGCGGTCGAGGCCCGGCTCTATGCCGAGGATCCGGAAAGGGGCTTCCTGCCGTCCACCGGCCGGCTGCATGCGCTGGAGTTCGGCGCGGGCGCGGGCGTGCGCATCGATACCGGCGTGGAGGCGGGCGCGGAGGTCTCGCCCCATTACGATCCGATGATCGCCAAGGTGATCGCCCATGGCGCCACCCGTGACGAGGCGCTGGATCGCCTCGGCGCGGCGCTGGCGCGGACCGTGGTGGCCGGGCCGCGCACGAATGTGCCCTTCCTGAAGGCGCTGATCGCGGCCGAAGGCTTCCGGAGCGGCGATTTCGATACCGGCTTCATCGACCGCCATCTGGAGGCGCTGGGCGCGGTCCCGCAGCCGATGGATGGGCGGGCGGCGGGCTATGGCATGCTGGCGATCCTTCAGGGTGAGCTTGACGGCGTGCCTTTCTCCCCAGGCGGCCCGCGCTGGGATGCCTGGTCCCACCACCTCTCGGCCGGATTCGTCCTCGGACCGCGCTGGGAAAGGCGCCAGCTGTTCGAGGTGGACGGCGAGCGGGTGGAGGCAGTGGTGACCTGGGACAGCTCCGGCCCTTGCATTGCCGTGAAGGGGCAGGCGCCGCTCCGTCCGGCGTGCTTCGATGCCCATGAGGGGTCCGGCAGGGCGGCCGCCCCTGCCAGCCTGGCCGAGGGGATGCCGGACGACATGCGCGCCATCGGGGATGGCGCGCGTCTCTTCGTCATCCGCAACGGCCGCCAGACCGAGGTCCGCGCCTTCGACCCCCTCGCCGTCGATCTCGACCATCTCGACGGTGGCGGGTCGGTGAAGGCGCCGATGCACGGCAAGGTCGTGCAGGTCTTCGTCGAGGTGGGCCAGCCGGTCGAGAAGGGCGATCGCATCGCGGTGATCGAGGCCATGAAGATGGAGCACACGCTGGTCGCGCCGGCCAGCGGCACGGTCACCATGGTGGCGGTGCTGGCCGGCGAGCAGGTGGCCGAGGGCGCACCCGTCGCGGCCATCGAGGCGGCCGAGGCGCAGGAGAAGGCGGCGTGAGGCGAAGGCCAGCCATGCCGGATGGCCGCAGGCCGAGCCTTCGCGCCGCGCCGGGCCGCTGCGCCGCCGGCATGCTGGCCCTTGTCGCGCTGGCGCTCGCCACCCCAGCCCGCGCCTGCCAGTGCTACAATTTCTCCCGCGCCGAGATCGTCGAGCGGGCCGATATCGTGTTCGAGGGCACGGTCGCGGTGGTCACCGTCGTGCGCAATCAGCTGCAGGCGACCATCGATATCGGCCGCATCGAGAAGGGCCCGCCGCTCACCGCCATCACGCTGCTGACCCCGGCGAGCCGCGCGGCCTGCGGAGTCTCGCTGCGGGTCGCCCAGCGGGTCACCCTGGCGGCCATGCGCGACGGGCGGGTCTGGCGCACCGACCTGTGCCTCGCACTCGGCCTCCAGCCCTTGCCCTTTGTCCCCAGCCGGTGAGCCAGCGCCCCTTGGGCCGGGCGACGGCCGGCGCTAGGCTGGCGCCATGGCGCTCCATCTCATCAAGCTCTGTGTCGGTGCCGACAGCGTCGAGGATCTCCAGCAATGGATCGACTGGCGCATCCGCACCCATGGCGAACAGGTCCACACCACCCGCATGACGCCGAAGCGCGCCGACGAGATCGTTGGTGGGGGCTCGCTCTACTGGGTCATCAAGGGCTCGATCCTGTGCCGGCAACGGCTGATCGGCATCCGGCCGTTCACCGATGGCGAGGGCCTGTCCCGCTGTGACCTGGTGCTCGAGCCGGTCATCGTGCGCGTCCAGCCACGCCGGCGCGGGCCGTTCCAGGGCTGGCGCTATCTGGAGGCCGGGGATGCCCCGCCGGACCTGGAGACCGGTGCCACCCGGGGCCTGCCGCCGGACCTGGCGCGGGAACTGGCCGAACTCGGCCTGTTGTGATCAGGCCGCGGGGGCGGGGCCGGTCGAGCCACGCACCACCAGGGTCGGCGCAATGATGATGCGCTCGGCCGGCAGCGTCGGGTTGACGGTCCGCACCAGCACGCGCTCGCAGGCGCGCCGGCCCATGTCGGCCTGGTGATTGTTCACGGTGGTCAGGCCGGGCACCCACAGCGAGGCCTCCTTCACGTCATCGGCGCCGACGACCGAGAAATCACGCCCGGGCTCGCGACCATGGTTGCGCAGGCCCAGCATCACGCCGAAGGCGGTGAGGTCGTTGATGCAGATGGCCGCCGTCGGCGGATCGGGCAGGGCGAGCAGACCCTCGACAGCCTGGAAGCCGGCATGACGGGTCGGCGATCCCGGCACCAGCAGCGCCGGGTCGAAGGCAAGCCGCCGGTCGCGCAGCCAGTCCCGATAGGCGCGGTGGCGGTTGAGCCCGGTCGACATGCTGTCGAATCCGCCAATGCAGGCGATCCGCCGATGCCCGAGGGCGTGGAGATGGTCGAGCGCGATGCGCGTCGCCAGGGCATCGTCGGATCCGACGAAATCGAGGCCGACCCCGGCGATCTCGCGAGTGATCTGCACGATGGGAATGCCGGAGGCTGCCACCGTCCTCAGTCCGGAGGCCTCCGCGCCATTGGCCGGGCAGATGATCATGCCGTCTGGCCGGTATTCCTTGAGGAACCCGAGCACGCGGTCCTGCTTGGCCGGATCGTCCGAATAGGTGCCGAGCAGAACGGTGTGGCCGGAGCCGGCCAGCGTCTCCTCGATGGCCGCGAGGATCTCGCCGAAATAGGCGTTGACGATGTCGTTGACGCCGACCGCGATCATGTTGGTGCGGGCCGTCCGCAGGCTGGCGGCCGAGCGGTTGTAGATGTAGCCGAGCCGACGGGCGAGATCCTGGACCTTCTCGCGCGTCGCCTCGGCCACCAGCGGGCTCGATCGCAGCGCGAGCGACACGGTCGCGGTCGAGACGCCGAGCTCACCCGCGATCATCTGCAGGGTGACACGGGCCGGGCGCGGAATCTGGTCCATGACCTTCTCCTCTGGCATCTGGCCATCCACCCTAAATTTTCAGTTCAACTTTTGAAAGGTGGGTTCAATCGTTTCATGCTCGTCCTTGCCCACCCTGCAGGTTAGGTTGCGTGCCATGCTAGCCCCAGGGAGGATGACATGGGCAAGGAACGGATCGGCTTCATCGGTGTTGGACTGATGGGCCACGGCATGGCGAAGAACATCGTCGAGAAGGGCTGGCCGCTGACGGTGATGGCCCACCGCAACCGCCAGCCGGTTGAGGATCTGCTCGGCCGGGGCGCGAGCGAGGCCCCGACGCCGCAGGCGGTGGCCGAGGCCTCGGACATCGTGTTCCTCTGCGTGACCGGTTCTCCGCAGGTGGCAGCGGTCGTGGAAGGCCCGAACGGGCTGAAGGGCGGTTTGCGCGCGGGCATGGTCATCGTGGACTGCTCGACCTCGGAGCCGACGCTGACGCGCCGGCTGGCCGCCGATCTCGCTCCCCTCGGCGTCACCTATATCGATGCGCCGCTCTCGCGCACGCCGAAGGAGGCCTGGGAAGGCGCGCTGGATGTCATGGTCGGGGCCGCTCCGGCCGATCTGGAGCGGGTCAGGCCGGTCATCGACAGCTTCGCCGGTCGCATCGTCCATGTCGGTCCGACCGGCGCCGGTCATACGATGAAGATCGTCAACAATTTCGTCGCCATGGGCTATGCCGCGCTCTATTCCGAGGCGCTGGCCGTGGCCAAGGCCAATGGCGTCACGCCGCAGGCCGCCCATGGCGTGCTCGCTGGCGGGCGCATGGACTGCGGCTTCTTCCAGACCTTCTTCAAGTATGTCCTGGAGCGTGACGAGAACGCCCACCGGTTCACGCTCGCCAATGCCCACAAGGACATGCGCTACTGCGCCGCGATGGCCGAGGCGTCCGGCATCGCCAATCCGCTGGGCAGTGCCATCAAGAACTACTTCGCCATGGCGGAGGCGCAGGGCAATGGCGGCAAGTACGTGCCCATGCTGTCGGACGAGGTGGCCCGCTGGAACGGGCTGAACCTTCTGGAGTGATGCCGTAACCCATGGGCTCCCGCGCCCCGGCGCTCTTGCCTCCGGAACCCCTCCATGGCCAAGCCCGTCGCCCGCCTCGCCGCCGGCAGGAACCGTTCCCTGCGCGATGCCGAACGGCATCTGGACCGGATCGAAGCCTGGTCTGCGGGCTTTGCCGGCCGCTATCCGGAGCCCGGCCATCGCTACCGGCTGGTCGAGCACTGGCACATGCCGGCCGACCAGCGTCTGGTCGATCCCGCCCATGCCCGCCCGGAGCATCGCCGACGGGTGGTCCAGGCGCTCCTCGACGCCGCGGGCCGGATCGCCGCCGCGCGACCGGCCGGCCGTGACGGGGAGACCGTCTATGTGGCCCTCCACTGGCCGTCCCTGTTCATGGCCGAGGTCGGCGTGTTCCCGGATGCCGACTATGCCGCCAATTTCGAGAACAGGCCGCATCCCTCGCAATGCTGGACGCCCCTGGATCCGGCCGGGCGGAGCCTTGTCCGCGAGCTCGGTCTCGTGCTGCCGGTCGGTTTCGTCGAATGCGGTTACCGCGAGCGCAGCGAGGAGGAGGATCCGCGCGAACCCGGCGCCATCCTGATGCTCGAGACGGAGGTCTGGATCCTCCGGGAGCCGATCGCCGGCCGGTGAGGTCCGCGTCCGCCCTGCCGCGCGCCGGCCATGGCGAGGTTGTGGTTGCGCGGGCACGCGGCTTGCTTATCCTTGCCGCCCATGTTCTGCCCGGATCGTCGGGCATCGCCAGGCCTTCCTCCGAGGACGTTCCACCCGTGGTTTCCTATGTCGATGCCGTGACCGCCCCCCTGCGGAAGAACGGCCAGATCAAGATTCATGGCCCCGAGGGCTTCGAGGGCATGCGACGGGCCGGCCGGCTGGTCGCCGAATGCCTCGACATGCTCGTGGACGAGGTGCGCGAGGGCGTGCCGACGGAGCGGATCGACCGCCTCGTCTTCGAGTTCGGCATGGATCACGGCGCCTATCCGGCGACGCTGATGTACCGCGGCTACGAGAAGAGCTGCTGCACCTCGATCAACCATGTGGTCTGCCACGGCATCCCGAACGAGAAGCCGTTCCGTGCCGGCGACATCGTCAACATCGACGTGACCTATGTGCTGGACGGCTGGCACGGTGATTCCTCGCGCATGTATGCCATTGGCGAGATTCCGCGCCGTGCCGAGCGGCTCATCGAGGTGACCTACGAGGCCCTCATGCGCGGCATTGCCGCCGTGAAGCCGGGCGCGACTGTCGGCGACATCGGCCACGCCATCCAGAGCTATGTCGAGCCCCAGCACATGAGCGTGGTGCGCGATTTCTGCGGCCATGGGCTCGGCCGGCTGTTCCACGACGAGCCGAACATCGTCCATCTCGGCCGGCCGGGCGAGGGCAGCGTGCTGAAGCCTGGCATGTTCTTCACCATCGAGCCGATGATCAATCTCGGCCGCCCGCACGTGAAGGTCCTTTCCGACGGCTGGACGGCGGTGACGCGCGACCGCTCGCTCTCCGCCCAGTTCGAACATGCGGTGGGCGTGACGCAGACCGGCGTCGAGGTCTTCACCCTGTCGCCGAAGGGGCTGGACTGCCCGCCGCTGGCCCGGTCCGCCTGAGCCGGCGGCTCCGCCGGCCCCCTCATCGCGGCTCTCCCGCCAAAAGACCGAGCCCGCCGGGCCTGCCATGCGTTGCTTCGCGGGTCGGACTTTGGCAGAAACGTGCCCGACTCGTGGTGGGATGGCGTCCGTGCGCCCGACTGCCACCGGCGAGCCAACAACATCCGGCGGCGGGGGCCGGACGGTCGCCCATGACAGGGCGCCGCGACAGAGGAAACATTCCATGACGACAGCCTTGTGGGTAATCATCGGCTGCGGACTTCTGTCCGTGGTCTATGGCGTATGGGCGATCCGCTCGCTGATGGAGGCCGATGCCGGCTCGGCGCGCATGCAGGAGATCGCGGGAGCCGTGGCCGAGGGCGCGGCCGCCTATCTGCGCCGCCAGTACATCACCATCGCCATGGTCGGCGCCGTCATCCTCGTCGTGGTCGGCTATCTGCTGGGCGCCATCGTCGCCGTCGGCTTCCTGATTGGCGCGGTGCTGTCCGGCGCGGCCGGCTTCATCGGCATGAACGTTTCGGTGCGCGCCAATGTCCGCACCGCGCAGGCCGCCTCCCGATCGCTCGCCGGCGGCCTGGACATCGCCTTCAAGGCGGGCGCGGTGACCGGCCTCTTGGTCGCCGGCCTCGCCCTGCTCGGTGTCGCGGTCTATTTCTGGGCCCTGACCGGGCCCGGCGGTCATGCGCCGACCAGCCGCACCGTCATCGACGGCCTGGTGGCGCTCGGCTTCGGGGCTTCGCTGATCTCCATCTTCGCCCGTCTCGGCGGCGGCATCTTCACCAAGGGTGCCGATGTCGGCGCCGACCTGGTCGGCAAGGTCGAGGCCGGCATTCCCGAGGACGACCCGCGCAATCCCGCGACCATTGCCGACAATGTCGGCGACAATGTCGGCGACTGCGCCGGCATGGCGGCCGACCTGTTCGAGACCTATGCCGTGACCGTCGTCGCCACCATGGTGCTGGGAGCCATCTTCTTCGCCGGCACGGCGGCGCTGCAGTCGGCGCTGATCTATCCGCTCGCCATCTGCGCGGTCTGCATCGTCACCTCGATCATCGGCACCTTCTTCGTGAAGCTGGGCGCCAACAATTCGATCATGGGCGCGCTCTACAAGGGCCTGATCGTCACCGGCGTCCTGTCCATCGCGGGCCTTGCCGTCGCCACGCAGCTGGTCACCGGCTGGGGCACCATCGGCACGGTCGCCGGCAAGCCGGTCACGGGCACGGGCCTGTTCCTGTGCGGCCTGGTCGGCCTCGCCGTCACCGGCCTGATCGTCTGGATCACGGAATATTATACCGGCACCGGCAAGCGGCCGGTGGTCTCCATCGCCCAGGCCTCGGTCACCGGCCACGGCACGAACGTCATCCAGGGCCTGGCGGTCTCGCTGGAATCGACCGCGCTGCCGGCCATCGTGATCGTCGGCGGCATCATCGCCACCTTCCAGCTGGCCGGCCTCTACGGCACGGCGATCGCGGTCACCACGATGCTTGGCCTCGCCGGCATGATCGTGGCGCTCGATGCCTTCGGCCCGGTCACCGACAATGCCGGCGGCATTGCCGAGATGAGCGGCCTGCCGAAGGAGGTGCGCCAGTCGACCGATGCGCTGGACGCGGTCGGCAACACCACCAAGGCGGTGACCAAGGGCTATGCCATCGGCTCGGCCGGTCTCGGCGCGCTGGTGCTGTTCGCGGCCTACAGCTACGACCTCAACTACTTCATCACCGAGGCCAACAAGGCCGGCTCGACGGTCTACGGTTACTTCAAGGGCATGGCGCCGGTCACCTTCGACCTGTCCGATCCCTATGTGGTCGCCGGCCTGATCTTCGGTGGCCTCATTCCCTACCTGTTCGGCGGCATCGCCATGACCGCCGTCGGCCGGGCCGCCGGCTCGGTGGTGGAGGAGGTGCGCCGGCAGTTCCGCGAGAAGCCGGGCATCATGGAGGGCAAGGACCGTCCGGACTACGGCCGGGCCGTGGACATGCTGACCAGGGCCGCGATCAAGGAGATGATCGTGCCCTCGCTCCTGCCGGTCCTGGCGCCCATCGTCGTCTATTTCGGCGTGCTGTGGATCTCCGGCTCCAAGGCCTCGGCCTTCGCTGCGGTCGGCGCCTCGCTGCTCGGCGTGATCGTCAACGGCCTGTTCGTGGCCATCTCGATGACCTCGGGCGGCGGTGCCTGGGACAATGCCAAGAAGAGCTTCGAGGACGGCTTCGTTGACAAGGACGGCGTCACCCACCTGAAGGGCTCGGAGGCGCACAAGGCCTCGGTCACCGGCGACACCGTCGGCGATCCCTACAAGGACACGGCCGGCCCGGCGGTGAACCCGGCCATCAAGATCTGCAACATCGTCGCCCTGCTGCTGCTGGCGATCCTCGCGCACTGATCCGGCCACGGCGGCAAGCGAACAGAAAGGTCCCGCGGGTGCCATCCCGCGGGGCCTTTTTCCTTTCGGGCCGGTGGCACGGCCACCAGGCATGGGAAGGGCCGGGACGCTGCGCCCGGCAGTGGCAGGCAAGGGCAGGGCGGTCAGGCCGCCCGCTCCTGTCCGGGCCCCTGGCCCTCGCCGCGGGCCAGCGATTCGGCGATCAGCCGGTTGGTGGCAGCCTCCACCTCGCTCCTCAGCCGCTCGGCGAAGACCTCGGCCGGCAGACCGGGCGGGATCGGATCGAGCAGTTCCACGAGCACCGTGCCCGGCCGGCGGATGAAGGACTTCCGGCTCCAGAACATGCCCGAATTGAGCGCCACCGGCTGGCAGGGCACGCCCAGCGTCGCGTAGAGATGGGTCACGCCGAACTTGTAGTCGGGCGGCGCGCCCACGGCCTTGCGCGTGCCCTCGGGGAAGATCATCACCTGGCGGCCGAGCCGGACCGCCTGCTGCGCCCCGGCAGTCATCGAGGCCAGCGCCGCGCTCTTCTTGCCCCGGTCCACGGGGATCTGGTTGGCCTTCCAGATCAGCCAGCCGAACAGCGGCACATAGGCGAGCTGGCGCTTGTACACATAGGCCGGGCGCCGGAACGGGATGAAGAAGGCGAAGGTCTCCCAGGCGGACTGGTGCTTGGCCGCGACCAGGATGGGCCCCTCCGGCACCTTGTCCAGGCCGCGCCATTCCACCTTCATGCCGCAGATGAGCCTGAGCGCCAGCAGGTTGCCCCGGCACCACAACAGGCCGATGGCGAGGATCGCCCGGTCCCCCGGCAGCAGCAGCGACGGCATCAGCACGAGAATGAGCAGGCCGGTCCACAGGTAGAAGAACAGGTTGAAGGCGAGGGAGCGCACAATGAGCATCGGGCGGGGCCCTTCCCGCCCTTGTTCCGGGCGTTCACGAGGACGACACGCGGGCCGTGCGCGGATCGGCGACGGGCGCATCGACCCTCAGCCGCACGGCAGCCATCAGAAACTTGGCATATTCCAGCCCGAGAATCTTCAGGCTCTGCCCATCTTTCCACCACGGGCTGCCTGCCGCCGAGGCAGGCAGCACGGGATGGGCGACCAGTTCGACATCGGGGAGCTGGCGCCGGAGCTCCAGCATGGTGCGCGGCATGTGGTAGGCGGACGTCACCACCAGCACCGATCGGAAGGCATGCTGGCGCACCCAGCGGGCGGTCTCGATGGCATTGCCGAAGGTGTTGAGGGCGCGGTGGTCAAGATCGATGCAGCACGCCAGATAGGGCTCGGAATCCGGCACCGCCCGGGCAATGTCCCGTTCGCCGACCGCCGGATGCACGCCGCTGATCAGCAGGCGTCGGCCGTGTCCCGCGCTGAGCAGCGCCACCGCGTCGCTGACCCTCTGGGGGCCGCCGGTCATCGCGACGATCGCCTCGGTCCGTGCCGCCCGGCTGGCCGTCGGCTGTGTCACCCCCTCGGCGAAGGACAGAAAGCCGAGGCCGAGGATGGTGGCGATGGGAACGGCGATGGCGAGCAGCAGGAAGCCGGGGCGCGCAAAGAGCCGTCGCCGCGGCCTGCGGGCCGGGGCCTGACCGGTTGCGCCGGAAGGCGCGACTGTCGAGCGCTGTTCCGCCATGCTGCCGAGGATACCATCGAATGGGGCGATCAGAAGTCCCCTCTGTGGCGGGAGCGGTCACCGGCGAGCATCCCCGGACCCGATCCCGTGCCCGCCGTTCGGCCGGGATTGACCTTGCTGCCGGGTGCTGGTGGTGTGCCGCGCCGAGGAGGATCCCCCGATGAAAGCCGTTCTGTGCAAGGCCTACGGGCCGCCTGAATCCATGGTGGTCGAGGACCTGCCCGATCCCGTCCCCGGGGCGGGCGAGGTTCTGGTCCGGGTCAGGGCCGTGGGGCTCAACTTCTTCGACAACCTCATCATCCGCAACATGTACCAGGTGAAGCCGGCCCTGCCGTTCTCTCCAGGCGCCGAATATGCCGGCACGGTGGCGGCGCTCGGCGCGGGCGTGACGGGGTTCAAGGTCGGCGACCGGGTGATGGGCAACGCCTCCCACGGGGCCGCGCGCACCCATCTCGTCGTCCCCGCCTCGGCGCTGGCGCCGATCCCGGAAGGCCTGAGCGACGCGCAGGCCGCCGGGATGATCATCACCTACGGCACCACCATCCATGCCCTGAAGGACCGGGCGCAGCTCAAGCCTGGTGAAACGCTCGCCGTGCTCGGCGCGGCCGGGGGGGTCGGACTTGCCGCCGTCGAGATCGGCAAGGCGATGGGCGCTACCGTCATCGCCTGCGCCTCGTCCGACGACAAGCTCGCCTTCTGTCGCGAGCGCGGGGCGGACCTGACGATCAACTATGCCACCGAGGATCTGAAGGAGAAGCTGCGCGAGCTCACCGGCGGCAAGGGTGTCGACGTCATCTACGATCCCGTCGGCGACAAATATGCCGAGCCGGCCCTGCGCTCCATCGCCTGGGAAGGCCGCTTCCTGGTCATCGGCTTTGCCGGCGGCGAGATCCCGAAGATTCCGCTGAACCTGACCCTGCTGAAGGGCTGCGACATCCGCGGCGTGTTCTGGGGCTCCTTCGCCCAGCGAAATCCCGAGGCCAACCGGCGGAACCTGATGCAGGTCGGCCAGTGGGCGGCCGAGGGAAAGCTCTCCCTTCATGTTCATGCGACATTCCCGCTGGAGAAGTTTGCCGAGGCCATTGGCGAACTGACCAGCCGGCGCGCGCGCGGCAAGGTCATTCTCGAGCCCTGACGGAGGCTGCCATGTCGGGCAAGGGCGATCGGCTTGCGGTTGTCGCCCGCCCGTGCCTGACCTTCTCCGCCGAGCCCATCCCCACCGACATGCCGGGCAGGCCCGGCAGCCACACCCTGGCCGACAACCTGTCGGCCGCCGCCTTCGTGGGCAACCGGCTGATCGTCGGCGGCGACGAGGGCGACATCATCGGCCTGCTGGATCCGGTCGGTCGCGGCTATCGCGAAACCGGCCGCATAGCCGTCGATGGCGTCAGCGGCATCCGGCGCCTGTCGCAGGGAACGGATGCCGAGGGCGGGACCGTCCGGGTCAGGGACGAGATCGACATCGAGGGCCTGGCCTTCGAGGACGGCGCCCTGTGGATCGCCGGCTCGCATGCCCGCCGCCGCAGGCGGATCCTGCCGGGCACCGACCCTGACAGGGCGCTGAAGGCCATCGAGCGGGGCATCACGCCGGAACTCGGCCGCTGCCTGATCGCCCGCATGGACCCTGACGGCCGCTCGGGTCTCAGGCTCAAGAGCCATCCGCGCCATGGCGACCTGCTCTGGGCTGCGATCGCCGGCCATCCCGTGCTGGGGCCCTTTGCCAGCCAGTCCGCCCAGGAGAACGGCCTCGACATCGAAGGTCTGGCGGTCCACGGCCAGCGGCTGATGCTGGGCTGCCGCGGGCCCGTCGTCGGCGGCTTCGCCGTCATCATCGACATCAAGCTGGCGGAGGAGGGCCGGAACCTGGTCTTCGCCAATCCGGACAAGGCGATCGCCGTCCACTATCTCAGGCTGGACGGCTACGGCATCCGCGATCTTGTCCGCGACGGCGAGGATCTGCTGATCCTCACCGGGCCGACCATGGAGGAGCCGGGCGCGGCGGCGATCTGGCACTGGCGCGAGGCCTTTGCCAGCCGTCGGCGCGATGCGGTTCTGCCGGACGACAAGAAGGGGCCGGTCATCCGCATCGGCTCGCTCGAGGGCAGCGGCCCGGAGGGCAAGCCCGAGGCCATCGCCTTCCTGCCGGGCGAACCGGACCGGCTGCTGGTGCTGCATGACGGTGCGACTCACCGGCCCGACAGCGAGCCGGTGCGCATTCGAGCGCAGGTGATCCAGCTGCCCGGCGGGAACCGTTGACGCTTCGTTCCCGTTGATCGGGCTCAGCCGGCAGGCGTTGAATGGTCGTCGGGCGCCGCGCGGACCGCCTCTGGTCCAATTGCCGGCATGCGGCCCGGATCGCGGAGCGAAGCGATGATGGAAGATATCGTCCGGCTGGCGGCCGACCCGGCGGCATGGGCGGCCCTGGCCACCCTGATCGCCATGGAAGTGGTCCTCGGCATCGACAACCTCATCTTCATCTCGATCCTGACCAACAAGCTGGCGGAGGGCCAGCGCGAGCGCGCCCGGCGGGTCGGCATCCTGCTGGCGCTGGTCCTGCGGCTGGCCCTGCTCGGGACGGTGGCCATCATCGTCACCCTGACCACGCCGGTCATCAGCGTCCTCGGGAAGGGCTTCTCCTGGCGCGATCTCATCCTGATCGGCGGCGGCCTGTTCCTCCTGTGGAAGGCCACCAGGGAGATCCACCACAATGTCGATCCCCATCATCACGCCGACGCGCCCACGGCCAGGGTGGCGGCGAACAGTTTCGGTACGGCGATCGTGCAGATCCTCATGCTGGACCTCGTCTTCTCGGTCGACAGCATCATCACAGCGGTGGGCATGACCCACGAGATCACGATCATGGTGATCGCAGTGGTGGTCACCGTCATGGTCATGCTGCTGGCCGCCGACCCGCTGGCCCGCTTCATCGCCGCCAACCCGACCATCGTCATGCTGGCCCTGGGCTTCCTCCTGATGATCGGCATGACGCTGATCGCCGAGGGCTTCGGCGCCCATCTGCCCAAGGGCTACATCTATTCGGCCATGGCCTTCTCGGCCTTCGTGGAGGGCCTCAACATGCTGTCGCGGCGGGCCCGGGCCCGGCAGGCGGCCGAGGGGCACCCGCCGCCGGCCTCCGGCTAGGACAGGGCCGGCTGGCCCACGTCCATCGCCGTGGCAAGGTCCGCCTCGACGGCGGCCCGGGCGGCCTCGCCGACGGCGGTCAGGTGCAGATGCACCTCGCCGGCGCCCTTCATCCGCGCCAGCCGCGTCAGTGCCGGCGCCGAGGCGGGCGAGCGGCCGGCCCAGACCGCCACGCGCGTGCCATCTGCCTCCCGGCGGGCCAGCACCACGATGGCGCCGCCGCCATAGGCCGGCGCCGAGCGGGCATCATGCACCGTCATCAGATAGCGCCGTCCCGACTTGCCACGCCAGGCATGGAACCGGCCGGCAAGCCCGGCCACGGCCAGGGCGGCCGGGCTGCCCGCGTCGAAAGCATGGATGATTCGCCGTTTGTTCATGGGAACATGATGAGAACATCGGCGATGCGGGTCAACGCACCTGTTGCCCGTCTGCTGCCAGCGTGGTGGCAGGAGGGCTGAGCGCCGCGCGGCCGGGTCGTCAGGTCCGCGGGCCGACCATGATCTGACGCAGGAGATTGGCCTCCTCGCCGCCCGAGGGCGTGGTGCGCGAGATGAAATCGAACACCTTGCCGTCCTGGAGGCCGTAATTGGCCACCCGCTCGACGCGCCGCTGGGCGTTGAAGTAGATGGCCAGCACGTTGCGCTCGACCGTGCGCGTCGGCTGGAACAGGAACTGCCGCTGCTGCTTTTCCGAAATGTAGTAGAAGACGTCGCCGTTGATGGTCGAGATTGTGGTCGGCGTTCCGAGCGCGACCAGCACCTGATCCTGACTGTTGCCCTCGCGGACCTGCGACAGGGCCTCCTCGGAGACCACATAGCCGCGGTTGAACGTCTCGCGCGCCTGGCCGACCAGCGGCTCGGGCAGCGAGGGCAGGGAGGCCAGTTGCGGGCCGGAGGAGCAGGCTGCCACCGCCAGGGCGACGCCCGCGACAATCGCGGCCCTTGCGAACTGGAACGACTGGGTGACCATGGAACCGCAAACCTCAGACGCACCGAAGGCCGGTGCTGGCCCGCCCGATCGACCGGGCGACTTGCTTGAATGCGCCGGCGCGATGACTTAACCCCCGCCTGCGGCCAATGCAACCCGACCACGGACCTTCCGATGATTCTCGGCCTGTTCCGCAGGAAGAAGCGCGACGAGACGATCGGCACCCTTTACGGCGCCATCGTGGCGCAGGCGCGCGATCCGGCCTTCTACCGCGATCATGGCGTCGGCGATACGGTGACGGGGCGGTTCGAGCTGGTCTGCCTGCACGTCTTCCTGCTGCTTCATCGCCTCAAGGAAGAGCCCGAGGACCGGCGCCAGCTCGGCCAGGACCTGTTCGACCTGTTCTTCCTCGACCTCGACCGCGGCCTCAGGGAGCTCGGCGTCGGCGATACCAAGGTGCCGAAGCGCATCAAGGAGATGGGCCAGGCCTTCTACGGCCGGGTCAAGGCCTATGACGAGGCGCTGGCCGACCGGCAGTCCGATGCACTCGGCCGGGCGCTCGCCCGCAATGTGCTCGGCGACGAGCAGGCCGATGCCATGCCGATGGCAGCCTATATGCGGGCGGCGGTCGCCGAACTGGCGGCGCTGCCCTATGAACGCCTCGCGCGCGGGGAGATCGTGTTCCCGCCGGTCCCCCGCCGCCGCTTCACGGAGGATGACCCATGACCGCGCCACCCGGGAAAGCTGACGGCGCCGAGGCCCGCCTGCCATCCTGGCCGGTGCGGATCGGGGAGGTGTCGGGCGCGGGCGTGAAGGTCACGCGCTCCGGCCTTGCCGCGCACGAGCGCGCCGCCTTCGCCGCCCGCATCGGCGTCGATGCCATCGAGACTCTCGACCTCGATGTGGTCGTCCGCCCCCATCGCGGCGACGGCCTGTCGGTCAGGGGGCGGGTGCGGGCCGAGGTGATCCAGACCTGTGTGGTCACGCTCGATCCGGTCGGCAATGTCATCGACGAGGAGGTGGAGGCGACCTTCCGTCCGGAGCGGTCGATCCGGCCCGTGCTGGTGCGCGATGCGCAGGAGAAGCGCGATGTCATCGACGCGGGGGAGGATGCCGATGATCCGCTGGCCGGCGGCACGGTGGACCTCGCCGAGGTGGCGGCCGAGTTCCTTGCCCTCGGCGTCGATCCCTATCCGCGCCGCCCCGATGCGCGGTTCGAATCCGCCGGCCAGGCCGACCTGTCACCCTTTGCAGGTCTTTCCAAACGCCTGAAGGACACGTAAACGGGCGCTCACCCGTGCGGCGCCGGCCTCTTGTGCCAGTCCGGCGAGCCGCTATTGTCCCGCTCCCCGGACCGGATGCGACGGCCCGGGCCCGCATGAGGGCGCGTCGCGCTCGCCAGCAACGGATAGAGGATGTCCGAGAAGATCAGGCTTGCCCTCGATGCGATGGGGGGCGATTTCGGGCCCTCGGTCGTCATCCCCGGCGCCGAGATCGCCCTCTCGCGCCATCGCGACCTGGAAGTGGTGCTGGTCGGCGACGAGGCCCAGATCACGCCGCTGCTCTCGGCCAATCCGCGGGTCAAGGCCCGCTCGACCCTTATCCATACCGACGTCGCGATCCGCATGGACGACAAGCCGTCCAAGGCGCTGCGCTACGGGCGCAGGGTCTCGTCCATGTGGCGGATCCTCGACGAGGTGAAGTTCGGACGCGCCGATGCCGCCGTATCGGCCGGCAATACCGGCGCGCTCATGGCCATGTCGGCCTTCAACCTGAAGACCATGCAGGGCATCGAGCGGCCGGCGCTGGCTGCGCTCTGGCCGACCCTGCGCGGCGAATCCATCGTGCTCGACATGGGGGCCTCGATCGGTGCGGATGCTGCGGCCCTGATCGACATGGCAGTGATGGGCGCGGCCATGGCGCGCGTGGTCTTCGACCTGGAACGGCCGACGGTCGGTCTGCTCAATATCGGCGTGGAGGAGGTCAAGGGCCTCGAGTTCATCCGCGAGGCTGGCGCCATCCTGCGCGAGATCAACCTGCCGACGCTGGACTACCAGGGCTTCGTCGAGGGCGACGACATCGGCAAGGGCACGGTGGACGTTGTGGTGACCGAGGGCTTCACCGGCAATATCGCGCTCAAGACCGGCGAGGGCACGGCCAAGCAGATCGGCGAATATCTGCGCGCGGCCATGTCCCGCACCTGGCGTTCGCGCCTCGGCTATCTGCTCGCCCGCAACGCCTTCTCGACGCTGCGCGAGAAGATGGATCCGCGCAAGAGCAACGGCGCAGTGTTTCTCGGGCTGAACGGCGTCGTCATCAAGAGCCACGGGGGCACCGATCCGATCGGCTTTGCCAGTGCCATCGATGTGGCCTTCGACATGGTCCGCTACGACCTGCAGTCGAAGATCCGCACGATGATCGATTCCTATCACCAGACGCGGACCCCGCCGCGGAATCCCCCACTCGAGGCCGCATCGTGATGCTTCGCTCCGTCGTCCGCGGGGTCGGCAGCCATCTGCCCGACCGCGTCATGACCAATGCCGAACTGGCCCGTCTCGTCGATACCACCGACGAATGGATCGTGCAGCGCACGGGCATCCGCCAGCGCCACATCGCGGCCGAAGGCGAGACGACCTCCGATCTGGCGGTGAAGGCCGCCGAGGCGGCGCTGGCGGCGGCCGGCCTGCAGGCGGATGCGATCGATCTCATCGTGCTGGCCACCTCGACGCCCGACCGGACCTTTCCGGCCTCGGCCACGGCCGTGCAGATGCGCCTCGGCATCACCCACGGCGCGGCCTTCGACCTGCAGGCGGTCTGTTCCGGCTTCATCTTCGCGCTGGCCACGGCCGACAAGTTTCTCCGCTCGGGCAGCCACCGCCGTGCCCTGGTGATCGGCGCGGAGACCTTCTCCCGCATCCTCGACTGGACCGACCGGACCACCTGCGTGCTGTTCGGCGACGGGGCCGGGGCCCTGGTGCTGGAGGCCGAGGAGCAGCCGGACGGTCAGCCGCCGCGCGGCGTGCTCACCACCCATCTGCGCTCGGACGGCCGGCACACGTCGAAGCTCTATGTCGACGGCGGCCCCTCGCTGACCGGCACCGTCGGCCACCTGCGCATGGAGGGGCGCGAGGTGTTCAAGCATGCCGTCGGCATGATCACCGACGTGATCACCGACGCCTATGCAGCCACCGGAACCTCGTCCGCCGATCTCGACTGGTTCGTGCCGCACCAGGCCAACAAGCGGATCATCGACGCCTCGGCCGAGAAGCTGAAGATCGCGCCGGAAAAGGTGGTGCTGACGGTCGACCGTCACGGCAACACTTCGGCGGCCTCCATTCCGCTTGCCCTCGATGTGGCGGTCCGGGACGGCCGCATCCGGCCCGGCCATCTGGTCCTCCTGGAGGCGATGGGTGGCGGCTTCACCTGGGGCTCGGCGCTCGTGCGCTGGTGACAGCAACCGGCCAGGGCACGGGTTGACCGATCCCGCCCGAGGCCATAGTGATAATGAAATCAGAGTGATAAGCGGCGGCTTCCGGCGCCTGATGGGCCGGCCGCAATGCCGCACCAGGGGCCAGATTGGGGGTCGACATGGCGGGCAGGACGGTCACGCGCGCGGATCTGTGCGAGGCGGTGTACCAGAAGGTCGGCCTGTCCCGGTCGGAATCGGCCCAGCTGGTCGAGCAGGTGCTCAAGGAGATCACCGACTGCCTCGCCGATGGCGAGACGGTGAAGCTGTCCTCCTTCGGCTCCTTCGTGGTCCGCTCCAAGGGCGAGCGCGTTGGCCGAAATCCCAAGACCGGCCAGGAGGTTCCCATCGCCCCCCGGCGGGTGATGGTGTTCAAGCCGTCCAACATCCTCAAGGCCCGGATCAATGGGCAGGACACGACGGGCATGAAGGACTGAAGCTTTCGGCGGATGCCCGTCATTTCACGTTGAGGAAGGCATGCGAATCCGTCACCGTTTTGCCTTCCGACGCCGCTAGAGCGTCGTCTCTCCACACTTGCGGACCCGGCAGTGGACAAGGCCCCCGACGCCTATCGGACGATCAGTGAGGTCGCGGACGAACTGGACCTGCCGCAGCACGTGCTGCGGTTCTGGGAGACGCGTTTTGCCCAGATCCGCCCGCTGAAGCGGGGCGGCGGGCGGCGCTACTACCGCCCGGAAGACATCGACCTGCTGCGCGGCATCCGCCACCTGCTCTACGGGCAGGGTTACACCATCCGCGGTGTGCAGCGGATCATCAAGGAAAGCGGCGTCAAGGCGATCCAGGCGCTCGGACGTGGCGAGGGCCTTGTCGCTCCGGCCAAGCCCGGCGGTCCCGAGATCGTCGCGCCGGCCGACGAGGAGGCAGGGCGCTGGGACGATCGTCCGGAAGCCGATCATCCGCCGGCCAATCGTTCGCCCGCCGATCTTGCGCCGGCCGATCCGCCGCGGTCGATCCAGCCGCGATCAGGCCTTGCCGCCGGGCTGCGCGGCCTCTTTGCGGGACCGGTCGAACCCTTGCCACGCACCGAGCCGCCCCTGGTCGGAGAGCGGGACCGCGATCTGCCCGCCCCGCCGTCGCTGGCCGCGGAACCGGTCGGGACCGCCTTCGACGACCGCTTCGAACCGCCGCAGGAGCCGCCGGAGGCCGGGGCCGGAGCGGCTCCCGTCGCGGCGTCGCTTCCGCCTGTCGGGGCGGGCGAACCGCTGCCGGCCTCCCCACCCTCCGGCACCCGCATGGCGGCGGCGCGGGCCTTGCGGGCGGATGAGGTGCCCGTCGCGCCCGCTCCTGGCCGCACCCAGCCGCTGCGCTTTGCTCCCGCGGTTCTGCCGCCGGAGGATGTCCGGCGCCTGCAGGCCGCGCTCTACGAGCTGTCCGAGTGCCGTCGCCGTCTGGATGACGTGCTCGAGGGGGCCTGAGAGCCGGCGTCAGCGGAAGCGCGAGGGCGGCGGCTCCGGCTGGGCCTCGATGCGCCGTCGCATGTGCTCGGCCACCTCGCGCACCGGCGACAGGCCGGCATCCAGCGCCGCCGCCTGATCATTGGCGGTCTCCAGCGCATAGAGGATGCGCTCGAGCTTCGACTGCACCTCGATATCGGCGCGGGTCACGAGTTCGCAGCCGAACAGGATGAGCAGCGGGCCCACCGGCAGCGCCAGGGTCAGCGCCACGGTCAGCTGCCAGTAGAGCGTGCGGTCGTCCGGGTTGGTGGCATTGAAGCCGAGGATATAGGTCGCACCGAGGGCCGCCGGCAGGACCATCAGGAGGGCGATGCCGACAAGGCCGAGAAGGCCTGGGCGGATGCGCGTGCGGAAGGTCATGGATGCCCCCTTGACGCTGCGGGATGCTGCCCGGCCAGTGTCGGGCGAGGCGGGGCCCTCGCGCAAGGGGCCGGGTGTCAGGCCGCCGCCGGGCCGGGGACGGTTCCCTCCGGCAGCGCCGCTACATGGGCAGCGATGGCGCCCGCCGTGGTGATCCAGACCCGGTCGCGATGGGCCGCGATATGGGCGAGCGCCCGGCGCAGGTGCCTGAGCCTGTAGGGCTGGCCGACGATGGAGGGATGCAGCGCGATGCCCATGACCAGCGGCATGGCGGTGGACTGCTCCAGCATGTCGTCGAACTGGTCGATGATCATGTCGGCGAACTGGCTGGCCGAATCCTTGCGCGCGACGATGGAGGGAATGTCGTTCAGCTCCTGCGGATAGGGCAGGGACAGGATGCGCCCGCCGCCGCGCGTGGCAAACCAGACCGGCTGGTCGTCCTGGCACCAGTCGAGCAGATAGCCGTAGCCGGCCTCAGCGAGCAGGTCGGGCGTCACAAGGCTCTGCGAGATCCAGGGGCCGAGCCAGCCGCGCGGCGGCCGGCCCTCGGCGGCGGCGATCACCGCCGTGGTCTCGGCGATGAGGCGCGCCTCCCCCGCCTCTTCCAGCACGCCCTGCCGCTCGGAATTGGTGCGGCCATGGCCGAGCACCTCGCCGCCGCGCGCGCGGAAGGCGTCCATCACCTCGGGGCAGTAGCCGTAGATGGCGGAATTGACCAGCACCGAGGCGGGCAGGGCGAGCCGGTCGAACATCTCGATCATCCGCCACACGCCGACCCGGTTGCCATAGTCGCGCCAGGCGAAGTTGAGCACGTCCGGCTGCGGCCCGCCGGGGGCGAGCTCGGCGCCGAGCCCCTCGCCGAAGGCGAAATGTTCGAGGTTCAGCCCGAGATTGACCGCCAGGCGCTTGTCGCCCGGCCAGTCATAGACCGGCCGGCGGGTGATGGCGCTGTAGCCGTTGCGGCCGTGGCTGGGCAGGGATGGGGCAGGGTGCTCATGCCGCCCATGCTGCGCGAAAAGGCGCGCGCGAGTCACGGTGCTGCAATGCACAACAGCCTCGCGGCGAGTGCCGCGCCATCGTGGCTGAGGGTCGGGAGAACTGGTCGGAGTGCCGAGATTCGAACTCGGGACCCCTTGCACCCCATGCAAGTGCGCTACCGGGCTGCGCTACACTCCGACCGTGCGGGGGATTTAAGCGGTTTCGCGTCCGATCGCAACCCGGTTGGCGAGGGCAAGGCCCCAGAGCAGCCCGGCCAGCACCCAGAAGTGGCGCCAGTGGTCGGTGTCGATGATCTGCCCCTCGAAGGCGAGGCCCGCGAAGGTGGCGAACACGGCGATGGTGACGGGCTGCCAGGGCGCGCGCTTCAGGCTCGCCGCAAGGCCGAGGAACAGCGTCACGCCCACCAGCACGAGGTAGAGGATGCCGGAGAGCCAGCCGCCGGCCATGAAGGAGTTCAGATAGACGTTGTGCGGATCCTCCGGGAAGAAGCGGTGGAACTGCAGCGGCCCGATGCCGAGCGGGCGCTCCAGCGCCATCTGCCAGCCATAGGCATGGCGGCCGAACCGGCCCATCGGCCCGGAATCGTAGCTCTGGCTCAGGCTGGCCCGCTCGCGCATGAGGGCCGCGATGGTGTCGATGGACAGGGCAAGCCCGATCAGCAGCGCCAGCACGGCAAGGCCTGCCAGCACCACCAGCACGATGCGGGCGCGCTCGGTGCCGGTGCGGGCGGTGAGGACCAGCAGGCCGGTCATGATCGCCGCCGACATGGCAAAATGGATCCAGGCCCCGCGCGAGAAGGACAGCAGCAGGCCGAGCATCAGCACGCCGAAGATGGCCGCCGCCGGCACGGCCTGACGCAGCGTGCCGCGATAGAAGGCCTGCATGGCCATCAGCATGGGCAGAACGAGGAAGGGGCCGAACACGTTCGGGTCATTGAACGTGCCCTTGGCGCGGCCATAGAGCGTGAACAGCTCGAAAGCGCCGGGCACGAGGCGGAAATAGCCGGCAAGGCCGGCAACACTCGCGATCAGCGCGGCGATCGTCCAGCCGCGCAGGATGGCCGCCACGCGCGCCGCGGTATTCTCGGTCGCGATCACCGCGAAGAACACCATGGTGACGGCGAGATACCAGGACACCGCCACCCAGGGCACGACCTTGGTCGCGCCGAACACGGGAATGGCCGAGACCGTCAGGCCGAGGCCGTAGAGGATCAGGATGAAGAGCAGCGGCAGGTGCGCCGGCCTCAGGCGGAGCGCACCGGTCAGGGCGAAGCCGGCAACCGCCAGGAGCGCGCCGATCTCGTAAGGGGAGGGCTCGGCGAAGACGAAGGCCCCGCCCACCATCATCAGGAACAGCAGGGCGAGCCGCAGCCGCTCGGTAGCGATCCTCGGACCAGCGGCTTGCGCCGGAGCCTGCGCGGCAAGGCTCAAAACGCGTTCTCGCGGTGTCGTGCCAGCGACAGCGGCGTTCTGGCGAGGATGTAGAGGTCGAACAGGATCGACCAGTTCTCGATGTAGTAGAGGTCGTGCTCGACGCGCCGCTGGATCTTTTCCGGCGTGTCGGTCTCGCCGCGCCAGCCGTTGATCTGGGCCCAGCCGGTAATGCCGGGCTTGACCTTGTGGCGGGCGAAATAGCCGTCCACCACCTCGTCATAGAGCCGGTCGGCGGCCTTGGCCTGGGCGGCGTGCGGGCGCGGGCCGACCAGCGAGAGATTGCCCTTGAACACCACGTTGAACAGCTGCGGCAGCTCGTCGAGCGAGGTCTTGCGGATGAAGCGGCCGACGCGGGTGACGCGCGGATCGCCCTTCGTCACCAGCCGGGTCGCCTGGGCATCGCTCATGTCGGTGTACATGGAGCGGAACTTGAAGACCTCGATCATCTCGTTGTTGAAGCCGTATCGCTTCTGGCGGAACAGCACAGGCCCCTTCGAATCGAGCTTCACGGCGATGGCGGTGAGGAGCATCAGCGGCGACAGGACGATCAGCGCCGCCGTGCCGACCACCTTGTCGAACACCCATTTCAGCACCACGTCCCAGTCCTGGATCGGCTTGTCGAACACGTCCAGCACGGGGACGTTGCCGATGTAGGAATAGGCGCGCGGCCGGAACCGGAGCTTGGCCGTGTGGGCGGCGAGGCGGATGTCCACCGGCAGGACCCACAGCTTCTGCAGCATGGTCAGCACGCGCGCCTCCGCCGTCATCGGCAGGGTGACGATGACGAGATCGACGCGGGTGCGACGGGCAAATTCCACGAGGTCATCCACCGTGCCGAGCTTGGGCACGTGGGCGGCGTGGGCCGGCGAGCGGTCGTCGGACCGGTCATCGAACGTGCCCATCACCGTCACGTCGCTGTCGGTCTGCGCCTGGATGGCGGCGATCAGCTCCTCGGCGGGCTTGCCGCCGCCGACGACCACTGCGCGGCGCTGCAGGCGGCCGGCCCGCGACCATGACCGGATGAGCTGGGCGAGCACCGATCGCTCCAGCACCAGAGCGGCAAGGCCCGTGAGATACCAGGAGCCGAGCCAGACGCGCGACAGCGCGTCGCCGGCCTTGAGGAAGAAGGCGGCCGTCAGCGCCACCAGGAACACCAGCGTCCAGCCGATCAGCAGCCGGCCGAACTGGGCGACCTGGGTGCGGAACACATGGATGTCGTAGAGGCCGGCGCCCTGGAAGACGAACAGCGCCATCAGCGCGACGCCGATGAGGCCGAGGCTGGACACCCACTGCACGCCGTCGGTCGGGTAAACCCAGCCCAGATAGATGGTGGCGCCGACGAACAGGATGACCAGGAACTCGACGAGTCGCACGACGCCGCCGATGACCACCGGAGAATAGGCCGGCGCCACCGGCTCTCCGGCAATCCGCGCGGCAAGGTCCGGCAGATCGCGCATGGCGGTCGGTGGCGCACGCTCGCCCCCGGCCGTCGCCTTGACGATGTCCCGCCCCGTGAATCCCAGCATGTCCACCCTCGGTCGCTGCCTGTCCGGTGCGGCCATGCGGCCGCCGCGCTTCCCCTTCGGAAAGGCTAGGCGACAAAGGTTGCTTTTCGCTTGCCGGGCGCTACCGGCACTGGCCACGGGCCAGCGCCTCCTCGTAGCCGGCCAGCACCCCGTCGGTCATGGCCGCTATGGAAAAGCCGGCCGCGATACGGTTCCTCAGCCGGGCGGCGGCGTCGGCCGTGGCGGCCGGGTCGTCCAGCCGCCGGACAAGAGCCGCGGCGAGGGCATCCGCATCGCCGGGGGCGACCAGCAGCCCGGCATCCTCGCCGAGAATCTCGGCCATGCCGCCGACGGCGGTGGCGATGAGCGGCAGCCCCGCAGCGCCCGCCTCCAGCACGACATAGGGCAGTGACTCGGCGCGCGAGGGCACGACCATCAGCCGGCCCATGGCGAAGGCCTGGCGGGCCGGCAGGGCGCCCGGGAAGCGGACCGCATCGCCGAGGCCGAGCTCCTCTGCGAGGGCGCGGAAGCGGTCCGCATCCGGCCCGGCCCCGACCAGGGTTGCGCCAAGAGGCCGGCCGCCGGCCTTCAGCGCGGCCATGGCCCGCAGCAACACATCGACGCCCTTCAGCGTGCGCAATTCGCCGACGAACAGCAGGTCCGTCGCATCGGGGGCCGGCTCCACCGGTTCGAACTCGACCGGCGCCACGCCGTTGTGGACGATCCTGACGAGGCCCGAAGGCTTGCCGACCTTCTCGGCGAAGACCCGCTCGCCATAGGCGCTCTCGAACAGGAAGAGCTCGGTGCGCCGGGCCAGGATCTGCTCCAGCGTCAGATAGGCAAGGCCCACGGGGGAGGAGCGGGCATAGTGCAGCGAGCCGCCGTGCGGCGTATAGACGCGCACGCGGCCCGCGCCGGCGAGGCGGGCATAGGCGCCGCCCTTGGCGCCGTGGCCATGGACGATGTCGACGCCGAGCTCGGCGACCAGCCGCTTCGTGGCGCGAAACGCCGCCCAGTCGGAGGCGCCAAGGTCGCGGCTCATCGCCACGCGCGTGACACCGAGCGCAAGCTCCCGCCCGAGATCGGCAAGCACCGCCGCGGCCCGGTCGCCACCCGTGGTGGCATCGGCGAGAATGCCGACGCGGTGGCCCCGCGCGCTCTGCCCACGGGCCAGATCGCAGACGTGGCGGAACAGTCCGCCGACCGGCGCGCGCATCACGTGCAGGATCGCCAGGGTTCGCGATGCCACGGCGTCAGAACCAGCGCTCGCGGATGACCACGGTGTCGCCCGGCACCAGGGGGTGGGTCAGCGGCACATCGGCGCGGTAGAGCTGGCCGTTGATGCGGCGCGTGATCTCGACGTTCCAGCGGTTCGCACGCGGCGTGAAGCCGCCGGCAATGGCCACGGCATGCTGCACCGTCATGCCGCTGACGAAGGGAAACTGTCCGCCCGCCGTGACCTCGCCCATGATGAAGAACGGCCGGAACGTCTCCACCTCCACCGACACGGACGGGTCGCGGAGGAAACCGGCCCGCAGCCTCTCGGTAATCTCGCGGCCGAGCATCTCCGTGGACCGGCCCCGGGCCGGCACCGTGCCGATCAGCGGCATGGAGATGTTGCCGCTCGGATCGACGGCATAGGCATTGGTCAGGCTTTCCTGGCCGAACACGACCACACGCAGCCGGTCGCCGGTATCGAGCAGGTAGGGGCCCCGCGGCAGGATCGCCTCCTGCGAGACGGCGATGCCCGGCCCGTCGACGGGGCCGGCCGTGCCGCGCGTCGTGTCGACGAGCGTGCCGGGGCCTGGCCCCGGCCGGCCGGCGCAACCGGCAACCAGCAGGGCTGCCATCGTCAGGGTGAGCATGCGACGCATCACGGAACCGTCCGGGGACGAGCAAACCTCAGGCGGCGTGATCATCGCGCCCACGTGGTTAAAAAAGCCTTTGGCCGACGTGCAGGCCGCACGCGCCATTAACGCGATGGCAACCCTGATCGGGCTCAGATGCCGGTCATGAACCGGACCGCCACCAGCGACAGCGCCGAGACCCGCCGGGATGCCGGCGGCGAACTGGATCTCGCCGCGCTCGGACGCGCCGTCTGGGCGCGCCGTCACTGGATCGTGCTGCCGACCCTGCTCGCCCTCGGGCTTTCGGCCATCGGCGTCAATCTGGTCCAGCCGACCTATCGTTCGGAGGCCCGCATCCTCGTGGAGAGCGGCGAGACGGCCTATACGCGGCCGGAGGCCGATCGGGGGGCGGCGGTGGACCGCTCCGCCATCGACCAGGAAGCGGTGCTCAGTCAGGTTCAGCTCGTCCTGTCCCGTGATGTGGCGCGGGCGGTGGTCGAACAGCTGGATCTGTCCCGCAACCCCGAGTTCGATCCGGCGCTGCGACGGTTCAACCCGGTCCGCCAGGCCCTGGTGATGCTTGGGCTGGCCGACGATCCGCTGCGCATGACCGCCGAGGAGCGCGTTCTGCGCAGCTACCAGCAGCGCCTGACCGCCTACCAGGTCGATCGCTCGCGCGTCATCGCCATCCAGTTCGAATCGGCCGATCCCGAACTTGCCGCCCGCGCGGCCAATGCCGTCGCGGCCCGGCTGATCGAGGCCCAGCGCGCCAGCAAGCGCGCCCAGACCCGGTCCGCCGGCCAGTGGCTCGGCACCGAGGTCGAGCAGTTGCGTCGCAAGGTGGTTGAAGCCGAGGGACGGGTGGAGAGCTTCCGCGCCCGCGCCGACCTGTTCACCGGGGCCAACAACATCAGCCTGACCGCCCAGCAGCTGGCCGACGTCAACGGCCAGATCGCCGCTGCCCGCGCCCAGCAGACCGATGCCCAGACCCGCGCCCGCCTGCTCCGTGACTTCCTGCGCGCGCGGCGCCCCATCGAGGCGGGCGACGTCATCAATTCCGAGATCATCCGCCGGCTCAACGAGCAGAAGGCGGCGGTGACCGCGCAGCTGGCCGAGCAGTCCTCGACTCTGGGGCCGCGCCATCCGCGCATCGCCGAACTGCGCGCCCAGCTGGCCAATCTGGAGGTGCAGATCCGTTCGGAAGCCGAAAAGCTCGTCCGGGTTCTGGAGAACGATGCCCGCATTGCCGGAGCGCGCGTCGAATCCCTGCTGCAGGACCTCGATCAGGTGAAGCAGCAGGCCACCCGGGCCAACGAGCAGGAAATCCAGCTGCGTGTGCTGGAGCGCGAGGCCAAGTCGCTGCGCGACCAGCTCGAGGCGCTGCTGGCCCGCTACCGCGATGCCTCGGCCCGGGAATCGGCTGGAGCGATACCCGCCGATGCCCGGGTGGTGTCCGAGGCGGTCGTCTCCAACGTGCCGGCCTTCCCGCGCAAGGTGCCCACCATCCTGATCGCCACGCTCGGCACGCTGCTGCTTGCGCTTGGCTGCGTGACCTCGGCAGCCCTGATCGCCGGCGAGCCGTCCGGCGCAGGGGCCAGGCCCACCGGCGCGTCGGATGACTCAGCGGCCCTGCTCCCGGACGATCCGGTGATGGACGGCGCAGCGGACGAGCCGCCCGTGCACAGTCCCGACAGCATCGCAGCCCTGGCCGCCATGCTGGTGGCCGACGGACGCGAGGCCCGGCGCACGCTCATCGTGCCGACCGCGCGCGGGTTGGTGGCGACCGGGGTCGCGCTGGCGCTGGGCCGGGAGCTGTCCCGCGGCGGCCGGGCCGTCGTCATGGTCGATCTCGATCCGGCTACCGCGGCGCTGTCGGCCATGACCGGGCCGCGCGCCCGGGGCCTTGCCGACTATGCTGCCGGAACGATCCCGCTGGCCGCCGCGATCCACGGCGATCCGCAGTCACGCGCCCATATCGTGCCGCTCGGCCGCAGCGGGGAGGGGCGGTTGCCGGAGCCCGATATCGTCGCCTTCGCCATCGACGCCCTGTCCTCCACCTATGATTCGGTCATCGTGCTGGCCGGCGAACAGGCCGGCGACATCGCCGAACTGGCGCCGCTGGCCGACGAGGCCGTGGTGGTTGCCGAAACCGATGCCCGCGATGCGGCAGTGGTGGCGGCCTACAGGCGGCTGTCCGAGGCGGGCCTTGCGCCGGTCGTGGTCATGCTGGCGGCCGCCGAATCGCAGACCGAGTCCGTTGCGGCCTGAGCGTCACAGCGGCTGAGTGGGACCGAACCGGGCCTCGAAGGTGGCGCGCAGCACCTGATCCACCTCCGCCAGCGTCACGGGCAGGCCAAGGTCAACCAGGCTGGTCACCCCATAGCGCGGATCGGCAATGCCGCAGGGCACGATGCCGGAAAAATGCGACAGGTCCGGCTCCACGTTCAGAGCGATGCCGTGCAGCGTGATCCAGCGGCGCACCCGGATGCCGATGGCCGCGATCTTGTCCTCGTGGCCGGGCCCCTTGTCAGGCCGGCGAACCCAGACGCCGACCCGGTCCTCGCGCCGCTCGCCGCGGATGTTGAAGGCCTCCAGCGTGGCGATGATCCAGTCTTCCAGGGCGGCAACGAAGGCCCTGAGGTCGCGCCGCCGGCGGTTGAGATCGAGCATGGTATAGGCCACCCGCTGGCCGGGGCCGTGATAGGTCATCTGGCCGCCACGCCCGGCCTCGAACACGGGAAAGCGCGCCTCCACCAGCCCGTCGGCGGCCGTGGACGTGCCGGACGTGTAGAGCGGCGGGTGTTCGAGCAGCCAGACCAGTTCCCCGGCCCGCCCGTCCGCCATGGCGGCGACGCGCGCCTCCATGGCGGCCAGCGCCTCGGGATAGGTGACCGGTTCGTCGGTCACCGCCCATTGCACTGGCGCCATGGCCTGCCGGGGCAGCAGGTCCAGGCCCGCATCGGCACGGCTGTTTACCACTCGTTCACCATGATCGATCAGTTTGGGTCCACCCGTCGCAAGTGCATGGTCATCAAGGGCCGACATGGCGCAGCTGCAAACCGTTCCCCTCGACATATCGGTGGTCCTCGGCACGACCAAGATGCCGATCCACCAGATGCTGCGCATGGCGCGCGGCGCCGTCATCGAACTCGATGCCACGGAGGATGACGAGGTGCAAATCCAGGCGAACGGGATGCCGATCGCGCGCGGGCAGGTGGTCATCAACGGCAACCGAATCGGCGTGCAGATCACGGAAATGCTGCCGCGCCCCTTGGAACTGCGCTGAACAGTTGACTCAGTCAACGAATGGCCCGAGCCTGCCGGAAGCGGAGGGCTCCGGCATGGATGACCGGGTTGATGCGGACCAGATTGCGCGCGTGAGGGCCTTCAACCGCTTCTACACGCGCGCGACCGGCCTCCTTGGGCGCTATCTCGACAGTCCCTGGTCGCTGACCGAGGTGCGCGTGCTCTACGAGCTGTTTGCGCGCGATGGACTGACGGCCGGTCAGCTCTGCGACGAGCTCGGTCTTGATCCCGGTTATCTGTCGCGCATGCTGCGGCGGTTCGAGGCGGGCGGCCTGATCGCTCGCAGGCCGGATGCGGCCGATCGCCGGCGCAGCCTGATCGGGCTGACCGCCGCGGGTCGGGATGGCTTCGCACCGTTCGATGCCGCCTCGCGCAGCGAGGTTGGCGCCTTGCTGGCCCGGCTGCGGCCCGGCGAACGGTTGCGTCTGATGCGTGCCATGGACACCGTCCAGCACCTGCTGGCCGGCAATGGCCAGGAGATCGTGATTCGCCGCCACCGGCCGGGCGATGTGAGCCTCATCGTGGCGGCCCAGGCGCGGCTCTATCAGGAGGAGTTCGGCTGGAACCACGAATACGAGGCCCTGGCGGCACGCATCGCCGCCGATTTCATCGAGCGGCATGATCCGGCGCGCGAGCGGGCCTTCGTCGCCGAACGGGCGGGCGAGGTGGTCGGTGCCGTCTTCTGCGTCGATGCGGGGCAGGGGGTCGCCAAGCTCCGCCTCCTGCATGTCGATGCCGGCGAACGCGGCACCGGCCTCGGCCGGCGGCTGGTGCGCGACTGCATCGCCTTCGCGCGCGCGGCCGGATACCGGCGGATGACGCTGTGGACCAACAGCGTGCTGGTCGCGGCGCGGCAGCTCTACGAGGCCGAAGGCTTCGTGATGACCGCAAGCGAGCCGCACCGGTCTTTTGGCGTGGACCTCATCGGCGAGACCTGGGAGCTGAACCTCACCCCGTCCTGACCGGCCGGATGTCCCGGGCCGGCCGACAGCCTCAGGCTCAGCCGAACTCGCCGTAGCCAAGCCGGTCCAGCGCGCCCTGCAGGATATAGGCGGCGGCCATCTTGTCGACGAGCTCGGCTCGCCGCGCGCGTGAGGCATCGGCCTCCAGCAGCGTGCGGGTGACGGCCGCCGTCGACAGCCGCTCGTCCCAGAAGGCGACTGGCAGCATCGTCCGGGGCAGCATGTTGCGGACGAAGGCGCGGGTCGACTGGGCGCGCGGTCCCTCGCTGCCGTCGAGATTCTTGGGCAGGCCGACCACCAGCGCACCGGCATCATGCCGCTCCGCCAGCGCCAGCAGCGCCGTGACGTCCGGGGTGAACTTGACGCGGCGGATCGTCTCCAGCGGCGTCGCGATGGTCCAGTTGACGTCGGACAGCGCGGTTCCGATGGTTTTCGTGCCCAGATCCAGCCCGAGGAGCCGCCGGCCGGCCGGCACCGCGGCCCTCAGGGCGGGCAATTCGATCAGCGCCATGCCATGCGGTCCTTCGGGGGCGTTGAGGTGGCGGGGAGCCGACCTATACTCCGCCGCGGCTCAGAGTCCCATGCGAGGAGATGCAGATGAAGATCACCTGGTTCGGCCATTCCGCCTTCCGTCTGGATTTCGGATCCTCGGTGGTCCTGATCGATCCCTTCCTGACCGGAAATCCGTCCTTCTCGGGCAATCGCGCCGAAGCCATTGCGGGGGCGACCCATGTCCTGCTCACCCACGGCCATTCCGACCATGTCGGCGACGCGGTGGCGATCGCACAGGAGACCGGCGCCAAGGTGGTCACCAACTACGACCTGTGCATGTATCTGGCCGCCCGGGGTCTCAAGTCCTTCGATCCGATGAACACCGGCGGCACCACCGACCAGGGCGGGTTCACCGTTACCCTGACCAATGCCCTCCATTCGTCCGCCGACTTCCACGACGGGGTGAGCCATGCGCTCGGCAACCCCAACGGCCTCGTCATCAAGCCGGCCGGCGGCCCGGTGATCTACGCCATGGGCGACACCGACATGATGCCGGACATGGCGCTGATCGCCGAATATCACAGGCCGGCGGTCGGCCTCGTGCCGGTCGGCGACCGCTTCACCATGGGCGGGGACTCGGCGGCCTTTGCCTGCCGCAAGTTCTTCGCCTTCGAGACGGTGGTGCCGTGCCACTACGGCACCTTCCCGATCATCGACGCCACGGCCGACCGGTTCGTGGCCGGCATGGCAGGCTCGAAGACGAAGGTCGCCGTGCCGAAGCCGGGTGGCACGATCGAGATCTGACGGGGGTGGGGGACCGGCCCGCTTCCCCGCGGGCGATCCGGTTCGCAAGGGCTCGGACGGTGCCGACGATGGCCGGCGCCGGCGGTGTGCGGGGCTCAGCGGAAGCCGCGGATCATGCTCATGAACCGGGCCTGCTCGGCGGGATCGTCGCGGAACAGCCCGGTAAAGCCGGTCGTCACCGTGGAGACGCCCTGCTTCTGGACCCCGCGCATCGACATGCACATGTGCTCCGCCTCGACCAGCAGGGCGGCGCCGCGCGGACGCAGATGCTCCTCGATCGAGCCGATGATCTCGGCCGTCATGTTCTCCTGCGTCTGCAGGCGCCGCGCGAAGATGTCGACAACCTTGGCGAGCTTGGACAGGCCCACCACGCCCTCGCGCGGATAATAGCCGATATGGGCCCGCCCCATGATCGGGACGATATGGTGCTCGCAGTGCGAGAAGAACGGAATGTCGCGCACCAGCACCATGTCGCCGTAGCCGCCGACCTCCTCGAAGACCGTGCCCAGTTCCTTCTCGGCCGACAGGTGATAGCCGCGGAACAGATCCTCCCATGCCTTGACCATGCGCCGCGGGGTATCGCGCAGGCCCTCGCGGTCGGGATTGTCGCCAATCCATTCGATCAGTGTCCTGACCGCTGCCTCCGCCTCCTCGCGCGAGGGCCGGCGCCGCGGGTGCGGCTCGGCGGCCTTGGCGAGGGGGAGGGTTGTCACGACGGCATCCATGGCACGCTACTCCGCTCTGGGACCGTTCCGTTTACGCGTGAAGGGGAGATTTGGTTGCAGAGGCGCGCGAAATTTCGAACCCTGAAGGCCCTGCCGGTTCGTCGCCTCGCCCCTGTCTCCCGGTCTGGCGCCGGGGTTACATTGCTCGATTGCCCGGCATATATGTGGATTGCATCTGAACGCGCCATGAACAGATGTTCATCTCCCGTGACACGGGTGTGAAGGTGATCGACGACGTCTACAACAAGCGCATCCTCGCGCTCGCAGCGGATATCCCGCGGCTCGGCCGGCTTGCCCATCCGCAGGCGAGCGCCACCGCCCATTCCCGGCTGTGCGGCTCGACCGTGACGGTGGACGTGGTGTTGGACGGCGACCGCGTTGCCGATTTCGCCCATGACGTGAAGGCCTGCGCGCTGGGCCAGGCCGCCTCGTCGGTCATGGCGCGCAACGTCGTCGGCGCGACCGTCGCGGAACTGCGCGAGCTGCGCGAAACCATGCGGCGGATGCTGAAGGAGGGTGGGCCGCCCCCGTCCGGGCGCTGGGCCGAACTGGCCGTGCTGGAGCCGGTGCGCGACTACAAGGCCCGCCATGCCTCCACGCTGCTGACCTTCGATGCGGTGGTCGAGGCCATCGGGAAGATCGAGGCTGCGCGTCTGGCAGCCGCGGCGGAATGAGCCGGTGTCCGACCTCGACGCCCTGTTCGCCGACCGGCGCCCGTCGCGCTGGCCGCGCCTTGCCGCCCATGGCCTGATCCGCGCCTACCAGCTGTCCATCTCCCTGCTGGTCGGCCGCTGGTGCCGGCATCTGCCGACCTGCTCGGCTTATACCGATGAGGCGATCATGCGCCATGGGCTGTGGGCCGGCGGCTGGATGGGTCTTGCGCGCCTGTGCCGCTGCCATGGCTGGGGCACGTCCGGCATCGACAATCCCCCGGCCGTCCTGCCGCCGGCCGGACGCTGGTTCCTGCCCTGGCGCTACGGCCAGTGGCGCTGGCGCGGCGGCGGTCCGGTCTGCGAGGCCGTGGAGCCGCAGGCGCGGGGCTGACCCGCGGCTGTGCGCCGCCACGGTTCGCGGCGGCGCTTTGCATTTGTGCCTGCGCTTGGCTATCTGCAACGGATCCCCGCATCCGGATGCCGCTGCGTGCCGGCAAGTCCGGAGGACGGTCGAACCCGCCATAGCCACCCCTTACCTGCTTCGTCGGCAGGAGTGAGAGGAACCCGACATGCCGACCCTGACCTTTCCCGACGGCGCCCAGCGCTCCTACGAAGCCGGCGTGACCGGCCTCGATGTCGCCAGGGCCATCGCCCCCTCGCTCGCCAAGAAATCCATTGCCGTGAAGCTCGACGGCGTCCTGTCGGACCTGTCCGACCCGATCGACCGCGACGCGCGCATCGAGTTCGTCACCCGCGAGAGCCCCGAGGCGCTGGAGCTGATCCGGCACGATGCCGCTCATGTCATGGCCGAGGCCGTGCAGAGGCTCTGGCCGGGCACGCAGGTCACCATCGGGCCGGTGATCGAGAACGGCTTCTACTACGACTTCTTCCGCAACGAGCCCTTCACCCCGGAGGATTTCGCGGCGATCGAGCAGGAGATGCGCCGGATCATCGCCGCCAACAGGCCCTTCACCAAGCGCATCGTCTCGCGCGAGGAGGCCGTGCGGATCTTCCGCGACAAGGGCGAGACCTTCAAGGTCGAGCTGGTCGAGGCGATTCCTGCCGACCAGCAGATCAAGCTTTACGACCAGGGGGGCTGGTTCGATCTGTGCCGCGGTCCGCACATGGTCTCCACCGGGCAGATCGGCAATGCCTTCAAGCTCATGAAGGTCGCCGGCGCCTACTGGCGTGGCGATTCCAGCAATCCGATGCTCACCCGCATCTATGCCACCGCCTGGCGCACGGACGAGGAGCTGAAGGCCTATCTCCACATGCTGGAGGAGGCGGAGAAGCGCGACCATCGCCGCCTCGGCCGGGAGATGGACCTGTTCCATTTCCAGGAGGAGGGGCCGGGGGTGGTGTTCTGGCATCCCAAGGGCTGGTCGATGTTCCAGACCCTGGTCGCCTACATGCGCCGGCGCCTCGCCGAGCATGGCTATGACGAGGTCAATGCCCCGCAACTCCTCGACAAGTCGCTGTGGGAGACCTCCGGGCACTGGGGCTGGTATCGCGAGAACATGTTCGCCGCCCAGTCGGCCGGCGACGAGGCCGAGGACAAGCGCTGGTTCGCCATCAAGCCGATGAACTGCCCGGGCCACGTGCAGATCTTCAAGCATGGTCTGAAGTCCTATCGCGATCTGCCCATGAAGCTTGCAGAATTCGGCATTGTGCATCGCTACGAGCCCTCGGGGGCGCTGCATGGCCTGATGCGCGTGCGCGGCTTCACCCAGGACGATGCCCATGTCTTCTGCACCGACGAGCAGCTCGAGGCTGAGTGCATCCGGATCAATGACCTGATCCTGACCACCTATGCCGATTTCGGCTTCGACGAGATCGTGGTGAAGCTGTCCACCCGTCCCGAGAAGCGGGTCGGTGCCGATGCGCTGTGGGACCGCGCGGAGGCCGTGATGGAAAAGGTGCTGAAGACCATCGCCGAGCAGTCCGGCGGGCGGATCAAGACGGCGATCAATCCGGGCGAAGGGGCCTTCTACGGACCGAAATTCGAATATGTCCTGCGCGATGCCATCGGTCGCGACTGGCAGTGCGGCACCACGCAGGTGGACTTCAACCTGCCCGAGCGGTTCGGCGCCTTCTACATCGGGGCGGACGGCGAGAAGACCACGCCGGTCATGGTTCACCGCGCCATCTGTGGCTCGATGGAGCGCTTCATCGGCATCCTGATCGAGAACTATGCCGGCAGTTTCCCGTTCTGGTTCGCGCCCAAGCAGGTCATGGTCTGCCCGATCACCTCGGAGGCGGATGCCTATGCGGTGGAGGTTCTGGAGGCGCTGCGCCGGGCCGGCCTGAAGGCCGATGCCGACCTCCGGAACGAGAAGATCTCCTACAAGGTGCGCGAGCACTCGCTGCAGAAGATCCCGGTGATCCTGGCCGTCGGCAAGAAGGAAGCGGCCGAGCGGACGGTCTCTGTCCGCCGCTTCGGCAGCCAGGCGCAGGAGACCGCGGCGCTGGACGAGATCGTTGCCCGGCTGGCCGACGAGGCCGTGCCGCCGGATGTGCGGCGCAAGCGCGCGGCGGGATAGGGCAGGCAGCGGGCCGACTCGCGAGTGGTGGTCGCGGCAGGGAGCCAGGATCCGGGCAGCCCGCTACCGGGCCACCACGTCGATGTCCTCGTCCTTGCCGGCCTCCACCTGGAAGCGCTTGTTGAACACGCGCCCCTCGTGACGGGCGATGGCGAGATATTCGCCCTCCTGCAGCACCATGTCCGGGAAGGCGCCGATCGACTCCTTGATGACGTCGCCGCCGGGGGTCAGCACCGTCCAGGCGGCCGTGTCGATGCGCTCGCCGCCCTCCTGTCCGCGCACGAGGCGCAGGCGGATCTGGGCCGCCCGGTGGTGGATGGTCGCATCGGTGATCTGGCCGGCCCGGATGCGGATGTCGGCGCGGATGGTCGCATTGGCATCGCCATAGGTGGAGACGACGTGATAGGTGCCCTCCACCAGGGCGATGAGGTCGCCGGCCGGCGCCTGCCGCATGACGAGACGCGGTTCGCCGCCGTCGAACAGGCCGCCCTCATAGATGTCGAAGGACAGGCTCTGCGGCCGGATGGTCCGCTCGCCGACCTTGCCGGCCAGGCGCACCGCGCCGGCATTCAGGATCAGCGTCTCGCGGAAGGGCTTGTCGGCGATCTGGATGCGCCGGGCCTGCTGGATGGTGCCATAGGCCACGTGCAGGATGTAGCCGCC
>JBKBOA010000023.1:0-42280 GCA_046295035.1 Phreatobacter sp.
CAACAAGCTCAAGCACTTCCGCCGCTTCGCCACCCGCTACGACCGCCGCGCCAGCCACTTCCTCAGCTTCATCCACCTCGCCAGCGCCATCCTCTGGATGCGCTGAATGTCGATTCAGCCTGGGACCGGATCGACCCCGTCCAGGGTCTGACCCGCCCTATTCGGCCGGCACAAGGGCCGGCTCGTCCACCGGGCGCTCCTTGATCGGCAGGTTGATCAGCCCGGAACCGACGCAGAACAGGATCGAGAGCCACCACATGATCTCGTAGGAGCCGGTCCGCTCGTACATCACGCCCCCGAGCCAGGCACCGAGGAAGCCGCCAACCTGGTGCGAGAAGAACACGAATCCGTAGAGCATGGCCATGTAGCGCGTGCCGAACATGAGGGCGACCAGGCCGGAGGTGGGAGGCACGGTGGACAGCCAGAGCAGACCCATCAGCGCCGCGAAGATCAGGGCAAGGCCCGTGCTCGGCGGCAGCACCAGCAGCAGAACGACGGCGCCGCCGCGGGCGAAATAGATCCAGGCCAGCAGCCACCGCTTCGACATGCGCGAGGCCAGCCAGCCGGCCCCGAGCGAACCGACGATGTTGAACAGGCCGATCAATGCCAGGGCCGAACCGGCGACCCAGGCGGCCATGTTCAGATCCTTCAGGTAGGTCGGGTAATGCGTGGTGATGAAGGCGAGCTGGAAGCCGCAGGTGAAGAAGCCGATCACCAGATAGACATAGCTGGGATGGGAGAAGGCGCGCCTCAGTGTCGCGGCAATGCTCATTTCGGCACCCGTCCCGGTGCCAACCCCGGAGGCCGGGCTGGTGGCCAGCACGAAGGCCAGCGGGATGATGACGAGCGGCACCAGCGAGAAGACCAGCAGGGCCAGTTTCCAGCCGAGCAGGTCCATCAGCAGGGGGGTGAGGGGCGCGAAGACGAACTGGCCGAAGGACGAGGCCGCCGTGCCCAGCCCCATGGCGGAGGCGCGCCGCTCCTCGGGCAGCAGCTTGGCGAAACAGGCCAGCACCAGGTTGAACGAGACTCCGGCCAGACCCAGCCCGACCAGCGTGCCCGACAGGACATGCATGGCCATCGGCGGCAGCGGCAGCACCATGCAGGCAAGGCCCGCCGCATACATGAGCGCACCGGCCCAGAACACCCTGAGCGTGCCGAAGCGGTCGGCAATGGCCCCGGCAAAGGGCTGGCCGACACCCCACATCAGGTTCTGGATGGCAATGGTCAGCGACAGGACGTCCCGCGTCCAGCCATTCTCCGCCGAGACCGGCATGAGGAACATGCCGAGCACCGAGCGCGGCCCGAAGGACAGGAGCCCGATCAGACAGCCGGAGAGGATGATGACGAAGGGCGTGCGCCAGCCGTTCTGGCTGCCCGGGATGGCGGCTGCGGACATCGGGGGGCTCCGGCTCGAACGTGCAGCTACACGGTAGGGTCTTACTGTAGAAGCAGTCCGATCCCGTCAAAAGCGAAAAGCCGTGATGACATCCATGCCCGAGCGCGATGGCTCGGGCCCTCGCTCAGCTTGCGCCCGGCCGGCTGGCGGCCAGCTCCACCTGCGGCCCGGTACCCCAGCTGCGCGGCCGGTAGAAGATGTGGAGCCCGATCTGCTGCAGGCGGTTCATGGAGCGCGCCCACCAGGGCCGCACGTAATTGGCATGGTAGTGGGTGGCATGACCCACTTCGGGAAGCCACAGCCGGCCGCGCATCATCTGGCTGGCAATGGCGGTGGCGCGGGACCAGGGACCGGCCTCGGTCGGCACCAGGCTGCGCCGGCCCTCGCAGGCGAAGGTGAACTGGCAGGCGAGGTAGCGGTGGGCGTTCTGATAGACGACACCGCAGACATCGCGCGGATAGAATCCGGAGACGGCCCGGTTCAGCACCACCTGGGCGACGGCCACCTGGCCCCGTTCCGGCTCGGATCGGGCCTCCCAATAGACCGCCTCGGCGAGGCAGCGCTCGGCCCGGGCGAGCGCCTGGCCGGTCAGGCCCAGGGCCAGGGCCGGATGGGTGCCCGCCGCCCGGCCGGGCTGGGTCGCGGAGGCGCTGGCCGCCGGTGGAGCGGGACGGCGCAGGGCCTCCGCCAGATCCTGGTCGGGCTGGTCGCCGCGCTGGTCGGTGGCGAAGGGGCCCGGCACCGGGTCGAAGCCGGCCACCGGCTCATGCGTGGCGGTGACACGGAACGGGTCGCTTTCCAGCGGAATCGCCGGAGCGCCGAGGCCGGCGCCGGCACGGCCGATCGGCCCCTCGCCGATGATGGCGATGGCGGCCCGACCCTCCTCGATCCGGGTCGCAAAGCGCCGCTCGATCATCGGCGGCACCGCATCGGCCGGCGCCGCCTCCGGATCGAGCGAGGCGCCCGCCATGCCGTTGCCGATCCGCGGACCGGTTGACAGGCCGGGAGCCGGATCGAGCGAGGCCAGATGCAGGCCGCCAAGCGCCAGCGGCGAGCCGTCGGCGTCGTCAGTATCGCGGGGCGCGAACCGGCCGGCCAGGGACAGATCCTCCGGAGCCGCCAGCAGGGACGGGTCCGGACCGGCCGGCAGGATGGGAAGGCCGGTTGGACGCTGCAGCGAACCGATCGACGGGCGCAGCCCCGGCCGGCTGATCAGCATGTCGCCCTTGGTGGTGCGGTTGACCTCCGGATAGACGACGGCGGTGTCGATGCCCGAGCCGAGGGCGGGGCCGGGCGACCGGCCGGCCCGGCGCGGATCGTCATGGGCGGCCGGCTGCGGCAGGCTGGCGAGCTGCAGGCGCGGGGCGAAATCGTCGCGCGGCAGGGGGCGGGCGAAGGCGAAGCCGGCAACCGTGGTGGCGGGGCGAACGAGACTGCCGACGTGGCGGCGCCAGGTCTGCTCGAGACCGGCCTTGCGGGCCATGTGGCTGACCAGATCCTGATAGGCGACCGGCCGGGTCGAGACGATCAGGAACGAGGCGGCAAGGCCCGGAACAAGGGCCGCGGCCGTCGGCACCATGGCCGTACGCAGACGCAACGCACGCATGCTCACGCCAACTCCACGCAGACGCCACACAACACGACGGCGAGACCATCACCGACACCGATGGTTATCGCCCGGGTAACGTTGAGAGCGCGTTAATGATGCGGCTCGATCAGGCGAGGCGCTGCCGGAGCGCGGCGAGCAGCATCCGCTCGCGGCCGAAGGGGCCGGCATCGGCCGCCATCTCCGGCATGAGCCGCGCCGCCGCGGCCAAGCCTTCCGCGCCGAAGCGCAGGCGCACGGCCTCCGCGATCCACTGGCGTTCCTGTGCCGACCGGCGCAGCGCCATCCGCCCCGCACCGAGCCAGGCCCGGTGCGCCTCGACGGCCTCGGCCAGCGCCTCAAGCCCCTCGCCGGTGGTCGCGGAGACGAGCACGACCGGCGCGGTCCAGCCGCCGGGATCGCGGGCGACCAGCGTCAGCGCGCCCTCGACATCGGCCTTGGCGCGGCGGGCCGGCGCGCCCATGTCGGCCTTGGTGACAGCGATGACGTCCGGCAGTTCCATGACACCGGCCTTCATGAACTGCAGGCTGTCGCCCGAACCGGGCTGGATGCACAGCACGACCGTGTCCGCCACCATGGCGACATCCGCTTCGGACTGGCCGATGCCGACGCTTTCGACCAGCACGCGGTCGAACACGGCCCGCATCAGTACCATGGCCGCCACCGTCTGGTCGGACAGGCCGCCAAGCCGATCACGGGCGGCCATCGACCGTACGAAGACGCCCCGATCCGACGGATCGGTGGCCAGGCGCGCGCGGTCGCCGAGCAGGGCGCCGCCGCTGCGCCGGGAGGACGGATCGACGGCGATCACGCCAACCGTCTCGCCGGCCCGGCGCCAGGCGGCGATGAGGGTATTGGTCAGGGTCGACTTGCCGACGCCGGGCGGCCCGGTGAGGCCCAGCGTGGCGCCGCGGGCTGCGCGGCAGGCCTGATCCAGCAGGTCCGCGAGCGCCTCGGTGCCCGCCTCTGTCTCGATGGCGGCGAGGGCAGCGGCCAGCGCGCGCTTGCCGCCGCTTCTCAGCGCATCGACCGAGGCGGGGGTCACGCCTGGCTCGCAGCCGCCTTGCCGAGCGCCGCCTGCGCCGCCGCGAGGCGGGCGATCGGCACGCGGAAGGGTGAGCAGGAGACGTAGTCGAGCCCGACCTGCTCGCAGAAGCGGATGGAGGCGGGATCGCCGCCATGCTCGCCGCAAATGCCCAGCTTGATGTCCGGGCGGGTCGCACGGCCCCGCTCGGCGGCGATCCTGACCAGTTCGCCCACGCCCTCCTGGTCGAGGGAGACGAAGGGATCGACCTCGATGATGCCCTTGGCCAGATAGGGATTGAGGAAGCTGGCGGCATCGTCGCGCGAAATGCCGAAGGTGGTCTGGGTCAGATCGTTGGTGCCGAAGGAGAAGAACTCCGCGCTCTCGGCGATCCGGCCGGCCTGCAGCGCCGCGCGCGGCAGCTCGATCATGGTGCCCACGATGTAGTCGAGGCTGGCGCCGGTTTCCCTGATGACGGCTTCCGCCATGGCGACGATGCGCGCCTTGACGAGGTCGAGCTCGGCCTTGGTCGCAACCAGCGGCACCATGACCTCCGGCACCACCGGCTTGCCGCTCTTCCGCGCCGCCTGAACGGCCGCCTCGAAGATGGCGCGCGCCTGCATCTCGGCGATCTCGGGATAGGCGACGGCGAGGCGGCAGCCCCGGAAGCCGAGCATCGGGTTGAACTCGTGCAGCTCCTCGGCGCGCGCCTTGAGCTTGCGCGCATCCGCGCCCATGGCGGCGGCGACCTCTGCGATCTCCGCATCGGACTGCGGCAGGAACTCGTGCAGCGGCGGATCGAGCAGGCGGATGGTGACGGGCAGCCCCGCCATGATCTCGAACAGCTCGACGAAGTCCGAGCGCTGCATCGGCAGCAGCTTGGCCAGCGCCGCGCGACGGCCCTTCTCGTCATCGGCGAGGATCATCTCGCGCACCGCCACGATGCGGTCCTCGTCGAAGAACATGTGTTCGGTGCGGCACAGACCGATGCCCTCGGCGCCGAACCGGACTGCGACCCGGGCATCCGCCGGCGTCTCGGCATTGGTGCGCACCTTCAGGCGGCGGACCGCGTCGGCCCAGCCCATGAGCGTGGCGAACTCGCCCGACAGCTCCGGCTGAAGCATGGCGACCTCGCCCAGCAGCACCTGCCCGGTGGAACCGTCGATGGTGATGACCTCGCCCTTGCGCAGCGTGCGGCCGGCAACCGTCATGGTCCCGGCCTGATAGTCGATGCGCAGCGAGCCGGCGCCGGAGACGCAGGGCTTGCCCATGCCGCGGGCGACGACGGCGGCATGGCTGGTCATGCCGCCGCGGGTGGTCAGGATGCCCTCGGCGGCATGCATGCCGTGGATGTCCTCCGGGCTGGTCTCGACACGCACCAGGATGACCTTGTGGCCGGCTGCCTTCAGCGCCTCGGCCTCGTCGGAGGAGAACACGATCTCGCCCTGGGCGGCGCCCGGCGAGGCCGGAAGGCCCGTGGCAATCACCTGGCGCTCGGCTTTCGGATCGATGGTCGGGTGCAGGAGCTGGTCCAGGGATGCCGGATCGACGCGGGCGACCGCCTCCTCGCGGGTGATCAGGCCCTCATTGGCCATGTCCACCGCAATCCGCAGGCTCGCCTTGGCGGTGCGCTTGCCGTTGCGGGTCTGCAGCATCCAGAGCTTGCCGCGCTCGACCGTGAACTCCAGATCCTGCATGTCACGGTAGTGCTTCTCGAGGGTTGCTGCCGTCTCGACGAACTGGCGATACACCTCGGGAAGGGCCGTCTCCATGGACGGCTTGTCGGACTTCGCCGCGATGCGCGCAGCCTCGGTGATGTTCTGCGGGGTGCGGATGCCGGCCACCACATCCTCGCCCTGGGCATTGATCAGAAACTCGCCATAGAGTTCGCGGGCGCCGGTCGACGGGTTGCGGGTGAAGGCGACGCCGGTAGCCGAGGTCTCGCCCATGTTGCCGAACACCATGGCCTGGACATTGACCGCCGTGCCCCAGCTCTCGGGGATCGCATGCAGGCGCCGGTAGGTGATGGCGCGCTGGTTCATCCAGGAGGAAAAGACCGCGCCCACCGCGCCCCACAGCTGCTCGTGCGGATCCTGCGGGAAGGGCGCGCCGGTCTCCTCCTCGACCCGCCGCTTGTAGTCGGCGATAATCGCCTGCCAGTCGTCTGCGGCGAGATCGGTGTCCAGCGTGAACCCCTTCTTCTCCTTGTAGATCTCGAGGATGTCCTCGAAATTGTGGTGGTCAACGTCGAGCACCACGTTGGAATACATCTGGATGAAGCGGCGGTAGCTGTCATAGGCGAAGCGGGCGTCGCCGGAGCCCTTCGCCAGTGCCTCGACGGTCACGTCGTTGAGGCCGAGGTTGAGGATCGTGTCCATCATGCCGGGCATGGAGGCGCGCGCGCCGGAGCGCACCGAAACCAGCAGCGGATTGGCCGAATCGCCGAAGGTCTTGCCGGTGAGGGCGCCGACATGGGCGAGGCCCGCCTCGACCTGCTGCTTCAGATCGGCCGGATAGGTGCGACCATGGGCATAGTACCAGGTGCAGGCTTCCGTCGTGATGGTGAAGCCGGGCGGCACGGGAAGGCCCATATTCGACATTTCGGCGAGATTGGCGCCCTTGCCACCCAGCAGGTCGCGAAGACCCGATTCACCCTCGGCCTTGCCGTCGCCGAAGGAATAGACCCATTTCGTCATGGTCCGCTTCCCAGTCTCTTGCCGCACTGCGTCATCCCGGCCGGGCGCGGGCAGCGCGCCTGTTTAGGCGCTTTCCCGGCCCCATTTCAACCGACCCGCCGGACAGGCCCGATCCGTGGCAACCCCCGGCGCCGCGGCAGGGTTCCGATCATGGCCCCGAGGCGCTTTCGTGACGGCCGGATGAAGGCTGGATGAATGCGCTGCGAAACGATAATGTTGCGGCGCAAGGAGAGCCGTTTTCCCTTTGATCAGCGTCATCATTCCCACCCTCAACGACGAACGCCGGCTGGTTCCCACCCTCGCGGCCCTGGTTCCAGGAGCGGCGGAAGGGCTGATCGTGGAAGCCATCGTCGCCGATGGCGGCTCCACCGACGAGACGGCGGCCGTGGCCGACATGGCCGGCTGCCGCATGATCGACGGGCCGGCCGATCCGGGCCTTCGCCTGATGCAGGCCGCCGAGACCGCCCGCGCCCCCTGGCTCATGTTCATGGAACCGGGGATCGTGCTGGACGACGGCTGGAGCCGCGACGTGCGGGCGTTCCTCGATCAGGTGGCGCGTCGGGGCGAGATCGACCGGCGGGCGGCCGTCTTCGCCCCCGGCGTCGATGACCACGGCCTGCGCGCAGCCCTGCGCCGGCTTGCGATGCGGGCCGGACTGACGCTCGGCCAGGGGCCGCATCCCAGTCTGGGGCTGCTCATCTCCGCCCGGCACTATCGCGGCCTGGGCGGTCATCGCGCCGGACGCCTGCCGCATCGGCAGCTGGGGCGGCGGATCGGGCGGCGGCGCATCAGCGTGCTGAGGTCGCGGGCTACCGCCCTCGACCTGTGATCGCGATAGCATTTACGTAACGTTATCGAAACCCGGCTCATGATCGGGCGTTTCCGCCGCCCGCAACCTCAGCCCGGTCATGCTGCCCTCGCTGGAAAATCCCGTCGAACAGGTTCTGGCCGCCGTTGACCAGATGACCCCGATCGCGCAGCAGGCGCTGGTCACGAGCATCCTGCAGCAGTTCGGGCCGGACCGGCCCCGACCGACCGCGCGTGCCCAGGACCGCCTCGACCGCATCGTCGCCCACCTGCTGCCGCCCATGCCGATCGCGCGCCGGGTTCACTATGCTCGCGCCTTCGGCGCGCTCGACCTCGAACTGCCGCGCACCTTTGCCGTGATCGACCAGGACGAAGAGCTGGTCGCCGAGATCGGACTCGGTCACGGCGAGGCCGATCCCGAGACGATCCGCGCGCTTGGCAAGCATCGCCGCTACATCGACATGCGCCTGATGGCCGCGCGCGAATCCCTGTCAGCGGACGCCGCCGAAACGCTGGCCGAGGCCGGGGATGCGCGCACCGTGCGGGCGCTGGCCGGCAATCCGAAGGCGCCGCTGACCGCCCGCGCGCGGGACCGTCTCGTCACCCGGGCGGTGCGCGATCATGGGCTGCAGGCAAGCCTGTGTGCGCGCAGCGACCTCGATGCATCCGACATCTGTCGGCTCGCCACGATGATTCCGGACCACCTGAAGAGCGTGCTTTACGAGCACCACGACGGCGAGGTGGTCCAGCGCGCCCAGGAGCAGGCCTCGGCCGCCATCCAGGAGAAGGTGCGCCGGATCCGCCTGGAGAAGGATGGCGGCGTGCCGGCAGCAACGCTGGCCGCCGACATCCGGGCCGGACGCTGCTCGCTCTCGGAGGCCCTGCTGCTGCTGGCGGCAACCGATCGCATCCTGCCGGCCGTCGAGATGGCCGCATCGGCCCTCGGGCTCGACCGCGATCTGACGCTCAGGGCGCTGGGGCGCGGCAGGATCGAGCCCTTCGACGCGATGAGCCGGGCTCTCGGCCTCGACTCCCCGATTCATCACACCATGGTTGAGGCCCTGCATCGGCGCTGGCGCCAGCCCGCCCCCGACCGGCGGTCGACGCTGGCGCGCTATGGGCGGGTGACCAATGCCATGATCGACCAGGAACTGGCCCGCCTGCGTCGCACCGAGAAGGAGCCTGCCAGGGTCCGCGCCGTCCCCTCGCCCTCGCTGCCGGCCATGGCCTGAATGCCGGTGTTTCGGCGCGGGAGTTCAGAACTGCTTAAACTGTTGCCTGCATCCTGATCCGGAGGTTCTGCGCTTATGGCTTCCGGAATTGACAAGGCTCTGGCGCCCATCAACGCCATGATTGGCTCGCTCGCACCCAAGCTGCGCGGCGCGCTGGTGGAAGAACTTGTCGACGAGATCGCCCGGGAGAAGCCGTCGGCTGCCAGTCGCAAGGCCCTGGTTCTGGACAACATCGTGTCCGAGGCGTTGCGCGATGCGCCGCTGCCCAGCCGGGTGCGCGCCTCCCCGAAGCTCGCCCGTTGCGTGAGCACGCTGCCGGAAGCCGCCATGACCCTGGCCTGTGATGTCGTGCAGGTCGCCGAGGCGATCCTGTCGTCGCCGGAGCTCACCGACGAGATGCTGGCCAGGGTGTGTGCCGAAGACCGCCAGGAGCACATGCGGATCATCGCCAAGCGCCCGAAGGTGTCGGCCAGCTTGTCCGAGATCATCGCGCGGATCGGCGAGATCGCCACGGTCATGGTGCTGGTGCGCAATGGCGGTGCCCAGATCTCCGCCGAGAGCTACAACCAGATCGCCGAACGGCTGGGCAACGACCCGGCCATCCTCGCCCTCATTTCCGCCCGCGCGGATTGCCCCAAGGACATTGCCAGCCGGGTTGCCCGGCCGGCGAACGAGGCCCTGGCGGGCGAGGCGCTGAACGAGAAGCTGCTGGAACTGGCGCAGAGCCGGCAGATCAGCGATGCCATGGACCTGATCATGCGGACCATCGGCCGCGACCGCGATGCCGGCCGCAAGCTGCTCGAGCGCGACGACGAGAAGGCGCTCGGCGCCGTCTGCCATGTCGCCGGTGTGGATGCCGATGTCTACGAGGCCCTGGTGGAGGCCTGGCGGGTGATCAATGGCCGGCCGCTGACCGATGTCCACAAGGCGCCGGTCCGCTACCGGCTCATGCGCCCGGCGGAGATCGACCGGGTGGTCTCGCGGCTGCCGATCGCGCGCACGCGCGTCACGCCCCTGGCGATTCCGGCCTGATCACTCCGCTGCCTGCCGGCGCACGGCGAGCGGCAGGTCAAGCGCGAGCCACGTCTCCAGAAGCGCGCCGGCCAGATCGTCGATCATCGCATCGGTATGGGCCGGTCCGGGCGTGATCCTGAGCCTTTCGGTGCCCTTCGGGACGGTCGGGTAGTTGATCGGCTGGATATAGACGCCGTGACGGTTCAGAAGCCGGTCGCTGGCCGCCTTGCACTTCTCCGCATCGCCGACCAGCACCGGCACGATATGGGTGACCGATGGCATCACGGGCAGGCCGGCGAGGGTGAGCACCTGCTTGGCGCGCGCCGCCTGACGCTGCTGGAGCTCCCGCTCGCGCGCCGAGGTCTTCAAGTGGCGGATCGCGGCGGTCGCGGCCGCGGCAATGGGTGGCGGCAGGGCGGTGGTGAAGATGAAGCCATGCGCATGGCAGCGCACCGCGTCGATCACGGCCGCCGAGCCGGCAATGTAGCCGCCCATCACGCCGAAGGCCTTGCCGAGCGTTCCCTCGATCACGTCGATCCGGTGCATCTGGCCGTCGCGCTCGGCGACGCCGGCGCCGCGCGGGCCATACATGCCGACGGCATGGACCTCGTCGATATAGGTCATGGCCCGATAGCGCTCGGCAAGGTCGCAGATCTCGCGGATGGGACCGATATCGCCATCCATCGAATAGACGCTCTCGAACACGATCAGCTTGTTGCGGTCGCGGCCGGCCGTCTTCAGGAGCTCCTCGAGGTGATCCAGGTCGCTGTGGCGGAACACCTTGCGCTCGCACCCGGCCTGGCGGACGCCCTCGATCATCGAATTGTGGTTAAGCGCATCCGACAGGATCAGGCAGTCCGGAATGAGCCTGGCGATGGTCGAGATGCCCGCCTGGTTGGAGATGTAGCCGGAGGTGAAGACGAGCGCCGCCTCCTTGCCATGCAGGTCGGCCAGTTCCCGCTCCAGCTCGACGATCGGATGGGACGTGCCCGAAATGTTGCGCGTGCCGCCGGCGCCAGCGCCCATCCGGCGCGCCGTATCCGCCATGGCCTCGATCACGGCCGGGTGGTGACCCATGCCGAGATAGTCGTTCGAGCACCAGATGACGATGTCCCGGGCGCCGTCAGGACCATGCCAGACCGCGCGGGGAAAGGCGCCAACCTTGCGTTCGAGATCGGCGAAAACGCGATAGCGGCGCTCCTCGCGGAGCCTGGCGACAGCGGTCTCGAAGAAATGGGAATAGGTCATGGCTCGTCGTTTCGGCTGCGAGCCCCGACGGCTTCGGGGGAATCGCACGATGACGCCCGCCGGTGATCCGGGCGTTGATCGGCATCAAGTTCTGGTCCCGTGCCTTAGCACGGTTCCAGACTGCGACACCATGCACGTTTTGTCGATGGCGGCTGCCTAGAGCCCGTGAAGGCGCATCAGCGCCTCGAAATGCCGGGTCGCCTGATAGTCGAGCACCTGCATCCATTCCCGCGCCGTCTGCTGCTGCTGGTCCGGCGGGATGATCTTCAGCTTCAGGCCGGTGGACTGGGCGAGGATCTGCTGCCGGCAGGCGCGCTCCAGGTAGTAGAGGTCGTCGAAGGCGACCGCCACGGACGGGCCACCGACCGAGACGCCGTGATGCTCCAGGAAGATGATGTCGGCGTGCGGATTGTCCTTCTGGGCCTGGGCAATGCGCTCGCCCTCGGCGGCATCGAGGGCCACGCCGCCGAAACCCTGGTAGGCGAGGCGCCCGAGGAAGCGGCAGGCCGTCTGGTGCGCCATTTCCAGCCGGCCACCCTCGACCATGGTCAGCGCGGTGGCATGGGGCATGTGGACATGCAGGATCGCCCGGTGGCGCGGATTGGCCCGGTGTCCGGCGATGTGGATGTTGCGCGCCGTGGCCTCGACCTCGCCCCAGCCCTCGAGCACCCGCCCCTCGCCATCGATCATCAGCAGGTCATCGGGGCGCATCTCGGCCCAGTGGATGCCGTAGGGATTGATGAGATAGCGCTCGCCCGGACCCGGCACGACCACCGAGAAATGGTTGCAGATGCCCTCGTTGAGATCGAAGCGGGCGGCCAGCCGGAGGGCGGCGGCAAGTTCGCGGCGCAGGGTGCGCACATCCGGCAGGGCTGTGGTCATGATCTCCCCCGTCAGGCATGCCGCCGGACCGCCGACAGCAAGACGCCTGCGGCCGCAGCCGCAGGCGTCATCACAATGGCGGCCCGAAGGAGCCGCACAAGACTCATTTCGGCGCGAGCACCATGATCATCTGCCGACCCTCGAGGCGCGATTCCTGCTCGACCTTGGCAAGCGCGGCTGTATCGGCCTTCACGCGATCGAGCACCTTCACGCCCAGATCCATGTGCGCCATCTCGCGGCCGCGGAAGCGCAGGGTGACCTTCACCTTGTCGCCTTCCTCGAAGAACCGCTTCATGGCCTTCATCTTGGTGTCGTAGTCGTGGTCATCAATGCCGGGGCGCAGCTTGATCTCCTTGACCTCGACCGTCTTCTGGTTCCGGCGGGCCTCGGCGGCCTTCTTCTGCTCCTGGAACTTGAACTTGCCGTAGTCCATGATCTTGCAGACCGGCGGCGTCGCGTTCGGCGCGACCTCCACCAGGTCGAGGCCCGCTTCCTGGGCCAGCATGACGGCATCGCGCGTCGGCACGACGCCGCGGTTCTCGCCGTCCTGGTCGATGAGCTGGACCTCGCGCACGCGGATCATGTCGTTGATGCGCGGCCCGTCGCGCTCGATGGGGGCGGCGGCTCTCATGGGTCTGCGAATGGGGACGTCTCCTCTGGTCGTTGCAGACAGCGGACCACTGCCGACAGGGCCCTTCCACCATGCGTGGAAGGCCGGTTCGCGACGGTCGTCCGGGAAGTGGCGAAGATCGGTAGAAATGCGGCCAAAGTCAATGGTTCACGGGAGGCTGGCGGCCCTCCTCATGGCCTTTTCCGGTCCGCCTGCCGTCATGGCCGTGGTCGGCACCATTTTCCTGCCGCGCGAATGCCGCTAGACCCGGCCGGCGCACGAGGAGCAACGGACCCATGACGACACCGCCCGACCCGGATTTCCTGACCGTCGGTGAGGGCGCGGCCGCCCGCCGCATCGCCCTGCGCCGGGTCGCCGGCCGCGCTCCGACCATCGTCTGGCTGGGCGGCTTCAAGTCCGACATGAAGGGCACCAAGGCGGAGGCGCTCGATAGTTTCGCCCGCCGGACGGGACAGGGCTATCTGCGCTTCGACTATTCCGGCCATGGCGAATCGGAAGGCGCTTTCGAGGACGGCACCATCTCGCGCTGGACCGAGGAGGCCCTCGCCGTCATCGGCACGGCCGGCCCGCGGCCGGTGCTGGTGGGCTCGTCCATGGGCGGCTGGATCGCGCTCCTCGCTGCCCGGCAGTTGCCAGTCCCGCCCGCCGGCATGGTGCTCGTCGCTCCCGCTGCCGACTTCACCGAGGCGCTGATGTGGCCCGCCTTTTCCGAGGAGGTCAGGCAGACGATCATGACCCAGGGCCGCTGGGTGCGCCCCTCGGCCTATGACGAGGCCGGTTATCCGATCACCCGCGCGCTGATCGAGGACGGCCGCGCCAACCTGATCCTGACCGGGCTGATCGAGACCGGCTGTCCCGTCCACATCCTGCAGGGCATGGAGGATCCCGACGTGCCCTGGCGCCATGCCCTGCTCACCGCCGAGCGCATCGCCCGCGACGACGTGGTGGTGACGCTGGTCAAGGACGGCGACCACCGGCTGTCTCGCCCCGAGGACATCGCCCGTCTGGAGGCGGCGGTTGCGGCCATGGCGGGGGGAGTCGCGGCTTGATTCCATGATGTGAGATTGCTATTCTCTCATCATGGAAAAGCCCGCCGAATCGCGCGTCGATCTCGACAAGGTGGTGGCCCGCCGCGTGCGCGAGCTGCGCGCCGCGCGCGGCCTGACCCTCGACCAGCTCGCCTCGCTCTCGGGCGTCTCGCGCGCCATGATCTCGCGCATCGAGCGGGCCGAGGTCAGCGCCACCGCCGTGCTGCTGGCGAGGCTCGCCGCGGCGCTGGGCGTCACCTTGGGCACGCTGTTCGAGACCCCGGACGAGGCTGGCGACCCGGTGCGGCGGGCTGCCGACACGCCGATCCGGGTCGATCCGGAAACCGGCTATGCGCGCCGGAACGTCGCCCCGCCCAATGCATCCGGCACCGACATCGTGGAGGTGGCGCTGCCGGCCGGCGCGCGGGTGGCCTATGACAACCTCGTGGTGGTGCCCGTGGAGCAGTTCGTCTGGGTGCTGGAGGGCACGCTGACCCTGACCTACGAGGATCGCGTGACCGATCTCGGCCCCGGCGACTGCCGGGTCATGCGGCTCGACAGTCCGCTGGTCTTCGAGAACCGCACAGGGCAGGCCGCCCGCTATGCCGTCGTGCTGGTGCCACATTCGACAGGTCAGGGACTGCGCCGATGATCCGCATCGAGACCCTTGACGCAGCGGCAGCCGCCCGCCACGTGCCGGGCCTTGCCGCCGTGCTTGTCGACTGCGTCGCCAAGGGCGCCTCGGTCAGCTTCATGAAGCCCTACGGCCAGGCCGAGGCGGAAGCCTATTTCCGGCGCGTGGCGGCACAGGTTGCCGCCGGCGAGGTCGTGCTGGTCGCAGCGCTGCTCGACGATCGCGTGCTCGGCACCGCCCAGCTGGGCCTCGACCTGCCGCCCAACCAGCCGCACCGTGCCGAGGTCAGGAAGATGCTGGTCCATTCGGACGGACGCCGTCAGGGCCTTGCCGCGTCCATGCTGCGCCGTCTGGAGGCCGAGGCGCTGGCCCGCGGACGCACGCTCTTGGTGCTCGACACGGCCAGCGACGTCGCCCGCCGCGTCTATGAGCGGGGCGGCTGGTCCCGCTGCGGCCATATCCCCGATTTCGCGCTCTGGCCCGATGGCGGCCTGTGCGACACCACCTTCTACATGAAGGATCTGCGCCCGCATGGGCAGCGGCGGTCGCCGTCCGTCACCGTGCGCGATGCGTGCGAGGACGACCTCGCCGCCATCCTCGCCATCACCAACGAGGCCATCGAGACCACCACCGCCGTGTGGACCGACGAGCCGGTGACGCTGGAGAACCGCCGCGACTGGTGGCAGGAGCGGATCGCCGCCGGCAATCCGGTGCTGGTGGCCGAGGAAGATGGTGCGGTGGTCGGCTTCGGCTCCTACCTCCAGTTCCGCGCCTGGAACGGCTATCGCCATGCCGTCGAGCATTCGGTCTATGTGCGCGCCGACCGCCGCCGCTCGGGGGTCGGCTCGGCGCTTGTGGAGGCGCTCATCGGACGGGCGAAGGCCGCGGGCAAGCAGGTGATCATCGGCGGCATCGAGGGGCAGAACCACGCCTCGCTGAAGCTGCACCGGCGGGCCGGCTTCATCGAGGTCGGCCGCATGCCGGGCATCGGCGAGAAGTTCGGCCGCAAGCTCGATCTCGTCTTCGTGCAGAAGCAGATCGGCTGAGCCGCGACAGGGCCGGCCCGGCCCTCAGAGCTGGAAGCCGTTCTCCGCGGCGAGCGCCTTGAGATTGGCCTCGGGGCGCGGACCCATGTGGCTGATGACCTCGGCGGCGCAGAGCGCCCCGAGCCGCAGCGACATCTCGTGGCCGAGGCCGCGGACATGACCCGCCAGGAAGCCGGCGGCGAACAGGTCGCCCGCCCCCGTCGTGTCCACCACCCGGTCGACCGGAAAGGCCGGCGCCGAGACGAGGCTGGCACCCTCCACGCAGATGGCGCCCTGCTCGGAGCGGGTCACCACCGCGATCGCGGCATGGGCCCGCAGCGCATCCAGGGCGGTGGCGAAATCGGCCGTCTGGTAGAGCGATTTCAGCTCGCTCTCGTTGGCAAAGACGATATCAACCACCCGGTCGCGGATCAGGCCGAGGAACTCGTCCCGGTAGCGGTCCACGCAGAAAGCGTCCGACAGGGTCAGGGCCACCTTGCGGCCGGCCCCGTGGGCAATGTCGGCCGCCTTGAGGAAGGCCTTCTTCGCCTCGGGCGGATCCCACAGATAGCCCTCCAGATAGGTGATCGCCGAGGCGGCAATGGTCTCGGCATCGACATCGGCCGGCGACAGCAGCTGGGCGGCACCGAGATAGGTGTTCATGGTGCGCTCGCCATCGGGCGTCACCAGGATGTAGCAGCGGGCGGTGGCCGGGCCGTCCACGGCCCGCGCCGTCGGAAAATGCACGCCCGCGGCGCTCATGCCATGGCTGAACGAGGCCCCGAGCGCATCATCGCGCACCTTGCCGATGAAGGCCGTCGTCAGGCCCAGCATGCCGCAGCCGACAATGGTGTTGGCCGCCGAACCGCCGGACACTTCCACCGTCTGGGCCATGGCCTGATAGATCGCCTCGGCGCGCGGCTCGTCGATCAGCATCATGCCGCCCTTCGGCAGGCCGAGGCGGGCGAGCACGTCGTCCTCGGTACGGGCAAGCACGTCGACGATGGCATTGCCGATGCCGGCGACGTCGTAGCGGGGCTGGGTCATGCAGGCACGGGCTCCTCGCAGGTTCGAGCCGCCCTCTACACGGCCGGCCGGCCCACGGCAACGGCACCGGGGCATTTCAATCGGTTGACTTGCGTGCAAAGCTGTTTTGGCTGCACAGAACACACCAAGAGCAGTTCGGGAGGCGGGGAATGCAGATCGGCATGGTGGGGCTCGGCCGGATGGGTGCGAACCTCGCCCGCAGGCTCATGCGGGCCGGTCATTCCTGCGTCGTGCATGATGCCGACCCGGCGCCCGGCGCGGCGCTGGCGGCCGAGGGCGCCACGGTGGCCGACAGCGTGCGGGCGCTGTGCGCGGCGCTGGTTCCGCCCCGGACGGTCTGGGTGATGCTGCCTGCCGGCCGCGTGACCGAGGCCATGATCGAGGAGCTCGCGGGCCTGCTCGCAGCGGGTGACACCATCATCGACGGCGGCAACACGTTCTGGAAGGACGACATCCGCCGGGCGAAGGCGCTGGGTGCGCGCGGGCTTGCCTATCTCGATGTCGGCACGTCGGGCGGCATCCGGGGCCTGGAACGCGGCTATTGCCTGATGATCGGCGGCGACACGGTGACGGTTGACCGGCTGGCGCCCGTCTTCGCCGCCCTCGCACCCGGACGTGGCGCCATTGCGGCCACCCGTCACCGCGAGGGCCGCACCTCCACCGCCGAGGAGGGCTGGCTGCATTGCGGCCCGCATGGCGCCGGCCACTATGTCAAGATGATCCACAACGGCATCGAATACGGCATGATGCAGGCCTTCGCCGAGGGCTTCGACATCCTGCGCAATGCCGGCTCCGCGCGCCTGCCGGAGGACCAGCGCTTCGATTTCGACCTGGCCGACATCGCCGAGGTCTGGCGCCGCGGTTCGGTGGTCACGTCCTGGCTGCTCGACCTGACGGCCGAGGCGCTGGCCGAGGACGGCGCGCTGTCCGCCTATTCCGGCCATGTCGCCGATTCCGGCGAGGGCCGCTGGACGGTGGAGGCGGCGATCGAGCAGGCGACCCCCGCCGAGGTGCTGACCTCCGCGCTCTATACCCGGTTCCGCTCGCGCCAGGACCACACCTTCGCGGAAAAGGTGCTGTCGGCCATGCGCAAGGGGTTCGGCGGCCACCAGGAGCCGAAGTGAGCACGCCGGATGTGGCCGCCGGCCGCAGGAGGGGGCACCTGCCGACGGCGCTGATCGTCATGGGCGTGTCGGGCTCGGGCAAGTCGACCGTCGGCTCGGCCCTGGCCCGCGCGCTCTCGTGGGATTTCCGCGACGGCGACGCCTTTCACCCGCCCGCCAATGTCGAGAAGATGCGGGCGGGCGTGCCGCTGACGGATGCCGACCGCTGGCCGTGGCTGGAGGCCATCGCAAGCCATGTGCGCGATCTGGAGGCGCGCGGCGGCCATGTGGTCATCGCCTGCTCGGCGCTGAAGCGCGCCTATCGCGACCGGCTGCGGGCGAGCGGCGCCCATCTCGCCTTCGTCCACCTGGAGGGCTCCTTCGACCTGATCGCCAGCCGCCTGAGCGCGCGACAGGGCCATTTCATGCCGGCGAGCCTGCTGGAGAGCCAGTTCGCCACGCTGGAGCCGCCGGCCCCGGACGAGGCGGCGATCCGCGTCGCGATCGACGCCGCCCCAGCCGCCATCGTCGCCGCCATCCTGGCGGCCCTCGAGTCGCCGACCTGAACGTTTCGGTTGACAGCGCACAGGACTCCGCCTGGCGCCAAGCCGCCGCAGGAGGCCCCCCTATCCACGGCCCGGAAAGGCCTTGCGGTGGCGGGCGATATCGGCGAGCGCGCTGGCCTTCAGCGCCGGCACATCGCATTCGCCGATGACGATGGAAAAGCCCCTGCCGGCCCAGTCCGAGGCATCGCGCGTGGGCGTCGGGATGATGCCGGTGACCTTGCCGGCCTTCTTCACGGCGGCCGCCGCCCGGTCGATGGTCCTGAGGAGGTCCGGATCGGCCAGCTGGCCGAGCCGGCCCATGGAGCCGGCCAGATCGTTCGGGCCGATGAACAGGCAGTCGGCGCCGTCGAGCGCGGCGATGCGGCCGGCGTCGCGCGCGGCCTCCACGCTCTCCACCTGCAGGGCGAGGAAGGTCTCCTCGTGGGCGACATCGGCATAGTCGGCGTGGAAGCCGTAGAGCCCGGAGCGGGAAGCCGTCGCGGCAAAGCCGCGCCGGCCGCGCGGCGGATAGCGGCAGGCACGGATCACGGCCTCCGCCTGTTCGACCGTATCGACCATCGGGACCATGAAGGAATGCACGCCGGCATCGAGCAGGCGCTTGAAATGACTGGCATCCTGTCCCGGCACGCGGACCATGGCATCGCCGCCGCCGGCCTCCACGGCGCGCACGCATTCCAGCACGTCCTTGACGTCGAGGGGCGAGTGCTCGGTGTCGATCAGCACGATGTCGTAGCCGGCCAGCGCATAGATCTCGCAGACCGTCGGCGAGCCGGTGAAGACCCAGGCCCCCAGCAGCGTGTCGCCGGCCAGCACGCGCCGCTTGATGCGGTTGCGCACGAGAGATGCGGCCGGTGCGGACGGCTTGCGGCGCGCGCCGGGTTTCGTGGTCATGGGCTGGTCCTCCGGTATTTCTCGGGATTGCGCAGGTCGGCAAGCGCGGCGGCCGCGGCCTCGATGGCCGCGCGATGGGGAATGCTCGGCTGGGCGCCGAGGCTCACGCAGGCAAGCGAGCCGGCAGCGCAGGCAAACTCCACCGCGGTCTCATAGCCGCGGCGGCGATCCAGGGCGGCCGCCAGGGCGCCGCAGAACGTGTCGCCGGCGGCGGTCGTGTCGACGACCTCGACCGGCAGGGCCGGCGCCTCGTGGCAGATGCCGTCGGCCCAGAGCCTCGCGCCGGCGGCACCCAGCGTGACGGCAACGGCCAGACGATGGCGCTCGGACAGGCGGTCGGCAAGGCGAACGGGATCCTCCGGCCCCTCGCCGAGCGCCAGGGCCTCGTGCTCGTTGACGACGAGCAGGTCGAGCAGGGCCATCAGATCGGCCGGCACGGGGCCGGCCGGCGCGCGGTTGAGCATGACGCGCAGGCCGCGATCCCGGCCCCAGCGGGCGGCGGCGAGGATCTCCGGCTCGGGAACCTCCCATTGCAGCATCAGGGTGTCGCCCGGGCCGGCAGCAAGGCTGTCGAGCTGTGTGGCGCGGGCATGGGCATTGGCGCCGGCGGCCACCACGATCTGGTTGCGGCCCTCGGCATCCACGGCGATGAAGGCGGCGCCGGTCGGCGCCTCCACCCGCGCGATGCGGCTCGTGTCGATGCCGGCCGCGACCAGGCTGGCGAGCGCCGCGTCGGCGAAGCCATCGCGGCCGACCGCGCCCACCATGGCCACCTCGGCGCCCGCGCGGCGGGCCGCCAGGGCCTGGTTGGCGCCCTTTCCCCCGGCCACCGCCAGGTAGTCGGGCCCGAGCACGGTCTCGCCGGCGCGCGGCAACGCCGGCACGCGCGCGACGAGGTCGATGTTGAGGGAGCCGAAGACAACGATCATCGGGGGAGGGTTCGGGCGGCGGGAGCACACGCTGGCGCAGCCGCGGCATGGGGGTCAAGCGGATGCGGGCAAGGCCGACCTGCGGCAGCAGATGGCGGCGATCACGGCTTTTCATTTGCCTGACGGCGTGGCCGGGGCCATGTGAGCCGCCGGAGCCTGCGAACCGATGTCATCCGCCCCCGCCATCGAGACCGTCGATCTCGTCAAGGACTATGGCACCGTCCGCGCTGTGGACGGCCTGACGCTGGCCATCGCGAGGGGCTCGACCACCGCCCTGCTCGGCGGCAACGGCGCCGGCAAGTCGACCACCATCGGCATGATCATGGGGCTGGTCCTGCCGACCGCGGGCGTGGTGCGGGTGCTCGGCACGGACATGGTGCGCCATCGCCACGACGTGCTGCACCGGATGAACTTCGAGAGCCCCTATGTGGACATGCCGCACCGGCTGACCGTCAGGCAGAACCTCAGGGTGTTCGGCCTGCTCTACGGTGTCGCCGACATTGCCGGACGCATCGCCGAGCTCGCCGAGGCGCTGGACCTGACCGCCCTGCTCGACCGCCCGTCGGGACGGCTCTCCGCCGGCCAGAAGACACGCGTGGCGCTGGCCAAGGCGCTGGTCAACGAGCCGGAGGTGCTGCTGCTCGACGAGCCGACCGCTTCCCTCGACCCCGACACCGCCGACTGGATCCGCTCGCATCTGGAGGCCTATCGCGACCGGCGCGGCGCCACTATCCTGCTGGCCTCGCACAACATGGCCGAGGTGGAGCGGCTGTGCGATCGCGTCATCATGCTGAAGCAGGGGCAGATCGTCGACGATGCGGCCCCCCGTGAACTGCTTGCCCGCTATGGCCGTAGCACGCTCGAAGACGTGTTCCTCGACGTCGCCCGCGGGCGCAGGGAGGCGGCGCAGTGACACCCCGCATCCGCGTGAAGATCTGCTGCATCGGCTCGGCCGAGGAGGCGGCCCTGGCCATCGGGGCAGGCGCTGATGCGCTCGGCTTCGTCGCCGCCCTGCCGTCGGCGCCAGGCCCGCTGGACGATGAACGCATCCGCGCCATGGCCGCCGCCGTGCCGCCGCCGATCGCCACCTTCCTGCTCACCGCGCGCATGACCGGGCCGGAGATCGCCGATCATCTCGATGTCTGCCGGACCTCGACAGTGCAGGTGGTCGATCATGTCGACCCGTCGCACTGGGCGCCGATCGCCGCGCGCCATCCGGGCGTGCGCCGCGTCCAGGTGATCCATGTGGAAGGGCCGGAAGCGCTCGATCTGATCCCGCGCTATGCCGCCCATGTCCATGCCTTCCTCCTGGATTCGGGCAAGCCCGGCGGCACCATGCGCGAGCTCGGCGGCACGGGGCGCACCCACGACTGGCAGGTGAGCCGCGCCTTCGTTGTGGCAAGCCCCCTGCCGGTGTTCCTCGCCGGCGGCCTGACGCCGGCCAATGTCGGGGAGGCGATCGCCACGGTGCGGCCCTTCGGCGTGGACCTGTGCTCGGGCGTGCGCACGGACGGACGGCTCGACCGGGCCAAGCTCGAGGCCTTCATGGCTGCGGTGCGGGCGGCGGAGCGCGCATCATGACCGCCTCGCTGCGCCGCATCGGCGCCCTGTGCCTGCGCTATACCTATCTCATCGGCTCGTCCTGGCCGCGCCTCCTGGAGCTGATCTACTGGCCGATCCTCAACCTCCTGACGTGGGGCTTCCTGCAGACCTACGCCATGACCTCGACCAACAGCACGCTGTTCGTCGGCGGCGCGCTGGTGTCCGGCCTGCTGCTCTGGGAGATCCTGTTCCGCGGCCAGATCGGCTTCTCGATCTCGTTCCTGGAGGAGGTCTGGTCGCGCAATCTCGGCAATGTGCTGATGAGCCCGATCCGCCCCTTCGAGTTCGTCGCGGCCCTCATGGTCATGAGCCTTGCCCGGCTCGCCGTCGGCATGGTGCCGGCCACGCTCCTGGCCATGGCCTTCTTCGGCTTCGACCTCGCCCGCCTCGGGATCGGTCTGGCCGCCTTCTTCGCCCTGCTGGTGGTCACCGGCTGGGCCGTGGGGCTGGTGGTGGCCGGCCTGATCCTGCGCCATGGCCTGGGCGCCGAGAGCCTGGCCTGGACCATCATGTTCGTGTTCTGGCCGCTGTGCTGCGTCTATTACCCGCTCAGCGTGCTGCCGGCCTGGCTGCAGCCGGTCGCCCTCGCCCTTCCGCCCACCCATGTCTTCGAGGGCATGCGGGCGGTGCTCGCCGAGGGCGTGCTGCGCCTGGACCATCTGACGGCCGCAGCCCTGCTCAATGTCCTGTGGATCGTGGCGGCCGCCTTCGCCTTCGCGGCCCTGCTCGACCGGGCCCGCGCGGCCGGATCGCTGCTCGCCAGCGGCGAATAGCCGCCCTTTTCCAGCACTTTTGCACGAACGCGCTGACTGTCACCGCAATGCCACGTTCAGGCGGCGTTAACGGTCCGTTCACCACGCTCTGATTGCCTGTTCTGTGTCAGAATGATTACAGTTTCGGCAGTGCAGCAATCCCGGACGGGACTTGCGGTGGAGTTCGGGGTCGGTTCCGGCCGGGCGCGTTCACTCCGGCCGGGGCGCCAAGACCCGGCAGCGGCGAGACCCGGTCCTCGAGACGGAGGCGCCCCGCGTGCCGCTCTATCACTGGTATGAAGCCACCCATGCCCTGCTGTCGCCCTATCGGGTGATGGCCGACGCCACCCGCCTGGCGCTGACCAATCCGATCAATCCCTGGAGCCACACGCCGGTCGGCCGGCAGGTGGCCGCCGCGGCCGAACTGTTCGAGCGCACGACCCGTCGCTACGGCAAGCCCTCGTTCAACCTGCCGACCACCCTGGTCGGCGGCGAGCGCGTCGGTGTCACCGAGCGCATCGTCTGGCAGCGGCCATTCTGCAATCTCATCCATTTCCAGCGGGCGCTGCCGGAGCGTCACAAGCCGGACCCGAAGGTGCTGATCGTCGCGCCGATGTCCGGCCACTATGCCACGCTGCTGCGCGGCACGGTGGAGGCCTTCCTGCCCAATCACGAGGTCTACATCACCGACTGGGCCGACGCCCGCATGGTGCCGCTGGCCGAGGGTCCCTTCGACCTCGATGACTATGTCGATTACGTCATCTCGATGATGCATGCGCTCGGCCCCGATATCCATGTCATGGCGGTCTGCCAGCCGGCCGTGCCGGTGTTCATGGCGGTGGCGCGCATGGAGGCCGAGGACGACCCCTACGTTCCCACCACGCTCACGCTGATGGGCGGGCCGATCGACACGCGCGCCAATCCGACGGCGGTCAACAGGCTCGCCCAGGAGCGCGGCACCGAATGGTTCCGCCGCAACGTGCTGACCACCGTGCCGTTCCCGCATCCGGGCATGATGCGGCAGGTCTATCCCGGTTTCCTGCAGATCACCGGGTTCATGACCATGAACCTCGACCGCCACGTGGACGCCCATCGCGAGCTGTTCCGCAATCTCGTCCGGGGCGACGGCGACAGCGTGCAGAAGCACCGCGAGTTCTACGACGAATACCTCGCCGTCATGGACCTGACCGCCGAGTTCTACATGCAGACCATCGAGCGGGTGTTCGTCGAGCATCATCTGCCGCGTGGCATCATGAAGCATCGCGACCGACCGGTGGACCCGAAGGCGATCCGTCGGGTGGCGCTGCTCACCGTCGAGGGCGAGAAGGACGACATCACCGGCGGCGGGCAGACCCTGGCCGCGCATGGCCTGGCCTCGTCGATCCCGGAGGACATGCGCCATCATCACCTGCAGCCGGCGGTCGGCCATTACGGCGTGTTCAACGGCTCGCGCTTCCGGGCCGACATCGCTCCGCGCGTCATGGATTTCATGCGCACCCATGCCTGGCGCAAGGCGCAGGCGGCACGGTCGCGGCCCGCGTCGGGCGGCGCGAAGCCGGCGGGCCTGAAGGTGATCCGCGGCGGACGGACGGTGACCGCCGCCACCCAGGCGCCGAAGAAGGATTGATGCCGACGCCGCAGGCCGGCCGGCGCCTCAGCGTCGCGACAGCGTACGCTCGACCGCGTCCTTCCAGCGCGCGAGCTTGGCGCGGCGTGTCGGTGCGTCCATCGCCGGCGTGAAGCGCCGTTCGAGCCTCCAGCCCTTCGCGAACGCGTCCGGCGGCGGGCACACGCCGCGGGCAAGGCCCGCCAGATAGGCCGCCCCGAGCGCCGTCGTCTCCAGCACGTGCGGCCGGTCGACCGGCGCATCGAGGATGTCGGCGAGACACTGCATGGTCCAGTCGGAGGCCACCATGCCGCCATCGACGCGCAGCACCGTGGCGGCGCCGCGCGCGGCCGGCCAGTCGGCCTGCATCGCCGCCAGCAGGTCGGCGGTCTGGAAGCACACGCTCTCCAGCGCCGCGCGCGCCATCTCCCTCGGCCCCGTGCCGCGCGTCAGCCCGAAGATGGCACCGCGGCAATCGGCATCCCAGTAGGGCGCGCCGAGCCCGACAAAGGCCGGCACCAGTACCACCTCCTGCGCCGGATCAGCGGCGGCGGCGAGCGCGCCGGTCTCGCCAGCCAGCTTGACGATGCCGAGGCCGTCGCGGAGCCATTGCACCGCGGCACCGGCCACGAAGATCGATCCTTCCAGCGCATAGGTGCGCCGGCCGCCCAGCTGATAGGCGATGGTGGTCAGGAGCTTGTTGCGGGAGGTCACCGCCTCGCTGCCGGTGTTCAGCAGGGCGAAACAGCCGGTGCCATAGGTGGATTTCATCATGCCCGGCGCGAAGCAGGCCTGACCGACGGTCGCCGCCTGCTGGTCGCCGGCGATCCCGCCAATGGCGATCGCCCCGCCGAACAGGGCGGGATCGGTGCTGCCGAAATCGGCTGCGCAGTCCCTCACCGCCGGCAGCATCGCCATGGGCACGCCGAGCAGCCGGCAAAGCTCCTCGTCCCAGGCGCCGCGATGGATGTCGAACAGCATGGTGCGCGAGGCATTGGTGGCGTCGGTTGCATGAACCCGGCCGCCGGTCAGGCGCCAGAGCAGGAACGAATCGATGGTGCCGAAGGCAAGCTCGCCCCGTTCGGCGCGCGCCCGGGCGCCCTCCACATGGTCCAGCAGCCAGGCGAGCTTGGTGCCGGAGAAATAGGGGTCGATGACAAGACCCGTGCGCGCCTGGACCAGCGCCTCGTGCCCCTCCGCCTTCAGCCGGGCACAGGTGGCCGAGGTTCGCCGGTCCTGCCAGACGATGGCGCGGTGGACGGGCTCGCCGCTCGCCCGGTCCCAGACCACCACGGTCTCGCGCTGGTTGGTGATGCCGATGCCTGTGACCTCGGCGGCCGTCACGCCGGCCCTGGCCATGGCCTCGCGGACGGTCGCCACCACGCTCGCCCAGATCTCCTCGGCATCGTGCTCGACCCAGCCGGATGCCGGGAAATGCTGGGTGAACTCCTGCTGGGCAATGGCACGCACCGTCAGATCGGTACCGAACACGATGGCGCGGGAGGAGGTGGTGCCCTGGTCGATCGCGATGATCACCTGCCGCGCTGACGCAGCTCCGGTTCCGGCCATGCCCGTCTCCCCATGCCTGCGCGGCTGCCGGTCCTGCCGGTGCCGCGACCCATGCTTTGCGCCATCCTGCCATCACCGGCCCTTGCGGCGGAAGCCAAAAGGCGCGAGACGGAAGCGGTCGTGCCGGACGGCACGGGAATCGGCACGGGGAATCGCATGGCCTCAGGGCATGCCGATGCGCCCTTCGACCTGTTCGTGGTCGGCGGCGGCATCAATGGTGCGGGCATTGCACGCGACGCCGCGGGACGCGGGCTGAAGGTCATGCTGGTGGAGCAGGACGACCTTGCCAGCGGCACGTCGTCGTGGTCGACCAAGCTGATCCATGGCGGCTTGCGCTATCTGGAGTTCTACGAGTTCCGCCTGGTGCGCGAGGCGCTGATCGAGCGCGAGGTCTTGTGGCGCATCGCCCCGCATATCATCCGGCCGCTGCGCTTCGTCCTGCCGCACCACAGGGGGCTCAGGCCGGCCTGGATGCTGCGTCTCGGCCTGTTCCTCTATGACCATCTGGGCGGCCGCGAGAAGCTCTGGCCGACCCGCACGCTGGATCTGGCCAGCCACGAGGCCGGCCGGCCGCTGAAGCCCGGCTACCGCCGCGCCTTCGAATATTCCGACTGCCGGGTCGATGACAGCCGGCTGGTGGTGCTGAACGCGCTGGACGCAGCCCGGCGCGGCGCCGTCATCCGCACGCGCACGCGCGCCATCGCGGCCGACCGCCGCGACGGGCTCTGGCACGTTACGGTGGAGGACACGCGCAGCGCGGCGCGCGAGACGGTTGCCGCCCGCGCCCTGGTGAACGCGGCCGGTCCCTGGGTGGAGCGCTTCCTGACCGAGGCGACGCAGACGCGGGCTCCGGCCAGGGTGCGCCTCGTCCAGGGCTCGCATATCGTGGTGCCGCGCCTCTACGCCCATGACCGGGCCTATATCTTCCAGAATGCCGACGGGCGGATCATCTTCGCCATTCCCTACGAGGGCGCGTTCACGCTGATCGGCACCACCGACCAGGACTATGCCGGCGACCCGAAGGCGGTGACGGCGACGGCGGCCGAGATCGCCTATCTGTGCAGCGCGGCGAGCGAATATTTCGCCGCGCCAGTGACGCCGGACCAGGTGGTATGGGCCTATTCGGGCGTGCGGCCGCTCTATGACGACGGGGCCTCCGCCGCCCAGGAGGCGACGCGCGACTATGTCCTGCACAGGGATGGCGGCGCCGGCTTGCCGCCGCTGCTGTCGGTGTTCGGCGGCAAGATCACCACCTATCGACGGCTTGCCATGAGTGCCCTGGAGCTTCTGGCACCCGACCTGCCGATGCTTGGCAAGCGCATCGGCTGGACCGGCAGCGAGCCGCTGCCCGGCGGCGATTTCGAGGTGGGCGGCGCCTGTTCGCTCGGCGAGGATCTGCGGCGCAGCCATCCCTTCCTCGATCCGGCCGTCGCCGACCGTCTCGCTCGCGCCTATGGCACCCGCGCCCGCGCCCTTCTCGCCGGGAGCACGAGGGCGGAGGATCTCGGCCGCGCCTTCGGCGCCGGCCTGACCGAAGCGGAAATCGCCTTCCTCCGGCGCGAGGAATGGGCGCAGACCGCGGAGGACGTGCTCTGGCGCCGCTCGAAGCTCGGCCTGCACCTGAGCGACGACCAGCGCGCGGCGGTGGCCGCCTTCCTCGGCGGATGAGCCGGGGCCGCACCGTCGCCATCGTCGGGGCGGGCCCGGCCGGCTTGTTCGTCGCGCTCCGGCTCGCCGAAGCCGGCGCCGCGGTCACGGTGTTCGACGCCATGGCCTCGCCGGCCCGCAAGCTGCTGCTCGCCGGCCGGGGCGGACTCAATCTCACCCATTCGGAGCCGCGCGAGGCCTTCCTGTCCCGCTACGGCACCGCGCGGGCCTGGCTCGAGCCGATGCTCGATGCCTTTCCACCATCGGCCCTGCGCGCCTTCGTCGGCAGCCTGGGGGAAGCGACCTTCGTCGGCTCGTCGGGCCGCATCTTCCCGCGGAGCTTCAAGGCCTCGCCCCTGGTGCGCGCCTGGCTGCGCAGGCTGGAGGCGGTCGGGGTGAGGCTGCGGCCGCGCCACCGCCTTGCCGGCCTCGCGACGGGCGGCGGCCTGCTGGTCGATGGACCGGACGGGCGCGCAACGGTCAGGGCCGAGGCGACATTGCTCGCCCTCGGCGGAGCCAGCTGGCCGCGCCTGGGCTCCGATGGCGCCTGGGTGCCGGTCCTCGAGGCTGCCGGCATTGCCGTTGCCCCGCTGGTGCCCGCCAACATGGGCGTCGAGATCGGCTGGTCGGCCCCCTTCGCGAGCCGCTTCGCCGGCGAGCCGCTCAAGAACATCGCGGTGACCTGCGGCCCGATGCGCGCGGCGGGCGAGGCGATGATCACCGCCTACGGGCTGGAGGGGGGCGCCATCTATGCCCTGTCACCGGCCATCCGGCAGGCGCTCGGCCCGGGCGGGGGCCGGCAGCTGCATGTCGATCTGAAGCCGGATGTCGACCCGGCGGCCCTTTCCGAGCGGCTCGGCCGGGCCCGGCGCGGCGATTCGCTGTCCTCGACGCTGCGCAAGCGTCTCGGTCTTGGCCCCCCGGCGATCGCCCTCATGCGCGAGGCCTCCGGCGGCAGCCTGCCGCGCGAACCATTGGCGCTTGCCACCTGGATCCGTCAGGTTCCGCTGACGCTTGCCGGCATGCGCCCGCTGGAGCGGGCGATCTCGACGGCCGGCGGGGTGCGGGCCGAGGCCGTCACCGCCGGCCTCGAGCTCAGGGCCCTGCCGGGCGTGTTCATCGCCGGCGAGATGCTGGACTGGGAGGCGCCGACCGGCGGCTATCTGCTGCAGGCAACCTTCGCCACGGCCGAGGCAGCCGCCCGCGCCATGGCCGCCCGCCTCGGGCTCGCCCTGGCTGATCGGGCCGACGGCGGCTGGTAGGTCAGATGCAGGTGGAGCCCTGCTTGGGCGTGCGGCTCACCGTGTCGCCGATGCGCGGCCGGGTATAGAGCCGGTCGGTGAGCGCCACCGTGCCGGTGATGAGATAGGCGATGACCGGCGTGTAGTTGTAGCGGACCTCGGCGAGGACGAGGAAGCCGGTCGTGCCGATCGGCGGCTTCAGCTCGTTCGGAATGGTCACGGTCTGGCCGCAGGAATAGCGGGTGGTGTTGCGCGCATCGCTCCACACGATCCGCGACACGCCCAGCACATCGGTCTGGATGCCCGAGACGATGACGGTGGAATTGGCCACGGGGAAGGGTGCGAGCACATCGGCCGTGGCATCCAGGATGTTGGACATCTCGGCATCGGCGATGACGGTCGCCTGAGAGGCGAGGTCCGACAGGGCGCGGGCGGCGAGCGAGACCTTGCGGTCGGCATTCAGGCCCTGGGTCGTCTCGACACTGGCCAGGAACAGCGTCGCCATGATCGGCAGGATCATCGCGAATTCGACGGCGGAGACGCCGCGTCCGTCGCGCCGGAACCGGCGCAGGAGCGCACCGAGACGGCTGGTCGCTGTCATGCGGGACATCGGCACCTCCTCAGAACGGCTCGTTGCGGAAGGCGGTGGTGGCCATGAGCAGGCGCTTGCCGTTGGGAAGGTCGCCCACCTGCAGGCCGAAGGAGGGCATGAGAACCGGCCATTCGTAGACAACGCGCACCACCACGATGTCGCCGCCGGAACCCGGCGTGAAGGTCATGCTGCCATAGTTCACGGCGCCCGAGGCATCGGTCGGCCGGGACTGGTTGGCCGAGCCGAAACTGGCATAGGTCCGCACGTCCACGCCGATGTCGTTGCAGTTCATCAGGACGTTCGTCTGCTTGCAGATCTCGTTCCTGAAGGCAGCCTGGCTGAAGTTCTGCTGCTGGGCCTGGCCGGTCAGGATCAGGCGGGAGGCGCTGGCTGTCGCCGTCTCCAGCACCTGGCCGGCGAAGAACACCAGCGCCACCTCGATGATCGCGAACAGCAGGAACAGGAACGGCCCGGCGACGAAGGCGAACTCCACCGCTGCCACGCCCTCGTCGCTGCGCCGGAACCGCTTGATGATGGCGGCGCGCGGCCTGAACGTCCGCGCCTCCGGCGCAACGGGCCCGGAGCGGGCCAGTGACTGCCTGGCGCGCAGCCATGGGAACAGCGTCATGGTTCACGCCCCTCGGACGCCCGGAGACCCTCCGGGTCAGCCCGTTTTCTTAAGGGAAACCCGTTGACGAACTGTTGCCCCGTTCGGCGAAGGCCGGGTTGTGTTCGCTCAGCGCGGCGCCGCGTTCGCCCCGCGCGAGGAGGCCGCGCCGTCGCGCGAGCGCACCTGGCCGAGAGCGGTCTCGAAGAACTCCTTGGAATCGCCGACCGCCATGGCCCGCTCGCAGATCGGCGAGCAGGAATAGGTCTCGCGCTCGGTGCCGCGATAGACCTGCACCATGGAATCGGTCTGCGGACGCACGCGGATCTGCATGGACAGGAGCTGCTCGCCGCGCTGGTCGAGCGCGATCAGGTTGGTTGATCCGATCGCCTTGCCGGTCAGCACCATCAGGCCGCCCGCCTGGACGGTGGCATCGGCGATCAGGGGGTTGCCGATCACGATGGTCGCGACGCGGGGGGGCAGGCGCATGATGCGCGCCTGGTCCATGGTCACCGTGACGCCGGCGCTGGCGAGCTCGACCTGCTCGCCGCGCATCCGGTCGTTGGCAACGGCCGGCAGGCCCAGGGCCGGCAGAACCAGCACGGCTGCGATCAGTCGGGAGCAGAGCCTGGCCGTCATGGTTGAACGCGCCTCGATCCAGCGGGTTGAGACAATTCGATGCGGCCAGCTAGCCATAAATTGGTGAACGAATTGCCAATCGCATCGGTCCAATCCGGTCCAATCGGCGCACACAGCGTCGTCATGGGCAAGACCGCCCCGTCGGCCCCGCGCAATCCCCAGCTTTCCGGACAGTCATCATTGTTCCTGTGAATGTAATAATCGCTTGTTAAGCGGAACAACAATCATATGAACGATCGAGTAACCGACAAATACAGACTTCAACGTGGCGTTAACGAGCCTATATTCTCTGTCAGGACGGGTGAGATTTGTCGATTGATTTAAGAATCCTGCAAGAGGTCGTTGCTAGTGTCGCGACAGTTCGAACGGGTCGAGCACAGACCTGCGGACGGCGCTCCCCGGAGCGCAACATCGTGGACACCAGGAGTCAGCCATGAAAGCCACCCTCGCCCGCTTCGCCAAGGACAATTCGGGCGCCACCGCCATCGAGTACGGCCTGATCGCCGCCGGCATTGCCGCCGTCATCATCCTGGCCGTCAACGCCCTCGGCACCTCGGTCAACGCTGCCTTCGGCAGGGTCAACGCCAACATGAAGTGACCGGCGCCGCGCGTCGGAAACACCGCGAACGGCCCGCCGCCAGTGGCGGGCCGTTCCCGTCTCGACACGCCCGGTGGACAGCCTCCATGCCGACCCTCCTTCCGGACCGCCGCCTGCCGTCGGGATCTGCGGCCGAGCCCGCGGCGCCCCCGCGGCTGAGCCAGGAGCGCCCCTGCGGCCAGGCGACCGAGACCAGGGCCGACCTCATCGCCGTGGCAGGGGCCCTGGTCGCCGGGCTTCTCGTCGCCCTCGCCGTGCTGTGGCGTTCACTCGTCTGAAACCGGCAAGGGGCCAGTCTGCGTCCCGCACCACGCGCAGGACAGGGTCATGCTCGAACTCGCCATCCTCCTGATCTTTCCGGCCATGATGGCCTTCGCGGCGGCCAGCGACCTGTTCACCATGACCATTTCCAACCGGGTGTCGATCATCCTGACGCTCGCCTTCCTGGTCCTGGCCGTGGCGAGCGGCATGGCCTGGGCGACCATCGGCCTGCACCTGGCGGCCGGGTTCCTCGTGCTCGCCATCGGCTTCGTCTGCTTCGCGCTCGGCTGGATCGGCGGCGGCGATGCCAAGCTGGCCGCGGCGACCGCGCTGTGGCTCGGCTGGGCGCAGCTGCTCGACTATGCCATCTATGCCTCGCTGATCGGCGGTGTCCTGACGCTCGCCCTGCTGTCGCTGCGGCGGGCGCCGCTGCACCCGGCATTCCTCATGCGCGAGGGCTGGTATGCCCGCATCACCGACGAGAAGACCGGCATCCCCTATGGCATCGCCCTGGCGGCGGCCGGCCTGCTGCTCTATCCGTCGAGCTTCTGGATGACCCGCGCCCTGCACTGACCGCTGTGCCGGCGCGGGCGATGCCGGTCACCTTTCGTTAAGTCAAATTGCCAACGGCCGATTAACCATAAGTTGACCTTTGCCTGATGCAATCCGGCAGCGTGGAGAGAGGGCTTTCCCTCGCCGGTTGCCGAGGATTGGTCAGATGCGTTTGAAGCCGGCACAGTTGGTGGTCATCGCTGTCGCGCTGGGAGCTGGCGGGCTTGCCGCCATGCTGATGCGCAGCCGCCCTGCCCCGGCTCCCGCGGTCGAGCAGGCCGCCGCGCCGACACAGGCGCCGATCGCCACGGTCGAGGTTCTGGTTGCCCGCAACGACCTGCCGCTCGGCAAGGTGATCGCCCCGGATGACGTCGTCTGGCGGCGCTGGCCGGAGGAGGCAGGGACCGCCAATTTCATCGTCCGCCGCCCCGGCGAGACCGGCACGGCCGCCATCGAGGAGGCCGTCGGCTCCATCGTCCGCACCACCTTCGTCGCCGGCGAGCCGATCCGCGCGGCACGCCTGGTCAAGGGCAATCGCGGCTTCATGTCGGCGATCCTGACGCCGGGCATGCGCGCCATCGCGGCGCCGATCGACGATCCCTCGCGCGGCGCCGGCGCCTTCATCCTGCCCAATGACCGGGTCGACGTGATCCTGGCCCGCCGCAACGCCAATGCCGACGCCCAGGCCGAGGGCATGACCCACACGACCCAGACGGTCCTGCGCAATGTCCGCGTGCTGGCCATCGACCAGGTGGTGGAGGAGCGCGGCGGCGAGAAGACCATCGTCGGCCGCACCGCCACCCTGGAGCTGACGCCCGCCCAGGCCGAGACGCTGGCGCTGTCGCGCGAGCTCGGCACGCTCTCGCTCGCCCTGCGCAGCCTGGCCGATTCGTCGGCGGCCAACCTTGCCGGCGCGGGCGCCAGCGACGGCGAGCAGCCGTTCGGCGGCCAGGACGGCCGTCTCACCATCGTTCGCCACGGGGTCCGCTCCGTGACCACCTTGCAGGGGCAGGAATGACCATCATGACGGCCCGGCCCAACCTGACCGCGGGAGCCCCGACCATGCACCGCACCGCCGCGACCCCGGCCTCCCGGCGCCTCGTCGGGGGGCTCGCCGCCGCCCTGCTCGCCGGGCTGATGGCCTCGGCCGCCATGCCCGAAGCCCTCGCCCAGGGCTCGACCGTGCAGCGCCAGCGCGCCGCCAGCCAGCTGCTGCATCTGGGCATCGGCAAATCGGTCTCCATCGACCTGCCGCGCGATGCCCGCGACGTCATCGTGGCCAATCCGGCGGTGGCCAATGCCGTGGTCCGCTCGGCCCGCCGGGTGTTCCTGATCGGCGTGGCCGTCGGCCAGACCAACGTGTTCTTCCTGGATGCCGAAGGCCGCCAGATCGCCGCCTACGACATCGATGTGGCCCGCGACCTGACGGCCCTGAGGGCCACGCTGCGCAACCTGCTGCCGCATGCCGGCATCGAGGTCCGCACGGCCGGGGAATCGGTGGTGGTGTCCGGCCAGGCGGCCTCGGCGCTCGAGGCCCAGCAGGCCATGGACGTCGCGGCGCGGCTGGTCGGCGACGAGAAGAAGGTGGTCAATGCCATTGCCATCCGCGGCCGCGAGCAGGTGCATCTGAAGGTGACCGTCTCCGAGGTGCAGCGCTCGGCGATGAAGCAGCTGGGCGTCAACCTCTCGGCCTTCGATCCGACCTCGACCCTCACCGGCGCCACGGGCAATCTCGGCAATGCCGGCGGCTTCGTCTACGGTCTGCTCACCCAGGGCAGCTTCAACGCCAATGGCACCACGCCGCCCAATGCCGCGGTGATCGGCACGCGCGTCGGCAACAATGTCTTCACGTCCACCATCCGCGCCCTCGAGGAGCATGGCCTGGTGCGCACCCTCGCCGAGCCGACGCTCACGGCGATCTCCGGCGAGCAGGCCAAGTTCCTCGCCGGCGGCGAGTTCCCGGTGCCCACCGGCCGCGACCTGACCGGCAACACCACCATCGAGTTCAAGCCCTTCGGCGTGGCGCTCGCCTTCACGCCGGTGGTGGTCTCGGAGGGGCGGATCAGCCTGCGCGTCGGCGTCGAGGTCTCCGAGATCGACAACCAGCTGACCGTCCAGCTGAACAGCCTGTCGATCCGGGGCCTGCGGACCCGGCGCGCCGATACCACGGTGGAACTGCCCTCGGGTGGCACCATGGTCATGGCGGGCCTCATCCAGGAACAGACGCGGCAGGCGATCTCCGGGCTGCCCGGCGCCATCAACGTGCCGATCCTCGGCGCGCTGTTCCGGTCGCGCGACTACCAGCGCGGCCAGACCGAACTGGTCATCATGGTCACGCCCTATCTGACGCGGCCGGTCTCGGCCAACCAGCTGGCGCGGCCCGACGACAACCTGCGCGATGCCTCCGATCCGGCCGGGTTCCTGATCGGGCGCCTCAACCGCATCTACGGCACCGGGCCGGCACCGGCCGGCGGCCGCTTCAACGGCCCCGTCGGCTTCATCCGCGACTGAGACAGGAACCAAGGATCGAGAGCATGGCCCGCGCCCCTTCCCGTCTCCCGCTCATCCGGCTGGCCGCGCTCGGCCTTGCCGGCCTGATGCTGGCCGGCTGCCAGCAGTCGCGCATCGCCGCCATCGACCGGGACTTTCCGGTGGACTACCGCCAGCGCCACCCCATCCTGGTCAGCGCCCACGGCGCCCGCGTCGCCCATCCCTGCGGGCAATGGCCGCACGATCTCGGACCGGCGGATCCGGCCCTGTCGACCATGAACCATCCGCACTGGAACCACGGCTGTGCGACCCAGCACAACCTCGCCGCCATCGTCGCCGATCCCAACGACCTGCTGACCCCGCGCGGCGAGCAGGTCGCCGATTCCACGCGCCGCCAGACGGTCATGGGCCGCTACCGTCAGGGCCAGGCGCCCGGCCCCCACACCGTCCACGCACCGATCCCGGCGCTCACCGACGTGCGCAGCGCCGTCCGAGGGAACTGATCGCCGTGACCGACAGCGCCGACATCGAAACCTCCCCGGCCAGCGACATCGCCGCAGTCCCGCGAATCTCGCTGCAGGCCTTCTGCGAGAGCCCGGACCTTGCCTCGATCATCGCCGATGCGGCGGAGGACCGGCGCATGGACAAGGCGCATGTGCGCGTGCAGATGGGCGGCGCTCCCGCCGCCGTAGAGGCCTATCGCACCTCGCCGACACCCAATGTGGTCATCCTGGAGGCCAACCGGTCGCGCTCCGACATCCTCACCCATCTCGACGAGCTTGCCGAGGTCTGCGATGCCACCACCAAAGTGATCGTCATCGGCCAGGTCAACGACATCCTGCTCTACCGGGAACTGATCGGGCGGGGCGTGAGCGACTATCTGATCGCCCCGGTCGGCGTGGTGGACATCATCCGCGCCGTCTCCATGCTCTATACCGGCCAGGGTGCCAGGCCGGTCGGCCGCGCCATCGCGGTGATCGGCGCCAAGGGCGGCGTCGGCGCCTCGACCATCGCCCACAATCTGGCCTGGGCCATCTCGCGCGACATCGGCATCGACACCTGCATCGCCGACATGGACCTGCCGTTCGGCACGGCCGGTCTCGACTTCAACCAGGACCCGCCGCAGGGCATCGCCGACGTCGTGTTCTCGCCCGACCGGGTCGATGCCGGCTTCGTCGACCGCCTGATGTCCCGCTGCTCGGACAACCTGACCTTGCTCGCCGCTCCGGCAACCCTGGAGCGGGCCTTCGATCTCGGCCCGGAGGCCTTCGACAGCCTGATGGACATCCTGAAGGCCTCCACGCCGTCCATCGTGCTGGATGTCCCCCATGGCTGGACCAGCTGGATCAAGCGCACGCTCACCCATGCCGATGACATCCTGGTGGTCGCGACCCCGGATCTGGCCAATCTGCGCAATGCCAAGAACCTGATGGACCTGCTCAAGACGCTGCGCCCGAACGATCCGGCGCCGCGCTACGTGCTGAACCAGACGGGCGTGCCCAAGCGACCCGAGATCAAGCCGGCCGACTTCGCCAAGGCCCTGGAGGCGGATCCGGTGACGGTGTTCCCGTTCGAGCCGCAGCTGTTCGGCACGGCAGCCAACAACGGGCAGATGATCGCGGAGATGGAACCCGGCCACAAGGTCGCGCAGCAGTTCACCGATCTGGCGCTCGCCATGACCGGCCGCCACGACACCCGCAAGGCCAAGTCCGGCCTGTTCGCCCCGTTCATCGAGCGGATCACCCAGCTGCGCAGGAAGGCCTGACGGCCACCCGACAGGCGAGGACCCATGTTCGGCAAGCGAGGAACCAGCGGACCAGGCTTCGGCCAGATCACGGCGCGACCGGCGGAGCCGGCGCGGCCGGCCATGACCCCCCCTCCCGCCGCGCCGGCCCGGGCGGCCGTCGCCTCCCCGCCGCTCGCGCCCAGCCTGCCGGCGGCCGCCCCGCCGATCGAGGAGCGCCAGCGCTCGTCGACCTTCTACGAGACCAAGAGCCAGGTCTTCGGTGCCCTGATCGAGGCCATCGACCTCAGCCAGCTGGCCAAGCTCGACAGCCAGTCGGCGCGCGAGGAAATCCGCGACATCGTCAACGAGATCATCACGATCAAGAACATCGTGATGTCGATCGCCGAGCAGGAGGACCTGCTCGAGGACATCTGCAATGACGTTCTCGGCTACGGACCGCTGGAGCCGCTCCTGGCCCGCGACGACATCGCCGACATCATGGTGAACGGCCCGAACACCGTCTATATCGAGGTCGCCGGCAAGATCACCAAGACCGGCATCCGGTTCCGCGACGGCGCGCAGCTGATGAACATCTGCCAGCGCATCGTCAGCCAGGTCGGCCGGCGCGTGGACGAATCCTCGCCCATCTGCGACGCCCGCCTGCCGGACGGCTCGCGCGTCAACGTCATCGCCCCGCCGCTGGCCATTGACGGCGCCGCCCTCACCATCCGCAAGTTCAAGAAGGACAAGCTCACCCTCGAGCAGCTGGTCAAGTTGGGCTCGATCACCCCCGAGGGCGCCGAGGTGCTGAAGATCATCGGCCGGGTGCGCTGCAACGTCGTGGTCTCGGGCGGCACCGGCTCCGGCAAGACCACCCTGCTCAACTGCCTGACCCGCTACATCGATGCGGACGAGCGCATCATCACCTGCGAGGACGCCGCCGAACTCCAGCTGCAGCAGCCGCATGTGGTGCGCCTGGAGACCCGCCCGCCCAACATCGAGGGCGAGGGGCGGGTGACCATGACCGACCTCGTCAAGAACTGCCTGCGCATGCGTCCCGAGCGCATCATCGTCGGCGAGGTCCGCGGCCCGGAGGTGTTCGACCTCCTGCAGGCCATGAACACCGGCCATGACGGCTCGATGGGCACCATCCACGCCAACTCGCCGCGCGAGTGCCTGTCGCGCATGGAATCGATGATCGCCATGGGCGGCTATTCGCTGCCGGCCAAGACGGTGCGCGAGATCATCGTCGGATCGGTCGATGTCATCGTCCAGGCAGCCCGCCTGCGCGACGGTTCGCGCCGCATCACCCACATCACCGAGGTCATTGGCCTGGAAGGCGACACGCCCATCACCCAGGACCTGTTCGTGTTCGAGATGCTGGGCGAGGACGAGAACGGCCGGATCATCGGGCGGCACCGCTCGACCGGCATCGGCCGGCCGAAGTTCTGGGACCGTGCCCGCTATTACGGCGAGGAGAAGCGCCTCGCCGCCGCGCTCGATGCCGCCGATGTCGGCGAGGCGATGAGGTGAGCCGATGGCCGATGTCGACAATCTCGCCATCATCGCGCTGGCGGTCATCTGCGCCGGCGGACTCGCCTATGCGCTGATCTATCCGTTCCTGTCCGGCGAGGTGAAGGCGGACAAGCGCCTGGAGGCCGTGGCGCAGACCAGCGCCCGGCCGGTGCGCGGCGCGCGCCAGGAGGAGGTTTCCGCCAAGCGCTCCAATGTCGAGGAGACGCTGAAGGAGCTGGAGGCGCGCCAGAAGAACGCCTCCCGGCCGTCGCTGCAGACGCGCATCACCCAGGCCGGACTGACCTGGACCAAGAAGCAGTTCTACATCATCTCGGCCATTCTCGGCGCCCTCGGCCTGCTCGTGCCGCTGCTGATGGGCCTGCCGCTCTATGCCTGCCTGGCGGCCAGCTTCGCCGCCGGCCTCGGCGTGCCCCAATGGCTGCTCAACTACCTGAAGAGGAAGCGCATGGCCGCCTTCCTCAACGAGCTCGCCAATGCCGTGGACGTCATCGTGCGCGGCGTCAAGGCAGGCCTGCCGATCAGCGACTGCCTGAGGATCGTGGCCACCGAGTCGCAGGAACCGGTGCGCAGCGAGTTCCGCTACATCATCGAGCAGACCGCACTCGGCATCCCGCTGCACGAGGCGGTGCTCAAGCTCTACGAGCGCATGCCGGTGGCCGAGGCCAATTTCTTCTGCATCGTCGTCTCCATCCAGCAGAAGGCCGGCGGCAACCTGTCGGACACGCTGGCCAACCTGTCCAAGGTGCTGCGCGACCGCAAGAAGATGAAGGCCAAGATCATGGCCCTGTCGCAGGAGGCCAAGTCCTCCGCGGCGATCATCGCCTCGCTGCCGCCAGCGGTGATGATCTTCGTCTATCTGTCGACCCCGCAATACATCTCGCTGCTGTGGACCACCAACATGGGTCGGCTCATGCTCGCCGGCTGCCTCATGTGGATGCTCACCGGCGTGCTGGTCATGCGGAAGATGATCAATTTCGACTTCTGACGAGGTGTTCAGGCAATGATCGGCCTTGTCATCGAGAAGCTTCACGACCGGGATTTCATGATCCAGCTGCTCATCGCCATTGCGGTGACGGCGACGATCATCACCCTCGCCATGCCCATGCTGGCCAGCGACAATCTGGGACGTCGCATGAAGGCGGTGTCGGTGGAGCGTTCGCGCATCCGCGAGCGCGAGCGGGCGCGACTGGCGGCGGCCGGGGAGCGCGTGAGCGTGCGCCACACGCCCAAGGCCTGGGTGCTGCAGCTCGTCGACAAGCTGCAGCTGGCCAAGCATCTCGGCCAGGAGGATGCCCGCGAGAAGCTGGTCCAGGCCGGCTATCGCGGCCAGGGCCCCTACATGGTGTTCCTGGTGTTCCGCCTGTTCGTGCCGATCGTCACCTTCCTCGGCGCGCTCGTCTATCTGTTCGTCATCAACGACATGAACCAGCCGGCCCTGGTGCGCCTGCTGCTGGCGCTGTTTGCGGCCTATGTCGGCATGCAGCTGCCCATGCTGTTCCTGAAGAACCAGATCGAGCGGCGCAAGACCTCGATCCAGCGCGCCTTCCCGGATGCGCTCGACCTGCTGCTGATCTGCGTCGAAAGCGGCATGTCCATCGAGGTGGCCTTCCGGCGGGTCAGCCAGGAGGTCGGCACCCAGTCCATTGCCCTGGCCGAGGAGCTCACGCTGACCACGGCCGAACTCAGCTATCTCCAGGACCGGCGCCTCGCCTACGAGAACCTGGCCCGGCGCACGGATCTCGACGGGGTCAAGGCCGTCTGCATGGCGCTGATCCAGGCCGAGCGCTACGGCACGCCGATGGCCAACACCCTGCGCGTCATGGCCCAGGAGAACCGCGACATGCGCATGGCCGAGGCCGAGAAGAAGGCGGCCGCCCTGCCGCCGAAGCTGACCGTGCCGATGATCGTGTTCTTCCTGCCCTGCCTGTTCATCGTCATCATGGGCCCGGCGGCGATCCGCTTCTGGGGTCACAGCTGAGCCCGGCTCACGAGGTGGAGGCCGCCGGCACCGTGTCGAGCGCGGGATCGGCCTCGGCAGATCCGGCGCATCGGGCTGGGCCGGCCGGAACGACCTCGGCAAGGGCAAGGCGACGATAGAGGTTGCGCGAACGGCGGACCGGCCACCAGTCGTAGAGCAGGATCTGCGCCGGACGCCAGTTGGCGACCCAGCCGAACACCGAAATGCCGTCGCGCAGGCCCTCGCGCCAGCCATCGGGCAGCGCGGAAGCATCGACCGCGCGCGACAGGATGGTGCACACTGCCAGCACGCAGATGCCGATGGCCAGCGAGATGAGGCCGGTGCGCATCAGCGTGCGCAGGTTCTGCTCCTCGCCCTTGGCCAGGCGGCGGAAATGCACGCGCAGCACGTCCTCCAGCCGGGCGGCCTCCTCTGCGCTCGCCGGCCGGCCGCGGATCGACAGCTCGACGACGAAGCCGGCGCGCCGCGGTGCATACCAGGCCTGGCTGAAGATGTACTGGGCCGCGGTGGCGTTCAGGCTGTGGCTGTGGAAGGGCGAGGGATCATAGCTGGCGAACAGCTGATCGATCTCCACCACGTCGAGCGCGATCCGGCTCGCTTCGGTCATGTCTGCCCTCCGGCGCCGGTCGCCCCGATCAGCCCCGCGCCAGACGCTCGCGACGCAGCAGCAGCCAACCAACGATGGCGATGTTGACAAGGTTCCAGAGGATGCCATTGACGAAGGCGGCCTGGTAGGACTGCGTCAGGTCGAAGATGACGCCCGAGATCCAGCCGCCGAGCGCCATGCCGAGCAGCGTGGACATCAGGGCGATGCCGACCCGCACGCCCGCCTCGCCGGGGGCGAAATATTCCCGCACGATGATGGCATAGCTCGGCACGATGCCGCCCTGGAACAGGCCGAACAGGATCGAGAAGATGTAGAGCGGCGTCAGGGCATCGGAGGTCAGGAACAGGACCAGGGCAAGGCCCTGCAGGGCGGAGCCGAGCAGCAGCGTGGCAAGACCGCCGATCCGGTCGGCGATGAAGCCCGAGGCCACCCGGCTGACGATGCCGAAGCCGAGCATCAGCGAGAGCATTTCCGAGCCGCGGGCAACGCCGTAGCCGAGATCGGCGCAATAGGCGACGATATGGACCTGCGGCATGGACATGGCCACGCAGCAGGCGATGCCGGCCACCGCCAGTGCCGCCATCAGCGCATTGGGGGACAGGCCGAGGGCGGCGGGGCTCGCGGCCCGCGCCACCCCCGGAACGGCCGGATCGGCCACCGGCGGCGGCCGGCGCATCATCAGCGCCAGGGGAACCATGGTGATCACCACGACGACGCCGATCAGGACATGGGTGAGGCGCCAGCCGGCCCAGTCCAGCGCGAAGCGGACGACCTGCGGCCAGACGGTGCCGGCCAGATAGTTGCCGCAGGCGGCCACCGCGACGGCAATGCCGCGCCGGCGGTCGAACCAGAGCGAGACATGGGCGATCAGCGGCCCGAAGATCGCCGCCGAGCCGAGGCCGATGAGGAGCCCGTGGGCCAGCGCGAAGACCCAGATGTTCGGCGCCCAGCCGGCGATCAGATAGCCGAGGCCCATGGCAAGGGTGCCGCCGACCACGGGCACGACGATGCCGAAGCGGTCGGTCAGGCGCCCGAGCGCCACCCCGCCAAGGGCGAATCCGAGCATGGCCAGGGTGTAGGGCAGCGCGGCCTCGGCGCGTCCGATGCCGAAATCGGACTGCACGACCGGGATGACCACCACGACCGACCACATGCCGACCCCGCCGATGGTGCCGAGCGCCAGGGCCAGGGTGAGGCGCATCCAGGCGGCGGGGCCGTCGATATCGCCCGCGCGATCGGGGGTCAGGGGCTGATGCACGCGGGGCGCTCCTCGGTTGGGGTGCAGGCTAGCACCCCGGCCGCTGCCCACGACAGAGGCAGCCGCGCCGGGCGCCCGTGCAGCTTTGGCGGATGTCAGGAACCGGAGGCGCGCCCGCCGGCAAGACCGGCCCCCGCCGCCAGCAGCCAGGCGAGGATCATCAGGCTGCCGCCGAGGGGTGCGGCCATGGGGAACAGGCCGGCGCCGGCGAAGGTGCGCATGGCGATGTCCCCGGCAAAGAGCAGCGTGCCGGTCACCAGCGTCCAGGCCGCCAGCCGCGCTGTCAGGTCATGCAGCAGGACGGCCTTGCGGCCGAGGGCGAGGGCCAGCACGGCGGGCGCCTGGAGCGACAGCATGGTGGCGGCTACCGACAGGCTGGTGCCGGCATAGGCGTGGCTGGCAAGGGCGGCAAACGCGACGCCGGCCGCGCCCATCAGGCCGGCGCACAGGGTGAGGAGGCGGGTTGCGGTCATGGGGTCTCCTGCGCGGCCAGCCGTCGAGTCGCCCGTGTCCGCGGGCCTGATCGCGGGGGGCTGGCGGGCGGCGCCTCAGGACGACCGGGCGACCACCACCAGCCGGCGGATCTCGCCGCGCAGATAGGCCTGCAGGAAGCGGTCGTACTGCTCGATGGACACGCAGCCGTTGGAATCGCCTTCCGGTCCCATCAGGAAATGGTGCGCCAGCAGCCCGGTGCGGCCGTGGATGGCTTCCGGACCACCGACCGGGTTCAGGCGGATGGCGCGCACGCCGTGGAACAGGGCCTCGCGCTCGACGAGGTCATAGGTGTGGGGCGGCGTCGGCCCTTCCATGCGGACATGGGCATAGCGCGGATTGTCGCGCTTGGCGCCGAGGCCGGAATGGGCCCGCAGCCGCTCGCCGTTGGGCAGATAGACGGTGCGCGCGGAGATGTCATAGATCGCGACCCCCGGAGGCGGGCGGGGCGCCGGGCCGCCGAAGGTCAGGCGCAGGCGCTCGCCGAGCGAGGGGCCGGTGGCATCGGAGATCGGCCGGTCGGCCGGCGCATAGGCGAGCTCGGGTCCGACCGGATCGCGCGGCTGGCCGAACAGGCGCTGGAACAGCGAGCGGCCATCGGTTGCCGGGGCCGGCGTGGCGGCCGGCTCGCTGGCGCGGGCGATGCGGCGGGCGGCAGCCGGCTGGCGTTCCGCGGTCGCTGCAGCCGGGGCCTGAGCCGGCCGCGGCACGGGCATGGGTGCGCCAAGGAGCGGCGAGGGGGCCGGCGCGGCCGGCCGGTCGGGC
>JBKBOA010000024.1:0-42155 GCA_046295035.1 Phreatobacter sp.
ACTGGGCCGTCGTCAGTTCGTATCGCTTTGCCATTGTCTGCGCCCCGAATCGCATGATCCGGAACGCAATGAATCAACGCCAGCGCGCGTTGAGAATCCTGAATGTCGATTGGACCTAGAGCGCCTCGACGATGGTGACGTTGGCGATCCCGCCGCCCTCGCACATGGTCTGGAGCCCGTAGCGCTTGCCACGGGCGCGCAGGGCATGGACGAGCGTTGCCATCAGCTTCGTGCCGCTGGCGCCCAGGGGATGACCGAGCGCGATGGCGCCGCCATTGACGTTGAGCCTTGCGGGATCGGCGCCGGTCGCCTTCAGCCAGGCCAGCGGTACCGGCGCGAAGGCCTCGTTCACCTCATAGAGGTCGATGTCATCGATGGTCATGCCCGCCCTCTTCAGGGCGCGCGCCGTTGCCGGGATCGGCTCCTCCAGCATGATGACCGGGTCGCCGGCCGTGACGGTGAGATTGTGGATGCGGGCGATCGGGGTCAGGCCATGAGCCTTCACCGCCGTCTCGTTCGCGACGATGACGCCGGAGGCGCCGTCGCAGATCTGGCTGGCATTTGCGGCGGTGATGACCCCGCCCTCCACCAGCGTCTTGACCGAGGCAATGCCCTCCAGCGAGGCGTCGAAGCGGATGCCCTCGTCGCGCACATGCGGCTCGCCGTCGACATCGATGGGCACGATCTCGCGGGCGAAGGCTCCCGCCTCGGTCGCGGCGATGGCCCGGCGGTGGCTCTCCAGGGCGAAGCGGTCGAGTTCCTCCTTCGAGAACCCGTATTTCTTCGCGATCATCTCGGCGCCGGTGAACTGGCTGAAGCCGGTGACGCCGAAGCGCTCCTGGATGCGCTTCGAGAACGGCCCCTCGCCGACACCGGCCTTGGCATAGAGCGCGACATTGGAGCCCATCGGCACGCGCGTCATGCTCTCCACACCGGCAGCGATCACCAGATCCTGGGTGCCCGACATCACCGCCTGGGCGGCGAACTGGATCGCCTGCTGGGAGGAACCGCACTGACGGTCGATGGACACCGCCGGCACGCTCTGCGGCAGCTTCGAGGCGAGAACCACGTTGCGGCCGACATGGAAGGCCTGTTCGCCGCCCTGGGTCACGCAACCGACGATGACATCGTCGATGGCGGCGGGATCGACGCCGGTGCGATCGACCAGGGCATTCAGCACCTCGCCGCCCAGGTCGGCGGGGTGCCAGCCGGCGAGCTTGCCGCCGCGGCGTCCGCCGGCGGTCCTGACGGCGTCGATGATATAGGCTTCGGCCATGGTTCGGGTCCTCCTGACTGCCGGCGCCCTCAGGCTGGCCGGGCCTGTTTCCAGTCGCGCTTGATCTTCTTGGCCAGCGACCATTTGTGCACCTCGGTCGGGCCGTCATAGATGCGGAAGGCGCGCACCTCGCGGAATACCTGTTCGACGATGGTATCCCCCGACACGCCCATGCCGCCCATCACCTGCACGCAGCGGTCGGCGATGCGCATCAGCGCCTCCGAGACGGCGACCTTGGCCATCGAGCTCTCGGCCGTGCCGAGCGCGCCGGTGTCCAGCACGCCGGCGCACCAGTCGATCATCAGTTCGGCCTGCTTCAGGTCGATGAGGTTCTCCGCCAGCATGAAGCCGACGCCCTCGTGATCGATCAGCGTCCTGCCGAAGGCCTCCCGGCGGCAGGCATAGTCGGTGGCGATCTCATGGGCGCGGGTGCAGGCACCAAGCCAGCGCATGCAGTGCGACAGGCGGGCGGGTGACAGGCGCACCTGGGCATATTTGAAGCCTTCGCCGCTCGCCCCCAGCATCTGGTCGGCCGGAACGCGCAGGTCGTCGATCACGACGACCGCATGGCCGCCCGGCATGGAGGAATCGATGGTGTCGAGCACCCGCTCGATCCGGATGGCCGGGTCCGGCAGGTCGACGAGGAACATGCAGGCGCCCTCGTCGGACCGGGCCATCACGATGCCGACCCGCGCGCCCTCGGCACCGGTGATGAAGGCCTTGCGGCCGTTGATGACCCAGTGGTTGCCGTCCGGCCGGCAGGTGGTCTTCATCATGGAGGGGTCGGAGCCGGCGCCGCCCTCCAGCGCCGGTTCGGTCATGAAGAACGCCGAACGGGCGCGCCCCTCCACCAGGGGTTTCAGAAACCGCTCCTTCTGCTCGGGGCTGCCGACCTTGCCGAGCAGATACATGTTGCCCTCGTCGGGCGCGGCCGTGTTGACCGCGACCGGCCCCAGCGGGGACAGGCCGGAACGGCGCAGCACATAGGCGGTCTCGACCTGGGTCAGGTGCTCGCCGCCCTCCAGGATGTGCGGGGTCAGCACGCCGGCGGCGCGCGCCTTGGCGCGCAGCTCGACGACGAGATCCTCGGAAGGCCCATGGGCACCGAGGCGCGGATCGCGCTCGTAGGGCACCACGACCTCGCGCACGAAGGCCTCGACCTTGTCGGCAATGGCGCGTGCGCGATCGGAAACCGGGGCGACCGGAACGGTGCTCATGACAGGGGCCTCGGCCAGGCGGTTGCCGCGAAGGGATCGTCATCCCCGGCGTCATCCGGGGAGGGACCGCTCCCGGCCGTTGCGTCGCGGATCAGGGCCGATCCCGGATAGGCCTCGTGAAAATCGCGCACCACCTTGTCGAAGGGCAGGTCCGACCAGGCGCCATGATGGCGCAGATATTCCATGTGGCGGCGCCCGCGGGCGTCGAATTCCTGCAGAATGGCATCCGACCGGCCGTCGAACTCGGTAGGCATGACGCCGAACCGCTCGCACAGCTCGATGTTGAAGGCCGGCGCCGCCTTCACCCACTGCCCGTCGATCCTGAGCAGCGAGAAGCCGTGGTCGACGAACAGCGTGCTGCCGCCCATCTGGCGGGTCAGCTTCTCGGAGGTGAGGTGGTTGGTGACGTCGGCAAGCCCGATGGCCGAGGGGATGCCGGCCGCCCGGGCCAGCGCCGAAAGCAGGACCGCCTTGGTGATGCAATAGCCGCTGGAAGCCGACAGCACCGTGCTGGCCGTGTGGTGGCCGGGCGTCAGCCGGATGGCGAAGGGATCATACCGCCAGCCGTCGCGCACATGATAGAACAGCCGCACGGCCTTCTCGCGGTCGCCGGCCGCGCCGCCGGTGACCTGCGCTGCCCTTTCGCGGATCGCGGGATGGTCGCTGTCGATCAGCCGGCCCGGGTGACGATAGGCCGGATGGTCGGGCAGCGGCTCGTCCGGCGCCGTGTGGATCACCTCGGTCATTGTCCTGCGGTCCTCGACAACCGCCACCAGCGGCTTCTGCCGAACCCGATTGCCCGGCCGATCCTGCCCGGTCAACTCGGCCATTCAGCCGCAACCGCCGCCCTGCGCTGACAGTCCGTCTTGCGCCGCTTGCAAGGCGGCCGTAGCCGAACCGCGACCTGCGGCATGGTGCCGGATCGACTGCTGACAAACCGGGCCTCCCGCCGGGCGCGTGCGGCGCCTATGGTGCGCGCCATGACGGCGATCATCTCCATCCGCAACCTGTCGAAGCGCTACGCCTCCGGCTTCGAGGCCCTGAAGGGCATCGATCTCGACATTCAGCGCGGCGAGATCTTCGCCCTGCTCGGCCCGAACGGGGCGGGCAAGACCACGCTGATCTCGGCCGTCTGCGGCCTCGTGCGGCCGAGCGGCGGGACCGTCACCGTCGGAGGCCACGACATCGTCCGCGACTATCGCGCGGCGCGCGCGCTGATCGGCCTGGTGCCGCAGGAACTGACCACCGACGCCTTCGAAACGGTGTGGGCGACGGTCAGCTTCTCGCGCGGCCTGTTCGGCAAGCCGGCCGATCCGGCCCTGATCGAGCGCACCCTGAAAGACCTGTCCCTCTGGGACAGGAAGGATGCCAGGATCATGACGCTCTCGGGCGGCATGAAGCGGCGCGTCATGATCGCCAAGGCGCTCTCGCACGAGCCGTCCATCCTGTTCCTGGACGAGCCGACGGCGGGCGTCGACGTCGAACTGCGCCGCGACATGTGGCAGCTGGTCCGCCGCCTGCGCGACGGCGGGGCGACGATCATCCTGACCACCCACTACATCGAGGAGGCGGAGGAGATGGCCGACCGCGTCGGCGTCATTGCGAAGGGCGAGATCCTCCTCGTCGAGGACAAGCTCCGGCTGATGCAGAAGCTCGGACGCAAGCAGCTGACCATCGAATTGCAGGTCGCGGTGGATCATCTGCCCGATGCGCTCTGCGGTCATGGCCTGACGCTGTCCCCCGACGGCCGCACGCTGACCTATGCCTATGACACGCAGGCCGAACGCACCGGCATCACGGCGCTGCTCCAGGCCCTGTCGGCCGCAGGCCTGCGCCTGAAGGATCTCCACACCAGCCAGAGCTCGCTGGAGGACATCTTCGTCAGCCTGGTAAGCGACCAGTCATGAACCACCACGCGATCAAGGCCATCTATCTGTTCGAGATGGCGCGCACCTGGCGCACGCTCTGGCAGAGCATCGTCTCGCCCGTCATCTCGACATCGCTCTATTTCGTCGTCTTCGGCGCGGCCATCGGATCGCGCATGACCGAGATCGACGGGGTGGCCTACGGGGCCTTCATCGTGCCCGGGCTCATCATGCTGTCGCTGCTGACGCAGAGCATTTCCAATGCCTCGTTCGGCATCTATTTCCCGCGCTTCACCGGCACGATCTACGAGGTGCTCTCGGCACCGGTCTCCACCTTCGAGATCGTGGCGGCCTATGTCGGCGCGGCGGCCACCAAGTCCGTCATCCTGGGCCTCATCATCCTGGCCACGGCGGCCCTGTTCGTGCCCCTGCGGATCGAGCATCCGCTCTGGATGCTCGGCTTCCTCGTCCTGACCGCCGTTACCTTCAGCCTGTTCGGCTTCATCATCGGCATCTGGGCGGAAGGATTCGAGCAGCTCCAGTTCATCCCGATGCTGGTGATCACGCCGCTGACCTTCCTCGGCGGCACGTTCTATTCCATCGACATGCTGCCGCCCGTCTGGCGGACGATCAGCCTGTTCAATCCCGTCGTCTATCTCGTGTCGGGGTTTCGCTGGAGTTTCTACGGAACCTCGGAGGTGGGCATCGCCGTCAGTGTCGGCATGACCCTCGCCTTCCTTGCCGCCTGCATGGCCGTCACGGCCTGGATGTTCCGGACCGGCTATCGTCTGAAGGGCTGATGCGGCCTGCGACTTTTGTCGCAACGCACAGCGTTTGCCGTCTTGACAAGACCTGCCGCGGCAATGGACCGTCGCCATGCATAATAACCGATTAAGAACCGCGACACCGCGGCGGATCGGAAACGCCAGGGGGAATGTCAGATGAGGATCAAGGGCTTGCTCGCCGCCGTGGCGGCGATCGGCATGACGTTTGCGGTCTCGACGGCTGACGCTCAGGACCGCAGGGTGAGGATGCAGGTGGCGGGGGCCTTCCCGTCATCAACGGGCCTCCTCGGACCCACGCAGCAATATCTGGTCAACACGCTGCGGCAGATTTCCGGAGGATCGATCGACGCGCGCTTCTTCGAGCCCGGCTCGCTCGTGCCGGCCGGACAATATCTCGATGCGGTCGGCAACGGCTCGCTCGATGCGGCCTGGACCGTTGCCGGGTTCTGGACCGGCAAGGATGTCACCTTCGCCATGTTCGCCTCGGTGCCGTTCGGCCCGGAGGCGGGCGAATATCTCGCCTGGATGCATCATGGCGGCGGCCGCCAGCTGATGGAGGAGCTGCACGCCAAGTACGGCATCGGCAAGGTGCTGCTCTGCGGGCTGATCTCGCCCGAGGCGTCAGGCTGGTTCCGCCGGCCGATCAACGGGCCCGACGATCTGCGCGGCCTGAAGATGCGCTTCTTCGGCCTTGGCGCCAATGTCATGCAGCGTCTCGGCGTGGCCACGCAGCTGCTGCAGGCGGGCGAGATCTTCCAGGCCCTCCAGCTGGGCACCATCGACGCGACCGAGTTCTCCATGCCGGTCATGGACCTGACGCTCGGCTTCCACCAGGTGGCGAAGTACTACTACTTCCCCGGCTGGCACCAGATGTCGACGCTGAACACGCTGATCATCTCCAAGCAGAAGTGGGCCGAGTTCTCGGACACGCAGAAGCGCCAGATCGAGGTGGCCTGCGATTCCACCATGCTGCGCCAGTTCGCCGAGGGCGAGGCGGTGCAGGGCGCGGCCATGCGCGAGATCCAGTCTCACGGCGTGGAAATCCGCTACTGGTCTAAGGAGATGCTCGACCTGTTCCGCAAGACCTGGGAGCAGGTTGCCGGCGAGCTTGCCGCCTCCAATCCGGAGTTCAAGCGGGCCTGGGACAGCTACACCAAGTTCCGCGCCGAATATGCCATCTGGAAACAGCACGGCTATCTGAGGGACTGACCCCTTCGGCGGCGGGCGGCGGGCGCGAGCCGTTCCGCCTGCCGCCAGCCGCGCCATCCATGCCGCCCCGTGCATCGCAGGACAGTCCCTGAGCGCGCCAGGCCAGCGGACGCCCCATGCGAGCGGACGTCCCATGCCTGCCTGGCCAATCCGGGAGTGATGACATGCGCCGCCTGCTCGGCGTCAGCAACGCCATCGACGCCGTTCTCAGAACCATTGCCCATGTCGGGGTCTGGTTCTTCATCGCCTGCATCATCACGATCTGCTTCGACGTGATCACGCGCAAGGCCGGCTTCCAGCTCAACCTGTTCGGCATCGACCTCGGCTCGACGCGCCTGCAGGAACTGGAGTGGCACTTCCACGCCGCCCTGTTCCTGACCTGGCTGGGCTATGCCTATATCCGCAATGCGCATGTGCGGATCGACGTGTTCACCAGCCATTTCGACGCCCGCCGCCAGGCCCGGCTCGAGCTGATCGGCTGCATCGTCTTCGCCCTGCCCTATCTCATCGTCGCGCTGCCTTTCGCCCACGACTTCTTCGTGCAGTCGTTCCGCCAGATGGAGGGCTCGAACGCCCCCAACGGCCTGCCCTACCGGTTCATCATCAAGGGCTTTCTCTACTACGGATTCCTGTCCGTCCTGGCCGCGGTCATCTCGGTGATGATCCGCCGCATCGTGTTCCTGTGGGGGCCGCCGCCACTCGCCGATGAGGCACTGGCCGGCACGGCCAAGGCGTGAGGCGGCGGCCATGTGGGACTATCTCATCGACCACCTCGGCATCCTGATGTTCTTCACGCTCATCGGGATCATGTTCGTCGGCTATCCCGTCGCATTCGTGCTCGGCGCCACCGGCGTGTTCTTCGCCCTGCTCGGCATCTGGGCCGGCGTGTTCCGGCCGGTGCAGTTCGCCTCGCTGCTGCCGCGCGTCTATGCCCAGGCTGTCGAGAACCAGGTTCTCGTCGCCATTCCCATGTTCATCTTCATGGGAACCATGCTGGAGCGATCACGGGTCGCCGAACAGCTCCTGCACACCCTGCAGATCCTGCTGCGGCGGGTGCCGGGGGGCCTTGCGCTGGCCGTGACGCTGCTCGGCACGATCATGGCGGCCACCACCGGCATTGTCGGCGCCTCCGTCGTCATGCTGACGCTGATCGCCCTGCCGGTCATGCTGGAGCGCGGCTACCAGAAGGAGCTGTCGGTCGGCACCATTGCCTCGGCCGGAACGCTCGGCATCCTCATCCCGCCCTCCATCATGCTGGTGATCATGGGCGATCTGATGTCGGTGCCGGTCGGCACGCTGTTCGCCGGGGCCATCCTGCCCGGCCTGCTCCTGTCGGTCCTCTACGTCCTTTACATCATTGGCCTGTGCTGGTGGCGGCCGCAGCTCGCCCCGCCCCTCGGCAAGCACGAGGGGCCTCAGACGGCCCGCGAACTGCTGGTGCTGACCGTGCGGACCTTCCTTCCGCCAGCGGCCCTGATCTGTCTGGTGCTCGGCTCGATCTTCGCCGGCTGGGCCACGCCGACCGAGGCATCCGGCGTCGGCTGCGCCGGCGCCATCCTGCTGGCCATCGCCAACAGGCAGTTCAGCATGAAGATCCTGCGCGAGGTCATGCACTCCTCGGCGCTGACCAATGCCATGGTGTTCTTCATCATCTTCGGTGCCACGCTGTTCGCCTACGTGTTCCGCGCGCTCGGCGGCGATGACGTGGTGGTGGACCTGCTGAAGGCCGTCGGCATCACGACCGGATGGGAAATCCTCATCTTCGTGATGATCCTCGTGTTCATCATGGGCTTCTTCTTCGACTGGATCGAGATCTGCCTCGTCGTCCTGCCGATCTTCGCCCCCATCATCGCCAATGCCGATTTCGGCACCTTCGTGCAGGGCAAGCAGGTGGTGCTGGCCTGGTTCGCCATCCTGATGGCGATCAACATGCAATCGGCCTTCCTCACCCCGCCCTTCGGATTCGCTCTGTTCTACATGAAGGGCGCAGTTCCGGCCGGCGTCAGCATGGGACACATCTACCGCGGCATCGTGCCCTTCGTGGTCATCCAGATGGTCGGTGTGGCCCTGTGCATCGCCTTCCCGGCCCTGGTGCTCTGGCTGCCGCGCCATTGGGGCTTCCTGCAATAGGAGGCTCCCATGCGGGAGCCGCCGCTTGCGAGATTTCGCGCATAGTGGATTCATCTCTCCAAAAGTGGAGAAGGTGAATCCGCATGGCGCGCAGGGGGACCAGCCGGGCAAGGCCGATCGGCATCGGCCACAATGGTGGTCCGCCGCTGCGCGAGCCGCCGCATCGGCCGCCCTGGGGCCGGGGCGATGCGCACCGCTTCCTGGTCTGGAGCCGGGCCTGCAGGGCCGCGTGGACGCCGAAATCCCGCGATGCGGCCCTGTTCCGCCTCGGCCGGGCCGAGCGGCTGGGCCTCACCTATGAGGAATACACGCTGGAGGTGCTGGAGCGCGGCCGGTTCCTGCAGGAGGAGGACGGCGAGCGCATCGCCGCCATCAAGGCCGCGCGGCGCAGCCGGAAACCGCGCATGTCGGCTCCCCGCAAGCGGGACTTACCCTGAGGCCGGCAGCCATGGCAGGCTCGCCCCATGGGGAGCCCTGCATGACCGACCTGTCCGACCTTGATGCCTTCGCCCTGGGCGCGGCCTTCCGCCGCCGCACGCTGTCGCCCGTGGAGGTCGCCACCGACGCGCTCGATCGCGCCGAGGCGAGCCAGGCCAGCATCAATGCCTTCGTCACGATCGACCGCGAGCGCACCCTCGGCTGGGCCCGGGAATCGGAGGCGCGCTGGATGCGCGGCGAGGCCCTCGGGCCCTTCGACGGCGTCGGCGTCACCATCAAGGACAACATGGCGGTCGCCGGCTGGCCGAGCCTGAAGGGGTCACGCGTGGTGCCGCGCACCCCGGTTGATTTCGATGCGCCGGTCACGGCCCGCTGCCGGGAGGCCGGCCTTGTCATCCTCGGCACCACGACCATGCCGGAGTTCGGCTGGATCGGCCTGTCGACCTCCCCGCTCACCGGCCATACCCGCAATCCCTGGAACAGCGGGCGGACGGCCGGCGGCTCGACATCGGGTGGCGCGGCGGCGGCAGCCCTCGGCATCGGCCGCTTCCATCTCGGGTCCGACGGCCTCGGCTCCATCCGCATCCCCGCAGCCTATTGCGGGGTCGCCGGCCTGAAGCCGAGCTACGGGCGGGTGCCGGCCTATCCGATCTCGGTCATGGGCGAGCTGGCCCATCTCGGCCCGATCGCGCGGGACGTGCGCGAGGTCGCCGCGCTGCTGACCATCCTGTCGGGCCCGGACCCGCGCGACCCGATGGCGTGGAACACGCCGGCACCCGACTATGCCATCGGCATCGGCGATGGCGTGAATGGCCTGCGCATCGCCTATTCGCCCCGTCTCGGCCTTGCTGCCAAGGTGGACCCGGTGGTGGAGCGGACGGTCGCCGAGGCGGCGCGCGTGTTCGAGGAGCTCGGGGCCACGGTCGAGGAGGCCGATCCGCCGATCGAGGATCCGGCACCGATCGCCTGGGACATCTGGAATGCCGGCGCGGCGCTGGCCCTGTCCCCCTTCTCGGCCGACCAGCGCCGGCAGATGGATCCCGGTCTTGTCGCCTGCGCCGAGGTGGGCGCGCGGATGCCGGCCACCGCCCTCATCGAGGCCCTGCTCTACCGCCGGACAAAGGTTGTCATCGCCATGGCGGCCTTCCACGAGCGCTATGACCTCCTCCTGTCGCCGACCATGCCGACGGGTGCGATCCCGCTCGGCGCCGACCTGCCGCCGGCCGGTTTCGCCGGACAGGCCGAATGGGGGCCGCTCTGGACCGACTGGTGCCCCTTCACGCCCCCCTTCAACGTCACGCAGCAGCCGGCCGGCACGGTGCCCTGCGGCTTCGATGCCGACGGCCTGCCGGTCGGCCTGCAGATCGTCGGTCCGAAACGGCGCGACGACCTGGTTCTGCGGGCCATGCGGGCCTTCGAAGCCGCCCGCCCGCCCTCGCGCGTCCTCATGTCGCACAGCCGGTCCTAACTTGCAGGCAAATGCTCGCCGATTGCGCGACGGTTGCCCGCGCAACGGGATTGACACCGCTTCGTCAGGCATCGTCTGATCCAGCCTTCCGACCGCCAGGCTCATGCCGGCGCGTGGAGATCCAGGGGAGAGTCGTCATGAAATCCGTAACCATGTCCCGCCGCACCGTGATGGCAGGTGCTGCCGCCGCCGGTGCCCTGGCGAGCACGACGGGCGTTTCGGCCCAGGGGGCCGCCAACACGCTGCGCGTGGTGATGCACTCGGACCTGCGCATCGTCGATCCGATCTGGACGACGGCCTATATCGTCCGCAACCACGGCTACATGATCTACGACACGCTCTTCGCGCTCGACGCCAAGGGCGAGGTCCAGCCGCAGATGGTCGATCGCTACACCGTCAGCGACGACAAGCTGACCTACACCTTCACGCTGCGTGACGGCCTGATGTGGCATGACAACACGCCCGTCACCACGGCCGACATCATTCCCTCGATCCGCCGCTGGGCCGCCCGCGATCCGCTCGGGCAGACGGTCATGACCTTCATCGCCGGCATGGAGGCCAAGGATCCCAAGACCTTCGAGATCAAGCTCAAGGAGCCGACCGGCCTGCTCGTCTTCGCCCTCGGCAAGCCATCCTCCAACGTGCCCTTCATGATGCCGAAGCGCGTGGCCGAGACGGACCCGAACAGCCAGATCACCGAGTTCATCGGGTCGGGCCCGTTCGTGTTCGTGCGCGACGAATGGCGGCCGGGCGACCGGGCGGTCTATACCAAGTTCGCAGGCTACAAGCCGCGCTCCGAGCCGGCCTCGGGCCTGGCCGGCGGCAAGGTCGCCAAGGTCGACCGCGTCGAGTGGCGCGTCATCACCGACCAGCAGCAGGCGGTGAACGCCCTGCTGGCCGGCGAGATCGACATCATCGAGTCGCCCAGCCACGACCTCTATCCGCTGCTGAAGGCGGACCGCAACGTGAAGCTGGTGAACTGGAACCCGCTCGGCAACCAGTACACCATGCGCTTCAACCATGTGACGGCGCCGTTCAACAACCAGAAGATCCGCCAGGCGGCGCTCTATGCGCTGAACCAGGAGGACTTCCTGAAGGCGACCATCGGCGACCCGGAATATTACAAGGTCTGCAAGGCCATGTTCATCTGCGGCACGCCGCTGGAGACCACGGCGGGCATGGAGGACAAGCTGGAGTCCAATTTCGCCAAGTCGCGCCAGCTGCTCCAGGAGGCCGGCTACAACCGCGAGCCGGTGGTGCTGCTGCATTCCACCGACCTGCAGGTGCTGACCAACCTCGCCCCGGTCGCCAAGTCGCTGCTCGAACGCGGCGGCTTCGTCGTCGACATGCAGTCCATGGACTGGCAGACGGTGGTTGCCCGCCGCGTCAAGCGCGACCCGCCGACCCAGGGCGGCTGGAGCGCCATGCTGACCTCGTGGGTGGCCGCTGACATCCTCAACCCGGTCATGGCCGGCTTCTTCAATGCCTCCGGCGACAAGGCCGCCTTCGGCTGGCCGAACGATCCGGAGATGGAGGCGCTGCGCGCGCGCTTCGCCCGCGCGGGCACGGCCGCCGAGCAGAAGCAGATCGCCGAGGCGGTCCAGCGCCGCGCGGCCGAGAACCCGACGCACATCCATCTCGGCCAGTGGTACGGCGCCGGCGCCACCCGCTCCAACATCTCGGGCTGGCTGGAGGCCCCGGCCCCGGTGTTCTGGAACATCGAGAAAGCCCGCGGCGCGTAAGCGGCGTGCGAACGGCGGCCGGGCTCCCGGCCGCCGTTTCCTTTTGCCTGGGGACCGACCGACCCGATCATGCTCTCGTATATTCTCAGACGCCTTGCGGCGACCGTGCCGGTGCTGTTCACCGTGGCGGTGATGGTGTTTCTCATGCTGCGGCTGACGCCCGGCGATCCGGCGGCAATCATCGCCGGCGACAATGCGTCGAGCCAGCAGATCCTGGAGATCCGCCAGAAGCTCGGGCTCGAGGAGCCCATCATCCAGCAGTTCTTCATCTGGCTGGGCAATCTGCTGCGCGGCGATCTCGGCGAGAGCTTCTTCTTCCGCAAGACCATCGTGGAACTGATCTCCGAGCGCATCGAGCCGACGCTCTCGCTCGCCTTCCTCACCATCGTGCTGGCGGTCGTGATCGCCATTCCGCTCGGCGTCCTGGCGGCCTACAAGCAGGGCACCTGGATCGACCGGATCGTGATGGGATTCTCGGTCATCGGCTTCTCGGTGCCAGTCTTCGTGATCGGCTACCTGCTCGTCTACATCTTCGCCATCAAGCTCGGCTGGTTCCCGGTCCAGGGCTATCAGCGCCTCGCCAGCGGCATCGGGCCCTGGTTCCGCAGCCTGGTGCTGCCGGCGCTGACACTGTCGGTCATCTATATCGCGCTGATCGCGCGCATGACCCGCACCAGCGTCCTGGAGGTGCTGTCGGAGGACTATATCCGCACCGCCCGCGCCAAGGGGCAGACCGAGATGAAGGTTCTGTTCCAGCACGCCCTGAAGAACGCCGCCGTGCCGATCGCCACCGTGGTCGGCATCGGCATCGCGCTGCTGATCGGCGGCGTGGTCGTCACCGAGAGCGTGTTCTCCATTCCCGGCCTCGGCCGCCTGACCGTCGATGCGGTGCTTGCCCGCGACTTCCCGGTGATCCAGGCGATCATCCTGGCCTTCTCCTTCGTCTATGTCCTGATCAACCTGATCGTCGACCTGTCCTACACGATCTTTGATCCGAGGATCCGCTATTGACCGCCCCTGCATCCTCAACGCCGCTGCCCGAGGCCGCCGACGCGCCCGCGCCGGCCAAACCGACCGTCTGGAAGAAGCTCGCCCGCAATCCGGCCGTGCTCACCGGCTCCATCATCGTGCTCATCATGGTCATCATCGGCCTGATCGCGCCCCTGATCGCCCCGGCCGACCCGACCGCCATCAATCCCGCCGCGCGCAACCGCCTGCCGATGATGGAGAGCAGCTACCGCGCCGACGACGGCACCCGCATGACGATGACCCACTACATGGGCACGGACACGCTCGGCCGTGACGTGTTCTCGCGGGTGGTCTACGGGGCCAGGGTCTCGATCTTCATCGGCCTTGCGGTGGCGATCCTCTCGATTGCCATCGGCCTCGTCATCGGCCTGCTGGCCGGCTATTTCCGCCTGCTCGACAGCATCATCATGCGCATCATGGACGGCCTGATGGCCATCCCGGCCATCCTGCTGGCCATTGCCGTCGTCTCGCTGTCGCGCGCCGGGCTCCTGTCGGTGATCATCGCCATCGTGGTGCCGGAGGTGCCGCGCGTGGTGCGCCTCGTGCGCTCGGTGGTGCTGTCGGTCCGCGAGGAGCCCTATGTCGAGGCGGCCATCATGTCCGGCACGCCGACCCCGCTCCTGCTCATCCGCCACGTCCTGCCCAACACGGTGGCCCCGCTGATCGTGCAGGGCACCTTCATCTGCGCCTCGGCCATCCTGGTTGAGGCGATCCTGTCGTTCCTCGGCATCGGCATTCCGCCGGAGATTCCGACCTGGGGGAACATCATGGCCGAGGGGCGCCAGCTGTTCCGCGTCTTCCCGCACAACATCCTCTATCCGGGCATCTTCCTCGCCCTCACCGTCCTCGCCGTGAACATGCTCGGCGACGGGCTGCGCGACACGCTCGATCCGAAAATGGAGAAGCGCGGATGAGCGCTCCGATCCTCGATATCCGCGGCCTGACGGTGGCACTGCCGAAGGGCGCGGACCGCCGCCATGCGGTGGAAAACGTGTCGTTCGCCGTCAATCCGGGCGAGATCGTCTGCGTGGTCGGCGAGTCCGGCTCGGGCAAGTCGGTGACGGCCCATTCCGTGATGGGCCTCCTGCCGAAGGGCCAGCTCACCGCGACCGCCGGGCAGATCCTGCTGGCGGGCGAGGACACGCTGACGGCCGCGCCGAGCCGGCTGCGCGACCTGCGCGGCACCCGCATGTCGATGATCTTCCAGGAGCCGATGACCGCCCTGAACCCGGTCGTCACCTGCGGCGCGCAGATCGACGAGGTGCTGGAGATCCACACCGACCTCGGCGCCACCGAACGCAAGGAAAAGGTGCTGGCGGTGATGGAGGCCGTGCGCCTGCCCGATCCCGCCAAGATCTACGACGCCTATCCGCACCAGCTTTCCGGCGGCCAGCGCCAGCGCATCATGATCGCCCAGGCGCTGGTGCTCGACCCAGCCCTGCTGATCGCCGACGAGCCGACGACGGCCCTCGACGTCACCACCCAGGCACAGATCCTGAAGCTGATCGCCGAGATGCAGGAGCGGCGCGGCACGGGCGTTCTGTTCATCACCCATGACTTCGGCGTGGTGGCCGAGATCGCCCATCGCGTGGTGGTCATGCAGCATGGCCATGTGGTGGAGACCGGCACGGCCGAGGAGGTGCTGAAGCACCCGCAGCATCCCTATACCAAGATGCTGATCAACGCCGTGCCGACGCTGACGCCGCCGGCACGCGAGACGCTCACCGGTCCGGTGGCCCTGGAGACGGTCAAGCTGACCAAGATCTACGGGGGCGGCGGCTTCTTCCAGAAGGTGCGGGAGGTGAAGGCGGCGACCGATGTGGACATCCAGGTCCGCCGCGGCGAGACGCTCGGCATTGTCGGCGAATCCGGCTCCGGCAAATCGACGGTGGCGCGCTGCATCGCCCGGCTGATCGACCCGACCTCCGGCACGATCCGGGTCGGCGATCTGGATGTCGCCGGTCTCAGCCAGCGCGAGCTCCGGCCCCATCGCAAGCATTGCCAGATCGTCTTCCAGGACCCCTACCGCTCGCTCAATCCGCGCCGGTCCGTCGGCGCCTCGATCATCGAGGGGCCGATGAACTTCGGCGTGCCGCAGGCGCAGGCGCTCGCCAGGGCGCGCGACCTGATGAAGCTGGTCGGCCTGTCGCCGGATGCGCTCGACCGCTATCCGCACCAGTTCTCCGGTGGCCAGCGCCAGCGCATCTGCATCGCCCGCGCGCTCGCCATGGAGCCCGAGGTGCTGATCGCCGACGAGGCGGTGTCCGCGCTCGATGTCTCTGTGCAGGCGCAGGTTCTCGACCTGCTCGACGATGTCCGCAAGCAGTTCAATCTCGCCGTGCTGTTCATCACCCACGACCTCAGGGTCGCGGCCCAGATCTGCGACCGCATCGTGGTGATGCAGAACGGCGTGGTGGTCGAGCAGGGCAAGACCGCCGACGTGTTCGGCAACCCGCAGCATCCCTACACGCGCGCCCTGTTCGAGGCGGCGCCCGGCCGCCATTTCGAATTCGCGCGGGTTGCCTGATGGCCTGACAGGACGGCGGCGCCATGGGATAATCGCGCCCATGCGCCGCCTGCCGACCTGCCCCGCCGCTGTCCTCGCCCTGCTCGCCCTGGCCCTGCCCGCCGCCGGACAGGGCGTGGATCCGGGCATCATCCGAAGCCTGGCCGGGTCCTGGCTGGTCGCCCCGCTGGACGGGGCGCCCGGCTGCCGCCTGACGCTGGCCGTGAGCCCGGCTCCCGGCGGCCACGGGCTGACGCTGGCGCCGGATTGCGCGACCCGGGTTCCCGTCATCGCCGCAGCCGCCGCCTGGCACCCCGTCGATGGCCTGAGCCTCCTCGACGCAACCCGCCGCCCGCTCCTGCGCTTCATCGAGAACGAGGACGCCTCCTATGCGGCGGCCGGCCCGGCGCCGGGCTATGTGCTGGTGCGTGCGCCCGCCGGCGTCGACCGGGTGGCGAGCGCCGCCGATGCCTTCGGGGACTGGGTGATGCGCCGGCCGGACGGGGAGATGGTCTGCCGCATCCATCTGTCGAACCGGCCCCCGCCGGGCGGCGAGGAAAGCTATGCGGTCCGCGTCAGCGCCCAGGGATGCCAGGCCGGCGTCACGCGCCTGCGCCTGGCGTCCTGGCGGATCGAGGCGCCGAAGCTGGTGCTCTACGGCCTCGACGGCAACAGCCTGTCCTTCCTGCGCACCGCGACGGGCTTCATGAAGGATCCGGCCGAGGGGGGTCGGCCGCTTGTCATGGAACGGACCGGGAGATAGGCCATGGCTTCGGCACGCATTCCAGCCGCAACGCTTGCCCGCCGCATCGCCGCCGCGCGGGGCGCGGCGGAAGCCGATCTCGTCATCCGCGACGTGCGGCTGTTCGATCTCGTGACCGGCAACCTGTTCCCGACCGACATCGCCATCGTGGGCGACACCATCGTCGGCACCTATGGCGCCTATCGCGGCGCGCAGGTCATCGAGGGCCGTGGCCGCATCGCCGTGCCCGGCTTCATCGACACGCACCTGCATGTCGAATCCTCGCTCGTCACGCCCATGGAGTTCGACCGCTGCGTTGCCCGCCACGGCGTCACCACCGCCGTCTGCGACCCGCACGAGATCGCCAACGTGCTCGGCCGCGCAGCCCTCGACTACATGCTGGAGGGGGCGAGCCGCACGGTGATGGACCTGCGCGTGCAATTGTCCTCCTGCGTGCCGGCGACGCATCTGGAGACGGCCGGCGCCCGGCTGGAGGCGGCCGACCTCATCCCCTATCGCGACCATCCGAAGGTCATCGGCCTCGCCGAGTTCATGAACTTCCCCGGCATCGTCCATGCCGATCCGGCCTGCCTCGCCAAGGTGGAGGCCTTTTCCGACCGGCACATCGACGGCCATGCGCCCCTTCTGCGCGGCCTCGACCTCAATGCCTATGTCGCCGCCGGCATCCGCACCGAGCACGAGAGCACGACGGCCGACGAGGCGCTGGAGAAGATCCAGAAGGGCATGACCGTGCTGATCCGCGAGGGGTCGGTGTCGAAGGACCTGCACGCGCTGGCGCCGCTGCTCACCGTCCAGACCTCGCCCTTCCTCGCCTTCTGCACGGACGACAGGAACCCGCTCGACATTGCCGAGGAGGGCCATCTCGACTTCATCATCCGCACCGCCATCCGGCTCGGCGTACCGCCGCTTGCCGCCTACCGCTCGGCCTCGCTGACGGCGGCCACCGCCTTCGGCCTCCGTGACCGCGGCCTGATCGCACCCGGAAAGCGCGCCGACATCGTGCTGCTCGACGACCTGGAGGCCTGTGCCGTCTCGGCCGTCATCGCCGGCGGCGTGGTTGTCGGGCCGCAGGCCTATGCGGGCCGTGCGCCGGTCGCCCCCGTGGGCCTCGACAGCATGAAGGCCCGCGCCGTCACGGCGGCTGATTTCCGCGTTCCGGGCAGCGGGTCTGCCGTGCCGGTGATCGGTGTCCTTCCCGGCAAGATCATCACGGCGCACCTGACCATGGACCTGCCGGCGGCGGGCGGCGCGGTGCTGTGCGATTTCGAGAAGGACGCGGTGAAGGTGGCGGTGGTCGCCCGTCACGGCATCAACGACAATATCGGCCGCGGCTTCGTCCATGGCTTCGGCCTGAAGCGCGGCGCCATCGCCTCCTCGGTCGGCCACGACAGCCACAACATCTGCGTGGTGGGAGCGGACGATGCCGACATGGCCGTGGCGGTGAACCGTCTGGTGGCCATCCGCGGCGGCTTCGTGGTGGTGGAGGCCGGCCGCGTGCTGGCCGAACTGCCGCTTCCGATCGCCGGCCTGATGAGCGATCGGCCGTTCGAGGAGCTGATCGCGCCACTGAAGGCCCTGCGCGCGGCCGCGACGGGCCTCGGGGTGGTTCTGGCCGAACCGTTCCTGCAGGTCGCCTTCCTGCCGCTGCCGGTCATCCCGCACCTGAAGATGTCCGACCGCGGCATGGTCGATGTCGACCGGTTCCAGTTGATCGGGTCAGCCTGACCGGCCCGGCACCGCACGACGGCGCCCGCGACCCCATGACAGGACGGCTCTGCCGAGCGGACGCTTGGCGCTCCCATCCCTTTGGCCTAAGAGACCTCATCCGTTTCGTTTGAGGACAACGCCATGGCTGTCGCCCAGCTCCATCCCGCCACCGGCTATGTGAAGGACAGCGAGGAGTTCAACTGGGAAGACCCGCTGAACCTCGATGGCCTGCTCACCGAGGAAGAGCGCATGGTGCAGGAGACCGCCCGCACCTATTGCCAGGAAAAGCTGCTGCCGCGCGTCACCTCGGCCTTTCTGGAGGAGCGCTTCGACCGCGAGATCATGAACGAGATGGGCGAGCTCGGCCTGCTCGGCTCGACCATCCCCTCCGAATATGGCGGCGCCGACCTCGGCTATGTCGCCTATGGGCTGATCGCCCGCGAGGTGGAGCGCGTGGATTCCGGCTATCGCTCGGCCTGCTCGGTGCAGTCCTCGCTGGTCATGTATCCGATCTATGCCTATGGCTCGGAGGAGCAGCGCCGGAAGTACCTGCCCAAGCTCGCCACCGGCGAATGGGTCGGCTGCTTCGGCCTGACCGAGCCGGATGCCGGTTCGGATCCCGCCAGCATGAAGACCCGCGCGACCAAGGTCGATGGCGGCTATCTGCTCAAGGGATCCAAGATGTGGATCACCAATTCGCCGATCGCGGATGTCGCGGTGGTCTGGGCCAAGACCGACGAGGCCATCCGCGGCTTCATCGTCGAGCGCGGCATGAAGGGCTTCTCGACCCCGAAGATCGAGGGCAAGGTCAGCCTGCGTGCCTCCATCACCGGCGAGATCGTGCTGGACGACGTGTTCGTGCCGGCCGAGAACATGCTGCCGAACGCCAGGGGCCTGTCGGGCCCGTTCGGCTGCCTCAACCGGGCACGCTACGGCATTGCCTGGGGCGCCATGGGCGCGGCGGAGGATTGCTGGCACCGGGCGCGCCAGTACACGCTCGACCGCAAGCAGTTCGGCCGGCCGCTGGCCGCCACCCAGCTCGTCCAGAAGAAGCTCGCCGACATGCAGACCGAGATCGCGCTCGGCCTGCACGGCGCCCTGCGCCTCGGCCGGCTGATGGAGGAGCACAGCTTCGCGCCCCAGGCCATCTCGCTGATGAAGCGCAACAATTGCGGCAAGGCCCTCGACATCGCGCGCATGGCCCGCGACATGCACGGCGGCAATGGCATCTCGGCCGAGTATCACGTCATCCGCCACATGGTGAATCTGGAGACGGTCAACACCTACGAGGGTGCCCATGACGTGCATGCGCTGATCCTCGGCCGCGCGCAGACGGGCATCCAGGCCTTCTTCTGAGCGGTCCTGCCGCCTATGGAAAGGCAAGGCCCGGCGCTTGCGCCGGGCGTTGTCGTTTCGGGGAAGGCAAGGACGGAAGAGCCATGACCGGGCGTGTCGCGCACCCGCGCAGGCCGCGCCCGGTCGGCCTCACTGGCGCTGCGGGCGGGCGTTGGGCTCGACCTGGATCGACAGGAGATAGGCGACAATGGCGGCCGCGCGCTCGGCCGAGAACACGAATTCCGGCATGGCCGGATGGCCGGACGTGAAGCCCTCGGCCAGGGCCTCCTCCAGCACGTCCACCGGATAGCGCCGCGACAGTTCGCGGAACAGCGGCGCATTCGGATAGCGGCTGGCATCGTCGCGCCCGACACCGTGGCAGAGGGCGCAGTGCTGGCGCACCAGCGTCTCGCCGCGCTGGATCAGCGCGCGATCGCGGGCCGAAGGCGGGCGCGCGGTCTGGGCCTCGGCGAGGCCGGCGGTGACCAGGGCAAGCGCGGCAAGCATGGGAAGCAGGCGGGGGAGCATGGCGGCCTCGGCGGACAGGGCAGGTTCCACCCTGCCCCATGCGCCGTCCGCCCGCCTTGCGATCGATCAAGCGGCGAGCGACACCAGTTCCGCGGTCAGCACCGAGTTCGGGTCGGCGAAGGGCGCGATCACCGTGAAATGGTTGGCCCCCGGCATGACCATGATCTTGGTCTCCACGCCCATGGCCGCCCAGGCCTCGGCGAGCATGCGGGTCTGGCGGTGATACTCGCCGGATTCCTCGGCCCCCACCACAAGGGTAACGGGCAGGTCGTCCGGCGGGCTCCAGGTGACGGGCGACAGGCGTGCCGCCTCGCCCGGCCCCATGCCGACGGCCCGGTTGACGAAGGTTCCGACCAGTGGCGCCAGGTGGAACAGGCCGGAGACCGGCATGGCCGCGGCGATGATCGAGCCGCGTTCGCCGAGCCCGGTCCAGTCGGCCGCAGCCAGGCAGGCGGCCAGATGCCCGCCGGCCGAATGGCCAAAGGGCAGCACCCTGCGGCCGGTCCGCCGGTGCAGATCACGGGCGCAGGCGATCGCCTGGTCGACGATCGCGCCGAGCGCCACCTGCGGACAGAGGTCGTAGCTCATCACCGCCACATCCAGCCCATGGGCATTGGCTCCCGCGGCCATGTGGCTGAACGAGGTCTTGTCCAGCGCCTGCCAGTAGCCGCCATGGATGAACAGCAGGACCGGGGCGCCGGCGCGCGGGGCCGGCGCGGGGAACCAGTCATAGCGGTGGCGCGCGCCGGGGCCATAGGCCTGGTCGAGCGCCGCATCCGGCCGCGACGCGCGGAAGGCCGCGGCATCGGTGGCCCAGCCGGCCATGAGCGCAGGGTGCTCGGGCACCATGGCGCGGTTGTTGTATTCGGCGTCGAGATCAGGCCGCGGCATGGCGCAGCTCCCCGGGAACACGATCTGATCGCACGCATTGACCGGAGCGGCCGGCCGGCCTAGGGCTCGCCGCACCGGTCAGGCGGGCATGGTCATCATGGCATCGATCAAGCAAAAGGCAGCCCTCGCATCCATCGCTGTCACGGTCGCGCTCACCGCGGCCAAGGCCGCCGTCGGCTATGCCTCGGGCTCCATCGCCATCATGGCGGAGGCGGCCCACGGGCTGGTCGATACGGCGGCGACGCTGCTCACCTTCTACGCGGTGCGGCTTGCCGACAAGCCCGCCGACGAGGATCACCCCTACGGCCATGGCAAGGTCGAATCGATCGCCGCCCTCGCCGAGACCGCCTTCCTGTTCCTGGTCTCCGGCATCGTCGTGACGGAGGCGGTGCGCCGCCTGATGGGCAACGGCCAGCCGGTGGAGGTGACGCCGCTGCTGGCCGGCTTCCTGGTGCTGGTCATCGCCGTCGACTTCTGGCGCGTGCGGGTGCTCTCGCGCCTGGCCGAGGAGACCGGCAGCCATGCGCTCGAGTCGGGAGCGCTGCATTTCGCCGCCGACATGGGCAGTTCCATCGTCGTCCTGATCGGCCTCGCCTTCGTCTGGCTCGGCTATCCCCAGGCCGATGCCATCGCGGCCATCGCGGTCGCCATCCTCATCTGCATCATGAGCTGGCGGCTCGGCCGGCGTACCATCGACACCCTGATGGACCGTGCCCCCACGGGCGCCAGCCAGGCCATCGCCGAGGCGGTCAGCGAGGTTCCCGGCGTCGTCTCGGTCGATCGGCTGCGCCTGCGCGAGGTCGGCCAGGACACGCTGGCGGAGATCGCGGTCAGCGTGAACCGCACCCTGCCCCTGCACCGCGTTGCGGCCATCAAGGCGGCGATCACCGCGGCGGCGGAAGCGGCGCGCCCGAACACGCAGGCCACCGTCACGACCAATGCGGTGGCGCTCGACGACGAGACGGTGATGGAGCGGGTGCACCTGACGGCCCGCCTCCAGGGCCTGGCGGTTCATCACATCACGATCCACCATGTCGGCGAGCGCCTGTCGGTCGGCCTCGACCTGGAGGTGGACGGCGCCCTCACGCTCGGCGAGGCCCACGGCATCGCCAGCCACCTGGAACAGGCGGTGCGCAAGGAGCTCGGCGAGGAGGTGGAGGTGGAAACCCATATCGAGCCGCTGCAGGTCGAGACGCTGACCGGCACCGACTGCCCGCCCGAGACGGTCGCCGGTCTCACCGCCGCGCTGAAGACCTTTGCCGCGGAAGGCGGTCCGATCAGCGACGTGCACAGCGTGCGCGTGCGGCACACCCCGCAGGGCCTGGTGGCCGTGTTCCACTGCCGCGCCGATCCGGCCCTCTCCATCGCCGAGGTCCACGAGGCCGTGGACCTGATCGAGCGGCGCTTCCGCCGGGCCCATCCCGAAGTCGTCAGGGTGGTCGGCCATGCCGAGCTCTGGCGTCCCCTTCCCTCCTGACCCGGCCGGCCATAGGGTCTGCCCCTCCGTCTCGACCAGGGATTCTCCAGACGATGCCCAGCGACGTGACCAGGCCGGTCCGCCTCTCCGACTATCGCGTGCCCGACCATGTGGTGACGACCGTGCGGCTGGATGTCTCGCTGCATCCGACCCGCACCCGCGTGGTCGCCGAACTGGCCGTCGCGCCGCACCCGCAGGGCCGGCCCGGCGCACCGCTGGTGTTCGACGGCGACGACCTGACGCCGGTCTCGATCGCGGTCGACGGGTCGCCGATCGTGCCCGGTGGCTACGAGGCGATGCCTGACAGGCTGATCCTCCACCGCCCGCCCGCAGGGCCGTTTCGCCTGACCGTCGTCACCGAGGTCGATCCGGAGGCCAACACGCAGCTCATGGGCCTCTACCGCTCCTCCGGCACCTGGTGCACCCAGTGCGAGGCCGAGGGCTTTCGCCGCATCACCTATTTTCCCGACCGGCCGGACGTGCTGGCCGTCTATACGGTGCGGCTCGAGGCGGACAAGGCCGAGGCCCCGGTGCTGCTCGCCAACGGCAATCCGGTGGAGGCTGGCGACCTGCCGGGCGGGCGCCATTATGCCATCTGGCACGATCCCCATCCCAAGCCGAGCTATCTCTTTGCCATGGTGGGCGGCCGGCTCGCCTGCGTGTCGGACAGCTTCACCACCCGTTCGGGCCGGCAGGTGGCGCTCAACATCTATGTCGAACCGGGCAAGCAGGACAATTGCGCCTATGCCATGGACGCGCTGAAGCGCTCCATGCGCTGGGACGAGGAGGCCTATGGCTGCGAATACGACCTCGACGTGTTCAACATCGTCGCCGTCTCCGACTTCAACATGGGGGCGATGGAGAACAAGGGCCTCAACATCTTCAACGACAAATATGTCATGGCCCTGCCCGACACGGCGACCGACCAGGACTATGCCGCCATCGAGGCGATCATCGCCCACGAATATTTCCACAACTGGACCGGCAACCGCATCACCTGCCGCGACTGGTTCCAGCTCTGCCTGAAGGAGGGCCTGACCGTCTTCCGCGACCAGGAGTTTTCCGCCGACATGCGCTCGCGCGCGGTGGAGCGCATCGGCGATGTGCGCACGCTCAAGAGCCATCAGTTCCCGGAGGATGCGGGCCCCCTCGCCCATCCCGTCCGGCCTGAAATCTATCACGAGATCAACAACTTCTACACGGCCACCGTGTACGAGAAGGGCGCCGAGGTGATCCGCACGCTGAAGGTGCTGATCGGGGCGGAGGCCTTCCGGCGGGGCATGGATCTCTATCTGCGGCGTCATGACGGACAGGCGGCGACGGTGGAGGATTTCATCGCCTGTTTCGCGGAGGCGAGCGGGCGCGACCTGACGCAGTTCTTCCGCTGGTACCGCCAGTCCGGCACGCCGGAGGTCTTTGTCTCCACACATCACGACCCGGCCGCCGGCACCTTCACGCTCGACATCCGCCAGGAGCTGAAGCCGACCCCCGGACAGGCCCACAAGCAGCCCATGGTGATCCCGCTCGCCCTCGGCCTGATCGGTCCGAACGGCGAGGACCGGCCGCTGATTACCGAGGACGGCGAGGCGGTTGCCGGCGTGATCGCGCTCACCGAGGCGCGGCAGCGTTTCGTCTTTTCCGGCCATCCGACCCGCCCGGTCCTGTCGATCAACCGCGGCTTCTCGGCGCCGGTCATCCTCAAGACCGATCTGACGGCGGACGATCTCACCTTCCTCGCACGCCACGACTGCGACCCCTACAACCGCTGGGAGGCGATCCAGACGCTGGCCACGCGCACGCTCGTCGCCGCGAGCCGGCCCGGCGCTCCGGCGCCGGAGGCCGGACCACTGGTGGACGTGCTGCGCCCGCTCCTCGACGAGGCCCCCGCCGACCCGGCCTTTGCCGCCCAGGCGCTGGCCCTGCCGTCGGAAGCCGACATCGCCCGGGAGATCGGCACGCAGGTCGATCCCGACGCCATCCTCGCCGCGCGCCGGTCGCTGCGCGCCGCGCTGTCCGAAGCCCTTGCCGATGCCCTCGCCGAGACCATCGCCACGCTCGCGCCCGCCGGTCCGTTCCGGCCCGACGCGGCCTCGGCCGGCCGCCGCGCCATCGTCAATGTGGCGCTGGACCTGTGGGCCGCCAGCGGCTCCGACGACCGGCTGTCCGCCGTCGAGGCGCGTTTCACCGGCGCCGACAACATGACCGATCGCCTCGCGGCGCTGGCCATCCTCGCGCAGCATCCGGGACCGCGCCGGGAGCGGGCGTTCCAGGCCTTCCGCGACCGCTTCCGCGGCCATGCGCTGATCCTCGACAAGTGGCTGGCCCTGCAGGCGGCGATCCCGGAGGACGGCACCCTGGACCGGGTGCGCGCCCTGATGGCCGATCCCGATTTCCCGATGACCAATCCGAACCGGCTGCGGGCGCTGGTCGGCAGCTTCGCCACGGCCAATGCCACCCAGTTCAACCGGGCGGACGGTGCCGGCTACGACTTCCTCGCCGAGGTGGTTCTGGATGTCGACCGGCGCAATCCGCAGGTCGCCGCCCGGCTCCTGTCGGCCTTCCGCTCCTGGCGCGCCATGGAACCGGTGCGCCGTGCCAGGGCCGAGGCGGCGCTGCGCCGGATCGCGGCCGTCTCGCCGCTCTCCGCCGATGTCGCCGACATCGTCCAGCGCTCGCTCGGATGAGCGAACGCAGAGGCAATGGGACCGCCGATAGGACCGGATTTCTGTCCCACGCGCGTTAACCAAAAATTTCCAATTCGACGAATCCGCGACTCTAGACAGCCGCCACCCAAATCGATTCTCATGGCCGTGATTCGGAGGGGCTGGGACTTCTCTCCGGACGGATTCTCAAGAGTTTTCGGCGGGGAGAACCGGCGATGGAGCGCGCCATGGCGCCCAGCGCGGAAGCGCGGATTCATGCCTCCGGCCTGCGCGGCTTCGCGCAGCCGATCGACGCGGCACTCGAATCACGACTGGCGCCCTACGAGCCGGTGCTGCGGCGTCTGGTGCCGCTGCTCATCATCGCCTTCCTCATGGTGGTCGGCACGGCCGCCGCGCTCCAGATCGTCAACAGCCGCAACGAGGCGCTTGCGGCCCTGCGCGCCGACCTGATGACGGCGGCCGCGGCCATCGACGCCGACCTCAACCACCGGATCACCCTGTCGGCCACCGATCCGGTTGCCGCCATGCAGACGGCGCTCGAACTCACCGCCCTGCGGCTCGCGCCGCAATCCGGCCGGCTGATCCTCGCCGAGGCGCCGGATGGCACCATCGCCGCCGTCTCCCCGCCCGCCCTGCGCAGCAAGCTGGTCGGGCGCCCCGTCTCCTCCGTCCTGACCATCGGCGCCGATCCGGGCGGCACCGTCCGCGATGCCCTCATGGTGGACAGCGCCGCGGCCTATGTGGTGGTCCGGCCGCTGCGCGAGCCCATGACCCGCCTCTACGTGGTGCAGACCGTGGACGCCGCCCTCGAGCAGTGGTGGCGCGGCACGCTGCTGACCAGCACGCTGTTCGCCACCACGGGCCTGCTGCTGTTCATCATCGGCATCGCCTTCCACATCCAGACCGTCCGCGCGGCCACCGCCGACATGATCAACCACAATGCCCGCGCCACCATCGATGCCGCCCTGCAGAGCGGCAGCTGCGGTCTGTGGGACTGGGAGATCGGGTCGGACCGCATGTACTGGTCGGCCTCCATGTTCGAGCTGCTCGGCATGGCCGGGCGCGAGGGCGTGGTGACCATCGCCGAGCTGGAGCCGCTGCTGCATCCGGATGACGGCTATCTGGCCGGCATTGCCTCGATGACCGATCTGGATCTCGACACGGTGGTGGACCTGCAGTTCCGCATGCGCCACGCCGATGGCCGCTGGCTGTGGTTCCGCGCGCGCGGCCGCGGCCTGTCGGTCGCCGGCGTGTCCCATCCCCGCTTCGTCGGCATCGTGGTGGACATCACCGAGCAGATCGCCCTTGCCGAGCGCAATGCCGCCAGCGACCAGCGCATCCGCGAGGCCATCGAGACCATTTCCGAAGCCTTCGTGGTCTGCGATGACCAGGACAGGATCGTGGTCTGCAACTCGAAGTTCCGCGAGCTGAACGGGCTCAGCGAGGAACATGCCCGTCCCGGCACGCGCTACCAGGACGCGCTGGCCCGCGGCGGCGGCATCCAGATCATCGACGGTCGCATCCTGACCCATGACACGGGCGACGGTGACCGCGACCTGGAAGTGGAACTGGCCGACGGCCGCTGGCTGCAGATCAGCGAGCGGCGCACCGATTGCGGCGGCTATGTCTCGGTCGGCACCGACATCACCGCGTTGAAGCTGCATGAATCAAGGATCCTGGCGAGCGAGCAGCGCCTGCGCTCCACCGTCAGCGACCTGCAACGCAGCCAGCACGCGCTGGAAATGCAGACCCAGCAGCTTGCCGAACTGGCCGAGAAATATTCCGAGCAGAAGACGAAGGCCGAGGAAGCCAACCTCGCCAAGTCGAAGTTCCTGGCCAATATGAGCCACGAGCTGCGCACGCCGCTCAATGCCATCATCGGCTTCTCGGAGGTGATGAAGGACGGCCATTTCGGCCCGATCGGCGCGCCGAAATATCTCGAATATGCCCGCGACATTCACGACAGCGGCTGCTTCCTGCTGTCGCTCATCGACGACATCCTCGACATGGCGCGCATCGAGGCCGGGCGGATGAAGCTGTCGCTGGAAACGATCAATCTCGACGAGACGCTGGAGGAAACCATCCGCGTCGTCGCCAAGCTGGCCGCCGACAAGCAGATCCTGATCGAGGCCGAGATCCCCGACAGCATGCAGCTGACGGCCGACCGCCGGGCCATCAAGCAGATCTTCCTCAACCTTTTGTCCAACGCGGTCAAGTTCACCCAGCCCGGCGGCATGATCTCGGTGCGCTCGCGCCGGGCCCGCGGCTTCGTGGCCCTGGCCATCGAGGATACCGGCATCGGCATCCCGCGCCAGGCGATCCGCAATCTCGGCCGGCCGTTCGAACAGGTGCAGGGCCAGTTCTCCAAGACCCACAACGGCTCGGGGCTGGGCCTGGCCATCGCCAAGTCGCTGGTCGAGATGCATGGCGGCACGCTGAAGATCCGCTCAGCCGTCGGCCGCGGCACCACCGTCCTGGTGCGCCTGCCCGAGAACGGCCCGGCGCTTGGCGACCAGGAGGCCATGGTCGCCTCGGCCTGATCACAGGGCTCCGACCACCCGCTCGAAGACCTCGCGGACCGAGCGCTGCACCTCCACCAGATGGGCATCGAGGGTGGCAAAGTCCGGCAGTTCGCCGGCCCGGGCCAGGAGCTGCCGCAGACCGGGCGCTGCCGTCTCGGGATCGAAGCCGTCCACCAGGCACAGCCGGATGATCTGGGTGAGGCGCTGATAGAGCCGGCAGGCCGCGCGCAGGGTATCGCCATCGGCGGGCGTCAGGAACTCGGCGGCGGCTGCCTTGTCCAGCACGCGCGCCGTGTTGGTGTCCAGGATGTCTGGATGGCGGTGGGCATGGACGAGCTGCAGGGCCTGGGCGACGAACTCGATGTCGATGAGGCCGCCGCGGGCATATTTGAGATCCCAGCGGTCGTCCTCGCCCTTGTCCTCGGCAATGGCCCTGCGCATGTCGACGATGTCCGCAAGCGTTGCCGCGGCCGGCCGCTTCATCATCAGCACCTGCCGGATGGCCCTGTCCACCTCGCCGGCAAATCCGGGGGAGGCGGAGATGACGCGCGCGCGCGTCAGCGCCATGTGCTCCCAGGTCCAGGCCTCGTTCAGCTGGTAGCTGCGGAAGCCGTCCAGATGGGTGGCCACCGGCCCCGAGCGGCCGGAGGGCCGCAGGCGCAGGTCCACCTCGTAGAGCACCCCCTCGCTGGTGGGCGCCGACAGGGCGCTGATCAGGCGTTGCGTCAGGCGCGAGAAGTAGTGGCTGCCGACCAGCGGGCGCGGGCCGTCCGAGGCATTCTCCTTCGGGTCGTGGTCATAGAGCAGGATCAGATCGAGATCCGAGCCGGCCGTCATCTCCCGGCCGCCGAGCTTGCCCATGGCGATGACCGCCGTGCGCATGCCCGGGATGGTGCCATGGGCCTCGGCCATGGTCCGCGTGACGTGCCGGTGCAGGGCAATGATGAGCTGCTCGGCCAGCCGGGCAAAGGCCTGGCCGGCGGCCTCGGCGGAAACCGTGCCCGCCAGCACGCGCACGGCCGTCAGGAACAGCTGCTCCTGGCCGAAGATGCGGGCCCGGTCGAGCAGCTCCTCCGGATGGCGGGCGAGCGCCAGCGTCTCGGACAGGCGGCGGGCCAGATCCTTCTCGCCCGGCAGGTCGCCGAAGAAGGCCGGCTCCAGCAGGGCATCGAGCACATGGGCGCGCCGGCCGAGCAGGTCGGCCAGCCGCGGCGCCGAGCCGAGGATCTGCGAGAGGAGTTCCAGCAGGTCCGGATGTGCCCTCAGGATGGCCAGCAGTTCGATGGGCTGGGGATGGCGGGTGAGCAGGCGGTCGAAGGCCCGCAGGCCCAGATCGGCATCGACCGTGCGCGACAGGGCGTCGATGAGCGCCGGCGCGAGCTCGGCCACCCGCTCGCGCGCTTCCTTCGCCCTCAGGCCGCCCGAACGCGCCTGCTGCCAGCCGAGCACCGTGGCGGCCGCGCTGCCGGGATCGGCAAAGCCCATCTCGCGCAGCGCCGCCAGCGTCGAGGGCCTGGGCGGGTCCGAGGCCAGATCCACCGTGCCCTTCATCTCGGCAAGCGGGGGCAGGCTCTCGAACAGCCGGGCATAGGCGGCCTCGACGGGCTTGAGCTGCTCCACCAGCGCCTCGGCAAAGGCGCTGCGGTCCCGGTAGCCGAGGAAGCGGGCAATGCGCTCGACGCCCTCCGGATCCTCGGGAAGGCTGTGCGTCTGCTCGTCGGCGACCATCTGCAGGCGATGCTCCACGCCGCGCAGGAAGCGGTAGGCTTCAGTCAGCTCCTCGCGCGTGCGCTCGCTGACCCAGCCCTGTTCGGCCAGAAGGTCGAGCCCGCCAAGGGTCTGGCGCACCCTGAGCGCGGGATGGCGGCCGCCGGCAATGAGCTGCTGGCTCTGGACGAAGAACTCGATCTCGCGGATGCCGCCGCGGCCGAGCTTGATGTTGTGGCCCTCCACCGCCAGCACCTCGTGGCCGCGGAAGGCATGGATCTGCCGCTTCATCGCATGGATGTCGGCCACCGCCGTATAGTCGAGATACTTGCGCCAGATGAACGGCTGGATCTCGGCGAGGAAGGCCTCGCCCGCGGCAATGTCGCCCGCGCAGGGCCGCGCCTTGATGAAGGCCGAACGCTCCCAGGTCTGGCCCAGCGTCTCGTAATAGTGCAGCGCGGCGGGCGTCGAGATCGCCACGGCGGTCGCACCGGGATCGGGCCGCAGGCGCAGGTCCGTGCGAAAGACATAGCCCTCGGCGGTGCGCTCCTGGAGGATGCGCACGAGCCGCTGGGTAAGCCGGACATAGACCTGCTGCGGCTCGCGCCCGGCCTTCATCGGCGCCTTGTCGGGATCGAAGAACACGATCAGGTCGATGTCGGAGGAATAGTTGAGCTCGCCCGCCCCGTGCTTGCCCATGGCCAGCACGATGTAGCCGCTGTCGGCCTCGGGGCAGGCCGCATCCTTCGGCCTCAGCGTGCCGGCGGCGGCCAGTTCGCGCATCAGATGGGCGACCGCCTCGCTGACCGCCAGATCGGCGGTGCGCGTCAGGGCCCTGGTGACCTCGTCGAGCGTCCAGACCCCGCCGATGTCGCAGAGCGCGGTCAGGAAGGCCACCGCCGAGCGCAAGCCGCGCAGGGCCGAGCCAACCGCCTCGTCGCCGTCCGCGGCGCGGCAGGCCTCAGCCGCCGTGCTCGCCAGAGCCTCGAAATGGGCGGCCGGCGGCAGGACCAGCGAATCGCGCAGCAGTTCGGGCCGGTGCGCGGCAATGCCGGCGAGAAAGGGCGAATGGGCCAGGATGCCGGCCACCAGCGCACGCACCTTCGCCGGCTTCAGGGCCGCTTCCAGCTCGCCAGCCAGCGCCCGATCACCGATTTCGGCCAGGAACGAGCCGATCAGACGGGAGGCGGCCATCCCCTTCGGCAGCACGGGCGCATGGCGGATGCGCCCGGCGAGCGGCTGGTCGTCGTCACGCACGGAGGGAGGCACGGGATGGGTCATCGGCCAATCGTGGCAGACGCAGCGAGACCCGCAAGCCCGGACGATTGTCTCCCAGCACGAGCCGGCCACCGTGCAGGCGGGCGACGGCAGCGGCAAGACTGAGGCCGAGGCCGGAACCGGGGCGCGAGCGGGCCGTCTCGAGCCGGACGAAGCGCTCGACCACGCGCTCGCGATCGGCCTCGGCAATGCCGGGCCCGCGATCGGCCACGGTCAGCACCGCCTCGCCGTCCTCGACGGTCACGATGACGCTCGCATCCGGCTCCTTGCCGTCGATCGCACCGTGCTTCAGGGCATTGTCGACGAGATTGGCCACCACCTGGCCGAGCAGCTCGCGATTGGCCTGGACGCGGACCGCAGCCGCCGTCACCGACAGGCGGCCGCCGGCCTCCTCCGCCACGGGCTCGTAGAGCTCGGCCACCCCGCGGGCGATCTCGGCCAGATCCACCGGCTCCATGCCCTCGCGCTGGTGGCCGGCCTCGGCGCGGGCGATCATCAGCAGCGCGTTGAAGGTGCGGATCAGCCCGTCGGATTCCTCGATGATGCCGGCCAGCGCCGCCCGCGCGGCCTCCGCATCGCCCTCGCGCCGCAGCGCCTCCTCGGCGCGGTTCCTCAGCCGGGTGAGCGGCGTCTTGAGGTCGTGGGCGATGTTGTCGGAAACCTCCTTCATGCCGGTCATCAGCGCCTCGATGCGCGCCAGCATGGCATTGACCGCGTCAGCGAGACGGTCGAGCTCGTCGCGCGTGCCGGCCACCGGCAACCGGCCCGAAAGGTCTCCGTTCATGATCCGGCGCGACATGTCGGTCATGGCATCGACGCGCTTCAGCACGCGGCGGGTAACGAAGTAGGCGCCGGCGAGGCCGAGCAGCAGGGCGATCACGAGCGTCAGCCTGAAGCCGCGCCCGAAGATCGCGCGCATGCGGTCGCGCTCCTCCAGATCGCGGCCGACCAGCAGGCGGAAGCCGCCCGGCAGGCCATAGACCTGGGCGATGGCCCGGTGGGGCGGCATGGCGGCGGTCTCGTCCGGCCGCCGGTAATCGGTCTCGATCCAGCCCGCGCGCTCCAGCGTGCCGGCCGGCAGCTCACCGATATTGCCGCCGATGGTCTCGCCGGTGAAGCTTGCCACCAGATAGAGCGAGGCGCCCGGCCGGCGGGCGCGCTCCTCCACCACCTCGACCAGGCGGCGGATGCCGCCGATGGCATATTGCTCGGCCAGGCCCCGCACCTCCGCCTCGACCGTCTCGGTGATCTGGTCGGTGACCATCTGCTGGGTGGCAAAGCCCAGCCATCCGATGACGAAGCCGGCATAGACCACGAAGACCAGCAGGTAGGCGGCCAGGATCTTGAACGCCGTGGTCCGCAGCAGGGTGCGCAGTCTCGTCACGCGCGCACCGTGTAGCCCGCACCCCTGACGGTGTGGATCAGCGGCCGCTCGAAGCCCTTGTCGATCTTGGAGCGCAGCCGCGACACATGCACGTCGATGACATTGGTCTGCGGATCGAAATGGTAGTCCCAGACATGCTCGAGCAGCATGGTGCGGGTCACCACCTGACCGGCGTTCTTCATGAGATATTCGAGCAGGCGGAACTCGCGCGGCTGCAGCACGATCTCGGTGCCGTTGCGGGTGACGCGGTGGGACAGACGGTCCAGTTCGAGATCGGCGACGCGATAGACCGTCTCCGGCGCTCCGGCGGAACTGCGGCGCGAGAGCACCTCCACCCGCGCCAGCAGCTCGGAGAAGGAATAGGGCTTGGGCAGATAGTCGTCGCCGCCGGCCCTCAGCCCCTTCACGCGGTCATCGACCTGGCCGAGCGCGGAGAGGATCAGCACGGGCGTCTGGCGGCCGGCGGCGCGCAGCTCGCCGATCACCGACAGCCCGTCGCGCTTGGGCAGCATCCGGTCCACCACCAGCACGTCATAGGGGCCGTCGAGAGCCATGGCCAGGCCCTCCTCGCCGTCGGCGGCATGATCGGCGACATGCCCGGCCTCCCGGAACGCCTTGACGAGATAGGACGCCGCCTCGCGGTCGTCCTCGATGATCAGTATCCGCATGGCTCGCATGTTACACGGGCTCGCAAACCCTGCGCCAGCCGGGGGCCGGCGCGCTGTCGTGGCGCTGGCAGGGAAACGGGGCGGCCGGACGTTCCTCCCGACCGCCCCGCTCGAGACAATCCGGCCGGCGGGGGGCGACTGGGGGTTGCCGGTCCGGATCATCGATGGGTCGCGGCGGGCGGGCCAAAGGTTCAGCCGCCCGCCGCATTGTCTCAGCCGCGGCCGATCGGCACCGCGACGAAGTGCTGGCGCTCGCCGGAGCGGACCCTCAGCAGCACCGTGTTGCGCCCTTCCTGGCGGGCGGCGGCCAGCGCCTCGCGCATCTCGCGGACGCTGGAGACCTGGCGGCCGGCGACGTCGAGAATGACATCGCCCTCGCGGATGCCGCGCTCGCCGGCCGGACCGGAGGGATCGACCTCGGTGACGACCAGGCCGCCACCCCGGCCGCGCGCCGGTTCGACCGACAGGCCGAGACGCGGGGCGTCGGGAGCGGGCGTGTTCATGCCGAACTGGCCGCCCCGCTCCTGGCCGCGCCGTTCGCGCGGGTCATCGTTGCGGCCCGCCTGGCGGCCGTCCTCGAGCCGGCCGAGCGTCATGGTGACGTTGCGCTCGGCACCGTCGCGGATGACGGTCAGCCGCACCTCGGTGCCCGGACGCACGCCGGCAATGCGGCGCGACAGCTCGCGGGCATTGTGGATCGGCTCGCCATTGACCGCCACGATCACGTCGGAGGGCTTCAGGTCGGACCGGGCGGCCGGGCTGTCTGGCTGGACACCGGCGATCAGCGCGCCCTCCGGCTTCGGCAGGCGCAGGCCCTCGGCGATCTCGGGCGTCACCTGCTGGATCTGCACGCCGATCCAGCCGCGCTGGACCGAGCCGTATTCGCGCAGAGCGGCAACGACGTTCTGCGTCGTCTCCGCGGGAATGGCGAAGGCGATGCCGACATTGCCGCCGGAGGGCGAATAGATGGCGGTGTTGACGCCGATCACCTCGCCGCGGGCATTGAAGGTCGGACCGCCGGAATTGCCCCGGTTCACCGCCGCGTCGATCTGCAGGAAGTCGTCATAGGGGCCGGAGCCGATGTCGCGGCCGCGGGCCGAGACGATGCCGGCGGTGACGGTGCCACCGAGACCGAAGGGATTGCCGACCGCGATCACCCAGTCACCGACGCGCGGCGCCTGGGCGGCGAAGCGGACGAAGGGGAAATCGTTGCCGTCGGCCTTCAGGAGCGCGAGATCGGTGCGCTCGTCGGTGCCGACGACGCGGGCGCGCAGCGTCCGGCCGCCGTCCATGACCACCTCGACATCGCTGGCATCGCGCACGACATGGTTGTTGGTGACGATGTAGCCATCGGCCGAGATGAAGAAGCCGGAGCCCTGGGCAACGGCGCGCGGGCCGCCGCGCGGGCCGCCGAAGCGCGGGCCGCCGGGACCGCCGAAGCGCGGGTCATTGCGGAACTGTTCGCCGAAGCGGCGCATGAAGCGCTCCATCGACGGGCCGTCCTCGTCGTCGAAGCCCGGCAGGTCGCGGAAGGTCATCTGCGCGGTGCCGGCCGTCTCGCGGGTCACGCGCACGGCAACCACTGCCGGCTTCACGCGCTCGACCATGTCGGCAAAGGAGAAGGGCTGGCTGGCCGTCGTGCCCTGGGCGATGGCGTTCGACACGAAGGGCGCGGGGGCCGGCAGCAGAGAGAGGGCGCCGACGCCGAGCGCCGCCGCCGCGGCGGTGCCCAGGAACGCGGCACGCAGGCGATTGGTCATGATGGTCTCCATCCAGATCGGGGGGCATGGGGCTGCCATGCATGGGCGCACCATGGCAGAGCCCGGATTACGCCACCCTGTCGGGGACATTACGATTTGGTAAGACGACCGCCAGCACGCGCGCCGGCCATCAGGATCGCAGGGCCTCGTCCAGCCGCGCCTTTTCCTCCGCCGTCAGCGGTGCGGGTTCGGCCGGCGGCTCGCGCCGGCGCCGCATCAGCAGGAGGGCGATATAGCCGGCGCCGCCGAGCAGGAAGGCCAGCGGGGCACCCCACAGGACCAGCGTGTGCCAGGACAGGCGCGGACGCAACAGCACGAACTCGCCGTAGCGGGCCACCAGGAAGTCGAGCACCTGGCGGTCCGTGTCGCCGGCGCTCAGCCGTTCGCGCACCAGCACGCGCAGGTCGCGGGCCAGCGGGGCGTCGGAATCGTCGATCGACTGGTTCTGGCAGACCAGGCAGCGCAGATCCTGCGACAGGGCGCGGGCGCGCGCCTCGAGGGCCGGATCCGCCAGCCGCTCGTTCGGCAGCACGGCCCGTGCCGGCAGCGCCGGCAGGGCGAGCCCGAGGGCGAGGAGCAGCGCGGCGGCGCGACGGCCCATGGCCCTACTCCGCCGGCTGGATGGCGGGCCGCCGGGCGGCCGCCGGCTTCGGGGCGCCGACCCGCAAGCGGCGATCGGACAGCGACAGCAGGCCGCCGAAGATCATGACCAGCGTGCCGATCCAGATCAGCAGCACCAGGGGCTTGTAGAACAGGCGCAGCGCGATGGAGCCGCCCTCGCCGACATCGCCGGGCGAGACATAGAGCTGGGAGACGCCGCGCGTCCACAGCGCCGCCTCGGTGGTCGGCATGTTGCGGGCGGTATAGACGCGCTTGGCCGGCTCCAGCGTGCCGACGAAGACGCCGCCCTCGCGCAGCGACAGCCGGGCGACGAGGTCGCGGTAATTCGGCCCCTGGACTGGCGCGAGTCCCTCCAGCCGGACCTCGTAATGGGCGACCGAAGCGGTGTCGCCCGGCCGCATCTGGACGATCTGCTCCTGCTTGTAGGCGGTCTCGCCGACAATGCCGATCAGCATGACGCCGACGCCGGCATGGGCGAAGGCCGTGCCCCAGATGGAGCGCGGGAGGCCGCGGGCGCGCGCCAGTGTGGTGCGCGCGGGGGCGCGGAACAGCTGGATCCGCTCGGCGACGTCCAGGAAGGCACCAACGATGATGTAGAAGGCCAGGCCGATGAAGAGGGGCGCCAGCACCGGTCCGCCGGCGGTCGCGGCGACGATGACCATGGCGACGAGGCCGGCCCCGAAGGCCAGCATCAGCCGCTGGGCTACCCCGACCAGATCGCCGCGCTTCCAGGGCAGGAACGGCCCGAACACCATGGCGATCATCAGCGGCACCATGAGCGGGCCGAAGGTGAGGTTGAAGAAGGGCGGGCCGACCGAGATCTTGGCCCCGGTCAGCGATTCCAGCGCCAGCGGATAGAGCGTGCCGACAAAGACGGCGGCGCAGCCCGCGCTCAGGAACAGGTTGTTGAGGACGAGGGCCCCCTCGCGCGAGACGGGCGCGAACAGGCCGCCCTGCTTGAGCATGGGCGCCCGCCAGGCATAGAGCGCCAGCGAGCCGCCGATGAAGGCGACGAGAATGGCGAGGATGAACACGCCGCGCTCGGGGTCCACGGCAAAGGCATGGACCGAGGTGAGCACGCCCGAACGGACCAGGAAGGTGCCGAGCAGCGACAGCGAGAAGGTCAGGATGGCGAGCAGCACCGTCCACACCTTCAGCGCCTCGCGCTTCTCCATCACCACGGCCGAGTGCAGCAGCGCCGTGCCGGCGAGCCAGGGCATCAGGGAGGCGTTCTCGACCGGATCCCAGAACCACCAGCCGCCCCAGCCAAGCTCGTAATAGGCCCAGTAGGAGCCCATGGAGATGCCGGCGGTCAGGAAGATCCAGGCGACCAGCGTCCAGGGCCTGACCCAGCGCGCCCAGGCGGCGTCGATCCGCCCCTCGATGAGGGCGGCCACCGCGAAGGCGAAGGACATGGAGAAGCCGACATAGCCGAGATAAAGCAGCGGCGGATGGATGGCGAGGCCCGGATCCTGGAGCAACGGGTTGAGATCCTGCCCCTCCATGGGCGCCGGCACGACGCGCGCGAAGGGGTTGGAGGTCTTCAGCATGAACAGCAGGAAGGCCGCCGTGATCCAGCCCTGCACGGCCAGCACATTGGCCTTGAGGCTGAGCGGCAGGTTGCCGCCGAACAGGGCGACCAGCCCCGAGAACAGCGCCAGGATCAGCACCCACAGCAGGAGGGAACCCTCATGGTTCCCCCACACGCCCGAGATCTTGTAGATCAGCGGCTTGGTCGAGTGGCTGTTGAGCAGAACGTTCTGGACCGAGAAATCGGACACCAGATAGGCATGGGTGAGCGCCGCGAAGGCGAGGCCGATGAACAGGAACTGGCCGAAGGCCAAGGGGCTCGCCACGCCCATCAGCACCGCATCGTTCCGGCGCGCGCCCCAGATCGGCACCACCGACTGGATCAGTGACAGGCCGAGCGCCAGGACCAGCGCGAAATGACCGATCTCCGGCGACAGCATCAGCGTGTCCCCCCCGTGGCGGGTGCCGGGCCGGCGCGCACCGCATTCGGATTCGGCGCCGGATCACCGGGCTTCCAGTGGCCCTGCCGCTTGAGGCTGTCGGCCACCTCCCGCGGCATGTAGTTCTCGTCATGGCGGGCGAGGACGCTGTCGGCGCGGAACCGGCCGCCCGGTTCCAGCACGCCTTCGGTGACGACGCCCTGCCCCTCGCGGAACAGGTCGGGCAGCACGCCGCGATAGGCCACCTGCATGGTCGAGCGGCCGTCGGTCACCGCGAAGGCCACCTCCATGTTCTCGCCGCGCCGCACCGAGCCGGATTCGACCAGGCCGCCGAGGCGGAAGCGCGTTCCCGGCTGGATGTTCCGCTCGATCACGTCGGAGGGCGAATGGAACAGCGTGATGGTGCCCGACAGGGCATAGAGCACCAGGCTGGCGGCGAGCGCCAGCACCAGGCCCATGGCGCCGATCAGGATCAGCCGCCGCTGCTTGCGGGTCATGGCGCCGGCGGGCCGGCTGCCGGTCCAGGAATTGCCAGTCGTCGTCATCCGCCGAACCCCAGTTCGCGAACCAGTGCGTCGAGCCGGGTCATCTTGTCAGCTTCCGCGCCAAAACGCTCGCGCGCCTTTGCCGCGGCGTCTCGGGCCCGGGCCGCGTCGCCGAGCACGGCATAGGAGCGCACCAGCCTCAGCCAGCCCTCGAAATCGCTGCCGTCGGCGGCCAGGCGCGCGGCAAGGCCTTCCACCATGCCGCGGATCTGGTCGGGGCCGACCGGGGCCGGCGGCGCGGCGGGTGCGGCGGCCTGCGGCGCGGGGGATGGGGCGGGTGCGGCAGGCGCCGGCTGGTCCGTGCCGCCCAGCCGGGCAATCTCGCGGCGCAGGAGGTCGATCCAGGGCGCCCCCTCGGGTGCCACCTCGATGAGGCGCGTCCAGATCCGGCGTGCCTCCTCCGGCCGGCCGTCCTGCTCGGCGGCGAGGCCGAGGAAATAGCCGGCCTTGGGATGGTGGGCCTCCAGCGCCACGGCGCGCGACAGGCCGGCCTTGGCCTCGGCAGTGACCACGCCCTGGGCCTGGATGATCAGCGCCTCGGCGAGGTCGGTCTCGCGGTCGGCGGTCGGGCCCAGCAGGCGCAGGGCATTGGCCCTGGCGCGCACCGCATCGGGAATGCGGCCCATGCGCAGATAGACCGGGGCGACCACCTCCCAGCCGCGGCCGTCCTGCGGATTGGCGGCCAGATGCGCCTCCACGCGGGCCACGAGGCTGGCGAGGTCGTTGCGGTCCGGGGCGCCCTGCAGACGCTGGGCGAGCGGCTGACCCGGCAGGTCGGGACGGCCGCCGAGGCCATAGCCGACCAGCGCCACCACCGGCAGCACGACAAAGGCCGCGAGCGCGACGGCGCGCCGCCGCCAGGCGCTGCTGCCCGGATCGGCGGCGGCCGTCTCGTTGGCCGTCGCGGCGATCAGCCGGCGCGAGACCTCGATCCGGGCCGCGGCGGCCTCGGCCTCGCCGATCAGCCCGGCGGCACGATCGCGGTCGATCTCGGCCAGCTGGTCGCGATAGACCTGCGCGCCGGAGCCCGAGGCCGCGGCCAGCTGCCGGCCGCCCCGCGCCAGCGGCGCGAGCACCAGGAAGATGGCTGCGGCGGTCATCGCGGCGAAGACAATCCAGACGGTCAAGGCGTCATCGCACCCGGTATCAGGGGGAAGCAGGGCGGGCCGGAGCCTGCCGTTCACGTGCTCCGACTGATAAACCACCGCTGGGGCGGCCACAATGCACCGGTTGTCACGCCCGCGCGATGTTGATCCAGATCAGCGCGGCCGGAGGCCGGATCGGCGCGCCTCAGCGGCCGCTCTTGCCGCTCTGGATGGCGACATCGGCCGCCTTCTGCAGGAGCTGGGCATAGCTCGGCCCGAAGATCCGCGCGGAGAAGCGCACGGCGGCGTCGATCTGGCTGATCTTCGCAGCCCGGTCGGCCTCCGGCTGCTGGCGGATGCTCTCCATGAGCTGGGTGAGGGTCGGGTCCAGATAGGCCTGGATCTCCGAATGGATGCGCAGGGTCAGCTCGTTGAGCGCGATCTCGGAGGCATAGGTGCGGCAGGTGGCGAGCAGGTCGAGGCTGGTCTCCACCTCGCTGACCGCATCGGCGGTCAGCGGAGCGCCCGGCAGGTCGCCCTTCTGGCGCGGGCGCAGCAGCCGGCGGACCTTTCCGGGCAGGCTCTCCAGCTCGGCGCTCAGGTCGGCGGCCAGTTCCGCGCGCAGCTTGGCGACGCGGCGCTGCCACGGGCCCTCGCTGACCAGGTTCATGTCGGTCCGCAGGGACCGCGCCCCGTCATGGAACTCCTTGACCGCGCGGCCCAGCGCCGGGAAGCGCTCCTCGCGCAGCGCCGCGCGGGCCCGGATCGTCGCCCGTTCCAGGTCGCAGATGACCAGATCCACCGCCGCGCGGAAGGGCGTGGCCGCGATCTTGGCAGGATCGTCCGACTCGGCGACCGCCACGGCGATGCGCACGAGCTGGGCGCGATGGGCAAGCCGGTTCTGGATCAGAGCCAGGCAATAGGGAATGAGGTCGCGCCGGCTGACCGCCACCGGCTCGAGCACGGCCCGGACATTGGCGAGGCTGTCATCGGCCAGATTGCGGATCGTCGGGGGCAGCTTGTTGGCCGGGGCGACGATGGCCGGCATGTCGGTGAGCAGGCGCACCAGTTCCGGCAGCTCGACCAGCGCCCGGTCGTTGTCGAGGCGGCCGACAAGGCGCTGCTGGGCCTGGGCATTGCGCGCGGCCGCGTCGAGGGCAGAGGCGATGGCCGGTCGGGCCCGGGCGAGGAACTCGCCGGCCAGCAGGGCCTGGGCCGTCTCGTCGTCGCCCGCCTCGGCCACGGCCTGGGAGAAGGCGGCAGCATCGGCCGGAACCAGATCCCTGGCCAGCCAGGTCCAGACCGAGGCCAGCGTGGAGCGCGCGAGCCGCCCCGGCACGCGCGTCTCGATGGGCTCGTCGATCAGGAAGGGTTCCAGCGGGCGGAACAGCGCGCGGGCGCCATCGGCATCGCGGCGCGCGACCTCCGCGGTGGCCGGCGCCGTCCGTGAACCCGCCGGTTCGGGCGCCGGCCCGCGAATCGCCGCGATGATGAGGTCGCCGCCGGGCACGTCCTCGCCGCGACGGCGCGCATTCTCGATCTCGCGCACGAGCATCGCCTTGGCGGTCTCGGGAAGCCCGCCCAGATAGGCCCGCAACCGCTCCAGCGGCGAGGGAGCGGCCGCGCGGTCCTGGCGATCGGCGGAGGCAGCCTGGGTCATGACCCGTCGACCCTAGGCCATGGGCGTTAAGAAGAGGTGGCGGACCCGCGGGCGCCGCGGGGCCGCAGGGACGCGCCCGAATGCCGCAGGCCGGAGCCGATCAGCCGACCGGCGTCCAGCTGCCGTCCGGATTGCGGCAGGCCGTGCCGACGGCGGTCTGAGGCCGGCCCTGGATGTAGATCGTGTGGGTGTATTCGCGGCAGTAGAGCGCGCCGCGATAGTAGGCGCGGCCCGGCTCGACATAGCCATAGGCCTTCTCGCTGCGCCATTCGGAGCGGCGCCCCTCGACCCAGACCACCCGCTCGGCCTCCATGGCGCGGGCGCGGTCCTGGGCGTCGAGATCGCGGCCGATGGCATTGCCGATCAGGCCGCCGATGGCCGCGCCGGCAAGGCCGGCGGCCAGCCGCTCGCCCGGCCCGCCGCCAAACTGGGAGCCGATCAGCGCGCCGGTGACGGCGCCGATGGCGGTTCCGGACTGCTCGCGGGTTTCGCAGCCGGCGACGGCGAGGCCGACGAGCGCGGCGGCGGCGACAAGACGGAAGCGCGAAGGACGGAGGCGCATGGACAATCCCGTGTCAAAATGCCCCGGCGGGGCGGCCTGGAAACGACGCCGGCACATGGCCCGCCGAATGCGGCAAAAGCCGGGCAGGCTCACGCCGCCGGCAGGCGCACGGTGGCGCGCAATCCGCCCATGGGGGCGGCCGACAGCATCAGCTGGCCGCCATAAAGACCGGTGAGGTCGGAGACGATGGACAGGCCGAGCCCCGATCCCGGCTTGGTCTCGTCCAGCCGCCGGCCACGGCGCACCACCTCGGCCCGCTCGGCCGCCGTCAGGCCGGGACCGTCATCATCGATGGTCAGGACGAGGAAGGCACGCTCGGCAGGGGCCGCGCCGGGCTCGTGAACGGCCGTCACACGGACCTGGCCGGCTGCCCACTTGCAGGCATTGTCCACGAGGTTGCCGGCGACCTCCTCGAAATCCTGCCGCTCGCCGCGGAAGGCGAGGTCGTCCGGCACGTCCACGGTGATCTCCAGGTTCCGGTCGCGGTGGATCTTCTCCATGGTGCGTGCCAGGGCCTCGATCACCGGCCGGACCGGGACGACGGCGGCGACGACGCGGGCGCGGGCGGCGGCGCGGGCACGGTCGAGGTGGTGGTCCACCTGATCGCGCATCAGGCGGGTCTGCTCGATCACCTTCTGCGCCAGAGGGTCGTCGCGGCCGGCCGCCTCGTTCTGGATCACCGAGAGCGGCGTCTTGAGCGCATGGGCCAGATTGCCGACATGGGTGCGGGCGCGGTCGACGATGGCCCGGTTGTCGTCGATCAGCGCGTTGACCTCGTGGGCGAGCGGGGCGATCTCGACCGGAAACGAGCCTTCCAGCCGTTCGCGCTCGCCGGCGCGGATGGCGGCCAGCCCGCCGACCAGCCGCTGCAGGGGCGCAAGGCCGACGCGCACCTGGAACAGCGCCGCCAGCGCCATGCCGAGGGCGAGCAGCACCAGCGCGACGATCAGCGTCAGGTTGAACTCGCGCAGCGCCGTGGTGATGTCGTCGGCCGGACCGGCCACCAGCACGACGAAATCGCCATCCTCGCCGAGCTCGATGGTGCGCTCCACCGCCCGCAGGCGCTGGTTGTTCGGCCCCTCCACATAGCCTTCCGAGGAGCGCGTGGGCCCGGCCTCGGCGGTCTCCGAGCCCAGCCGCGGCAGCCGCCCGTCGAACAGGGAGCGGGAGGTGCGCACCTCGTTGCGGCCGGCATCGAAGCGGGTGATCTGCCAGTACCAGCCGGACTGGGGCAGTTCGAACAGCGGCTCGCCGAGATTGGCGCCGATGGTGGTCTGGGGATCGTCCACCGCGCCGGCAATGTCGGCGATCAGCAGCTTGACATAGACGCCGAGGCGGCGGTCGAAACCGCGCTCCACCGTCGT
>JBKBOA010000025.1:0-41756 GCA_046295035.1 Phreatobacter sp.
GGCCCCGCGGGCCGGGGCCGTCGCGCCCTCAGACGATGCGCGTGCGCCGATCGCCCCAGTAGCGGTCGCGCAGCGTCTTCTTGTAGAGCTTGCCGGTCGGCAAGCGCGGCAGTTCGTCCATGAAGTCCACGGAGCGCGGGCATTTCTGGATCGACAGGTGCTGCCGGCAGAAGGCGATCAGTTCGGCTTCCAGGTCCGGGCCGGGCGCATGGCCGGGCATCGGCTGGATGACCGCCTTCACCTCCTCGCCGAGATCCTCGTTGGGCACGCCGAACACCGCCGCATCGGCCACCTTGGGGTGGGTGATGAGCAGGTTCTCGGTCTCCTGCGGATAGATGTTCACCCCGCCCGAGATGATCATGAAGGTGGCGCGGTCGGTCAGGTAGAGGAAGCCGTCGTCGTCCACATAGCCGACATCGCCGACCGTCGACATGGTGCCGTCGGCCGATCGGGCCTGGGCCGTGCGTTCGGGATCGTTGAAATATTCGAAGGGCGTCGCGGTCTTGAACCAGATCTGGCCGGGCTCGCCCTTCGGCAGCGGCTTCATCTCCTCGTCGAGGATGTGCAGGTCGCCGAGCAGCACCCGGCCGACCGTGCCGCGATGGGCCAGCCACTCCGCGCTGTCGCAGGCGGTGAAGCCGAGGCCTTCGGTCGCTCCGTAATATTCGTGGATGATCGGCCCCCACCAGTCGATCATCTGCTCCTTGACCTGGGCCGGGCAGGGGGCGGCGGCGTGGATGGCGATCTCCAGCGAGGACAGGTCGTATCGGCGCCGGACCTCCTCGGGCAGCTTGAGCATGCGCGAGAACATGGTCGGGACCAGCTGGCTGTGGGTCACCCGGTAGCGCTCGACCAGAGCCAGATACTGCTCGGGGTCGAACTTCTCCATGATGATGGCCGTGCCGCCCTTGCGGATGGTGAGATTGACGGCCGCCTGCGGCGCGGAGTGATAGAGCGGTGCGGGCGAGAGATAGACCATGCCCTCGCGGTACTGCCAGAGCTTCATGAGGAACTGGAACAGCGGCGTCAGGTGCTCCGGCGGCTCGTCCGGGATGGGGCGCAGGATGCCCTTGGGCCGGCCGGTGGTGCCGGAGGAATAGAGCATGGCCATGCCGAGGCGCTCGTCGGCGATGGGCGTGTCGGGGAAGCCGGCCACCGCCTCGTCGAGATTAAGGACGCTGGCGCCATCGCCCGGTGCATCGACCACCAAGCACAGCGTCACGCGCGGCACGGCGGCCATCGCCTCGCGCGCCACGTCGAGTCTCGCCGCCGAGGTGATCAGGATCTGCGATTCGGAATTGTCCAGGATGTAGGCGAGTTCGTCCGCCTTCAGGAACGAATTGATGCAGGTATAGTAGAGGCCCGTGCGATCACCGGCCCCGCAGGCCTCCAGGTAGCGGTTATTGTTCTCCATGAAGATGGCGAAATGGTCACGGGGCTTGAGCCCGCGGGCCCGCAGGAGATGCGAAAGGCGATTGGTGCGCCTTTCCAGTTCGCCGTAAGTCACGGTCTCGCCAGTCGAGGCCATGATGAAGGCGGGGTGATCGGGATTGGCTCGCGCCTGAACGCCGGGATACATGGCCGTTCTCCGATTTCATCTGTTGTCGGACGCAAACAGGCGCGAGCGCCGCACTGGCGGCGCCCGGCCCATCAGGTCCGCTCGTGGTCAAGGGCGGGCGGGCCAGCGGCCCGCCCCGCGCCGCCGTCTCAGACGCTCTCGTTGGAGAGGACGTCGCCGAACAGCTCGAAGCTCTCGCCCTTCACCCGGGCAAGACGCACGGCCTGGATCGGATAGAAGTCGGTCGGGCTGGTGTTGATCTTGATGCCCGGCAGCAGCAGCGGCGCCTCGAAGTTCTTGAGGTTGGCCGCCTCCTTCATGACGTTCTCGCGCGTCAGGTTGTCGCCCGCCTGGCGCAGCACCTGCAGCAGCGTGTGCGAGCAGGAATAGCCATAGTTGTGGACGTCGTCCTTGAGATTGGCATTGGGCATGTACTTGGCCATGAAGGCAAGGAAGGCCACCACGTCGGGCGAAGTGTTCCACTGCGGGTCGTTGACGTCCTTGCGGTACAGCGCGGTGATGATGTCCTGCGAGGCCGGGATGCCGGCCGGCCCGAACACCGTGCCGAACGAGGAGGACACGTTGTTGAGGTAGTGGATCGGCTTCCAGGCGATCTCGGCGGCCTTCTTGATCGCCTGTGCCGCGAATTTCGGCGTGGTGATGTTGAAGAACACGTCGGCGCCGGAGTTCTTCAGCTGGATCATCTGGCTGTCAACGGTCGGGTCGGTGACCTCATAGGTCGACAGCTGGACGATCTTGCGTTCGTTGGCCGCGCCCAGGCCCTGCTTGAAGCCGTTGAAATAGTCCTTGCCGTAATCGTCGTTCTGCATGAGCACGCCGATCTTGGCATCCGGCTTGGTGGCCAGGATGTGCTTGGCATAGATGGCGCCCTCGGTGACGTAGTCCGGCTGCCAGCCCATGGTCCAGGGGAACTGGCGCGGATTGCCCCATTTGGACGCGCCGGTGGCGACGAACAGCTGCGGCACCTTGCGGGTGTTCAGATAGCGCTGGATGGCCGTGTTGGACGGCGTGCCGAGCGGGTTGAACACGAGGAGAACCTTGTCCTCCTCGACCAGCTTGCGCACCATTTCCACCGCCTTGGGCGGCGAATAGCCGTCGTCATAGGTAATGAAGTTGATCTTGCGGCCGTTGATGCCACCGGCATCGTTGACCATCTTCATCACGGCCTCGTGGGTGCGGCCGATATTGCCGTAGGCCGAGGCATTGCCCGAATAGGGCATGATGTTGCCGATCTTGATCTCGCTGTCATTGGCGCCCTCGTCATAGCGCTTCTGGGCGATGGCCGGGGCAAAGGGCGCCGCCGCCATGACGCCGAGGCCGGCAAGGACAGTCCTGCGTTTGATGCCAGTCATGGGTTTTCCTCCGGTTGTCTGGTGTCGGGTGTTTGAGACCGCATGATTGGGCGCCGGTTGGCGCCTCCTGTTCGAGGGGACCGGCGCTCAACCGCCTTTCCTGGCCCTCAATTTGGCCCAGAGCTGGGCGAGACCGCCGGCAATGCCGCCGGGCATGACATAGATGAGCACGATGATGGTGATGCCATAGAGCGTCCACGGTTGCAGCTCGAGCGGCAGGTGGATCGCCTGGGTCAGCTTCTTGGTCAGTGCATCGGCATATTTCTCGATGAACTGGACGAAGATCCCGCCGATCACCGCGCCCGGCAGCGAGGCGATGCCGCCGACCACCGCGCCGACGAGGAAGGCGATGGACAGCTCGAAGCGGAAGCTGTCCGGCGAGACGAACTCGAAGATGATGGCATGCAGGGCGCCGGCAATGCCGACATACATGGCGCTGATGCCGAACACGGTCGCCTTGTAGCGCGAGGTGTCGATGCCCATGGTGCTGGCCGCCATGGTGTGGTCGCGGATGGCGACCATCGCCCGGCCCGGCCGCGAGTTGAGCAGGTTGCGCGCCATCCAGAACAGCACGACCGCGACGAACAGCACCACCAGATACATCCACTGGTCGGAGGACAGCGGCAGGCCGAAGGGGGCGTCCGGCTTGATCAGGCTGATGCCCATGACGCCGTTGGTCAGCGGCTCCAGGTGCCGGTACTTGAGGATCTGCGGGACGGCGATGGCGAGCGCGAAGGTCGCCAGCGCCAGATAGTGCCCTTCGAGGCGCAGGGCGGGCAGGCCGAACAGATAGCCGATCACGAAGCAGAACAGCGCGGCGACCGGCAGGGTCAGCCAGTAGTTGACCGAATAATGGTCGATGAGGATGGCGGCGGTATAGGCCCCGACGGCGAAGAAGGCGCCGTGGCCGAGCGAGATCTGGCCGTTGAAGCCGGTCAGCAGGTTGAGCCCGAGGACGGCGATCGCATAGACGATCATCAGGCTCATCTGCAGGAAGGTGAAGTTGGAGATGTAGCCGCTGCGGCCGACCAGGAAGGGCAGGGCCGCGGCGAGGACGAGCAGGCCAGCGAGCAGGATGCGTCCGGCCTGTGCGGAGATGTCGGGGCTGGCGGGCCGGGTCGAGGTGATCGCGGTCACGGTGCTACACCCTCTTGACGGTGTGGTGGCCGAACAGGCCGGCCGGTTTCAGGGTGAGGATGGTGATGACGATGATCAGCGCCACCGACAGCTTCTCGCCATTGCCGATGATGTAGATGCCGAAGGCCTTCTCGGTGAGGTTGCCGAAATAGGCGACGAGGTTTTCCAGAACTCCCACCAGGAAGCCGCCGAACACCGCGCCCCCGGGGCTCGAGATGCCGCCGACCAGCGCGCCGGCAAAGCCGTAGAGCAGGATGGAGGCCATCATGTTGGGTTCCAGATAGACGACCGGGGCGACCATGGCACCGGCCACCGCGCCGATGGAGGCGGCAAGGCCCCAGCCGAGCGCCAGCATCCAGTCGACCTTGATGCCGACGAGGCGGGCCGAGACCGGATTCTGCGCGGCCGCGCGCATGGCAAGGCCGAGCGGCGTGTAGCGGAAGAAGGCGAACAGCGCGAACAGCATCACCAGCGAGACGGCGATCATGCCGATCTGGTGCGGGCCGATGAAGCCGGAGCCGGCAAAGGTCACGTCCGGGAAGGGCGAGGGGAAGGTCTTGATCGTGTGGGTCCAGATGCCGCCGGCCATCGAATGGAAGATGGCCAGGAGGCCGATGAACACGACCACGATCGACAGGATCGACGATCCGTGCAGGGGTCTGAGGATCACCCTCTCGATCGACATGCCCAGGATGAACGAGAACAGGATGGTGAAGCCGAGCGCCGGCCAGAAGGGAAAGCCCCACTGGATGAGCTGCCAGCAAACATAGGTGGAGAACATGGCCATCTCGCCCTGGGCGAAGTTGAGATGGTCCGTGGCGGTGTAGATCATCACCAGGGCGAGCGCGAGCAGGGCGTAGATCGCGCCATTGGCCAGTCCGGAGGCGATCTGCTGGATGAGCTGTTCCATGCCGGACGTTCCTTCAGTAGCCGAGATAGGATTTGCGGATGCCTTCGTCGTTCTTCAGGTCGGATGCGGATCCGGCCATGACGACGCGGCCGGTCTCCAGCACATAGCCTGTGCCCGACAGATCGAGGGCCAGCGCGGCGTTCTGCTCGACCAGCAGCATGGAGACGCCCTCCTCGGCATTGATGCGGCGCATGATGTGGAAGATTTCCTGGACGATCAGCGGGGCGAGGCCGAAGGACGGCTCGTCCAGCAGCATCAGGCGCGGGCCGAGCATCAGCGCCCTGGAGATGGCGAGCATCTGCTGCTCGCCGCCGGAAAGCGTACCGGCCTGCTGGTGGATGCGCTCCTTCAGCCGGGGGAAGTAGGAGAAGACCATGTCCAGGTCGCGGGCGACGCCCGACTTGTCGCGCCGCCCGTAGGAGGCGATCTTCAGGTTCTCCTCCACCGACAGCGACACGAAGGTGCCCCGGCCCTCCGGCACATGGGCGACCCCCATCCGCACGATGTCCTCGGTGGCCATCTTGTCGATGGGCTGGCCGTCGAGGCGGATCTCGCCCTCGCGGCGGACCATGCCGCAGATGGCCCGCAGCGTGGTGGTCTTGCCGGCGCCGTTGGCGCCGAGCAGCGTGGTGATGCCGCCCTTCTCCAGGGAGAAGTCCACGCCGTGCAGCGCCCGGGTCTGGCCATAGTAGGCGCTGAGCCCCCTGATCTCCAACAGCGCCATGGTCAGGCCCCCGTGCCCAGATAGGCCCGGATCACCTCCGGGTCACGCTGCACCTCGGCTGGCGTGCCGTCGGCGATCTTCTTGCCGAAATCGATGGCCACCACCTTGTCGGACACCGACATCACCAGGCTCATGTGATGCTCGACCAGCAGCGTCGTGACCTTCTGCAGGTCGCGCACGCGGCGGATCTGGTCCTTCAGCACCTCGATCTCGTCGTGGTTCAGGCCGGCGGCCGGCTCGTCGAGCAGCAGGAGCTTGGGATGGGCGGCCAGGGCGCGGGCGAGCTCGACGCGCTTGCGGATGGGGAAGGGCAGGGGGCCGGCCGGCATGGCGGCGAAGGCCTCCAGGTCCATGAAGGCAATCAGCTCGCGCGCCCGCTCCTCGATGCGCCGTTCCTCCTCCGCCACCCCGGCAAGGCGCAGGGTGGAGCGGATGAAGCCGGCCGCGGTCTGGCTGTGGCAGCCGACCTTGACATTGTCGAGCACGGACATGCGGTCGAACAGCGCGACATTCTGGAACGTGCGGCCCATGCCCAGGGCGGCAATGGCATGGCGCGGGGCGTTCATGATCGAGCGGCCCTCGAACAGGATGTCCCCCTCGTTCGGGATGTAGAGGCGGCTCAGGCAGTTGAAGAGCGTGGTCTTGCCCGCGCCGTTGGGGCCGATCAGCCCGACGATCTGGCCGGGATGAACATCGAAGGAAATGCCGTTCAGCGCGATGATGCCCCCGAACCGCACGGAGATGTCGCGAACCGCCAGCATGGGTGACGGATCAGCCTGGCGATCGCTCGCCTGCACGTTTGCAACGGCTGTCATGCAGCTGTTGACCTCCCTGGAAGCAGGCCGCCTTTCCGGAATGGCCCTTATTCTTTGGTCGCATGTGACCAGAAAGGTCCGCGCATCGCAACGGCCCGTCGCCCTTCGAAACGACGTTTCACCCGAAAGAGGGATGGTCCGTCCGGTGGGGCTGCCGGCCGCCACCGCTCGCGGCGGCTGGCAAGGGTGCCGGCGGGTGACGGGGGGCGATGAACCTCCGGGCGCGGTGGAATGACCCATGACCACGGGCCGCGGCCTGCGGCCCCTGCGCCAGGAGCGACCGTCATGCCCACGTCCTCGCCCGTGACCGCCGGCCGCATCGCCCTCGCCTGCCAAGCCGCCGCGGCTCCGCGCCCGGTCAGCCTCGCCGCCAGGGCCGGCAGGATCATGACCCCGGCTGCCGCCGGGCCCCGGCTGTTCAGCCAGGGCTGGGCGCGCGCCTTCCTGCGCGAGGGTCTTTGAGGCCGCGCCGGGGGATGCCGGACCCCGCGTGTTTCAGAGCCGGAACAGGGGCCGGAGGCGCGCTCCCAGCCAGTTGCCGGGAAGCGCGGCGGCGATCCACAGCCAGCCGTGCAGGCTGCCCGAGGCGATCCCCGAGAAGAAGGCGCTGACATTGCAGCCGGTGGCCATGATGGCGCCGAAGCCGAGCAGCAGTCCGCCGATCACCGAGGCGGCAAGCGGACCGGGACCGATGCGCCAGACCGGCGCGAACCGCCCGGCAAGGCCGGCAGCCGCCAGCGCTCCGACGACGAGGCCGAGGTTCATGACCGAGGTGGTGTCGGCAAACAGCCCGCGATGCAGCCATGCCGCGCGCGTCGGCTCCTCCCAGAACGGCCAGAACGCCGGATCGTCGAGGCCGAGGCGCTCCACGCCCCACGAGCCCCACAGGGCGAAGGCCTGGGTGATGCCCCAGGGGCGGCCGGCCAGCAGGAGCGTGGCGAAGTTGAGCAGGGCCAGCGCCAGCGCCGCCCAGGCATAGGGCCAGGGGCCGGTCAGGAAGGCCTGGCCAGGTCTCACCAGGATGGGTTCGACGGCACCATGGCGGGCCCTCTCGCGGCGCGCGGCCAGAACCGCGACGAGGGCGAGCGGAGAAAGGCTGACCACCAGCGCCGGGGCCAGCCCCAGGCTGTCGATGACCGAGACGCCGGGGATCGCGGGCAGGCCGCTCCAGCTCTCGTGGCCATAGGCCGCGGCGGTGGCGCCGATGATGAAGAAGGCGAGCGTGACCAGCATGCGCGTGCCACCGCCGGCCGCCGTGGCGAGCGTGCCCGAGCCGCAGCCGCCGCCGAGCTGCATGCCGATGCCGAACAGGAAGGCCCCGATTGCCACCTCAAGGCCCAGGGGGAACACGAATCCGCGCACCGGCTGGCCAAGGACCGTGCCGGCCGCGAGAGCCGGGAAGAACAGGATGATGGCCACCGCGAGCATCAGCAGCTGGGCGCGCACCTGGGCGCTGCGCCCGGTCTCGAACAGCGCCCGGAAACCGGCCGTGAAGCCGAAGGTGGCATGGGCGAGCGACAGGCCAAGGCCGGCCCCGACCAGCCAGAGCGCCGCCATGCGCCAGCCGGCGGTCTGGGCGGCGGCCAGGGCACCGAGCCCGATCAGCAGCGCCGCCAGGGCGAACACCAGGGGCTGGCCGGGCAGGGCCCGGCGCCGTGGCCCGGCAAGTGCGGCGGTGGTGGCGAGATCGGTCATGGTCCGGTTCGCGTGCTGGCTCGATGGGGGTCCGTGCCGGGGCTGTTGCGACGGTTTTCGCCCCGCTTGCAGGATCAGGAAGGCATGGCGGCCAAACGATTCAAAGGGGTCTGAAAAGAAAAGGCCGTGTGCGCTGCGGCGAGGCCAGTTCATGGCAATCTGATGCTGCGAAACACGCAAGAAGAAGAACGAAATGCTTATCGATGAGCATCCATCGCCCGATGATGGAAGAAACATGTCGCCATGTCCGTGCGTGGCCGGGCCCATTGCCGCCGCCGGGAGCCCGGTTAGGATAGGGCGGTCAGCGACCGGCCGGCCCTTCAGAGGCCGCAGGCGCGGACGGGGAAATGCGTGCTTGCGAGGGGGCATCCGGCATGGCCATCCGGCTCGACCCGGTCGACGTCGTCATCGTCGGCGCGGGCTTTTCCGGCGCCGCCTTCGCCTGGCGGCTGTCGCAGCGCCGCCCGCACCTGCGGATCGCCCTCATCGATCGTGGCGGGCCGGCCGACCGCGCCGCCATGCCGGTCAACCATGGCGACTGGCAGCGCCAGCTGCAGGGGGCCTGGTCGGCCTCGCCGAACGTCCGCATCGCCTCCGGCGGCAATCCCTTCTCGGCCGACTATCCGGTGGACGACAGCGATTCGGCCTTCAAGCCGCTGATGTGGAACGGGCTCGGCGGCTCGACCATCAACTGGGCCGCGCATTTCCCGCGCTTTCATCCCTCGGATTTCCGCACCCGCAGCCTCGACGGCGTCGGCGATGACTGGCCCTTCGGCTATGCCGATCTCGAGCCCTATTACGATCTCAACGACGAGCGCATGGGCATTTCGGGGTTGCGCGGCGACCCGGCCTATCCGCTGAAGCCCGAGCGGCCGATGCCGCCGCTGGCGCCGGGACGCACGGGCCTGAGGGCGGCAGCGGCCCTGGACCGGCTCGGCTGGCACTGGTGGCCGGTCGATGCGGCCATCAACACCGTGGCCCATGGCGGGCGGGCAGCCTGCAACCACTGTGCCTCCTGCGTCGCCGGCTGTCCGCGCGATGCCAAGGCGAGCGTTGACCGCACCTATCTGGCCGATGCCGCCGCGCAGGGCGTCGACATCCGTCCCCATGGCATCGTCCAGCAGGTGGAGGTGGAGGCAGGCCGGGCACGGGGCATCACCTATCGCGACCGCGAGGGCCGCGCAGTGTTCCAGCCGGCCGGAGAGGTGGTGGTGGCCGGCAACGGGATCGGCACGGCGCGCCTGCTCCTCGCCTCCGGCCTGTCCGCGCCGGCGCTCGGCCGCAACCTGATGTTCCATGGCGGCGCCTATATCCGCGGCTTCTTCCCCGAGGCGCTCGACGGGCCGGTGGGGCCGAACGGCTGCACCATCTACAGCCACCAGTTCTACGAGACGGATCCCGCCCGCGGCTTTGTCCGCGGGGTGCATCTCCAGGTCACGCGCGAGAATCCGCTGCTGGCCCAGGCCGCCCGCCTCGACCGGCCCTGGGGGCGGGCTGCCCATGCGGCGGTCAGGGCCGAGTTTGGCCGTTCGATGACGGTGCTGGTGCTCAACGAGGACCTGCCCGAGGCGCACAACCGCGTGGAGCTGACCGACCGGACCGAGGCCGACGGCCTGCCGGGCGTGAAGCTGCATTACCGGGTGTCGGAGCATACCCGCAAGGCGCTGGATTTCGGCCTGGACCGGGCCGAGGAGCTGCTGCGCGAGGCCGGCGCGACAACCATCGTGCGCTTCGACATCGCCCCCCAGACCGGCTGGCATCTGCTCGGCACGGCGCGGATGGGCCTCGATCCGTCCACTTCCGTCACCGACGGGCAGGGGCGCGTTCATGGTGTGGCCGGCCTGCGGGTGGTGGACGGCAGCGTGTTTCCGACGGTGGCGGCGGTCAATCCGGGCTCGACCATCGGCGCCGTGGCGCTCAAGCTCGCCGATGATCTGGCGGCTGCAACCGGGGGAGCGGCAGCATGACCCAGCCCGACGCATGGCCGGATGCTTTCCTCGCGGCGGTGATCGACACGATCCTGCCGGGCGAGGAGGTCAACGGGCAGGGCCGCCCGCTGCCGGCGGGCAGCCGGGTCGGGCTCGACGGGCGCGCCCATGCCGCCGGTCATGGGGCCGTCTTCGCGCGGATCGCGGAAGCGGCCGGCGGTCCGGCAGGCTTCGTCGCGGCCGATGCCGACCGCCGCGAGGCGGTGCTGGCAACGGTGGAGGCCGCCGCCTTCGCGCCGTTCAGGGCCCTGGTGAATGCCCTGCTCGCCGACTACTACGAGCACCCCGATGTGCTGGCCTGTTTCGGCTGGCGCAGTGCGCCGCCCCAGCCGGAGGGACACGCGATCGCCGGCGCCGATGCGGCCTTCGGCGCGGCGCTCGAGCGCGTCAGGGCGCGCGGGCCCATCTGGCGGCGCTAGCCTTCAGCGGTGGCCATTGCCGAGGATGACAGGCTGGCCGCAATTGCGATGGCCGGCCTCGGCGCACATGTAGGAGCGGGACGAGGCCCGCAACTGGTCGAAGACGAGATAGGTCACCGTGCCCAGAACCGCGACGACGAGCAGCGCGGCCAGGTTCTGGCGGGAGCGCACGCGCTCGTCCCAGGCATTGAAGCCGGGCTTTTCCGGCTCGCCCCGGCGATATTCGGTGCTCCATGTCGGCGGGCGCCGCAGGAGCGCGGGTCTTGCATCGTTCCGGGTCTTTCCGTCGCCGCTCATGCGCCAGATCCCGCTTCGGCCACAGACGCCCGTTCCGGGCAGTCGCGATGGATCCATGATAGCGGCTTGCGGCCGCCGCGTCGAATGCTGGCTTGCCGGCGCGCCCGGCCCGAACTGGAAAGCGGCGCGCTGCCATGGCATCAGGGGCACCCCAGCGCCGAACGGAGCCGATGAGCACACCTGTCGCCAAGCGCCTGACCTTCCTGCTGACCGGCTACGAGCCGCTCGGGCCCGAGGCGCATTACCGGCGCTTCGTGCGCGAGATCGGCCGCTTCCGCGCGACCTGGCAGCTGGAGGCGCGGGTCGGCGACCTGGTGCAGCCGGAGGGGCGGCCGCTCGCCTCGTGGCGGGTCGAGGTCCAGGGGCCCGACTGGCGGACCGAATCGGAGGTCCGCCTGCTGCGCTGGGATGACATCGTGGCGGAGGACATGACCGCCCCGGTCTGGCGACGGCTCGTCGGCTATCTGATCGCCGCCGCCGACATCGCCGCGAGCGGCACCTTCCTGCGCTATGCGCTGGCCTACTGGCGCTATGCGCTGTTTGCGGCCTATCCGGCGGTGCTCCTGATCCTCGCCGCCGTGCTTGCCGCCGCGGGGGCCTGGATGTGGGCGGCCCTCGGCATTCCCGGCGGCGCGGCGGGGGCCGCCGTCGCCGCGCTCGTGCTGTTTGCCGGGCTCATCCTGTTCGCGGGCCGCAGGCTGCATCTCGACTACATGCTGAGCGACTGGATCTTCGCCCGCGACATGATCCGCCGACGGCGCCCCTCGATCGAGGCGCGCGCGCAGGCCTTCTGCGCGGAGATTGCCGGGGCGCTGCGGGCCGGCGAGGCCGATGAGGTGGTCGTGCTCGGCCATAGCCTGGGCGCTGCCTGGATGGTGGAGGCGGTGGGCCGGCTGCTGGCGGCCCATCCGGACCTCGTCCTGCGCGGCCCGCCGCTCGGCCTGTGCGGGGTCGGTTCCTCGACGCTGAAGATCGCCCTGCATCCGGCGGCCGGCTGGCTGAGGGACAGCGTCCGCCGGATCGCCGACCAGCCGGCCATCACCTGGGCCGAATATGACAGCCACGTGGATTTCATCTGCTTCTACAAGAACAACACGGTCACCGCGCTGAAGCTGGATGCGGCCTCGGTGCCGGTGCGCCGGTCGATCCGCCTGTCGCGCATGCTCTCGCCCGCCACCTGGAAGCGCTTCCGCGGCAATCTGCTGCGGATCCATCGCCAGTATGTGATGGGCAACGAGCGGCGCTATGCCTACGACTTTCACATGATCGCCTGCGGCCCGTTCCGATTCGCCGACATCGTCCGCCACGGGGAGCTGCTTCCGGATGCGCTCGGCCCGGACGGATCCCTTGCCGGTGCCCGGTGCCGCCTCGAGGCGCCGACCGCGGAGCCTGCCATCCGATGACCCGCCTTGCCGCCCAGATCCTGTTCCTCGTCGGCGTGATCGGCTGGGGAGCGATCCGCATCCCCCACGAGATCCGCAACAAGCGCAAGAACCGCATCAGCCAGAGCCGTGTCGATGCCCGCGAGCGCCTGCTCCTGATCGTCTCGCTGTGCGGGCTCGGGCTCATTCCCATGGCCTACTGCCTGGTGCCGGCGCGGTTCGGCTTCCTCGCCTTCGCCGACTACGGCTTCTTCCCGCTGCAGGCCTGGCTCGGCACGGCGACCTTCGCCGGGGCGCTCGCCCTGTTTCTCGCCACCCATCGCCAGCTCGGCCGCAACTGGTCGCAGACCCTCGAACTGCGCGAGGGCCACACGCTGGTCACCCACGGCGTCTATCGGCTGGTGCGCCATCCCATGTACACGGCCTTCTTCCTGTGGGGGCTGGCACAGGCGCTGCTCCTGCAGAACTGGATCGCCGGGCCGGCGGGGCTGATCGGCTTCGGCCTGCTCTATGCGTTCCGCGTCGGGCGCGAGGAGGCCATGATGCGGGAAGCCTTCGGGGAGGCCTATGCCGCCTACGAGGCGCGCACCCGCCGGATCGTGCCCTTCATCCACTGAACGCCCGCGTGCCGTCGTGCGCAGCCCTCGCGCGGCCTGACGGGAACCGGTTGCCGCGGTGGGCGTTGACAGCGCGGCATTCGGGCAACAGATGGTGCCCCGCGGGCCGCAAGACGAAGCTCCTGCCGGCAGCCGGCATTGACGGCCGACGAGCGGAGCCTTCAGTGTCGATTAACCGTATCGCAGGCAGTGTGCCCGGCGCGGGCCGCTGGATGTCGGTCCGGTGCAACAGGATGGTTGCCGAGGCTTGGCTATGGGAACGTCGCGCGTCGTTGTCGTGGGAATGATGCTGGCCGCGCTGGGGCTGGCCGGATGCCAGACCACCGCCCAGACCAGCACCGACGGCGGCAGCGCGGCCGTGCAGATGGCCCGCGAGGCCATGGCGCGCGGCGACCTCCTGTCGTCCGCCGCGGCCGGCCAGGGCCGGATCCAGCAGATCCCGCCGCGCATCTATCTCATCCGCGGCCTCGCCAATGTCTTCTCGATGGGCATGGACGATCTGGCCGCCAAGCTGCGCGCCCGCGGCTACAATGCCACGGTTCATGAATACGGGTCGTGGAACAGCATTGCCGCCGAGATCCTGGCCAACCAGCGGGCCTCCGGCGGCCGCCACCGGGCCGTGGTCATCGGCCATTCGCTCGGCGCCAATGCCGTCACCGACATCGTCAATGCGGTGGGGCGGGGCGGCGGCTCCGTCGCCCTGGCGGTGGCCTTCGACCCGACCGTGCGCCAGGAGCTGTCCGGCGGCACGCCGCGCTATGTCAATTTCTTCCAGTCCAACAATGGCTGGGGCGCGTCGATCGCGGCTGGCCCCGGCTTCCGCGGTCGGCTGGAGAATATCGACCTGCGCCAGCAGGGATCGCTCTCGCACTTCAACATCGAGAAGGATCCGCGGCTGCATGCCCAGGTCATCGGCTGGGTCGGGCAGGCGGTCGGCAATGGCCGGCCGCAGCGGACCGCTGCCCGTCAGGCCGCGGCGCGCTGATAGTCCTTGACGCTGGCGAAGGCGATGCCCGGCGCCCGCTCCTCCTCGTAGCGCAGGGAAAAGGCCGACGAGGCCATGTAGACGGGGGCGCCGTCCAGATCGCTCGCCATGGATGAGCCGTGGGCCGCGATGAAGCTGCTGAGCTTCTGCGGGTCGTCGGAGGAGATCCAGCGGCACACCGAGAACTGGCAGGGGTCGAAATCCACCGGCAGGCCATATTCGGCCGCCAGCCGCTCCTTGAGCACGTCGAGCTGCAGCGCTCCGACCACCCCCACGATGGCGGGAGAGCCGTCATGGGGGATGAACAGCTGGACGACGCCCTCCTCGCCCATCTGCTGGAGCGCCTCGCGCAGCTTCTTGGCCTTCATGGCATCCTTCAGCTTGACGCGGCGCAGCTGCTCGGGCGCGAAGCTCGGCACGCCCTTGAACACCAGGTCCTCGCCGTCGGTCAGCGTGTCGCCGATGCGCAGCGTGCCATGGTTGGGAATGCCGACAATGTCGCCGGCCCAGGCTTCCTCGGCCAGCTGCCGGTCCTGAGCGAAGAAGAACTGCGGCGCGTTGAGCGGCATGGGCTTGCCGGTGCGCACGAGCTTGGCCTTCATGCCGCGCGACAGCTTGCCCGAACATACGCGCAGGAACGCGATGCGGTCGCGGTGGTTCGGGTCCATGTTCGCCTGGATCTTGAACACGAAGCCGGTCATCTTCGGCTCGTCGGCCAGCACGGTGCGCCGGTCGGCGACCTGGGCCCGCGGCGGCGGGGCATAGGCGATCAGTGCGTCGATGAGGTCGCGCACGCCGAAATTGCGCAGGGCGGAGCCGAAATAGACCGGCGTCAGGTGGCCCTCGCGATAGCTTGTCAGGTCGAAGGGCCGGGCCCCCTCCCTGGCCAGCAGCGCGCTCTCGCGCCAGTCATCGGCACCGTTCGGCAGAAGCTCGTCGAAGATCGCCGCCTCCGGACCATTGACCGGGATCGGCTCCTCGTCATGGTCGATGCGGCGGATGTGGTTGTGAACGAGGTCGTAGGTGCCGGCGAAGTCCCGGCCCGTGCCGATCGGCCAGGTCATCGGGGTGGTGTCGAGGGCGAGCGCCTTTTCCACATCGTCCATCAGCTCGAAGGGGTCGCGGCTCTCGCGGTCCATCTTGTTGACGAAGGTGATGATCGGGATGTCGCGCAGCCGGCAGACCTCGACCAGCTTGCGCGTGCGGTCCTCGACGCCCTTGGCGCCGTCGATGACCATGATGGCCGAATCCACCGCCGTCAGCGTGCGGTAGGTGTCCTCGGAGAAGTCCTCGTGGCCCGGCGTGTCGAGCAGATTGAAGACGCAGCCGCCATATTCGAAGGTCATGACCGAGGTGACCACCGAGATGCCGCGCTGCCGCTCGATGGCCATCCAGTCCGAGGACGTCTGACGGCGGCCCTGCTTGGCCTTGACCTCGCCGGCAAGCTGGATCGCGCCGCCGAACAGCAGCAGCTTTTCCGTCAGCGTGGTCTTGCCGGCGTCCGGGTGCGAGATGATGGCGAAGGTGCGCCGGCGCGCGGCGGGCGTTGCGGCGCCGTTCGGCGCGTTCGGGAGCGGGGCTTTCATGGCGCGGGGTTTAGCCGTGCGCGCGACAGCGGGTCAATGCGCCCGGCCCGCGCGGAGCTCCCTCGACGTTGCGCGCGTGCCGTCTATAGTTGACCGCGACGGCTATTCCGCCGCTCTCGGAGGGCTCCATGGTCTCGTCCTGCAAGTCTCTCGCCGCGGCAGCCGCGGCAGCCTTCGGCCTCGCCCTGCCCGCCTTCGCCCAGGCGCCCGCCCTGCCGCCGGGTCCACCCGTCGCCATCCAGATGGTGACGCAGCTCTCGCCCTCCATCCCGCAATATACCAAGGTCGACATCCCCATGCTGCGCGAGCAGCTGCCGCAGCGCTCCGGCGGGCGGATCAGCGTGACGCTCGCCAGCTGGCCGGAGCGCAACCTGACGGGGCCGGAGCTCATCCGCGTGCTGCGTTCGGGCCAGATCGACCTTGCCGGCATGGCGCTGCCGACGGTCGCCGGCGACGTGCCGCTGCTCGACATCATCGACCTGTCCGGCCAGAACCCCTCCCACGAGCAGGGCCGGCGCATCGCCCAGGCCATGCTGCCCATCCTCAACCAGGAGCTGGAGCGCTTCAACGTCCGCATCATCGCCTTCTATCCCTTCCCCGGTCAGGTGCTGTTCTGCCGCGATCCGGTGACCAGCCTTGCCGACCTGAAGGGCCGGCGCGTGCGCACGCCCGGCGGCTCGCAGAACGACTTCATCCAGTCGATCGGCGGCCAGCCGGTGGCCATCGGCTTTCCCGAGGTCTATGGCGCGCTGGAGCGCGGCGTCGTCGACTGCGCGGTGACCGGCACCGCCACCGGCAATGGTGCGCGCTGGTACGAGGTGACGCGCCATCTCTACACGCTGCCGATCCAGTGGGGCATTGCCGCCTATGCGGTGAATCTCGCCTGGTGGAACCGGTTGGACCCGGCCGTGCGCACGTTCCTGCAGGCCTACATGAACGAGGTGGAGGAGGCGCAGTGGAAGCTCGGCGCCGAACTCACCGAGGACGGCATCCAGTGCAATGCCGGCAATGCCGCCGGCTGCAAGATCGGCCATGTCGTCACCAACCGGCCGATGACCGTGACGCGCGAGACGGCGGCCGACGTTGCCCTCCTGCGCGAGGCCATGCAGACGGTGGTGCTGCCGGCCTTCGTGCGCCGCTGCGGGGCGCGCTGCGGCGAGATCTACAACCAGGTGGTCGCGCCGATCAGCGGCATCCGCTACACGGCACCGTGAGCCGCGTGACGGCATGGCGATCCGGCTGATCGACCCGGCAAGCTTCCGCACGGTGCCCTGGAAGAACGGCGGCGGCACCGCCACCGACATCGCGGTGGCGGAGGACGGCGGCGGCACCGTGTGGCGCGTCGGCACGGCGGCGATCCTGCGGGACGGGCCGTTCTCGGACTATGAGGGTGTCACCCGCACCTTCACCATCATCGAAGGCCCGGGTGTTCATCTCGACGTTCCCGGCGAGGGCACGCGCACGCTCGACCGTGACCAGCCGACGCGCTTTGCCGGCGCGCCCGCGCCGTTCTGCCGCCTGCGCGACGGGCAGGCCGCGACCGCCTTCAACCTGCTCACGCGCGACGGGGCGGCCGCGGGCGATGTCGCGATCCTGACGGGAGGCAGCCGCCGCGACCTGCCGCCGGCCGACATTCTGATCCTGTTCGCCCTGGAGGGGGCGTGGTCGCTCGACCGGGCCGGCCTGGCGACGACTGTCCCGGCCGGCTGGGCGGGTGAGGCGCATGCTGCCGGCCCGCTGGCCGTCGCCGGTCCACCAGGCGGCCGGGCCGCGCTGGTGACGCTGCGGCTTGCCAAACCTTGACTTCGCGCCCCCCGCGGCGTAAGAGGCGCGCCTTCCGTTCATCGGCGCGCTGAAGGTCGGCTGTCCCTGGCCCCGGCGTGTCGCGTCCAGCCGCTTCAAGGAACTGCCGCCATGAAGGTCCGCAACTCGCTCAAGTCGCTGCGCGGCCGCCACCGCGACAACCAGATCGTGCGCCGCAAGGGCCGCGTCTATGTGATCAACAAGACTCAGAAGCGCTTCAAGGCGCGCCAGGGCTGAGATCGCGGCGGGCGCCTTCACGCGCCTTTCATCGCTGCACCATTGACCGCCGGCAAGGCCTGGCCCACCCTTCGGGCCATGACTCGCGCGGCGGTTTTTCTGTGTCTGATGCTTGTGGCCGCCATGCCGGCCGCTGCCCAGGTGACCGGGCCTGCGCCGGCTCCCCGGACGCCTGCACCGGCCGCAGAGGGCAATGTCGCCCCGCCCGGCTTCGAGGCCCAACGCGCCCGGCGTCTGGACGAGCTCTACGCCCGTCTGCGCGAGGCCGAGACGCCGATGCAGGCGCGCCTGCTGGAGCGCGAGATTGCCGCGACTCTGGCCCGCACCGAATCCGATACGGCGCTGCTTCTGATGATGCGGGCCACGCAGGCGGCCCAGGGCCAGCAGCCGGATCTCGCCCTGTCGCTGCTCGAGTCGATCATCGACCTTTATCCCGACTATGTCGAGGCCTGGAGCCGGCGGGCCATGGTGCATATGGCCCGGCGCGAATATGGGCGGGCCATGGCCGACATCGAGCATGTGCTGCGCCTCGAACCGCGGCACTATGCCGTCATGGTCGGTCTCGGCATGATGCTGGAGCAGCTCGGCCAGGAGCCGCGGGCCCTGATGGTGTTCCGCAGGGTGCTCGAGATCAATCCGCATGCCGAGCGCATCCCCGAGATCATCCGGCGGCTCGAGCCGAAGGTGGATGGTCAGCAGCTGTAAGGCGTCCGCCATGGCGAACCAGAGCGGGCAGGAATGCGTAGAGGGGACATGACCGTTCCCCTGGAACCGCTGGCGGTCGGCGTGGCCGCGCCCGCGCTGCTCAGCGCCTGGACCGCCGCGCGCACGCGCGCAATCACCCGCGCCCATCCGCCCACGGGCCGCTTCGTCCCGACCCGGGCCGGCCGCCTGCACCTCGTCGAGCGGGGCGCCGGCCCGCCGGTGCTGTTCCTGCACGGCGCCAGTGGCAATGCGCGCGTCTGGGAGCCGGCCCTCGGGGAGCGCCTCGACCGGCTCGGGCGCGCCCTGATCGTCGACCGGCCGGGGCACGGCTTCAGCGAGAGGCAGGCCGGGCGCGAGGCGGCGCGTCTTGCCCATCAGGCTTCCGCCATGGCGGACCTGCTCGATGCGCTCGGCGAGGAGCGGGCGGTGGTGGTGGCCCATTCCTGGGCGGGGGCGCTTGCCTGCCGCATGGCGCTCGACCATCCGGACCGGGTCGCCGGCCTTGTCCTGATCGCACCGGCGACCCATCCCTGGCCGGGTGGGGTGCACTGGTACTACCGGCTGGCGGCAACGCCCGTGCTGGGCCCGCTGTTCGCCTGGACCGTGGTGCTGCCGGCCGGCGAAGCCTGGATGGCACGCTCCATCGACGGCGTGTTCGCGCCGCAGACGGTCGGGCGCGACTATGCGCGTGCGGCGGCGATCCCGCTAGTGCTGCGGCCGCGCCAGTTCATTGCCAATGCCGAGGACTGCGTGCGGCTGCTGGAGGAGGTGACGGCGCAGGCGCCGCGCTATCCGGCCATCCGCTGCCCGGTCACGGTGATCTCCGGCACCAGCGACGGGGTGGTATGGACCCACCTGCATTCGCTGGGGCTTGCCCGCGACATCCCGCACACGCGCCTGATCCTGCTCGACGGCGTCGGCCATGGTCCGCACCACGCCGCGCCGGATCTGGTGGCGGAGGAGATCGCGGCCATGGCCGCATCACGGGGCGCCGGCGCGGCAGGGCCGGCCGTCGGCACCGTCTGACGGCGATCAGACGTCCACCGCCTCGCTGCCGACGAAGGCGATGCGCAGCATGTTGGTCGCCCCGGGCGTGCCGAGCGGCACGCCCGCCACCACGATGATCCTCTGGCCGGGCTTGGCGAAGCCGTCCTTGAAGGCGAAGCGGCAGGCGCGCGAGACCATGTCGTCGAGGTCGCGGGCATCGTGCGTCACCACGCAATGCACGCCCCAGAGCAGGGCAAGGCGGCGGCCGGTGGCGATCTTCGGGGTCAGCGCGATGGTGATGGGCTTGGCCCGCTCGCGCGCCACCCGCAGCGCCGTCGAGCCGGACGAGGTCCAGCAGACGATGGCCGAGAGGTCGAGCGTCTCGGCGATCTGGCGGGCGGCGAGCGCGATGGCGTCGGCGCCGGTCGGCTCCGGCTCGGCGCGCTGGTTCTGGATGACCTGGCGATAGGTCGGATCGGATTCCACCTCCTCGGCGATCTGGTTCATCATGGCGACCGCCTCGACGGGATACTGGCCCGCGGCGCTCTCGGCCGACAGCATGATGGCGTCGGCGCCCTCGAATACGGCGGTGGCCACGTCCGAAACCTCGGCGCGGGTCGGAACCGGCGCGCTGATCATGCTCTCCAGCATCTGGGTCGCCACCACCACCGGCTTGCCGGTGCGGCGGGCGAGGCGCGTGATCTGCTTCTGGATGCCCGGCACCTTGGCCATGGGCATTTCCACGCCGAGATCGCCACGGGCGACCATCAGCGCGTCGGCGAGGTCCATGATCTCGCCGAGCCGCATGACCGCCTGCGGCTTCTCGATCTTGGCCATGACCGCCGCGCGGCCCCTGGCGATCTTCTTCACCTCCGCCACGTCCTCCGGCCGCTGGACGAAGGACAGCGCGATCCAGTCCACGCCGGCATTCAGCGCCGCGTCGAGGTCGGAGCGGTCCTTGTCGGTCAGGGCCGAGACCGGCAGGGTGGTGTCGGGCAGGCTGACGCCCTTGCGGTCGGACAGCCGGCCGCCCACCACCACCCGGCAGATCGCCTGTTCGGGCGCGCAGCTTTCGGCCTGCAGCACCACCTTGCCGTCATCGAGGATCAACCGGTGGCCCGGCTCGAGGGCCGCCAGGATCTCCGGATGGGGCAGATGCACGCGCGCCGCATTCCCTGGCGCCGGGTCGGAATCGAGCGTGAAGGCCGCTCCCTTCGTCAGCATGACCGGCCCCTCGGCGAAGGTGCCGATGCGCAGCTTCGGCCCCTGCAGGTCGGCCAGGATGCCGATCGGGCGCTGGATCTCGTGTTCGATCGAGCGGATGGTCTCGACGAAGTCGCGCAGCCGCTCGTGCGGCGTGTGGCTCATGTTGATGCGGAACACGTCGGCCCCGGCCTCGAACAGGGCGGCGATCTGCTCGCGCGTCGACGATGAGGGGCCGAGGGTCGCGAGGATCTTGGTACGGCGCAGGCGACGCATGAATCGATTTACCTCCCGGATTTCCGGGCAGGTTAGCCCCGATTCATGACGACAGGCCAGCCGGTCACCCGGTCCCGGGGTCGCCGGCTCAGGCCCGCCCTGCCTCGCTCGACAGCATGGCCGGGTCGATGCCGATCTTGCGCATCGCCCGCTCGTACTTGGTCTCGACATCCGAGCCGAAGATCAGGTCGGGATCGGCCGGACAGTGCAGCCAGCCATTGGCCTGGATCTCGGTCTCGAGCTGGCCGGCGCCCCAGCCGGCATAGCCGAGCGCCAGCACCGCGTTCACCGGACCTTCCCCGCAGGCCATGGCCTTCAGGATGTCGAGGGTCGCGGTCAGGCAGATGCCCTCGTCGATCCGCAGCGTCGAGTTCTCGATGTAGAAATCGGAGGTGTGCAGCACGAAGCCGCGGCCGGTCTCCACCGGCCCGCCGCGCAGCACGTTCACGCCGATGACGTCCGAGGGCAGATTGATCTTGCGGTCCTCGGGAATGATGTCGAGCTGCACGAGCAGATCGGGAAAGGCCACGTTCGAGGCCATCTGGTTGACCACGATGCCCATGGCCCCGTCGGAGGAATGGGCGCACATGTAGATGACCGTGCGCGAGAAGCGCTCGTCACGCATGCCGGGCATGGCAATGAGCATCTGCCCGTCGAGGTAGCCGCCCGGCGCACCCAATCGCCTTCGTGTCGACCTTCCGATTGTCATGGCGATCAGACTAGCGCCAAATGTCGTGCTGCGCCACAGCAACGGGCCCTGCTGGGGCGAACGTGATCGGATCGCACCGGCCGGCATCAAGCGATCGTCAGTGGCCAAGCTGGACGCGAACGACTACATGGCCTGCATGATGGACCGCCGTGGCATGATCGGGGGGCTTGCAGCCGGATGGCTTTGGCCGCGCGTCGCGCTGGCCGGATCGTCCGCCTCGGCCTGGTCGAGCGACCTGAAGTCCGCTGCGCGCCTGATCGCGGCGGGAACGGCCGGGCAGGGGGCGGAGCTGCGCCATCTGATCGGCCTTGAGATCCGCCTCGACGAGCGCACCAAGACCTATTGGCGCACACCCGGGGACTCCGGCGTTCCGCCGCATTTCGACTGGTCCGGTTCCACCAATCTGGCCGATGTCGCCGTGTCCTGGCCCGCGCCCCTCCGCTTTGCCGACGGGGGCGGCTTCTCGATCGGCTACAAGCGCTCCGTGGTGCTGCCGCTGGTGGCTCGCCCACGCATTCCCGAACAGCCCGTCCGGCTCGATCTGAAGCTGGGCTATGCGGTCTGCGACGAGATGTGCATTCCGGCGAAGGCCGAGCTCGCCCTCACCAGCCGGCCGGGCGCCGCCGCCGATCCGGCGCTCGTGGCGCTGCGCGACAGCTTCCTTGCGCGCGTGCCGCGGCCCGAGGTGCCGGGCCTGTCCCTGGCCGTGGAGAGCCTCGAGCGCACCGGTCGCCATCCGGTGGTGGTCTTCCTTGCCCGGCTGGCCGATGCCTCGGCCCCGGCCGATCTGTTCGTCGAGGGGCCGGACGAATCCTGGGCCCTGCCGCTGCCGGCGGTGCTGGATGCGGCCGGCGCGGAGCGGCGATTCCGGCTGGAGCTGGACGGGGCGCCGCGCGGCACGGACCCGCTGTCGCAGCCCCTGACCTGCACGCTGGTGGCCGGCGACACGGCCCTGGAGACGCGGCTGCGTCCTGCCTGACCGCCATGCGATCGGTCCCCCTCGACGGGAGCCCGGCCTGGCCCTAAGTCTTCGTCGTTCCGCACCATCGTCAACCCGGTGCATTGCTTCCAGGAGTCCCCCATGACCATCGAGGTCGGCGCCAAGCTTCCCGAGGCCACGTTCCGCACCATGACCGAAGACGGCCCGGGCGCGCGCACGACGGAGCAGATCTTCGCGGGCAAGACCGTGGTTCTGTTCGCCGTTCCCGGCGCCTTCACCCCGACCTGCCACAAGAACCACATGCCCGGCTATGTCGAGAAGGCCGAGGCGTTCAAGGCCAAGGGCGTCGATGCCATCTATGTGACCTCGACCAATGACGTGTTCGTGCTGGATGCCTGGCAGAAGGCCTCCGGCGCGGTCGGCAAGGTCGGTATCCTCGCCGATGGCAGCGGCGAGTTCGCCCGGGCGATCGGTCTCGACAACGACATGTCGGCCTTCGGCATGGGCCTGCGCTCGAAGCGCTATTCCATGCTGGTCAAGGACGGTGTCGTGCAGAAGCTCAATGTCGAGGACAAGCCCGGCCAGGCCGAGGTCTCCAGCGCCGAGGCCCTTCTCGCCCAGATGTGAGCCGTCAGCGGCCGGCGGGCACCTGGATCCCTCCGGCCGCGACCATTGCCGCGATCTCGGCCTCGGTGAAGCCGAGATCCCGGAGCAGGGCGGGACCATCGGCGCCGAGGTCGGGCGCCGGTCCCGGCAGATTGCACGCCTCGCCGTCGAACCGGGCGGCGCCACGGGCAAGGCGCACCCGACCGACCGGCCCGTTGGCGATCACGCCGATCGCGCCGTTATGGACCACCTGCGGGTCGGACAGCACGTCGGCGCGCTCATTGACCCGGCCGACCGGCGCTCCTGCGGCCTTCAGGCGGGCCAGGGCCTCGTCGGTGGTCAGCGCGGCGAACAGCGGCTCGAGCAGTGCCCTCAGCTCCACCGCGTGACGGCTGCGCATGGCAAGGGACGCAAAGCGCGGATCCTGCGGAATGTCCGGCCGGCCGAGCCCTTCGCACAGGGCGGCGAACTCGCCCTGCTGCGGCACCATGGTGGCAAGGTGGCCGTCGGCGGTCTTCCAGAGCCGCTGGTTGGCTCCGAACTCCGGGAAGGGCGGCGGCGGATCGTCGAGGAAGACGTGGTTGTACATGGCATCGGGCCACTGGAACGAAAGTGCCGCATCCAGCATGGACAGTTCGATCAGCCGGCCCGCGCCGTCGCGCTCGCGGGCATAGAGCGCGGCCGCCACGGCCTGTGCTGCGGTCAGGGCGGTGAGCTTGTCGCAGAGCGTCGTGGCCAGCAGCATGGGCTCCTTCGTGCGCGGTTCGCGATGGGCGGCGGCAAATCCCGAGACGGCCTGCACGACGGCATCATAGACCCGCGCGCCGCTGTCGGGTCCGCTCGGGCCGAAGCCCGAGATGGACAGATAGATGATGCGCGGGTTGACCGCCGCGACCGCGGCATGCTCGAGGCCGAGGCGCGCCATGGCGCCGGGGCGGAAGTTCTCCACCAGCACGTCGCAGCGCGCCGCCAGCGACAGGGCGAGGGCTCGGCCCGCCTCCTGCTTCAGGTCGATGACGATGGAGCGCTTGCCGCGGTTGGCGGCGATGTACATGGCCGACATGCGTCCCTTGGCCGGGCCGATCATGCGCGTGGTGTCGCCCTCCGGCGGCTCGACCTTGATGACCTCGGCACCCTGATCGGCCAGCATCGCGGTCGCCATCGGTCCCGACAGCACGGCGGAGAAGTCGAGGATGCGGATGCCTGCAAGAGGGCCGGGCATGGGCATGCCTTCGCGCGAGGGGGCGGGGCGGTCAGCGGCGGATCACCACGTCGGGCAGCGGCACCCAGGAGGTTCCATCGAAGCGTTGCAGCCGCATGGAGCCGTAGAGCTCGTAATTGTCCTCGGCCATGGCGGTGGTGATGCCGGGCAGCATGACCGGCGTCGTGAAGTCCCGGAGCTGGCGCATCTGGCGCATGACGTTCTCGCGCGTCAGGTCGTTGCCGCAGCGGCGCAGCACCTCGTGCAGCACCATGGACAGCGAATAGGCCGTGACATTGAGCGAATCCCGCGCATCCAGCGCCGGCGCGTAGCGGGCCATGAAGGCGAGATAGTCCTTCATGCCCTGGTCGTTGTCCCATTGCGGATCCAGCGGATTCTTGATGTTGGCGATGGTCAGGGCGCCGATGGCGTTCTCCGGCCCCGCCGGCCGCAGGATGGCCGCGATGGAGGAGGATCCCGAGCCGATATAGATCTGGGGGCGCCAGGCCAGATCCCGGGTGCGCTGGATCGACTGGACCGCGAACTTGCCGAAGGCGAAGTTCATCAGCACGTTGGCGCCCGATCCCTTGAGCGCCACCATCTGGGAATCGATGGTCGGATCGGTCGGCTCATAGGTGGCCTCGGCGGCAATCAGGTCGCGGGCCCGCTCGCCCAGCCCCTGCCTGACACCGCGCACGAAGTCGCGGCCCGAGTCGTCGTTCTGGCTGAGGATGGCGATGCGCGGGTTCTGGACCGCGGACAGCGCGTGGCGGGCATAGGTGCGCGCCTCGGCCTCGTAGGAGAACATCCCGGAGACGGTCCAGGGAAAGTTCTTCGGGTCGTTCCACCGGTTGGCACCGGTGAGGATCAGCAGGTGAGGCACCTTCCGCTGGTTGAGGTAGCGATGGATGGTCTGGTTCGTGTTGGTGCCGACCGTGTTGAAGATCAGCAGGACGTCGTCGCTTTCCACCAGGCGGCGCGTCTGCTCGAAGGTGCGCGGCGGGATGTAGGCATCGTCGAGCGAGATCAGCGTCACCTTGCGGCCGTTGATGCCGCCGGTCGCATTGACCATGTCGAAATAGGCCATGGCGGTGCGGCCCAGCGTGCTGCCGAGCATCGACAGGGGCCCTGAGTAGGGCTGGGTCTGTCCGATGCGGATCTCGGTGTTGCTGACGCCCGGTGCGGCGTCAGCCGGGCCCACCCGCAGGGTGAATGGCGCAGCCGCGGTCGCGGCCGCGAAGGTCCGGCGCGTGAGGGTCATGAGCATCCTCCCGGGAGCGTTGAGGCATTTTCATTTTCTGAAATGCTACTTCGCCTGTCGAAAGGATCAATCCGTCATTCTGCGGGGGCGGCGGACCGGGGCGATGCTCAGGCCCCCAGGAAGATCAGCAGCGCGAGCGGGGCCCGGCCGGCGGCAAGATGCGGGGCGAGACGGCTGGCGACCGCTTCGCGCAGGCGCAGGAACAGCCGGCCGACGCGGCGCGTCGCCCGCAGCGGCAGGGCGATGGCGACCGGCAGGCTGTCGTGGCAGATGGCATGCTTGCGGACATAGTGCGGCACGTGCCAGGTCGACCATGCGCCGGCGCGGAACAGGGCGGCGTCGCCCGGGCGGAGCGTGCGGTGGGAGCCGTCGTCGCCGGTGACGATGACCTCGCCCTCGAGGATGTGAACGATCTCGTCGCCGCCGAAGTACCAGCGGAAGCGGCCGGCGGTGCAGTCCCAGACCATGGCACTGGTGGTGCCGTCGGAGGAATCCGACCAGTGCCGGCAACGGGCCATGGGTCGCCCGTCCAGGATCCATTCGGGACGGATCGGGGCCGGATCGAGATCGAGGCTGGCGAGGCTGGCCGCATCGAAGGGCGGACGGCGCATGGGTGGCTCCTGTTCCATCGCGGGACGCCTGCGCCCCGCTGCGCTGCGCCCCTTGCAAGGGCCCTGCCGGTGGGTCAGGCGCCGGTCGCCAGGTGCAGCCACAGGGCGACGAGGGCGAGCAGCATCGCCAGAACCCGTCGCACCTGCACCACGCCGGCACGCCGGCGCAGCGCCGGCTCCAGCCGCGCCGACCCCAGGACGATGCCGGCATGGATGACCGTGGCCACGGCGACATAGATGGCGACGAGGGCGGACGAGGCGGCCATCACCGCCGCGGGCGTGCCCGGCGCGACGAAGGCCGGCATGACCGCCACGTAGAAGACCGCGGCCTTGGGGTTGAGCACATTGGTCAGGAAGCCGCGCCAGAGCAGGCCGACATCGGTCCGGGAGCCATCGAGCCGGTCAGCGCCGTCCCCCGCGTCGCGCCAGGTCTCCCAGGCCAGCCAGAGGAGATAGAGCGTGCCGGCCCAACGCAGCGCCTCGTAGAGCACGGGGCTGGACGACACCACCGTGCCGAGGCCCGCCACCGCCAGCGCGCCGATCACGGACAGGCCGAGAGCCACCCCGGCGACCGCGAACAGGCCGGCGCGGCGGCCGCGGGCAAGCGTGAGCGCCGCCAGGGTCGCCATATTCGGTCCGGGCGTGATCTCCACGACGATGCAGGTGAGGAGAAAGCCCAGCATCGCGTCAGCCGCCAGGCTTGAACGGGGCCATGCCCTGGCGCGCCAGTTCGTCCGCCCGCTCGTTCTCGGCATGGCCGGCATGGCCCTTGACCCAGTGCCAGGTGACCTCGTGCAGCGCGCGCAGGTCGTCGAGGCGTTGCCAAAGGTCGGCATTCTTCACCGGCTTGCGGTCGGCGGTCTTCCAGCCATTGCGCTTCCAGCCGTGGATCCAGGTCAGGATGCCGTTCTTCACATATTGGCTGTCGGTGTGAAGATCGACCTGCGAGGGGCGCTTGAGGGCCTCCAGCGCGCTGATGGCCGCCATCAGCTCCATGCGGTTGTTGGTGGTGACCGGCTCGCCGCCGGACAGCTCCTTGACCTGATCGCCCCAGCGCAGGATGGCGCCCCAGCCGCCGGGGCCCGGATTGCCGGAACAGGCTCCGTCCGTGAAGATTTCCACGCGGCGGGCGGCGGGTTTCGGTGATCCGTTCATGCGAGGCCGTATTCGGTCGGCGAGGCCACCTTCCGGTGAAAGCGCAGCTTCCTGAAATATTCGAGCGGATCCTTCGGCGTGACCACGGCGCCGGGCGGCACGTTCAGCCAGTCGACCAGCCGCGTCAGCAGGAAGCGCAGGGCCGAGCCCCGGCAGAGCAGCGGCAGGGCCGCCTTCTCGGCCTCGCCCAGCGGCCGCACCCCCTGATAGGCGGCAATCATGGCCGAGCCCTTGGCGAAATCGAACTCGCCGTCGGGCGAGAAGCACCAGGCGTTCAGGCAGATGGCGAGGTCGTAGGCCAGGATGTCGTTGCAGGCGAAATAGAAGTCGATCAGGCCGGACAGCCGGTCCTTGAGGAAGAAGACGTTGTCGTTGAACAGGTCGGCATGGATGATCCCCGTCGGCAGGTCCGCCGGCCAGTGGCGCTCGCAATGCGCCAGTTCCTCGGCGATCGTGGCGGCAAGGCCGGCCGCCACCGTGTCGGCCCGCTCGCGCGCCCGCTCCCAGAGCGGCCGCCAGCCGTCGACGGACAGCGCGTTGCGCCGCTTCAGCGCAAAGCCCTCGCCGGCCAGGTGCAGCTCCGCCAGCGCCCGTCCGACGGCGGCGCAATGATGCACCTGCGGGCGGCGGATCCACATGCCTTCCAGGAAAGTGACGATGGCCGCCGGGCGCCCGGCCAGCTCGCCGAGCGCCTCGCCGGACCGCATCTTGACCGGCTGCGGGCAGGTCAGCCCGCGCGCGCTCAGATGCTCCATCAGGCCGATGAAGAAGGGCAGGTCGGCCGGATCGACGCGCTTCTCGTAGAGCGTCAGGATGAAATAGCCGGCCGTCGTGTGCAGGAGGAAGTTGGAGTTCTCCACGCCTTCGGCAATGCCCTTGAAAGAGAGCAGTTCGCCGATGTCGTAGCGGGCAAGGTGAGCCGAGAGGTCCTCGGCCGTGACGTCGGTATAGACGGCCATGATCGACGATCTCAGGCCGCCGCGTCGGGACGCAGCTGGCGGGGCAGGGGGAAGAACACGCTCTCGTCGGCAGTCGAGACGGTCTCGACGCTGACCGCATAGCGCTCGGCGAAGGCGGCGATGATCTCCTCGACCAGCACTTCCGGGGCCGAGGCGCCGGCGGTGATGCCGAGCGAGGTGATCGCGCCGAACCGCGACCAGTCGATGTCGGCGGCGCGCTGGACGAGATCGGCGATGCGGCAGCCCTCGCGCTCGGCGACCTCGCGCAGGCGCTGGGAGTTCGACGAGTTGGGCGCGCCGACGACGATCATCGCCTCGACGCGCGGGGCGACGCGCTTCACCGCCTCCTGGCGGTTGGTGGTCGCATAGCAGATGTCCTCGCGATGCGGGCCGACGATGGCCGGAAACCGCTCGCGCAGGCAGTCCACGATCTCGCGGGTATCGTCGACCGACAGGGTGGTCTGGGTGACGAAGGCCAGGGCATGGGCGTCGCGCGGGGTGAAGGCACGGGCATCCTCCAGCGTCTCCACCAGCGTCACCGCGCCTGGCGGCAGCTGCCCCATGGTGCCGACCACCTCCGGGTGGCGGGCATGGCCGACGAGCACCACCTCGCGGCCGCGCCGGTGATGGATCTCCGCCTCCCGGTGCACCTTGGTGACCAGCGGGCAGGTCGCGTCGATGGCGAGGAAATTGCGGCGCTCGGCTTCGGCCGGCACGGATTTCGGCACGCCATGGGCGGAGAAGATCACCGGGGCGTCGGTGTCCGGAATCTCCGACAGCTCCTCCACGAAGATGGCGCCCTTGGCGCGCAGGCCATCGACCACGAAACGGTTGTGGACGATCTCGTGGCGGACATAGACGGGCGGACCATAGAGCTTCAGCGCCTGCTCGACCGCGTCGATGGCACGGACGACGCCGGCACAGAAGCCGCGCGGCGAGCAGAGCAGGATGGTGAGCGGGGGTTTGGTGTCCGGGCTGGCCAAGGCGGTCTCCAGGGGCGCGCGCCCGGTTTCGGGGCAAGCGCGCCGCCTGTCAAGGCGCGGCCGATGGCGACGACCGGCCGGAGCTGTCCGCAGGCCGGGCCACGCGCACCCGGCGGAACACGGCCACGATCTCCTGGCGGGAGGCGACGGTTGCCCCCAGCGCGATGGCCCGGCGACGCTCGAAGCCGGTCAGGTCGTAGTGGGGGGCGGTCGTCTTCGGCGGGCCCTGATAGACGAGACGGTGGACGCCCAGCCGGGCGGCGAAGCGGTGCAGCTCCTCTTCCGTGTCGGCGAGGAGGTGGCACCACCTCAGCCCCTGCCAGTGCCAGATGGGCTCGTCGACATAGACCGCCATGGCCGGGGGCTCAGGCCGCCTTCAGCCCGACCGAGCCGAGGGCCGCCTCCTGCCGGGCGGCGACCTCGGCGAGGCTGAAGCGCTCGATCTCCTCGTTGTAGAGCCGGTAGAAGTTGAGCTCGGCCTTCAGATGCAGGAAGACGCCGCCGAGGCCTATGGCGGCCCGGTCCATCAGGACGAACTCCTGCGGGATGGTGACGGGGCCCTTCTCCTTCAGCGCCTGGTGCACCTGGAAGGCCTCTCGGCGGCCATAGGCGCCGGGCGCCACGCCGTCGGCAATGGTGCGCACCCGGTCGTCGAGCAGGGGGCCGTAGATGAACCGCGCCCACAGGTTCAAGACCTCGATGAGATCGCGCTTCAGGTTGCGGAAGCCCCAGGTCTCGTAGGCGTGGACGATGCGCGCCTCGTCATGGGCTTCAAGGCCCTTGTAGAGGTCGATGACCGCGCCGATGAAGCGCGGCGGGAAGATGCGCACGCAGCCATAGTCGAGCAGGTTGATGCCGCCCGGCTCGCCCGCCTCGTCGAACACCGTGTAGTTGCCGAGATGGGGATCGCCGTGGATGACCCCGATCGCCGTGAAGGGGTGCCACCAGGCGCGGAACATCGCGGTGGCAAGGCGGTTGCGGATGGCGAGCGGCGCCTCGACATGGCTGAGCATCTTCGTGCCGTCCAGCCAGGACAGGGTGAGAAGCCGGCCGGTCGAGAGCTCGGCATGGACCTCCGGCACGCGCACCAGCGGCTCGTCGTCGAGCACACCGGCATAGAGGGCGGCGTGCTTGGCCTCGCGGCGGTAGTCGAGCTCCTCGCGCACGCGCGCGGAGATTTCCTTGATGATCTCGCGCGTGTCGATCACCGGATCCATGCGCCGGTGCAGGGCGAACAGGATCTCCAGCTGGGCGATGTCGGCCTCCACCGCCGACTGCATGTCCGGATATTGCAGCTTGCAGGCAAGGCGCGTCCCGTCATGGGCAATGGCGCGGTGGACCTGGCCGAGCGAGGCGGCGGCGGCCGGAACCTTGTCGAAGGAGGCGAAGCGCTTTTCCCAGTCCGGTCCGAGCTCGGCCATCATGCGCCGCTTGACGAAGGCGGGCCCCATGGGCGGGGCTTCCGACTGGAGTTTCTGCAGCTCGTTGGCATATTCGGGCGGCAGCACCTCGGGAATGGTCGCCAGCAGCTGGGCGACCTTCATGATCGGCCCCTTCAGGCCCCCGAGCGCGCGGGCGAGGTCGGCGGCATTCTTCTCGCGGTCGAGGCCGAAGCCGAACAGACGCGCCGCGGCGAGGGAGGCGGCCGCCCCCGAGACATTGGCGCCGACCCGCGCATAGCGCGACAGGCGGCCGGTCAGGCGGTTGGCTTCCTCGTCGCGCTGGCTCATGGGATCTCCGGCAAAGTGGTCAGGCGAGAGATAGTGCGCCCGCCGGCCGGGTGCGAGGGCGGTCAGGCGTCAGGCCAGTGATCCCGGATCCAGCGGGCGAAACCCTCCTCGCCGACCTCGCCGGCGGCGAGCGCGAGGATGATGGCAGTGGCGGCAGGCGGCGACGGCCTGAATGGTAGGCCGTTGAGCCTGAGAAACACCATCATGGCGTGAAAGGCGGCAGGCTTGTTGCCGTCGATGAAGGGATGGTTGCGGGCCAGTCCAAAGGCGTAGGCCGCGGCAAGGACCGCGACATCCTCCTCTCCATAGGAGAACTTGTTGCGCGGCCGGTCGAGTGCCGATTCCAACAATCCCTGTTCGCGAACGCCATCCGGCCCGCCGAACAGCGCAAGCTGCTCGGCGTGCATATCGATGCCGGACTCGACGGTGAGCCAGCGCGGCTCTTTCATTTGGCAAGCGCCCGGAACGTGTCCTTGTACTCGCGCATCACATCGCGAGCGATCTTCATCGTCTCCGCATGGTCGGGATCGTAGCGCGACAGCTTGATCGTCCGCTCTGTCTGCTCAATCACATGAAGCTTGTCGCCCTCCCGCAGATTGATGCGCGCGAGAAGATCCTTCGGCAGGATGACACCGATCGAGTTGCCGATCTTGCGAACCTGCAGGACGAACCCTTCCGATTCCGTCTTCCGCGGCTGTTCGTTCATGGCGGAACCCGTTCTGTTATACGATCCGTATAACACGATGGGGCCCCCTCCCTCCCCAGCCCGTATCAGTCCCGCGTGGTGTCGAGGATGAACGGCCAGCGCCGGCCGTGGACGCGGATCGCGGAATAGGAATTGTCCAGCCAGAAGCCGGTCGCCGCCATGGTCGCGCGCGGGTTGCTGCGCCTCTCGCCCGCGAAGGTGACACTGGCGAGGGGGTGGATCTGCACCCGCCGCCCGATGGTGGAAAGCGTCTCGATGCGGATCGCATCCGCCGAGCGCCAGGCGCGAGTCACGTAATGGCGCAGGTAGATCTCGAGCGCCACCGCGAAGAGCGCGCAGAGCGGCGCGAGAACCAGCGAGGCGACGTGATTGTTGGTTGGATCATCGATCCGTGTCGCCCAGGCGAGCCAGAGGAAGAACGCGACCGGAGTCCACAACACAAACTGGAGGAAACGCAGCCGCCGAAACCGCGTGTTGCTGTAGATCAGCGCGAAGCCGCCGTCGTCCGGGTCAGCCAGCATGGGCCTTCAGCTGCTCGATCAGCCCGTGGACATCGCCGAGCACCCACAGGTCGCGCACGCGGTCGCCCTCGAAGGTGAAGAAGGGCGCACCGGCCCAGGCGACGTGCCGGCCGGTCGGCGCGAAGCCGAACAGCTCCCTGCGGTGATAGCCGTGGAAGCGCAGGCGGCCGGCGACCCGGTTGCCCTGCTCGATCAGTTCAAGGATATCGCTGGTGTAGTCGCCGAGTGCGCCGGTGACGAAATCGACATAGCCCGCAAACTGCTCGTGGCCGACGAGGACCGGTCCGAGCGAGCCGCGGAAGGTGAAATCCGGGTGGAAGATGGAGGGGATCAGGCTCTTGTCGGCCCGGTCCCACATCTCCTTGTAGAAGCGGGTGACGACGGCGATCTGGTGCGACATCACGCCTCCATCGCCTCCAGCTCGTCGATCAGCCGGGCGATGACGCCGATGCCGCCCTGCCAGAAGGCCGGATCACGGGCATCGAGGCCGAAGGGCGCCAGCAGTTCGGCATGGTGCTTGGTGCCGCCGGCCGCGAGCATGGCCAGATAGCGCTCGGCGAAGCCATCCGACGCCGTCTCGTAGACGGCATAGAGCGAGTTCACCAGGCAGTCGCCGAAGGCATAGGCATAGACGTAGAAGGGCGAGTGGATGAAGTGGGGGATATAGGCCCAGAAGGTCTCGTAGCCCGGCTTCAGCTCGATGGCGGGCCCCAGGCTCTCCGACTGCACCGACATCCAGGCGGCGCAGATGTCGTCGGCGGTCAGTTCGCCCTCGCGGCGGGCGAGGTGGACCTTGCGCTCGAAGGAATAGAAGGCGATCTGGCGCACCACCGTGTTGATCATGTCCTCGACCTTGGAGGCCAGCAGCGCCTTGCGCTGGACGGGATCGGTTGCTGCCTCCAGCAGCGCCCGGAAGGTCAGCATCTCGCCGAAGACCGAAGCGGTTTCGGCAAGGGTCAGGGGTGTCGGCGCCATCAGCGCACCGTTGGGGGCGGCCAGCACCTGATGCACGCCATGGCCGAGCTCGTGGGCAAGGGTCATGACGTCGCGCGGCTTGCCCTGGTAGTTGACCAGCACATAGGGATGAGCCGAGGGCACGGTCGGGTGCGAGAAGGCGCCCGGCGCCTTGCCGGGCCTGACGGGAGCGTCGATCCAGCCCTCGTCGAAGAAGCGGCGGGCGACGTCGGCCATGGAGCGGTCGAAGCCGGCATAGGCCGACAGCACGGTGTCGCGGGCGCGCTCCCAGGGAATCGGCGTGGTGTCGACCTTCGGCAGCGGCGCGTTGCGATCCCAATGCGAGAGCGTCTCGCGGCCGAACCATCTGGCCTTCAGCCGGTAGTAGCGGTGGGACAGGCGCGGATAGGCGGCCGTCACGGCGCCGACCAGCGCATCCACCACCTCGCGCTCGACCCGGTTCGACAGGTGCCGGGCATCGGCCACATCCGCGAAACCGCGCCAGCGGTCGGAGATCTCCTTGTCCTTGGCGAGCGTGTTGGTGATCAGCGTGAAGGTGCGCAGGTTGTCGCGGAAGGTGGCGGCGAGCGCCTCGGCGGCCTCCCTGCGGCGCGCCTCGGCCGGATCCTGCAAGAGGTTGAGGGTCGGCTCCAGCGGCAGCTTCTGATCGCCGACCGTGAAGCGCAGGGCCGCGATGGTCTCGTCGAACAGCCGGTTCCAGGCGGCGCGGCCGGTCATGGCCTTCTCGTGGAAGAGCTGCTCGATCCGGTCCTCCAGCTGGAACGGCTTGTCCTTGCGCAGATCCTCGATCCACGGCCGCCAGCGCGCCAGGCCCGGATCGGTCAGGGCCTGATCCATCAGGCCGTCGTCGAGGCGATTGAGCTCGAGCGTGAAGAACAGCAGATGCGAGGAGATGGCGGTGATCTTCTCCTGCACGTCGCCATAGAACTTGGCGCGCACGGGATCGGTGGTGTCGCCGGCATAGACCAGCCCGGCAAAGGAGGCCAGGCGGCCAAGCCGGTCCTCCAATGCCTCGTAGCGGCGCACGGCCGCGGCCAATGCGCTTCCGGCGTCCGGCCGGATGACGAGGTCGCCGAGCGTTCCCTTGTAGGCGGTCTCGAAGGCGACGGCCTCGCTCTCGGCCCAGTCCAGATCGGCGCGCACCTCCGGCGCCGTCATGGCCGGATAGAGATGGCCGAGGTTCCATTCCGGCAGATCGCCAAACGGGCTCGCCGCGCTTGCCGTGCTGGATGCCGTATCCCTGACCTTCCGACGCATGGCCTCGTCTCCGCCTCGACGCTGTGACCGGATCCGGTATGGGCAAAGAGGCCCGGCCATTCAACGTGGCGGATCGACCGGAACGGCCGTGCGCGGGCGCCGTTGCATTCCGGCAACGGCTGCCGCCGGGATGGGAACCGATCAGGCGCTGATGCTGGCGGCGGGGGCGATGGCGCGCTCGCCCTCGGCAAGGCGGCGGAAGCGCACCAGTGTATAGACCCCCATGGGGGCGACCCGACGGCGTTCGATGACCTGGGCACGGCCGCTCGCCAGTGCCCAGTCGTGCAGGCGCTGGAAGGGGAACTCGGGCCGGAGCCCGAAGGTGTGGGCATGGCGCGAGAACCAGCGCTCGATGGCCGCGGCCAGGCCCCGCTCCGAATAGAGGTGGTTGACGAGAATGATCTCGCCGCCCGGCCGGACCACGCGCGCCATCTCGTCAAGCACCCGCTCGGGGCGCTCCACCAGGGTGATGACGAACTGGGCGACCACGCAGTCGAAGAAGCCGTCCGGATAGGCGAGATCGTGGGCGTCCATGACCCGCACCTCGCGCAGGTGGGGGAAGGCGCCGCTCGCCATGCGCTCGCGCGCCCTGGCGATCATCGGCTCCGACAGGTCGATGCCGTAGATCTCGGTCGAGGCGTCGTAATCGGCGAAGGACAGGCCGGTGCCGACGCCGACCTCCAGGATCCGGCCGCCGACCTGCCTGGCTGCGGCGGTTGCGGCCCGGCGGCCCTTCTCGAAGACCGGGCCGCAGACGGCGTCGTAGATCGGCGCCCAGCGGGCATAGGCCCGTTCCATCGTATCGCGGTCGAGATCGCCGGCCATCGCAGGGCTCCCAGTGCCAGAGGAACGAAGTGGCGGGGCGGACCGCGGCGATTCGCCGCTGCGGCCACCCTCATCGTTCCAGCGCTATCAACGGCATGCGACAGTCCCACGACACTCGCAGGAGGCGGCCCGGACGGCTGGCGGTGTCACAAAAGCGCTACGGGAATCTGATGTTGCTTCGCAAAATCGCTCAGTCCTCCGGAGCCGGGTTGATGGCGCAGAAGCGGCACAGGGCCATGTTCATTTCCGACGTGCATCTGGGTGCGCGCGGCTGCCAGGCTCAGCTCCTCATCGATTTCCTCCGGCACAACGATGCGGACGTCATCTATCTGGTCGGCGACATCGTTGACGGTTGGCAGCTCAGGCGGGGCTGGTTCTGGCCCCAGGCACACAACGACGTGGTGCAGAAGCTGCTGCGCACCGTCCGCAAGGGCAGCCAGATCATCTATCTGCCGGGCAATCACGACGAGTTCATGCGTGACTATTTCGGCACGCATTTCGGCGGCATCGAGGTAATGGACCAGGCCATTCACGAAGCGGCGGACGGCCAGCGCTACCTCGTCATCCACGGCGACACCTTCGACGTGGTGGTGATGCATGCCCGCTGGCTCGCCCATCTCGGCGACTGGGCCTATGACGCCGCCCTCTATTGCAACCGCTGGGTCAATCTGGTGCGCCGCAAGCTCGGCCTCACCTACTGGTCGCTGTCGGCCTGGGCCAAGCTGAAGGTGAAGAAGGCGGTCAACTTCATCGGCGCCTTCGAGGAGGCGCTGGCGACCGAAGCCAAGCGGCAGAAGGTGGATGGCGTCATCTGCGGCCATATCCATCATGCCACGATCCACGACCAGCACGGTATCCGCTACATGAACTGCGGGGACTGGGTGGAGAGCTGCTGCGCGCTCGTGGAGGGCTATGACGGCCGCTTCGAGATCATCCGCTGGACAGCCGTGCATGCCTCGCCCAGCCTGGTGGCGGAGGAGGAGGCGCTGGCCGAGATCGCCCTGCCGCTGCCCATGCCGAGCCGGTCCCGGCTCGGGGCCTGAGGGTTCGCGACCTTGCGTCTGGCGATCGCCACGGATGCCTGGGAGCCCCAGATCAACGGTGTCGTCCGGTCGCTGACGGAAACGGCCCGACGATTGCCGGCACTCGGTATCGATCCGCATTTCGTCACGGCGGCGGGGCTCGCCACCGTGCCCCTGCCGACCTATCCCGACATCCGTCTGGCCATCGGCGCCGGCAGGGCCATCGCCGACCGGCTCGCGGCGCTGGCCCCCGCGGCGGTCCACATCGCCACGGAAGGGCCGGTCGGGCTTGCAGCCCGGCGCTGGTGCCTGACCCGCGGCCTGCCGTTCACGACGAGCTTCCACACGCGCTACCCCGACTATGTGCGCGCGCGCATTCCGGTGCCGCAGGCCTGGACCTACCGCATCCTGCGCCGCTTCCATGCGCCCGCCAGGCGGACGCTGGTGCCGACCGCCTCGGTCAGGGCCGAATTGGCGGCCCAGGGGTTCGGGCATCTGGTCCTGTGGTCGCGCGGTGTTGATACGACCCTGTTCCGGCCGAGGCCCGAGGCTGTGCTCGACCTGCCCCGGCCGATCATGCTTTCGGTCGGCCGCCTCGCGGTCGAGAAGAACCTCGAGGCCTTTCTGTCGCTCAATCTGCCGGGCACCAAGCTGATCGTCGGCGACGGCCCCCAACGGGCTGAACTCGAGCAGCGCTTTCCCGGTGCGGTCTTCCTCGGCGCCCGCACGGGGGAGGCGCTCGCCCGCCTCTATGCGGCCGCCGACGTCTTCGTCTTCACGAGCCGCACCGACACCTATGGCAATGTCATGCAGGAGGCCCTGGCCAGCGGCGTGCCCGTGGCGGCCTTCCCGGTGCCCGGTCCGCTCGATGTTCTCGACGAGCCGGGCGCGGGGGTGATGCATGCCGATCTGGCCTTGGCCATTCGCGGCGCGCTCGGCCTCGACCGCGCGCAGTGCCGCAGGATTGCGTCGAAGCGCACCTGGGAGGCGGCGGCGCGCCAGTTCGCCGGGGCGCTCGCGCCCTTTGCGGAGCGCATGGCCGTGGCATGACAGGGTGGCACAAGCCACTTACCGGCGATTAACCCGCCCTTAACGGCGGACGACCACCTTTTCCCGAATCGAAACACGGGGTTTCGACGGGAAAGTGCATCACATGACGACAGTCCTCATCTGCGACGATGATCCGGTCCAGCGCCGCCTGGTGGAAGCCATGGTGCGCAAGCTCGGCCACGAGGCGCGCATCTGCGAGAATGGCGAGCAGGCGTTGCAGATCCTGCGCGATGAGGGCGATGCGATCGACCTGGTGCTGCTCGATCTCGTCATGCCCGAGCGCGACGGCATGGGCGTGCTGGCCGCCATGCGCGAGGAGGGCATTGCCAAGCCGGTGATCGTCCAGACCAGCCAGGGCGGCATCGATACGGTGGTCAATGCCATGCGAGCGGGGGCGACCGACTTCGTGGTCAAGCCGGTGGGCGCCGAGCGCCTGTCCGTGTCCATCCGCAATGCCCTGAAGACCGAGGCGCTGGCCGCCGAGGTGCAGCGTCTGAAGCGCAAGGTCGAGGGCACGATGACCTTCAAGGACATCGTGACCCGCTCGCCGCGCATGCAGCCGGTGCTGAAGATCGCCGAGAAGGCGGCCGCCTCGATGATCCCGGTCATGATCGAGGGCGAGAGCGGCGTCGGCAAGGAGCTGCTGGCGCGCGCCATCGCGGGCTCGGGCGAGCGGCGCTCGAAGCCCTTCGTGGCGGTCAATTGCGGCGCCATCCCCCAGAACTTGGTGGAAAGCATCCTGTTCGGGCACGAGAAGGGCGCCTTCACCGGTGCCACCGAGAAGCATACCGGCAAGTTCGTCGAGGCCCATGGCGGCACGCTGTTCCTGGACGAGGTGGGCGAGCTGCCCCTGGAGACCCAGGTCAAGCTGCTGCGCGCCATCCAGGAGGGCGAGGTGGATCCGGTCGGCGCCAAGCGCCCGGTCAAGGTCGACATCCGCCTGATCTCGGCGACCAACCGCGACCTGATCCGCGCCGTGAAGGAGGGGCGCTTCCGCGAGGATCTCTACTACCGCCTGTGCGTCTTTCCGATCACCCTGCCGCCCCTGCGCGAGCGCGCGGAGGACATTCCCGATCTCGTCCGGCATTTCCTGGCGCGCATCTCGGTGGAGGAGGGCAAGCGCATCCGCGCGGTGCAGCCGGCCGTCTTCAGTCTCCTCGGCGCCTATCCCTGGCCGGGCAATGTGCGACAGCTGGAAAACGCGGTGTTCCGGGCGGTCGTGCTGTGCGACGGCGACGAACTGACCATCGCCGATTTCCCGCAGATTGCCGCCCAGGTCGAAGGCTATGAGGTGGTGGTGCCACTGGCCCCGCCGCCCGCCGTGGTCGCGCCGACCCTGCAACCGAGCGCCGCGCCGCAGCCGGCCATGATCGTGCCGGGCGCCTCGCTGGGGCTGCTGGACGAGGCCGGCCACGTGCGGACCATGGAGGCCCTGGAGACCGAGGCCATCCGGTTCGCCATCGAGCACTATCGTGGCCAGATGTCGCAGGTCGCGCGCCGACTCGGTATCGGCCGCTCGACCTTGTATCGCAAGCTCAAGGAATTGGGGATCGAGGACCGGGAGGAGGAAGCGGTGTGACCGCAAATCCTCGCTCTCCGCGAATTGAAGTCGGTGCGGCGGGCGCGGCTTGATTCGCCAGGGATCGCATGGTCGAAACTCGGCCTCCCAAGGGCCGGGATGCGGTGGATTGAGATTCGGGAGGGGACAGTCGATGCGGCTCGGACCGGCGCTTCTCGCCAGCACCCTGGTTGGCTTGGGGCTGGGCGCGCTCCCGCTGAGGGCATCGGACGATCTGCGTCTCGCCCCCTGGGAGGTCGAGGCCGCCATTCCGGTTCCGCCGCTCGACCGTCTGGATGCCCTGGCGCCGCGCGATTTCGGGCTCGATGCCTTCCCGGCTTCGCCGCTCCTCGCCGAGGCGGACAATCCCGACGACGAGGCACCGGCCGTTGCCGCGCCGGTCCTGCCGGAGCCGACCGAGGCCGATTTCGCCGTCCTGCCCGACGATCCGCCGAGCCTTGTCGAGGAGGGCCAGCCGGATCCGACCATTTCCGTGGAGCGGGTCGCCCAGCAACTGCGCATCCTGCTCGCCCGTCCGGGCGGCGACCGGTCGCTGCAGCAGCAATTCAATCCCTTCTATCAGGGGCGAGGCTACCAGCCGCTGTTCGTCCGCGACGGCATCGTGTCGGAGCGTGGCCAGGCCCTGCTCAATCGTCTCGCCCAGGCCGGCGATGACGGCCTCGACCCGGCTGCCTTCCGCATCGAACTGCCGAGGGGGCCGCGCAATGCCGAGAGCGTTGCCCGGCTGGAACTCGCGCTCGCCCGGGTCGCTGCGCTCTATGCGGCGCAGGCGTCCGGCGGGCGCACCCAGCCGCGTCGCCTGTCCGGCTATTTCGACGTGACGCCGCCGCGGATCGAGGCGGCCGAAGCCCTTGCCACGCTCGCCCGCGCGGACAGCATCGAGTTGGCCCTCGACAGCTTCAATCCGCCGCATCCCGGCTTCCGCAAGCTGCGCGCCAAGCTGATCGAGATGCGCGGCGAGCGCCGCGAGATGACCACCACCGAGGTCACGCGCGCCCAGGCACTGCGCGAGCGCGACCTCATCGCCAATCTCGAGCGCTGGCGCTGGCTGCCGCGCGACCTCGGGCCGACCCATATCTGGGTCAATGCCCCCGACTACCATGTCAACGTGATCCGCGACGGCCAGCTCGTTCATCGGGCGCGCACCGTCGTCGGGCGCGCGGAGACCCAGACACCTGTCTTCTCGGACGCGATGAACCACATCGTGTTCAATCCGTCCTGGTACGTGCCGCTGTCGATCGTCCGCCGCTCGATGCTCGGTCCCGCAAGCCGCAACAACACCTATTTCGCCCGGCAGGGCATCGAGGTGACGCAGGGGGGGCGGCAGGTCGATCCCTCCAGCATCGACTGGAGCGCGGCCAATGTCAGCCGCTTCGCCTTCCGCCAGCCGCCTGGCGAGCGCAACGCGCTCGGTCGGATGAAGTTCATGTTCCCCAACCGGCATGCCGTCTATCTGCACGACACGCCGTCCCGCCGCTATTTCAGCCAGGCCAACCGCGCGCTCTCCAATGGCTGCGTGCGCGTGCAGAACCCGGAGGAGCTGGCCGAGCTGCTGCTCAACATCGCCCAGCCCGGCGAGACCTGGACCGTTGCGCGGATCCGCAGCCTCTATGGCCCGTCCGAGCGGACCGTCCGGTTCCGCCAGAGCATTCCGATCCATCTCGTCTATTTCACGATGACAGTGGATTCGACCGGCGCCCTGGTTGAGCTGCCGGACATCTATGGTCACAATGCCCGCGTGCGCGCGGCCCTCAACGGTGGTCGCGGCTGAGTTCCATCACGGCCCGCGATACCAGGCATCATGGAATGGCATGATTTCGCCACACTCGGCTCTTACCGCTCACGGGTCCGTGAGCCGAGGCGTGCTTTCCGATCGGTTGACGGCAGTGAGGGTTCCTTAACCGGTCCCGACTACCTTGTTTTCACCATGTGCCGGCAAAGCCCGGCGAAGCGCCATCCTTCGTCCGTTCCGAGCCCGGTAGCATAGTGACATCAGCCCAGCGATCAGCATCAGGACTGTGCGGCAGACGCGCCCTGCGCGTCGGAGCCACCACGGCCCTCAGCTTCGGTTTCCTGGTCGCGATCAGCAGCCACACGCAGACCGTCATCGCCAATGGCGACACCCGGACGCTGTCGATGCTGCACAAGCATACGGGCGAGCAGATTCTCGTCACCTTCAAGCGCAATGGCCGCTATGACCGCGACGCGCTGAACAAGCTCAACTGGTTCCTGCGCGACTGGCGTCGCGACGAGCCGACGCGGATGGATCCGCACCTGTTCGACATCGTCTGGGAGGTCTACCGGTCAGTCGGCGCCCAGTCGCAGATCCATGTCGTCTCGGCCTATCGCTCGCCCGGCACCAATGCCATGCTGCGCCGGCGTTCGCGCGCCGTGGCCCAGCAGTCGCGGCACATCACCGGGCAGGCGATGGATTTCTACATCCCCGGCGCCTCGATGGTGCGGGTCCGGGAAGCCGGCATGATGCTGCAGCGCGGCGGCGTGGGCTTCTATCCGGGCTCGGCCAACCAGTTCGTGCACATGGATACCGGTTCGGTCCGCCACTGGCCGAAGGTCTCGCGCGAATATCTGGCGCGTCTGTTCCCGGATGGCCGGACGGTGCACATCCCGGCCGATGGCCGGCCGATGCCCGGCTTTGACTCGGCCCTCGCCATGGTGCGCGCGCGTGGCGGCACCGCCTCGCGCACCTACGATTCGCGCGTCGACGAGCAGATGACCTTCGATGACGACGGCGATCGGGGTGGCGTGATCCGTCAGCGCAGCAATTCCATGGGCCTCTTTGCCGGTCTGTTTGGTGGCGCCCAGCGGTCGGCCCCGGCCTCAGCGCCGGCCCCGAGTCCGGCCGCAACCCCAGCGCCGGCTCAGGCCCCGGCTCCGGTGGCGGCACCGGCGGCGGCGCCGGCTGTGGCGGAGGCCGCCCCGGGCATTCCGGCCCGCGCCGAAGCGCCTGC
>JBKBOA010000026.1:0-40524 GCA_046295035.1 Phreatobacter sp.
AGAGGAGCGCGCGCCTCACCTTGATCTTCGCCTTGCCGCCTCGCATGCCGTAGTCGAGAGCGATGACCTTCGCTTGCGTCTCCGAGAGGTCCGGGTGGGGGCCGACCTCCAGCGTGACCTCAGAATGCCACTCCCGGTCATCGGCAGGCGACGCTTCGCTCTCGCGCGACCCACGGATCTCGATCATTCGGGACAGCAGAAAGTCCTTGAAGCAGTCGTCCATCAAGCAGAACGCCCGCGTGTGCCAGCGGAACCCGTCGAACGCGATGGCGTGCGGCGCGATCCACCGCCAGCGGGGCTCCGGGCTGGACAGGGATTGGTACTTGACCTCGATCGCCTCGGACCGGCGGATGGCGGTGACGACTGAGCGCAACGTCACCGGATCGACGCCGCGCACGGGCGTCGGAACGGCCGCATAGGGCGGGAGATTGGCGATCCAGGAGTCGTCGCGGTCGAGGATCCCGTCGGCGACCGACCGCAGCTGGGCGAGGTAGCGACTGGCGTCGGGCTCATGGAACCGCGGCCGGAAGCCGGAGCCGCGGACATAGGTCCGCGCGCTCTTGTCATAGACCATGTTGTCCGGCGCCATTCCGATGTAGCGGTTAAGGTCGGTGGACGCCTGGTTCACCGAGACCCCGAACTGGTCCATCAGATCGCTGCGGTTCACATGTCCCTCCCAGAACAGGCGGAACTCTATGAACTCGAGGCGCTGCTCGACGCCCCAGCGCAGTTCCGACCTGTCCCGCTCCATTTCGCGCTCCCGCCTCGGCCATGCGCATGTTTACTATGCGCACCCATTTACTGGGCCTGAGGTGAGGCTAGCCGAGGGGGTGATGTGGCGCAATCGAAATGCGTCGCAAATCAGAGATTTGCCGCGCGTCCTGTGGTCGGGAGGGGCGACTGTCTCGTCACGCGAGCTGGACCTGCTGCTCCGCGGTTGCCTTGATGGCCTCGAGCTCGAAGGCCTCGATATCGCAGACACGATAAACCACGCGCCCTCCGAGTTTCATGTAGGCCGGCCCCTCGCCAGCCCACCGCCACCGTTCGAGGGTGCGGTGCGAGATGGTCCAGCGGTCGGCGAGTTCCTTCTGCGTCAGGCAGTTACGCTTCATGATATCCTCCGTTTGAGCAACTCGGTATGGTTGCGTCTGAACGAAGGCGTGAAAGGAAATGCGAGGCAAGTCAGTTGGTTGCGCACATCCGCGCATTGCCGCTAGTCAGGCGATGGCGGTCGCCGAGACGACGAACTGCGCGCCCGGACTGGTCGTCCCCGGACCTGCATAGGCGAGAGAAAACGATTGATGATCGCGCCATGACGAGGGTGCTCGTGGCCCTCGGCCAACGCGCGACGGCGAAACCCTGAGCCGAGATTTTCGATGACTCATTCCCTCCGCCATCCGCCTCGCGCCTGGTCGTGCCGCTTCATCCGATCTTCGGGGCCGGCGAGATCTTCCGCAGGCTCCCCTCAGCCCGGATTGTCCAGGCTGAGCAGGCCCGAGGCCTCGTCATAGGCAAAGACCTCGGCGTAGCGCGCCCAGTTCGTGACCGTGTTGAGGGTCTCGATGGCCGCTTCCTCCGACATGTGGTCTTCAAGCTCGTCCTGGAAACGCAGGCGCGGGGCACGGTGGTTCGGCCGCTCGTCCAGCACCTTGCGGATGCGCGCGACCAGCGGCAGGTGCAGCAGCAGGTTGCGCGCGAACAGGGCCTTGCGCTCGTCGACGCCGAGTTCCGCGAAGCTGAGCCCGTCCGGCGTCAGGGTCACGTCGCCCTCGGCCACTTCGGCAAAATGCAGCAATTGCAGGGTCTCCACCGCCTTGATGAGGTCGTGGGCCTCCAGATGCGTGCGCTCGCCCAGAAGCGGCAGGTCGGCCTTGCCGCCGAACGGCGGTCCGGCGATGGTTTCCATCAGGCCGGCCAGCGTGTTGGTCGAGACCCGTGAAAGCATCATCGCCGTACCCGTTCCATGCACGGCCCCGTCGGATGGGCCGGTCCGGCCCTTCTCGGCAGACCCGGTCATGCGGGCATAGATGGAATCCACCAGGGTCCGGAACGCCGGATCCTGACGGTCGCGCGGCCGGGGCAGGTCGACGGCGATCTCGGCAACAATCCGGCCGGGATTGGACGAGAAGACCAGAATGCGGTCGCACATGAGCACCGCCTCCTCGATGTTGTGCGTGACCATCAGCATGGAGCGGATCGGCATCCGTCCCTCGGACCACAGGTCCAGGAGATCCGTGCGGATGGTTTCGGCGGTCAGCACGTCGAGCGCCGAGAAGGGCTCGTCCATCAGCAAGATGCCCGGCCGCGTGACCAGCGCGCGCGCGAGGCCGACGCGCTGGCGCATGCCGCCCGACAGCTCGCGGGGATAGGCGCTCTCGAAGCCGTCGAGGCCGATCAGGTCGATGGCCCACAGCGCCTGCTTGCGCCGCTCGGCACGGGGAACGCCCTGCGCCTCGAGGCCGAGCTCGACATTCTCCAGCACGGTGAGCCAGGGGAACAGCGCGAAGCTCTGGAACACCATCGACACGGACTCGGCCGGCCCGACCACCGGCCGGCCATCGATGGCAACGGATCCCCCGGTCGGCTGGAGGAGGCCCGCAATGATCCGCAGGAGGGTCGACTTGCCTGAGCCGGAGCGGCCGAGCAGGGCGACGATCTCGCCTTCGTGCAGCTGGAAGGAAATGTCGTCCAGGACGAGCAGGTTCGGGGCCCCGGCCTTCTGGTAGAGGTGGCGGACATGCTCGACGGATACGGTCGTTTCGCCGGCCGGTCGGTTCCCGGTCTGGGCCATGATCTGGTCGATGGTCAGCGTCATGGGTGCGGCTCCTCTCATCAGGACAGGCGCAGGTGGCGCTCGGCGTAGATGTAGAGCCTGCGCCAGAACAGCCGGTTGAACAGGATGACGAACAGGCTCATCACGGCGATGCCGAGCACGACGCGCGGGAAATCGCCGGCATCGGTCGCCTTCGCGATATAGGCCCCAAGGCCCGTGGCCTCGAGCTTGGTCTGTCCCCAGCTCGCCACCTCCGCGACGATGGACGCGTTCCAGGAGCCACCGGAGGCGGTCAGTGCCCCGGTCACGTAATGGGGGAAGATGCCGGGCAGGATGACCTTGCGCCACCAGAGCCAGCCGCGCACCTGCCCGAGGGCGGCCGCCTCCTTGAGGTCGTTCGGAAAGGCGCTGGCGCCGGCAATGACGTTGAACAGGATGTACCACTGGGTTCCGAGGATCATCAGCGGCGACAGCCAGATGTTCGGGTCGAGCCCATGGGTGGCGATGGCCACGACGAAGACCGGAAACAGGACGTTGGCGGGGAAGGCGGCCAGGAACTGCGCCAGCGGCTGGACCTTGTCGGCGATGGCCGGCCGCAGCCCGATCCACACCCCGATGGGGACCCAGATGAGGCTGGCAAGTGCGATGAGGACCACGACCCGCAGGAGGGTCAGGGCGCCGACGGCGAGGGCCTCGATGAGATCGCCAGGTCCGAGCGACAGGCGCACATAGTCAACGATGATCCAGGCCGCGTAGAGGCCTGCAGCCACGACGAGCGCCAGCCACAGCCTGTCGAAGATCGGAGCGGCAGCAGCCGGCAGTCCCTGGCGATGACGCACCGGCAGCCTCAGACGGGTGGACAGCCGGCTGATGGTCTCCCCGAGCAGTTCCAGAGGGACGGCAAGCCGCTTCAGGGCGCGCGTGCGGCGAAGGGCGTCGTAGACCCAGGATTGCGGCACCGTGGCCGAGGCCGTCTGCTCCATCCGGAACTTGTCGGCCCAGGCGACGATCGGACGGAACAGCAGCTGGTCATAGATCAGGATGACCAGGGCCATGGCGCCGACCGCCCAGGCGACCGCAGCGATATCCTGCCTTTCGATCGCCAGCGACAGCCAGGAGCCGATGCCGGGCAGGGCGATCCGGGTGTCGCCGACGGAGATCGCCTCGGACGCCACCACGAAGAACCATCCGCCCGACATGGACATCATGGTGTTCCAGACCAGGCCCGGCACGGCATGCGGCACGTCCAGCTTCCAGAACCGCTGCCAGCCGGACAGGCGGAAATGGCGGGCGGCCTCGTCCAGGTCGCTCGGCGTGGTCTTGAGCGACTGGTAGAACGCGAAGGCCATGTTCCAGGCCTGGCTGGTGAAGATGGCGAACACGGCCGCGCATTCGGCGCCGATCTGGCTGCCGGGGAACAGGCCCATGAAGAACACGACCGTGAAGGTCAGGAAGCCGAGCACCGGCACGGACTGGAGGATGTCCAGCGCCGGGATGATGATCATCTCGGCCTTCCGGCTGCGCGCCGCGAGGGTCGCAACCACGAAGGTGAACAGCAGCGAGGCGACGATCGCCGCGAGCATGCGCAGCGTCGTGAACAGGGCATAGGCCGGAAGCTGCGCCGGATCGAGCGTCAGCGGGGCGGAGTCGAGTGCGGCCAGCGGCTGCGCCATCCCCGCCAGACCGGCGGCGGCGACCACGAAGATCGCGACGATGATGACGAAGACCGCCAGATCATAGCGGTTGGGCCACAGGCTCGGCGCCGTGACGGCGATGGTTGCCGCGCGCTGGCGGCTCGCGGGGGTGGACATGGATCGCCTCCTTGCCGACGGCTGGCCGCGCCGGGACGGGAGGCTGACCACCCGTCAGCAGGCGGTCAGGTCCAGGGCCGGCACGGCACTTGCGGTCGACTGTGACTGTCGCTGGGCATGACGGTTGAGGTCCGAGGAAAGGGCTGCGTCACGACGGCGCGTGACAGCGCGGCCGGTACGCCGCCAGCCGGCACAAGTCAACCAAAAACCACAAGACGGCAGGACCAATGTCCATCCTGATCGGACTGAGGGCGACGCGCCTCCGGTAGAGGCCGGGGCGCCCGGACACGTCCTTCGATCTGCCCCGGCAGCCGTCGAGCAATCGTGCCGGCGAGGTCTTGCGCCTCGTGTCAGCCGCGTCCGGGGCACGACAGGCTGCGTTGTCCCGTTCGTGAGCCGGGCTCCGGCTGTCCCGGCGCAAGAATCGCCTGTTCCGGCGGCCCCCGGCGCTGTAGTGAGAGTGCCGTTCTCACCCGGACCTCCAGACCGCCCATGACCGCGCTCAAGGCCCTCATCGAATCCCCCCGGTTTGAAACCGGGATCATGGTGCTGATCATCATCAATGCCATCACGCTCGGACTTGAAACGACCGAGGTCGCGACCTCCCGCTTTGGTGCCGTCCTGGCGGGGGTGGACACGATCATCCTGGCCATCTTCGTTGCCGAACTGGCCGCCAAGATCGCGGTCTATCGGCTGGAGTTCTTCCGCAGCCCGTGGCGCATCTTCGATCTCGTGGTGGTCGGCATCGCGCTGGTTCCGGCGACCGGCGCCTTCTCCGTCCTGCGTGCGCTGCGGGTGCTGCGCGTGCTCAGGCTGGTGAGCGGCGTGCCCTCGCTGCGCAAGGTGGTCGGCGGGCTGCTCGGCGCGCTGCCGGGCATGGGATCGATCATGCTGCTGCTGGTGCTGCTGTTCTATGTCTTCTCGGTGATGGCGACCAAGCTGTTCGGCGAGCGGTTTGCCGAATGGTTCGGCACGATCGGGGCCTCCGCCTACACGCTGTTCCAGATCATGACGCTGGAGAGCTGGTCGATGGGCATCGTCCGTCCCGTCATGGAGGCCTATCCCTGGGCCTGGGCGTTCTTCATTCCGTTCATCGCCTGCACCACCTTCACGGTGCTCAACCTGTTCATCGGCGTGGTCGTCTCGGCCATGCAGGCCGAGCACGAGGAACTCGCGGCCAGCGAGCGCGAGAAGGCGCAGAACGAGCAATCGCTGATCCTGGAAGAAATGGCCCGGCTGCGGGCCGAGATGCAGGTGCTCCGGGAAAGCCTGACCGGCTCGCCGAAGCCGGGATGAGGCAGGCCGTACGGGCCTGCCAGAAGCCCGCCCGCGGCCCACGCTCGCCTGATCGGCAGGCTGCGGCCCGATCGGCTGCGGGCAGCAAGGGGCGGAGGGAATCCATGAAGGCCGGCGGCATCTTCCTGCATGCGGTGAATGTGGTCTGCGGCCGGGCTCGCGCGTTTTCTCGATTATGTGCAAGGTCATGAGGGGGTGTGGGTGACACGGCGCCTCGACATCGCGCAACATTGGGTGAAGACGCACCCCTTCGCCGGGGGATGATCGGATCCGCGAGGAGCCCTGATGGCCCATGACCTCGTCGTCGCGCTTGGCGATATCCGCTACCGGGTCGAGCGCCCCTTCGGCGCCTGGCCGCCGAACTCGGGCTTCGTCACCGACGTGACGGTGGACGGCCGCGGCCATGTCTTCGTCATGCTGCGGCACGACCCGCTGGTCCACCCGGCCGATCCGCGGGTGGTCGAACTCGATCCCGAAGGCCGCTACATCACCGGCTGGGGCGGGGAGGGCCATGACGAGGGCCAGTTCGTCTGGCCGCATGCCATCTGGGCCTTTGCCGACGGACGGGTCGTCGTGGTGGACCGTACATGGAACCGGGTCCAGGTCTTCGATGGTGAAGGCCGGCACCTGCAGACCTGGCACGACTTCTATCAGCCGGTCGGCATCTGGGGCGACGGCGAGGGCTGTGCCTATGTCACCGACATGGTGCCGAGCCTGACCCGGATCGCCCCCGATGGCACCCGCATCGGCCGTTGCCGGCCGATGCTCAATGGCGCCCACGGACTGTTCGGAACGCCGGCCGGCGATATCCTGCTCGCCGAGGGCAACCCGAGCCGGATCACCCGGCTGAGGCGTCTGCCGGCTCCGCGCCAGGACGATGCCTTTCCCGGGTCGCGGTGAAGCGCGCTCCGCCCTGTCCAAAAAGCCCCGCTGCCTCGCCGGGAGGCGGTGCCGGCGAGGCATATCCGTGACAGGAGGCCGCATGAGCGCGCGTCGCCATTCTCAACGGACCGAACCTCAATCTGCTCGGCACCCGCGAGCCGCACATCTATGGTCTCACCACGTTGGCCGAGATCGAGGCCATGTGCCGCGACCGGGCCGCCGCGCTCGGCCTCGCGCTCACCTTCCGCCAGAGCAATGACGAGGGCGCGCTGGTCAACTGGATCCAGGCCGCGCGGGAGGAAGCCGATGCGCTCATCATCAATCCGGCTGTCTATTCCTTCCGGTCCGTGGCGCTGATCGATGCGATGAAGGCCTTTCCGGGGCCGATCATCGAGCTGCATGTCTCCAACATCCACTCGCGCGATGCATGGCACCTCCATTCGATCACCTCGACGGCGGCGACGGCCGTCATCTGCGGTCTCGGCGCGCTCGGCTATGTGGTGGCGCTGGAGGCCGCCGCGCGCCTGCTCGCACAGGAGAACGGGCGCTGACGGCGCGCCGGGCCTGCCGGACGGGCCAGCCCGCGCTAGCTGCCGCGCCTCAGGGCTGCCTGAATGTTCCGGCCGGTCCGCTCGATATGGTCGCGCAGCAGGCGTGTAGCGTCCTCGGCCCGCCGGTCGATCATGGCCTCGGCGATGGCTGCATGTTCGGCGGGAACGTCGCGGTCCGGCGCATGGTCCTTCAGGAAGATGCGCCGGTAGCGGTCGCTCTGGTCGTGCAGCGTCTCGCAGAACTGCTGGAGCAGCGGCATGCGGCAGGCCGAGATCAGCTCGGCGTGGAAGGCGCGGTGGCGCTGCTCCCACACCTCCTGCTGTTCGGGAGTCCGGGGCCCCGGCGGCAAGCGGCCGAGCTGATGCAGCGCCGACAGAATCCGCCCCTCCCATGCCGCATCGCCATGCAGGATGGCTTCGCGCGCCGCCAGACCCTCCAGTTCGACGCGCAGGCGGATCACCTCGGTCAGGTTGTCGGCGGAAACTGGCGCCACCCGATATCCGCGCTGGTCCTCGGCCTCGACGAGGCCCTCTCTCTCCAGTCGGCAGAGCGCCTCGCGCAGGGGGCTAAGGCTGACGCCGAAGCTGGCACGCATGCGGTCGAGCACCAGCTTGGAGCCAGGCTCCAGTTCGCCGCGCATGATCGCGCCGCGCAGCCGTTCGGCCAGTGTTGTCGTCAGGGTGGCCGGGGAGGAGGGGGGAGCGGCGTCGCGCAGGCTCATCAGTGCGGAGGTCTCAGCCGTTGACGGAAGGAAATCCGTAGAGCATGGCGGGATTGTCCACCAGAGCAAGCCTCCGGTCGGTTTCGTCGGGAATCCACAGGGGGATGAGATCGACCAGGTCGCCGTCATTCGGCATGGCGACCGGGCAGATCGGATGGGGCCAGTTGCTCCCCCACAGCATGCGGTCGGGGCGATGCGCCACGACACGATGGATCAGCGGCAGCATGTCCCGGTGGGGATAGGGCTCGGATGACAGGCGATAGAGGCTGGCAAGCTTTACCCAGCAGCGATCGGTATCGAGCAGGCGCAGCACAGCTGAAAGGGCGGCCGATCCGACACTCTCGGCAGCGGTGATGCGGGCCAGATGATCGAGCACGAAGGGACTGCCGCAGGCCATCAGCTCCCGTTCGACATCGAGAAGCTCGTCAGCCCGGTGGAAGTGCAGGACCAGGTGCCAGCCGAACGGACGGGTCTCGGCGGCAAGGCGGCCAAGGTGCTCGAACGATGCACCGCCACTGACCACCGTGGACATACGGCACCCCCGCATGCCGCGCGCGTGCATGTCTGCAATGATGGCCTCCGGCAGGCCCGAGCGAATGACCGCCACGCCGCGCAGGCGATCCGGCGCCCGGTCGAGGGCCGCGAGCGTCACGCTGTTGTCGGTGCCATGGGCGCCGCCATGGACGATCACCGCGCGGTCGATGCCAAGCGCGGCATGCAGCGCATCGAGATCCTCGGCCGTGCAGTCCTCGGGCGTGTAGCTGCGCTCCGGGCTGAACGGGAACACGGCAGCCGGGCCGAAGACATGCACATGGGTGTCGCAGGCACCCGGTGGCATGGCGAAGCGGGGGCGCCGAGGATGGCGGTCGGGCCCGGCACAGGCCGGCGGCTGCTTCGCTTCGGTGGCTGTCATGACATTCCCCGTCGGATCGCGCTGGCGTCCCGGCATCCATGGTGGCTCGGCTTGACCCTTCGGACAGCCTGTGGCACCAGATCATCGATGATTGTAGGATAATCGATTATTTCATCGGAGAGAAGCATGACCCGACGCCTCCTGTCCGCTGTCTTGGCGGTCTTTGCCCTTGTCCTGCTGGCAGCGCCGGCGACGGCCGGCTTTCCCGAGCGGGCCGTGCGCATCATCGTACCCTTCCCGGCTGGTGGCTCCAACGACGTGATCGCGCGCATCCTGGGCCAGCGCCTGTCCGAGATCTGGGGGCAGCCGGTCGTGGTGGAGAACCGCGCCGGTGCCGGCGGCAATGTTGGTGCGGAAGGTGTCGCCCGCGCTCCGGCCGACGGCTATACGCTGCTCCTGGCCGCCCCCGGTCCGCTCGCGATCAATCCCTCGTTGTTCCAGCGGATGAACTTCGACCCGCTCAAGGATTTCGCGCCGGTGGCGCTGGCGGCCTCCGTGCCCATCGTCCTGGCGGTCAACCCGCAGGTGCGCGCCACATCGGTGGCCGAACTCATCGCGCTGGCCAAGGCCGAGCCGGGCAAGCTGCATTTCGGTTCCTCGGGTGCGGGTTCGACCAATCATCTGGCGGGCGAGCTGTTCAAGACGCTGGCCGGCATCAACATCGTCCATGTGCCCTACCGCGGCGCGGCCCCGGCCATGAACGACCTTGTCGCCGGCCATATTCCCTTCATGTTCGACAACATGCCGGCCGTTCGTCCCCAGGTGGAGGGCGGCCGGATCCGGGCCCTGGCGGTCGCCGGAGCCAGCCGCTCGCCGCTCTATCCGGATCTGCCGACCATGGCGGAAGCGGGCGTTCCCGGTTTCGAGGCCTCGGCCTGGTTCGGTCTGGTCGCACCCGCCGGCACGCCTGCCGAGGTGATGAAGGTGCTGGTCGACACCACCGCCTCGGTTCTGAAGGAGCCGGGAATCATCGCCCGCTTCGCCGAACTGGGCGCTGAGCCCGGAACGGTCTCGGGTGCGGCCTTCGGGGCCTTCCTGAAAGCCGAATCGGAGAAGTGGTCAGGCATCGTCCGGGCCGCCGGCATCACGCCCCAGTGACGCAGGCGGAGAGGCCCAAGCACGGGACGCGCGATCATGACAGACAAGACCCGGCCGACCCTGGCTGAGCTGGAAAAGCGTTATGAGGACATGATCGGCTTCACGCCGCCGCGGATCGCCAAGCGGCTGAAGCTGGGCATGGCGGTCGCGCCCGAGGTGGTTGCGGCCATCGAGGACTGGCGCATCACGGCCCTGACGCCGGACGCGCTTGACCAGAAGACGGTCCAGCTCATGGCCTTCGCCATCCTCCTGACCCAGACCTCCGAAGCGGCGACCAATCACGCCAAGGCCGCGATCAAGGCGGGTGCGACCCTGGAAGAGCTGCATGCGGCGGCCGCGATCGCCGCCCTGTTCCGCGGGGTGGCGGCGTTCAATCTGGCTGGCGAGGTTCTTGCCGGTCTCTTCCCCGACAGGGCCTGACCGGGCACCAGAACCGAAGGAGACAGCCATGCTGTCCGACGCCGACCGGCGCAAGGCCGCCGAGATTCTCATCGCCGCAGAGGAGAGCCGCACGCCCGCGGTGCAGCTGACCAAGACCTTTCCGGAGATCCGGATCGAGGACTCCTACGCGATCTCCGCGCTTGTGACGGAGATGAAGATCCAGAAGGGCGCAAGGCTGATCGGTCACAAGATCGGCCTGACCTCCAAGGCCATGCAGGCCTCCTCGCAGATCGACGAGCCGGACTACGGCCATCTGCTCGATACTATGCTGCTCAATGACGGGGCCAAGGTCCGCTTCGAGGACTATTGCGTGCCGCGCGTCGAGCCGGAGCTGACCTTTATCCTGAAGGAGCCGCTGAAAGGGCCGGGCATCGGCCTTGTCGATGTGCTGCGCGCCACGGAATGGGTGGTGCCGTCCATCGAGATCATCGACGCCCGCGTGCAGAACCCGCGCAGGATCGAGGACACGGTCGCCGACAATGGCGCGGCCGCCGGCATCGTGCTCGGGGGCCGTCCGGTGCGGCCGGATGCCATCGACCTGCGATGGGTCGGGGCCATCTTCTACCGCAATGCCGAGATCGAGGAGACGGGGATCGCTGCTGGCGTTCTCGGCCACCCGGCCATGGCGATCGCCTGGCTCGCCAACAAGGTCGGCCGGTTCGGTACAGTGCTGGAGCCGGGCCATCTGATGCTCTCCGGCTCGTTTACGCGGCCGGTCTGGGCGGCCAGGGGCGATACGCTCCATGCCGATTTCGGCCCGCTGGGCAGCGTCTCGGTGCAGTTCGTCTGACCGCCCTCCTCGCCGCTTGCCGAAGACGGCCCGCTGCCTCAGCGCTGCGGGACTTTCCGTCGTTCGTCCGCAGCCATCGTCGCCCAGCCGCGCCGCAGGGCGGCTTGCCAGACAAAGGGTCGCACCGGGCCGGCCGGCTCCCGCCGCAGGCGACGCAGAACTGTCATCGCACTGTCACCGCACCGTTACACAGGCCGATTACCCACCGCCTGACTGTCGTGAACCCCTCACCAGCCAGCGGAGAGACACCATGCTTCGGAGGACATTGCTGACGGGCGCCTGCCTGATCGCTGCAGCCCTCGCGACACCGGCCACGGCGCAGCAGCGCACCGAGATCCAGTTCTGGTACGGCCTTGGCGGCGCCTTGGGCGAGCGCGTCCAGGAGCAGGTCAAGCGCTTCAATGAAAGCCAGAACCAGTACACCGTCACCGCCACGTTCCGTGGCAGCTATGTCGAGGTCATGACGGGGGCGATCGCCGCCTGGCGCGCCGGCAACCCGCCGCATATCGCTCAGGTCTTCGAGGTCGGCACGGCCACGATGATGGCGGCTGGCCCGGCCATCAAGCCGGTCTGGCAGCTGGCCCAGGAGACCGGGATCGCCATCGATCCGGCCCGCTATCTGGCCGGCGTGCGGGGCTATTACAGCGACATCCAGGGCCGCCTGGTGTCCATGCCGCACAACTCCTCCTCGGCGCTGATGTGGGTCAACCTGGATGCCTTCCAGAAGGCCGGCATTACCGAAATGCCGCGCACCTGGCGCGAGGTGCGTGCCGCCGCCGAGAAGCTGAAAGCGGCCAATGCCACGGCCTGCGTGATGACCACCACCTGGCCGACCTGGGTGATGTTCGAGCAGCAGTCGTCCATCCATGACGTCCCGCTCGCCACCCTGGCCAACGGCTTCGAGGGCCTCGGCACCGAGCTCAACCTGACCCATCCGTTCTTCGTCAAGCATGTCCAGTTCCTGCTCGACATGCAGAAGGACGGCCTGTTCCGCTATGCGGGCCGCGACAACGCCGCCGGCAACCTGTTCCCCTCGGGCGAATGCGCCATCGGCTTCGGCTCCTCGGCCGGCCGCGCGCAGATCGAGCGTGATGCCAAGTTCCGCTGGGCCTCGCTGCCGCTGCCCTATCATGACGACGTGATCCAGCAGCCGCGCAACGGCGTCATCGGCGGCGCCTCGCTGTGGACGCTGACGGCGCGCAACCGCACGCCGGCCGAATACGCGGCGGTAGCGGCCTTCTTCGCCTTCATCAGCCGTCCGGAAGAGGACGCCTGGTGGCACCACGTCACCGGCTATGTGCCGCTGACCACCGCTGCCTACGAGAAGTCGCGGGCCGAGGGCTACTATCAGCGCAATCCCGGTGCGGATGCCGCCATCATCCAGCTGAGCCGTGCCGCGCCGACCCCGAACAGCCAGGGTTTCCGTCTCGGCGGCATGGTCGAGATCCGCAACATCATCCAGGAGGAGCTGGAGAAGGCTTTGCAGGGCCAGCAGACGGTGCAGCAGGCTCTCGAGGCTGCCAACCGCCGCGGCAATGTGGTGCTGCGCAATTTCGAGCGCGCCAACCGCTCCTGAGAACCAATCCGGACGAGCCGGGCCGCCCCCGAACGGGCGGCCCGTTGTCCTTTCCGACGGTGGCGGCCAGGTCCTGGGCATGCAGAAACAGGTCATCTTCCCCAACAAGGGGCTTCCCTACCTGCTGCTGGCACCGCAGCTGATCATCACCTTCGTGTTCTTCTTCCTGCCGGCCGGCCAGGCCGTCTGGTTCAGCTTCCTGCGTCAGGACGCCTTCGGCATCCGCACGCAGTTCGTGGGGCTGGAGAACTTCGCCGAGCTGTTCGCCGATCCGCTCTATCTGGGCTCGATCCGCGTCACGGTGGTCTTCTCCATCGCGGTCACGTTCCTCGCCATGGCGGTGGCGCTCGGCCTCGCCGTGCTCGCCGACCAGCGCATCCGCGGTGCGACGGCCTACAAGACCCTGCTGATCTGGCCCTATGCCATCGCGCCGGCGGTGGCGGCGATCCTGTGGATCTTCATCTTCCACCCGCAGATCGGCCTGCTCGGCCGCTTCCTGAACCATGCGGGCATCGCCTGGGACTACAAGCTCAACGGCAACCAGGCGCTGGCGGTCGTGGTCATCGCCTCGGCCTGGAAACAGGTCTCCTACAATTTCCTGTTCTTCCTCGCCGGCCTCCAGTCGATCCCGCGCAGCGTGCTGGAAGCGGCATCGATCGACGGCGCCTCGGCCACGCGGCGGTTCTGGACCATCGTTTTCCCGCTGCTGTCGCCGACCACCTTCTTCCTCCTGGTGATCAACATTACCTACGCCTTCTTCGACACGTTCGGCGTGATCGACGCCCTGACCAAGGGCGGCCCGGCCCAGGCCACCACGACGCTCATCTACCGGGCCTATATCGACGGGCGCGTGAACCTCGATCTCGGCTCGTCCTCGGCGCAGTCGGTCGTGCTCATGCTGGCGGTGATCGCGCTGACCGCGGTGCAGTTCCGCTACATCGAGCGAAAGGTGCACTACTGATGCATGCCCCGCTCGCCAATCCGGCCCTCGCCGAAGCCCAGCGCGCAGCCGACGCGGCCGATCGCGCCCGCCGCACAAGTGCCATCGTGACCCATGGGCTGCTGCTGCTGGGCGTCGCCCTGTTCGCCCTGCCGATCTGGATCGTGGTCATGGGCTCGACCCATGATGTCGCCACCATCAGCCGCGGCGAGGTGCCGCTGCTGCCCGGTTCCCATGCCGTGCAGAACTACAGTCAGGCCTGGGGCGAGGGCTCGGCGCGCACCACCCGGGCGCCGGTCAGCACCATGATGCTGAACAGCTTCATCATGGCGCTGCTCATCACCTTCGGAAAGATCGCCATCTCCGTCACCTCGGCCTATGCGGTGGTGTTCTTCCGTTTCCCGGGCCGGATGATCGCGTTCTGGGCGATCTTCATCACGCTCATGCTGCCGGTCGAGGTGCGCATCTTCCCCACCTTCAAGGTGGTCTCCGACCTCGGGCTGATCAACACCTATACAGGGCTCATCGTGCCGCTGATCGCCTCGGCCACGGCGACGCTGCTGTTCCGCCAGTTCTTCATGACCATTCCCGACCAGCTGGTGGAGGCGGCCAAGATCGACGGGGCCGGACCCATCCGCTTCTTCAAGGATGTGGTGCTGCCGCTGTCCACCACGAACATGGCGGCGCTGTTCGTCATCATGTTCGTCTATGGATGGAACCAGTATCTGTGGCCGCTGCTGATCACCACGACCGGCGATGTCGAGACCATCGTCATCGGCATCGTGCGCATGCTCGGCTCCGAGGCCGATACCGACTGGCATCTCGTCATGGCGACCACCGTGCTCGCCCTGATCCCCCCGGTTGCCATCGTCATTCTCATGCAGCGCTGGTTCGTGCGGGGACTGGTGGATTCGGACAAGTGAGGAGTCGCGGATGGCGACGCTGACAATCGATGGCGTGCGCAAGGATTTCGGCGCCACCAGGGTTCTGCATGGCATCGACCTGACGGTGGCGGAAGGCGAGTTCATCGTCATCGTCGGGGCCTCTGGCTGCGGCAAGTCGACCCTGTTGCGGATCGTGGCCGGGCTGGAGACCGCAACGGCCGGTCGCATCGTGATCGACGGTGCGGATGTCACGCGGCTGGAGCCGAAGGACCGCGACATCGCCATGGTGTTCCAGAACTACGCGCTCTATCCGCACATGAGCGTGTTCGAGAACATGGCCTACGGTCTGCGCATTCGCGGCCTGCCCAAGGCCGAGATCGTTTCCCGCGTGCAGCAGGCCGCCGATCTGCTCGGGCTCGGCAATCTGCTTCAGCGCCGGCCGCGCGAACTGTCCGGCGGCCAGCGCCAGCGCGTCGCCATGGGCCGGGCCATCGTGCGGGAACCCAAGCTGTTCCTGTTCGACGAGCCGCTGTCCAACCTTGATGCCAAGCTGCGCGTGGCCATGCGGGCCGAGATCAAGCGGCTGCAGCGGCGGCTCGGTGTCACCTCGCTCTATGTCACCCACGACCAGGTGGAGGCCATGACGCTCGGCGACCGGCTGGTGGTGATGCACGAGGGCAAGGCGGTTCAGGTGGCCACGCCGATGGAGGTCTGGGCCCGGCCCGCGAACACCTATGTCGCCGGTTTCATCGGCGCGCCCGCCATGAACTTCCTGGAGGCGACCCTGGCGCCGGGCGGCGCGGCCGCGGTGTTGAAGGCCGGGCCGACGCTGGTCTTCGCAGACGGCCGCCGGTCCCTGCCGGCCGGAACCGCGATCACGCTCGGCATCCGGCCGGAGCATGTGTTCATCGGAGGCGAGGGCGCCGTGGATCTGCGCGTCGATCTGGTCGAGCCGCTCGGCGCCGAGAGCCTCGTGCATGGCCACCTGCCGTCCGGCGAGGAGATGACGGTGCGGCTGTCCGGAACGCTGCCGGAGGCCGGAGCGATCCTGCCGGTCAGTCTGCCGAATCGCCACCTGCATGTCTTCGAAGCGACGACGGGCCAGCGCGTCAATGCCGAGAGGGCTGCCGGTCAGCCCGATCCGGTGCTGCCGGCCGCCGTGGCCGGCGCCGGACTGTAACCGGCCGCCCCCCTGCGGGTGCGGCAAGGGCGGGCGGCGTCCGATGGCGGCCCGCGCGCCATGGCCCGACCGGCTGCCTGCGGCGGTTGGCAGCAATCCATGCGCTGCGCGAGACGACCCCCGTCGAGCGATGAGGTTCATCCGGGCACAGCGAGGCGGTAAGAGGGCCTGACGGCACCAGCCCCACGAGGACCGCCCCATGGAGACGAGCGCAGGCGCAGGCTTTGACGAGATCCGGGAGGCCGTCAGGGCGCTCTGCGCGGAGTTTCCGGCGGAATATCACCGCAAGGTGGACGAGGCGCGCGGCTATCCGGCCGAGTTCGTCGATGCCCTGACGAAGGCCGGCTGGATGGCAGCCCTCATCCCGGAGGAATATGGCGGCTCGGGCCTCGGTCTGACCGAAGCCTCCGTCATCATGGAGGAGATCAACCGGGCCGGCGGCAATTCGGGCGCCTGCCACGGGCAGATGTACAACATGAACACCCTGGTGCGGCACGGCTCGGAGGAGCAGCGCCGGTTCTACCTGCCGAAGATCGCCTCCGGCGAGCTGCGGCTGCAGTCCATGGGCGTGACCGAGCCGACGACCGGCACCGACACCACGAAGATCAAGACGACGGCGGTGAGAAGGGGTGACCGCTATGTCATCAACGGGCAGAAGGTGTGGATCTCCCGCGTCCAGCATTCGGACCTGATGATCCTGCTGGCCCGGACCACGCCGCTGGACCAGGTCCGCAAGAAGTCCGAGGGCCTGTCGATCTTCCTCGTCGATCTGAGGGAGGCGATCGGCAAGGGTCTGACCGTGCGGCCGATCCTCAACATGGTCAATCACGAAACCAACGAGCTGTTCTTCGACAACCTGGAAATCCCGGTCGAGAACCTGATCGGCGAGGAGGGGCAGGGGTTCAAGTACATCCTCACCGGGCTCAATGCCGAACGCACGCTGATCGCCGCCGAGTGCATCGGCGACGGCTACTGGTTCATCGACAAGGTGACCGCCTATGCCCGTGAGCGCGTCGTGTTCGGCCGCCCCATCGGCCAGAACCAGGGCGTGCAGTTTCCCATTGCCGAGGCCTTCATCGAGGTGGAGGCTGCCAATCTCATGCGCTTCGAGGCGTGCCGGCGCTTCGATGCCGGCGAGCCCTGCGGCACGCAGGCCAACATGGCCAAGTATCTGGCCGCCAAGGCCTCCTGGGAGGCCGCCAATGCCTGCCTGCAGTTCCACGGCGGCTTCGGCTTTGCCTGCGAATATGATGTCGAGCGCAAGTTCCGGGAGACGCGGCTCTACCAGGTGGCGCCGATCTCCACCAATCTGATCTTCTCCTACGTCGCCGAGCACGTGCTCGGCCTGCCGAGGTCGTTCTGATGGCCGAGGGCCACCTGCCGCTTGCGGGGCTGACCGTCATTGCCATCGAACAGGCCGTGGCGGCCCCGTTCTGCACGTCGCGCCTCGCCGATGCCGGTGCGCGGGTGATCAAGATCGAGCGGCCGGAGGGGGATTTCGCCCGCGGCTACGACGATGTGGCGGCCGGCCAGTCCAGCTATTTCGTCTGGCTCAACCGGGGCAAGGAATCGGTGGTGCTCGACCTTTCGGGGTCGGAAGGTCGCGCACGCCTCGCTGACCTGATCGCCGGCGCCGATGTGGTCGTGCAGAACCTGAAGCCCGGCGCGCTTCAGCGGATGGGCCTCGGGCCGGAGGAACTGCGCCGGCGGCATCCGCGCCTCATCGTCTGCTCGATCAGCGGCTATGGCGAGACCGGGCCCTATGCCAGCCGCAAGGCCTATGACCTGCTGATCCAGGCCGAGTCGGGGCTCTGTTCCATCACCGGCGGCCCGTCGGAGCCGGCGCGCGTCGGCGTGTCACTGGTCGATATCGCCACCGGCGCCACCGCCCATGCGGCGATCCTGGAGGCGCTGATCGGCCGCGGCATCACCGGGGAGGGGGTCGACATCCGTATCGCCATGTTCGATGTCATGGCCGACTGGCTGACCGTGCCGCTGCTCAACCACGAGGGCGGCAAGTCGCCGAAGCGCATCGGCCTCGCCCATCCCTCCATCTCGCCCTATGGCGTGTTCACGACCGCAGACGGCAGGCCATTGCTCATCTCCATCCAGAGCGAGCGGGAATGGGCTAGCCTCTGTGCCCTCGTGCTTGGCAATCCGGCACTGGCAACCGAGCCCCGCTTTGCCAGCAATGTCGCCCGCGTCGCCAACCGGGCCGAGACCGACGCTATGGTGGCGGGCGTGCTTGCCGGCCTTGATGCCGCAACCGCCATCGACAGGCTGACACGTGCCGACATCGCCTTCGCCGTCCTCAACGACATGGCGGGCCTTGCCGGCCATCCGCATCTGCGGCGCATCAGCGTTGACACCCCCGCCGGGCCTGTCGCGGTTCCGGCGCCGGCGCCGATCGTGACCGGGCAGGAGCGGCGCTATGGCCCGGTGCCCGCCATCGGCCAGCACGGGCCGGCGCGCAAGGAGGAGGCTCAATGAGCACGCCCCCCGACATCGACCTCGACCACCTGCGCAGCTGGATCGGCCGCGAGGAGTCTGCGGACGATCTCGTGACCACCGATCTTGCGCGCAAATACCACGCCATGTTCGACATGGCCGGCCCGCCCCCCGGACCCGGCGACATTGTTCCGCGCCTCATCCATTTCTGTCTTGCCCAGCCGGCGGCGCCGACCAGCGCGCTGGGGCCCGACGGTCACGCGGCGCGCGGGGGCTTCCTGCCCCCCGTACCACTGCCGCGCCGGATGTGGGCCGGTGGCAGCCTGACCTTCCACGGCGATCTGAGGGTCGGCGACGCCGTGCGCCGCACCTCGCGCATGCTCGACATCACGCTCAAGCAGGGGCGCACCGGCCCCCTCTGCTTCGTTGCCGTCGAGCACCGCTTCACCGTCGATGGCCGCCTGGTCATCGAGGACCGTCAGGACATCGTGTTCCGCGGGCTTGATGCCCCCGGTGCGCCCGTGGCGAAGGCTCCTCCTGCGGCCGAGCCGGGTGTGCACCGCCGCCGCATGGAGGCCAGCCCGCCGCTGCTGTTCCGCTATTCGGCGCTGACCTTCAATGGCCATCGCATCCATTACGACCGCCGCTACACGACCGAGGTGGAAGGCTATCCGGGCCTCATCGTGCATGGGCCGCTGCAGGCTGCGCTGCTGGCCGGCTTTGCCGCCGAGGTGACGGGCTCCGCACCGAATCGGTTCGTCTTCCGCGGCCAGTCGCCGCTGTTCGACGACGCGCCCTTCACGGTGAATGCGACCGCGGACGGCGACCGGCTCCGGCTCTGGACGGCACGCGACGGCGGGCCGGTGGCCATGGCGGCCGAGGCGTCCTGGGACTAGTTGTGGAGACTGGGGAGGTTGTTCATCGCCCGTGAGGGCCTGAAGGTGGTCGTTGCGACACGAAGCACCGCAGGGCAGGAGGATGAACAACCCACACAAGAATGCGCGAACGACGCCGCGTGGTCGAGCCGAGATGATCAGGCGGATCGTGGAAGATGGACTGCCTTTCGCGGAAGTTGCGGCCGGCTTTGGCATCAGCGAACAAACCGCCCGCAAATGGCTGTCGCGATGGCGGACCGACGGAGAAGCCGGGCTTGAGAACCGCTCGTCCCGGCCCCGTGCGGCCGGAGCCTCGCCCGGGTCGGAAGACGACAGGGTTCGGATCAGCCGTGATGGACCGCCGGGGGCAACGCCGGACGGCATGCCCTCGGCACGGTCCTGCGACGCCGTGACGGTGATGCCCGTGCCGATTCCGGCACGGGCACCGCTGCATTCACGGGTCGCGCAGCATGGAGCTCAGGCGGCCTCGTCGATGGCCGACAGGCTTTCCCACAGCAGTCCCGGGCGGTAGCGGCTGTGGATCTGGCCGTCCCGCAGGACGAGCAGGTGCAGCCACCCATTGTCGAACAGGGCCCGTACCGCGTCATGGCGGCGCAGGATGTCGATGATCGCCTCCTGCGGAGCCTCGACGAGCACGGTCAGCCTCAGGGGCTCATGCACCAGGTCATTGCCGTCATGGACGGTCTGCCAGGGCAGTCCCGGCCGCAATGTCCCGCCATTGCCCTGGACCACGCCGATGCCGCCGGTGACATTGTGGATCAGCTTGTTGCCACCGCCGAAGACGGCCGGAGCGACGGCTGATCCGTAGTATTGCAGGCTGATCCAGCTCGCCACCACGACCGGGGCCGTGAGGATCAGTTCGAGGGTGCCGAAGCCCTCATCCCGGCGCCAGTCATAGTCGTGGAGAAAGGCGCGGCCGCCAAGATCGGCGCCCGCCGTGGCTGCGCGCGGCGCCGCCACGAAGGCGGCGCAGCCGGCAAGGCCCCATTCCGGACGCACCTCGGCCCAGTTGCGTGCCCGATGCGGGAGGCTGGACGCGGTTGCCCCCGGCAGCCGCAGGGCGCGCTCCGAGCGCGCCAGCGCGCCGGCCTGATCGAGCCAGGACAGCGCCTGTGCGATGAGCGGATCGGGCGTTCCCGCCGGCAGATCAAACAGCGTCACCGCGTCGGTCGTCGTGTTATGGAGCCCGGCGATGAAACGGGTGTCGCTCGGCAGTTCGATGCCGTGGGCCGGCAGCCCGGCGCGCGCCTCGGGATCGTTGAGCAGCGTGGCGAGCAGGCGCGCCGACACCTCGCCCGTCTGTCCGCCGCAGGCCCCACAGTGATAGGCGCTGGCATGCGGGTTGTTGGTCACCCGCGCCCCGTGGCCGATCAGCAGCACCACCGGTGCATGGCCTTCAGTCAGGCTCATGGCCTTGAGCACCGCCGCCGCCGTGGCGGCCTTCTGCCCGGCGTCCAGTTCGGTTTCGAACCGGGGCGCCGGTTGGCAGGTGAAGCCCGACCCGGCGAGGCCGAGGGCGTCGCGCAGCAGCTTCCATCCATAGGTCGGACCGGCCGCCTCCACGAAGGCAAATGACGAGACGGCCGCCTGCCGGAACCGGGACCAGGCCCGGCTCGTGCGCGCCGCGATGCGCGATGCCTGCTCCTCCGCCGGCGAGCCATGGCTGTGTGAGGCAAGGCTCGGCTTCAGGAGAACCGGCAGATGGTTCTGCTGTTCATCCGTCCCATGCGGCCGATGTGCCAGGGGCAGACCGAAGAAACCGGCAAAGCCATGGGTCGTGATGCGGCTGTCGAGCCCCTCGAGGGCCCGGCGAAAGACCTCCGAGCGCACGTCGATGCAGAAGGCTGCCTGCAGGGCGGGCCGTCCGCTGCTGCTCCGGGGGCCGGTCAGCACTGTCGCGAGCCTGCGCTGATGGGCCCGCTCCGCCGCCTCCTGCAGGATGGCATCGATCACCTCGTCTGGGGTTGGCGCCAGGGGCCGGCCATGCGCGGCGACGGTCTCGCGCCAGGCCTCGGCGAGGTGCGGAGCATGCAGGATGAGCGCCTCCTCCCAGATGAGGCGGATCGCCAGCAGATCGGTCAGGGTGCTGTCGCTGCTCCCCTTCAGTTCGGCGTCCCACATCAGCCAGCGCGCATGCTGCGCCCAGCCGCCGAGATCGATCAGCAGCCGGTGGAAGGCTGTTTCCGCCGCCGCTTCGGTGATCGCCAGCTGCTCGCAGGCGCGCAGAATGGCCCGCTCGGGCGTATCGGGCGCCGCCGCCACATGGGCACAGAAGCCGGTGAGCCCGGCCACCTCGGGCGTGAGGTCATGGACCGCCCACTCGCGCCATGCCGAGAAGGCGGACTTTCCCGGGGCAGGGGACCAGAGCGCCTGGCCCCGGTCGAAATGGCCGCCCGCCCACAGTCCCAGACTGCGGGCGATCACGCCCGGCCAGTCGGTCCCCGTGGCGGCCGCCACGAGGTCCGCCACCGTCGGCAGCGCCTGCGGTTCGGCACTGTCGGTCGCCAGGGCGGCCTTGAGGCTGCGCAGGTCGGACGGCTTGAGCCTTGACGGGCAGGCCGCCAGGGCGGCCGCAAGATCCTCGTCGGTGATCCGGCCAGCCTTCACCTGATCGGCATAGTCGCGCCGCCGACGGGTCACCCGGATACCGGCGACGCGGGCGAGCCGGGCCGCGCATCCGGCAAGATCCTCGCCGGTCTGTCCGAGGAACGGGTTCACCGCCACGGTCGCGTCGAGGGGGAAAGCGGGGGGAATGGCGCGGGCGGCCACATCGGCGGCCTTGAGAAGACCGGACATCCGCGCGGGGATGAAGTCGATGGCAGTGGCGAACATGGGTGTTCTCCGGCTCAGAGGGGCTTGGCGGTCCGGAAGCCGCCAATGAGGCGGTCCAGGAGGGCGTTGAGGTAAAGACCGTTGGCGAGATGGACCCTGAGCCCGGCTGAGGCCGGGTGGTGTGCCCAGAGGGGGAACAGCGCCTGGGCAAAGGCGACGAGCCCGAATGACCCGACCGCGAGCACGATCAGGGCCCATTCGAGCGCGCCGGGAGCCGGCGGAGGCGGCAGGGCCGCGCCCCAGAGCGCGCCGGCCAGGGCCTGGAAGCCGAAATAGGCCAGGGTCGCGACCGCCGAGGCGGCCAGCGTTCGCCGGGTCAGGGCGGCCGGAGCGGCCCCGGCCATGCCCTGCGCGACCAGATAGGCGACGCCGAAGACCAGCATGGCGCCGAGCGCGAGGGCCTGGGCGGACTTGGCGCCGGCGAGGACGCTGAACCCGGTCGCAACCAGCGCATAGAGGGTGATGGCGAGCGCGAAGCTGCGGCCGACCGCGCCGAGCCCGGGCACCGCGACGGGGCCCGGCTTGCGGATGGCATTGACCGCCTCGACCGCCGTGCCGGAGGCCAGGAAGGCATGGGCCTTGTAGAGCGAATGGGCGACGATGTGCAGGAGCGCCAGGGTCCACAATCCGAGGCCGCACTGCAGGATCATGAAGCCCATCTGCGCCACGGTCGACCAGGCCAGCGCGGTCTTGACGGCGCTCTGGGTCAGCATGACGACGGCGCCGAACAGAGCGGTCAGGCCACCGAGCATGACCAGCGCTGCCATGGCTCCGGGGCTGGCCTGCACCACATCGGCCAGCCGGATCAGCAGGAAGCCGCCGCCATTGATGATGCCGGCATGAAGCAGCGCGGAGACGGGGGTGGGCGCCTCCATCACCTCGGTCAACCAGCCGTGCAGGGGGAAGGCGGCCGTCTTGAGGAGCGCCGCGATGACCAGAAAGCCCACCGCGATCTTCGCGGTCGGCGGCAGGCCCGTCGCGGCGGCCTGCGCGAGCGCCCCGAACTCGGTGGTTCCGAACGCAATCCACAGACCTGCTGTTGCGACAAGCACCGCCGCATCGCCCAGACCCCAGACGAGCGTGAACTTCGCCGCAGCCCGCCGCGCCTCCGGCCGGTCCGGGTAGAACAGGAGCAGATGGCGCAGCCCGATTCCGACCATGACGAAGGCCGCGAGCAGAACGAGAAGGGTGCCAGCCTGCACGAGCAGGAGAACGGCCGCCAGCGTTGCCAGCATGAGACCGTGGAACTGGCCCTCGCGCGCCTCACCGTCGAGATAGGTGCGGGCATAGCGGACCACCACCCAGCCGACAAATCCGACCAGCGTCGCCATGACGGCGCTGATCGCGTCGAGACGGTAGCCGATGGCCAGGGGCCCCTGGCCGATCGTGACGCTGAGCGGACCAAACATCGCGAACTGGACGATGCCGGCCAGTGTCAGCAGGGCCGACAGGGCAGCGACAGCCTCGGCGGCAGGGGGGACGAGGGCTGGACGGCGGCCGGGCCGGCTGAAGGCGAGAGATGCACCGATCAGCAGCAGCACGACGGCCAGCAGTCCGAGGGGAGGCAGGATGCTCATTGACGCTCTCCGGTCCGGGTGATGGAAGCGGGATAGCGCAGGATGTGATTTTAGAATAATACATATATTGGAAATCATCGTTCTATCTGATCGAACAATGGCTCTCCTCAATCTTCATCACCTGCGTCTGTTCCGGGCGGTTGCGCTGGATGGCACGCTGACCGGCGCGGCCCGCCAGCTCGGGCTGTCACAGTCGGCCCTGTCGGCGCAGTTGCGGACCCTGGAGGGCTCGCTCGGTCACGCGCTGTTCGAGCGCCGCGGACGGGGCCTGGTGCTGACCGAAGCGGGCCGGATCGCGCTTGACCATGCCGAATCCATCTTCCGCACGGCAGCCGATCTGACCGCCACCCTCAATGAGGCATCGCGCAGCCGCCGGGCGCTGCGGGTCGGCGCGCTCGCCACCCTGTCGCGCAACTTCCAGATGCAGTTCCTGCGCCCCCTGATCGGCCGCGAGGATGTCGAGGTCATCTTGCGGTCGGGATCCCAGGCGGAACTGCTGCGCGGTCTCGAAGGCCTGGCGCTGGATGTCGTGCTCACCAACCTCGCGCCCGCGCGCGACGCCGTCAGCCCCTGGCTGATCCACCGTCTGGACGAACAGCCGGTCAGCCTGATCGGCAGCCCGGGGCGGGTCGGCAATCCGCCGCGCAGCCTCACCGACCTTCTGTCGAGCGAGCCGCTCATCGTGCCCACCGCCGACACGGCGATCCGCGCCGCCTTCGATGCCCTGACGGTGCGCCTCGGCCTCAAGCCCTCCATCGCCGCCGAGGCCGACGACATGGCCATGCTGCGTCTGCTGGCGCGCGAGGATGCCGGGCTCGCCGTGCTGCCGCCCATCGTGGTGCGCGACGAACTGGCCGCGGGCCGCCTGGTCGAGGCGGCCTCGCTGGACGGCATTTCGGAGACGTTCCTCGCCGTGACCCTGGCCCGGCGCTTTCCCAATCCGCTGCTCGCGGAGGTTCTCAGGCAGGCGGGGTAGGCTCGGCCCGTCTCACCTGACCTTCCAGCGACCGTCTCGATCGACCTCGGTTCTCACGGGATCGGGCCCGTCCCCGATCCTGCATGCGCCCATCGATGACAGATGGGACAGATCGGGGCCGGCCCTCTGCCGGCGTCATCCCAAAGAGCGACAGGGCACTTGTCCGCGACAGCGCGGGACCGCAGTGGACCAAGACTGGCGCGATGGCGTCAGCGCTTGATGCCGGAACTGAAAATGGCGCGCCCGAAAGGATTCGAACCTCTGACCCCCAGATTCGTAGTCTGGTGCTCTATCCAGCTGAGCTACGGGCGCTTGCCGGGTTTGACAGGGCTGGCCCGTCCTCACCGGAGGCGGTCGGATACGCTGTTTCGCCGGTGATTGCAAGGCCCCGATCGACTGCCTGTGGGCAGGCCCGCGTCCGGCTGTCGGGCTGGCCGTCAGGCGCGCTTGCGGCGCTGGGTCTTGCGCGCCTGCGACAGGTCGATGGGCCGGTCCGGGATGGTGATCCGGAAGGTGGCACCCACCGTGCCCTCGGCAAGGCTGATCGTGCCGCCATGGGCGCGCACGAGTTCCGAGGCAATGGCAAGGCCGAGGCCGGTGCCGCCTGGCCGGGTGGAGCCCTGGAAGGCCTCGAACAGGTGGGCGCGGGCCTTTTCGGGCATGCCCGGACCGGTATCGGAGACCTCGATCACGGCAACCGCCCCCTCGCGCCGGCCGACGATGCGGATCTGGTCGCGCGCCGGATCGTTGGGCGCCCGGGTCTCGAGCGCCTGCTGGGCATTGCGCACGAGATTGAGCAGCACGCGGAACAGCTGGTCGGTATCGGCATCCACCGTCATGTCGGGCTCGATGGCATCGACCAGCGCGATCCGCGCATCGGGCCCGAGGCCGACCGTGTCGCGCAGCTCGGCCACCAGGGCGGCCAGCGGCGTGGCCCGGCGCTGCGGCGGCGCTTCCTGGGCGCGTCCATAGGACAGGGTGGACTGGCAGAAGGCGATGGCGCGGTCGAGGGCCTGGATCATCTTCGGCGCAAAGCGCTGGACAGTCGGATCGGGCACGTTCGCCAGGCGATCGGAAAAGAGCTGGGCCGAGGCGAGCAGATTGCGCAGGTCGTGGTTGATCTTCGAGACGGCCAGGCCAAGGGCGGCGAGCCGCGACTTCTGCGTCAGCATGTCGTGTAGCGAATGCTGCATCGCCTGCAGCTCGTATTCGGCAATGCCCAGTTCGTCCTTCCGGCCGCTCGGCTGCACCACGCCGTTCAGATCCTCCGGGTTCTTGCGGAAGGCGACCATCGCATCGGTCAGGCGGCGCAGGGGACGCACGAACATCAGGTGCAGCGTCAGATAGACCAGCGCGGCGGTGATTCCGGAGATCAGCAGCGACAGGATGAGGATGTTGCGCGAGAAGACGGCCATCGCCTTCTTCAGCGGCCGCTCGTCCATCACGATCTCGACGAACTCGCCGTCCCGCCGCGCATTGCCCATCACGCGGATCGTCCGGCCGGGGGGCGCCGCCATGGTGGCGAAGGCCTCGCTGATGGAACTGACCAGCGTCTGCGAGCGCATGTCCACGGTCAGGTCCACGGACGGCAGATCCTCGGTGGCGGCGAGCAGCCGCCTGGCCGGCCCGGTCTTCAGCGCGACGGCATGGACGCCGGTCGATTCGAGCAGTTCGCGCACCAGCGCGTCAGCGACATTGCCGCCGGGGGCGGCCTCGAAGACCAGGGCGGCGGTTCGGCCCGCGCTGATCCTGTCCTCCAGCCAGGCATTGCGGAAATTGGCGACCGAGGGGACATAGATCAGGATTTCCGCCACCATCACGAACAGGACGGTGAGGACCAGCAGCTTGCCCGACATGCCGATGCCGCGCGAGGGCGGGGGGGCGACGGCATCGAGGTCGCGCCGTTCGTCCGTCTCCTGCCGCGTGTCTGGCCTGCCAGCCGTCATTCAGCGCCGTTCCGGTCGGCCCATCCGTGGCCCTGACGGGTCCATCAGCCGAAGCGCCGCAACAGGCGGACGAATCGGCTGATCCACGGATTGGCGATGCTGGACTGAAAATAGGTCGCCGCGGCCCGTTTGCCTATCTCCGCCAGCGTCGGATAGGGCAGCACCAGCGCGGCGAGGTCGTGGACGGTCATCCCCTTCGCGATGGCGAGCACGAAGGGGGCGATCAGTTCGGCCGCCTCATGCCCCGTGATCGTGCAGCCGAGCAGGCGGCCCCGGCGGCCGACCACCAGCTTCACGTGCCCCTGCGTGCGGCGCATGGCAATGGCCCGGTCGTTCTCGCTGAACGGCCAGCGCAGCACGCGCACCTGCGGATCCCGTGCCCGCGCTTGCGCCTCGTCGAGGCCGACATGGGCGAGCTCCGGATCGGTGAACACGGCCCGCGGAACGGCGGTGCGGTCGGTGCGGATCGGACGGCGGAACAGGATGTTCTGCGCGACCAGCGAACCGTGCCAGCCGGCGACATGGGTGAATTGCGGGCCCCCCACGGCGTCGCCGATGGCATAGACGCGCCGGTTGGTCGTCCGCAGGCCCCGGTCAACCGTCACGCCGCGGGCGGAATGGGCGATGCCGGCCCTGGCAAGGTCCAGGCTGTCCAGGTCCGGCTGGCGCCCGACGGCCACCAGCAGGTGGCTGGCCTCCATCACGTCCTCTTCCGCGCCGCGGCGCACATGCAGCCGCAGCGCCCCGGCCTCGCCCTCGATGCGGATCACCTCCGCGCCCTCGTGAAGGGCAATGCCCTCGGCGAGGAGCGCGGCGCGGACCGGCCGGACCATTTCCGGATCCTCCGCCGCCAGCATCCGGTCGCGCTCCAGCACCGTCACTTCGGCACCGAGACGCCGCCAGGCCTGGGCAATCTCCAGGCCCACGGCGCCGGCACCGATGACCGCCAGGTGGCGCGGCGTCTCGGCCAGCCCGAACACCGTCTCGCTGGTCAGATAGGGGACGCCGGCGAGGCCCGGAATGGCGGGAATGAAGGGTTTCGAGCCCGTGGCGATGACGAAGCGGCGGGCGACCACCGTGGTTTGCCCCACCTCGACCGTCGAGGGGTCGCGGAAACAGGCCTCGCCGCGGATGACGTGAACGCCCAGCGCGCCGAAACGGGCCTGCGAGTCGTTCGGGGCGATGGTCGCGATCGTCTCCTCGATGTGCCGGCGCACCGCATCCACATTCACCCGCACCCGCCCCGTGCCGATGCCGACAGCCTGTGCGCGGCGCATCGTTTCCGCAGCCCGCGAAGCGGCGATCAGCGCCTTGGAGGGAACGCAGCCGGCATTCAGGCAGTCACCGCCCATCCGGCCGCGCTCGATCAGCACCACCGGTGCCTCGAGCATGGCGCAGAAGGCCGCCACCGTCAGGCCTCCCGAGCCGGCACCGATGACGCAGACGTCGGGGGTCAGCTTCTCATGCACGGGTCACCTCGGCTGTCCTGTCGGTGCGGGCGCGCACGGGCGGCCGCCGGCTGCCTCAGTGCCCGACCGGCTCCCGTGGCACAAGGCGACTCTGGCCGCGTCTCAGCCCGAAGACCCGTCCGAACACGTCCCCTGCCAGATCGGCCCGGTAGCGCCGGTCGGCGAGCAGCGGATCCCACGGGTGCTCGATGCGCGCGATGATGTCGAAATCGGGCGCCATGGTGGCGAGCACGCTGTCGAGATTGCGGCGGTTCTGGAACTCCAGGAGGACCAGCACCGTGCCGGAGAGGTCCAGATGGGCGAGGACATCCCCCTCGCCCCCCTCGATGTCGATCTTGACGATGTCGGCGGAGGGCAGGCTGGCCGGATCGATCACCTCGACCTCGTAGCTCTCCACCATGGCGCCCTCGACGAAGGTCTCGCCCGAATAGGCAGCCAGGCCGGATTCGCCATCACCGACATAGCGGCTGACAAACGTTGCCCGCCTCTGGCCTCCCGGAAACAGGGCGGCATTGACCACGGTGATGTCGTCGCGGCCGGTGGTGTTGCGCCGCAGGTAGTCGAAGGTGCCCGGATGCGGTTCGAAGGACGTCACCCGGCTCGCAGGCCAGCGGGCCGTCGCCCACAGCGCGAAGGCGCCGACATTGGCCCCGATGTCGAGGATGGTGAAGCCACTGCCATCCAGATGGGGCTCGTACTCGCCGCCGAGAACCTCGCGGACGACGAACTGCATCGCCTCCGGGCAGGCAATGCTCATCGGTATCTGGGCCATGTAGCGGTTCACGGGCACTCCCTCCGGTCTTGCGGCCATCTGAGGCGCGAAGCGGGCACCGGCGCAATCAGATAAGACCCTAGGTGGGCCCCGTGCCGGCCCGTGCCGCGCGTCTCAGACGTCCGGCCCCGCCACGATGGCCAGGAACTGCCGGACGGCGGACTCGGCCTCGCCGTCATTGACCACCGTCGCATCGGCCTCGTAGGGCGCGGCCGGGTGCCGGTCGAGCCGGTCGCGCGCGCTCCCATCCGAGGCCCGGCCGCGTGCCGCGATCCTTTCGGCCAGGACGGCCGCGGGTGCGGTGATCTCCACGACCGTCAGGTGATCGTAGCGCCGCCGGGCCGCGCCGATCACCTCGCGCGAGACATTGCACACGACCGTCCGCCCCTCGTAGATCGCATGGTCGATCACCGCCGGAATGCCGTAGCGATGGCCATGGGCGGCCCAGACCAGGGCGAAGCCGCCAGCTTCCTCCATCCGGGCGAAGGTCAGCGGATCGGCCTCGATATTGTCCTCGGCCGCCGAGGGCGGACGCGTGATCACGCGACGGGGAAACAGGAAGGCCTCGTCCTGGCCGAGCCGGCTGCGGGCCGCGCGGATCAGCGTGTCCTTGCCGGCGCCGCTCGGTCCGACCACCAGCACGAGGCGGCCCGGACCGATCCGCGGGCGCAGATCGCCGGGGGCTTGCGTCGTCTCGGGTGTGGCCATGGCCTCGGCTCCCGCTTCATCCTCAGGCGATCCGCAGGCCCAGGCGCCAGACCTGACGGACGACCGGCTGATCACCCACCAGGGCGACGCGGACCAGATCGCCCCGCCGAGCGACGGCAATCTCGCCACGATCGGTCATGCCGGTCGCATCGGCCGGGGTCTTGGTGACCGTGCGCAGGGCCCCGGGCAGTCCGCCAACCGCCTCGATGCCGGCGAGGGCAAAGGCGCCCTGGATCAGGCTGATCGGCACGTAGTCGGATGACAGGATGTCGAGGAGACCACGGCGGGCCAGGTCAACCGCCGAGACATTGCCGGAATGGGAGCCGCCGCGGACCACATTGGGGGCTCCCATCAGCACGGCGATGCCGGCCGCGTGGGAGGCTTCGGCGGCCTCGACCGTCGTCGGAAACTCGGCAATGGAAACCCGGTCGGCGAGCGACTCGGCGACATGGTCCTCCAGCGTGTCGTCGTGGCTTGCCAGAGCAATGCCGTGCCGGTGGGCGAGGCCGACAAGGCCGCGCTTGTTCTGCTCTCCGATCTCGGCAGCCCGGGCGCGGCGGTTCGCGAACAGGCGGTCGAGATCGCTCTCCGACAGGCCGGTCTTGCCGCGATAATAGGTGCGCAGCTTCTCCTCGTCGCGGAACTGGCGCTGGCCCGGCGTGTGATCCATCAGCGACATCAGGCGCACGTCGAATCGGGCGAGATAGGCTTCGGCATCCTCGACCACGCCGCGCGAGGGAATCTCGCAGCGCAGGTGCGTATGGTGGTCGGCGCGCAGCAGGCCGGTCGTCTTGGCTTTCTCGATGGCCTCCGACAGCACGAGCAGACCGTCAGCGGCGGTCATCCGCTCGTCGTCCATGCCGATCCGCAGGCTGTCGAACACCGTCGTGATGCCGGAGGAGGCGATCTGGGCATCATAGGCGAAGACCGCCGACAGCGGATCCCAGTGTACCTTGGGGCGCGGCTGATAATGCGGCTCGAGGTGGTCCGTATGGAGTTCGACCAGACCGGGGATCAGCAGGTCTGCGCCCGTATCGGTCGCCTCGGGACGCTGGCGCTCCTCCTCGATCGCGGCAATCAGGCCGTCCTCGATCACGATGGTCGCGGCCACCTCGCGGTCTGCCAGCACGACGCGTCGGGAGAACAGGCTGAGGCTTCCGGTCTCTTCGGTCGGGGACATGGTCATGCTCTGGGTCAGGCGGCGCGGGCGGGGGCGAAACGGGTGACATCGACGATGCGGGTGGCAACGCGCTCGCGCACGTCCTCATCGTGGAAAATGCCGATGATGGCCATGCCGGCGGCCTTCTTCGCCTCGATCAGATCGACGACGGCTGCGCGGTTGACCGCATCGAGGGAAGCGGTCGGCTCGTCCAGCAACAGGAGCGGGTGGTCGGCAATGAAGCCGCGGGCGATGTTGACCCGCTGCTGCTCGCCGCCGGAAAAGGTTGCCGGCGGCAGCGACCAGAGCCGCTCGGGCACGTTCAGCCTCGCCAGCAGGCTGGCCGCCCGCTCCCGCGCCACGCCGGCCGGAAGGCCGAAGGCGGTTGCCGCCTCGGCCACCACCGACAGGGCGGGCACGCGCGGAATGGCGCGCAGGAACTGCGAGACATAGCCGATGGTGGTGCGCCGCAGGGCCATGACGGCGCGCGGCGGGGCACTGGCGACATCCACCGGCGCGCCATCGGGGCCCGCGACATGGATCGACCCTTGGTCGGCCCGGTAGTTGCCGTAGATCATCTTCAGGATCGACGACTTGCCGGCGCCGGAGGGGCCGCCAAGCACCACGCATTCGCCCGGCGCCACGGCCAAGTCGACGCCCGCGACCACGGGGATGGCCAGGCCGCCCTGCAGGTGCATGGTGAAGGTCTTGCTCACCCCCCGGATGGTCAGGATCGGCGCGCCGGTCATGGCTCGGATTCTCACGGCTGCAGGATCGAGGAGACGAGGAGCTGGGTATAGGGCTCCCGCGGATCGTCCAGCACCTGGTCGGTCAGGCCGGTCTCGATGGCGCGGCCGTCCTTCATCACCAGGATGCGGTGGGACAGCAGCCGCGCCACGGCGAGATCGTGGGTGACGACGATGGCCGCAAGGCCCAGATCGGAGACGAGGCCGCGCAGGAGGTCGAGCAGGCGCGCCTGCACCGACACGTCGAGCCCGCCCGTCGGTTCGTCCATGAAGACGAGGCGCGGCGCGGTGACGAGGTTGCGGGCGATCTGCAGACGCTGGCGCATGCCGCCGGAATAGGCGATGGGCCGGTCATCGATGCGGTCGCGGTCGATCTCGACCCGTTCCAGCCAGCCTTCGGCCTCGGCGCGGATCTTCCCGTAATGTCGCCAGCCGACCGCCATCAGCCGCTCGCCGACATTGGCACCGGCCGAGACGCCCATGCGCAGCCCCTGGGACGCATCCTGGTGGACGAAACCCCAGTCGGTGCGCGCGAGGAAGCGGCGCTCGGCCTCGGTCAGGCAGACGATGTCGCGGGTCACGCCGTCGCGCATGGCATAGAGCACGCGCCCGCCGGTCGGCTCCATCTGGCCGGAGACGAGCTTGAGCAGGGTCGATTTGCCCGAACCGGATTCACCCACCACGGCCAGCACCTCGCCGGGGAACAGCTCGAAGGAGATGTCACGGCAGCCGAGCCGATGGCCGTAGTATTTGGTGACGGCCTCGACGGTGAGCAGCGGCGTGTCGGTCATGGTCGGACCGGTCATGGCCGGGCTCCCGCGATGGCCGCCGGCGCCTCGCCGAGCAGGTCGCCGCGATGGCCCGCCGCGCGCCGCTCCTCGCAATGGTCGGTGTCGGAGCAGACGAACATGCGCCCGCCGCGGTCATCCGTGATCACCTCGTCGAGATAGGTGTGGGTTGCCCCGCAGAGGCCGCAGGCATGGTCGAACTTGGTCGGCTCGAAGGGATGGTCCTCGAAGTCGAGCGAGACGACCTGCGTGTGCGGCGGGACGGCATAGATGCGCTTCTCGCGGCCGGCGCCGAACAGCTGCAAGGCCGCGCAGTCGTTCATCTTGGGGTTGTCGAACTTCGGCGTCGGCGAGGGGTCCATCACGTAGCGGCCGGCGACCATGACCGGATAGGCATAGGTCGTGGCGATATGGCCGTGGCGGGCGATGTCCTCGTAGAGCTTCACATGGATCAGCCCGTATTCGGACAGGGCATGCATCAGCCGCGTCTCGGTCTCGCGCGGCTCCAGGAAGCGCAGCGGCTCGGGGATCGGCACCTGATAGACCAGCACCTGGTTCGCCGTCAGCGTCGTCTCGGGGATGCGGTGGCGCGTCTGGATGATGGTGGCGTCCGCCGTGCGGGTGGTGGTGGCAACGCCCGCCGTGGTCTGGAAGAACTTGCGGATGGAGACGGCATTGGTGGTGTCGTCGGCGCCCTGGTCGATCACCTTCAGCACGTCGCCGGCGCCCAGGATCGCGGCGGTGACCTGCACGCCGCCGGTGCCCCAGCCATAGGGCATGGGCATCTCGCGCGAGGCAAAGGGCACCTGGTAGCCGGGAATGGCGATGGCCTTCAGGATCGCGCGGCGGATCATCCGCTTCGTCTGCTCGTCCAGATAAGCGAAGTTGTAGGCATGGCCGTCCGTGGTCGCGGCCGCTGGCTTGAGCGCGCTCATTCGGCGGCCTCCTCGAAGGGCGGGCTGGGTTCGGCTTCGGCCGCCGCCTGGCGCGCGGCGATCTCCCGGTGCATCTGGCGGATCAGCGCCAGCTCGGCCTGGAAATCGACATAGTGGGGCAGTTTCAGGTGCTCGACGAAGCCGGTCGCCTGGACATTGTCGGAATGCATCAGGACGAATTCCTCGTCCTGGGCCGGGGCCTTGACTTCCTCGCCGAGCTCGCCGGCGCGCAGGGCCCGGTCGACCAGCGCCATGGCCATGGTCTTGCGCTCGCAATGGCCGAAGGCGAGCCCGTAGCCGCGGGTGAAGCGTGGTGTCTCCTTCGCCGAGCCCTTGAACTGGTTGACCATCTGGCATTCGGTCAGGGTGATGTCGCCGAGCGGCACGGCAAAGCCGAGCTCCTCGACGAACAGCTCCACCTCGACCTCGCCGAGCCGGATCTCGCCGACGAAGGGATGCGACCGGCCGAAGCCGCGCTGGGTGGAATAGCCGAGGGCGAGCAGGAAGCCCTCGTCGCCACGGGCGAGATTCTGCAGGCGCAGGTCGCGCCCGGCCGGAAGCTCCAGCGGCGTGCGGGTCAGATCGGCCACCGGCGCATCGGGCGGGGCCTGCGGATTGCGTTCGATCAGGTCATCCTGGCCCAGAAGGTCGGTGACGCGCGGCATCGGCGTGTCGTCGGCCGGAGCGGAGGCGGGCTCGGGCACCTCGCCGCCGGCTTCCAGCAGGAAGTCGATGAGGCGGTGCGTATAGTCGAAGGTCGGCCCGAGCACCTGCCCGCCCGGCAGATCCTTGAAGGTCGCCGAGATCCGGCGCCGGACCGCCATGGCGCCGGTATCCACCGGTTCGCTCGCGCCGAAGCGGGGCAGGGTGGTGCGGAAGGCGCGCAGGAGGAAGGCGGCTTCCACCAGGTCGCCACGCGCCTGCTTGATGGCGAGCGCCGCCAGATCGCGGTCGTAGAGCGAGCCTTCGGTCATCACCCGATCCACGGCCAGGGTCAGCTGCTCGCGGATCTGCGCCGGGCTGACCTCGGGCACGGCGGGATCGCCGCGCCGGGCATGGGCGAGCAGCCGGTGCGCATGGTCGATGGCCTTCTCGCCGCCCTTCACCGCCACATACATGTCAGGCCTCCCGAGGCGCCAGTCGCACGCGCGTGGAGCGCGGCAGGGCGGCGACCGCATCCGGGCCGGCCAGGATCAGATCGACCCCGCGCGGGAACAGCGCGCGATTGGCTGCAAGGCGCGTGACCATGTCGCCGGGCAGGCCGGCCACGCCGAGGCTGGCGCTGCCCCTGATGCCGGGACCGTCGAGCATCAGCGGCGGCGTGGCCGATCCACGGCCTGCCTCATGCAAGGCGGACACCTGGACGATCAGGGTTGTGGAACGGTCCGGATAGGGATCGGTGCCGATGGCGAAGGCTGAGAGGTCCGGCATGGCGAGCGGATCGGCGATCAGGGCGAAGGCGGCACGGGACGGTTCGCGCACCATCGATGCACCCGTGTGGAAGGCGAGCCAGCGCCCGACCTCGGGCGCATCGGCCAGCGCCGGGTCGAGGAAGACCGGCGTCTCGAAATCGGCCAGGGTCAGCACCACGGCGGCCGCGACCGGCGACAGGGGTGCGGGCGCGGCGGCCAGACCTGCCACGGCGCGGATCGTGCCAGGCCGGGCCATGACGTCCATCACCGCGCGGAACGTGGCCTGCGATTCATGAACCGGGTCGGCAAAGCCGGCGGCCAGGGCCATCAGTCCTCTCCCCTGACCATGGTGAAGAAATCGACCCGGGTGGCAGCGGTGCGCTCGCGCTGCGCCTGCGCCTCGGCGGCCAGCCGGCTGCGGATGCCGGCAACGGCCTGCTCCACGGCGGGCCGATGATCCGGGCACTGCCACAGCGCGTCGCCAAGGGCTGCAAGACGGGCACGCTCGCGGTCGCGGCCGAGCACATGGCCGAAGCCGATCTCGCCGCCCGGCAGGGCCACCGCGGCTCGGGTGACCGTCGCCTCGCCGAGATTGAAGGGCGCGCCGTCACCGCCGATTCGCCCGCGCACCATGACAAGGCCGACCTCCGGTGCACGCAGCGTGGTGACCGCGCCATCGGCCAGCACGGCAATGTCGCGCAGTTCGGCGGCTGTCGCACGGGCAAGAAGCCCCATGATAGCCTTGCGGGCGGCCGGTTCGGGATCGCTGGGGGATTGGGCAACGGTCATGATTTGTATATTGATCTAGACCATTTCACTTTTATGACAGTGCGGCAAGGTCGTCAATCGGCTAAGGCCGTTCGCGTGTCGCCCGTGGAGGCGTCATTGTCATGGAGGGGATGACAGGCGGATGACGGAAGCTCACATGCTGGCGCGGGGGCGCGGCGTTACCGTCTGGCGCCAGATTGCCGAGGCGCTGGAGGCCGAGATCGCCGCCGGGGGGCTGGAGCCGGGGGCGCGGCTGCCGACCGAGGCGCAGCTCTCGCTGCGCTTCGGCGTCAACCGGCACACGGTGCGCCAGGCGATCAAGTCGCTGGTGGACAAGGGCCTGGTGCGCGTGGCCCAGGGGTCCGGCACCTTCGTGGAGGCGCGCCCGCTCGCCTATCCGATCGGGGCGCGCACGCGCTTTTCGGAGATCGTGATCGGCCAGGCGCGCGACCCGGCCGGCAAGTTGCTCGGCCATCGCGTGACCCTGGCCGACCAGCGGGTGGCGGAAGCGCTCGGTCTGTCGCCCGGCGATCCGGTGCTGCGGCTGGAAAGCCTGCATTTCGCCGACGGCGTGCCGATCTCCTGGGCGGTGGTCGCCTTCCCCATGCCGCGCTTTGCCCGGGTCGCGGAGGTCTATGGCGCGACCGGCTCGATCACGGCGGCGCTCGCGGCCTGCGGCGTGCCGGATTACCGGCGGGCCCTGACACGGGTGGGGGCCGCAATCGCCGATCCCCTTGACTCCGCCAGGCTGGAGATCGCCGAGGGGCGGCCGGTGCTGGAGATCGAGAGCGTCAATGTCGATCCGCAGGGCACGCCCATTCAGTGGGCACTGTCGCATTTCTGCGCGGATCGGGTCCGCCTCACGGTTGGCGGCTAGGCAGGTCAGGCGCAGTCGAAATCGACGCTCACCGGGCCGGAACCTGGTTTCGGCCGCGACTGGCACGTCAGCACGTAGCCGGCCGCGAGTTCCCACGGCTCCAGCGAGAAGTTCTGGTCCATGGCGACATCGCCCGAGAGCAGCCTGGCCCGGCAGGTGCAGCACATGCCCCCCTTGCAGGAATAGGGCAGGTCCAGCCCGTGGCGGATGGCAGCGTCCACCACCGTCTCGTCCGGATCCATGGCGATGGTGTGCACGGCCCCGTCAAGGCGGATGGCGAGCGGCAGGCCATTGGAGGCTGCCGGGCGCCGCGGCACGGCGGGCCGCGGTGGAGCGCCGTCCGTGGTGAACAGCTCGGCATGGATGGCCTCGGCTGGCAGGCCCAGCCGCTCGAGCGTGGCCCGGGTTTCCTCGACCATGGCCTGCGGTCCGCACAGGAAGGCATGGGTGGCAAAGCGTCCCGACGCATCGCGCGGCAGGAGGCGCGTCAGGGCCTCCACCTTGGCGGCATCGATGCGGCCATGGGCGATGGCGAAGTCGGAGGCCTCGCGGGAGAGCACGTGGTGAACCGCAAGGCGGCCGAGGAACCGGTCCTTGAGATCCTCCAGGGCCGACTTGAAGATGATCGAGGAGGCGGTGCGGTTGCCGTAGATCAGCGTCACCCGGCTGAGCGGCTCGCGCGCGAGCACGGTGCGGATGATCGACATGACCGGCGTGATGCCGGAGCCACAGGCGATCGCGAGATAGTGTCTGGCAGCCGACGGATCGAGCGGCGCCGTGAAACGGCCCATGGGCGTCATCACCTCGATGGGATCGCCCACCTTCAGGGCCTCGCTGGCATAGCGCGAGAAGCGGCCGCCATCGACGCGCTTGACCGCCACGCGCAGGTCGCCGTCATCCACCCCGGTGCAGATGGAATAGGAGCGACGCACCTCCTCGCCGTCGAGGCGCGCCCGCAGCGTGAGATACTGGCCGTGCTCGAACCGATAGGCCTCGGCCAGCTCGCCGGGGACATCGAAGGCGATGGAGACCGTGTCATCGGTCTCGCGCCGGATGTCGCGGACCGTCAGGGCATGGAAGTGCGGGGTCATGGTTGCCGACCTCAGATGCACTTGAAGTGGTCGAAGGGCTCGCGGCAGGCCCGGCAGCGCCAGTGGGCCTTGCAGGCGGTCGAGCCGAACTCGGCAAGCTTCTCGGTATCGGCCGAGCTGCAGCGCGGGCAGGCCACCTCCTCGATGCCGAACAGGGCGCGGCGGGTCGCCTTCGGGGCGGGCGGGGCAATGCCGTAGGCGCGCAGCTTCTCGCGGCCCTCCGCGGTCATCCAGTCGGTGGTCCAGGCCGGCGAGAGCACGGTCGTCACCTTCACCTGGGTGAAGCCGGCTTCCTCCAGCGCCACTTCCACATTGAGGGCGATGAGGTTCATTGCCGGGCAGCCGGAATAGGTGGGCGTGATGAAGGCCTCGACCCGGCCGTTCTCGATCCGCACGTCGCGCAGCACGCCGAGGTCGGCGATGGTCAGCACCGGCACTTCGGGGTCCGGGACCGCGCCGGCGATCGCCAGCGCCTCGGCGCGCTGGCGTTCGATGTCGGCGGCAAGCGGGCTGGCGGCGGCCATGGCGGTCACCATGTCGCGCCCGGATAGGTGCGCTGGAGATACTGCAGGTCGGCGAGCAGGTAGCCCATGTGCTCGGAATGCCGGCCGGCCCTGCCACCGGTCCGGTAGGGGCGGATCGCCGGCCGGTCGAGGCCGGCTTCGGCGAAGACCGCGTCGAGGGTGGCATCATAGGCAGGCCGCACGGCTTCCGGGTCCGGCACGAAGCCGGCCTCGATGGCCGCACGCATGGGCTGATCGACCTCGAACAGCTCGCCCGAGCAGGGCCAGAGCACCTCGAGGGCGGCGAGGGTGCGCCGACGGCTTTCCTCGGTGCCATCGCCGAGCCGGACCACCCATTCGCCGGCATGGCGCACGTGATAGGCCATCTCCTTCTCGGACCTGGCGCCAATGGCGGCGAGCGTTGCGTCCTTCGATGCGGTCATGGCCTGGTGGAACGGGTGCATGAAGGCGGCGAACAGGAGATGGCGCACCATGGTCTGGGCGAAATCGCCGTTCGGCTGCTCGACCAGCAGCACGTTGCGGTATTCGTGCTCGCGCCGCAGATAGGCAAGGGCATCCTCGTCCCGGCCCCGGCCCTCGATGCTGCCGGCATGGGTGTAGAGGGCGCGCGCCTGGCCGATGAGGTCGAGGCCGAGATTGGCGAGCGCCAGATCCTCCTCCAGCACGGGCGCATGACCGCACCATTCCGACAGGCGGTGGCCGAGGATCAGCGCATCGTCAGCAAGACGCAGCGTGGCGAGAAAGAGAGGGCTGTCGGTCACGATGGTCGGTCCGTTGCGTTCCGGGCTGCACGGCGCACTGGACGGGCCGGGCCCGTCACATGTGGCCCACCTCGTCCGGCACCTCGTAGAAGGTGGGGTGCCGGTAGATCTTCGAGGCCGTCGGCTCGAACAGCATGTCCCGGTCGGCCGGATCGGACGCCGTGATGGCGGCCGATGGCACCACCCAGATCGACAGGCCCTCGCCGCGCCGCGTGTAGGTGTCTCGGGCCGCCTTCAGGGCCATCTCGGCATCCACCGCATGGAGCGAGCCGGCATGGCGATGGGCCATGCCGTTGCGCGAGCGGATGAACACTTCCCAGAGCGGCCAGGCCTGCTGTCCCTTGGCATCCGTCATGATCGTCACTCCGCGGCCTGCACCATGCGCCGGGCGCGGCGCTTCTCGGCATGGACGAGGGCGGCCTCGCGCACCCAGGCGCCGTCCTCGTGCGCCTTGCGGCGGGCGGCCAGGCGCTCGCGGTTGCAGGGGCCCTCGCCGGCCAGCACGCGCCGGAACTCGTCCCAGTCGATGGCACCGAAGCGCCAGTGTCCGGTCGCCTCGTCGAACCGGAGCTCGGGATCGGGAAAGGTCAGGCCGAGGAAATGGCCCTGCGGGACCGTGGCATCGACGAATTTCTGGCGCAGATCGTCATTGGTGAAGCGCTTGATGCGCCAGGCCATGTTCTGGTCGGTATGCTGGCTTTCGGCGTCCGGCGGGCCGAACATCATCAGGGCCGGCCACCACCATCGGTTCAGCGCGTCCTGCGCCATGGCCTTCTGCTCCGGCGTGCCACGCGCCAGGGTCATGACGATCTCGTAGCCCTGGCGCTGGTGGAAGCTCTCCTCCTTGCAGATGCGGATCATGGCGCGCGCATAGGGGCCGTAGCTGGTCCGGCACAGCGGGATCTGGTTCATGATCGCGGCGCCATCGACAAGCCAGCCGATCATGCCGATATCGGCCCAGGTCAGGGTCGGATAGTTGAAGATCGAGGAATATTTCGCCTTGCCGGACAGCAGCTGGTCGACCAGCTCCTCCCGGGACACGCCGAGGGTCTCGGCCGCCGAATAGAGGTAGAGCCCGTGACCGCCCTCGTCCTGCACCTTGGCGAGCAGCGCCGCCTTGCGCTTCAGCGTCGGGGCGCGGGTGATCCAGTTGCCCTCGGGCAGCATGCCGACGACTTCGGAATGGGCGTGCTGGGAGATCTGCCGGATCAGCGTGCGCCGGTATTTCTCCGGCATCCAGTCATTGGGCTCGATCTTCTCGTCGCGGTCGATCCGGGCCTGGAAACGCGCCTCCCGTTCGGCATCAACGGCGACCGGGCCCTCGTCCTTGATGTTCAGCGCCTGGGTGTACATCGGGGGCTCTCCTCGGCTGCCCCAGTATGTTACACAAAATCCGGTTTGCAACAATTACTGTAACGAAAAGGCCGCAAATCGTCGCTGCGATGCAGCATGGCGCGCCGGCCGACGGGCCTTCAGGGCCGCGGGAAGCGGTGCAGCAGGTCGATCGAGGGCGGCGGCAGCGGCTCGCCACCGGCGCGGGCGACAGCCTCGAGATGGCTCTCCGAGCCGGGCACCACGGTGGCATAGATGCGGGTGACGAGGGCGCGCGCCGCCAGGTCCGGCCGGTCGGCGGCGATGAGGTCGTCCGGCAGGCCGGGGTCGCTGATGACCGCCCGGCGGAAGGCATGGATGGCCAGCGTCCGCAGCACGAAGGCATCGGCCGGGGCCGGGGCCCGGGCCAGGGCCTCGGCGGCCGGCCGGGTGAAATCGGCGCAGAAGCGGCGATAGGCCGCCTCGGCGGCGCCGCCGCCGAGCAGCTCGCCGGCGATCCGGCGGGCGGTGGCCTGATCGGCCTGCGCCGACAGGCGGAAGGCGCCCGGTGGCAGATCCACCTGCGGAGCCGATCCTGGCGCCACATAGACACCGGCCGCCATGGCGCGGTAGCCGGCGCCGGTCAGTCCGGCCGGATCGAAGCCACGCCG
>JBKBOA010000027.1:0-39846 GCA_046295035.1 Phreatobacter sp.
GCCTTCATGGAGCAGGGCCTCGATCTGGCGACAGCGCTGGTTCTGGAACTCTGCGGCGGCACGCCGTCCGAGCGTCTGGTCGTTGCCGAGCGGCCGGCATCGCCCGTCTCGCGGCGCCTGCCGCCCGACCGGGCGCCCGGCAGCGTGGACGAGCCGCTCGAGCCCGGCCTCGGCAGTCCGCGCCTGCGCCCGCCAGCACCCGGAGCGGGCCCGGCACCCGGCACCAGGACGGATTTCATCGCGGCGGCCCGCCGTGCCGCCAAGGCCGCAGCTGCCGCGCCGCCCGATCCCCCGCCCGCCGACGAGGCTGCGGCGAAGCCCTCCCTGCTCGCCCGCCTGCGTGGCGTTGGTCGCCGGTCGGCGGACGAGGCCGTCGAGGCCCGGATTGCCAGCGCCGTGCAGCGCCCGGAGCGCGCCGCCACCCAGGCCGCGCCGGCGAGGGCGGAAGCGGCCGGCGAGGCCGATCCCAGGCGCATGGCGCCACCGCTTGCGGTCGACCGGCCCATCGAGCCGACCGGCCTTGCGGCCACGGACGGTGCGGGAGAGGCGGAGACGGGCGCCGAGCCGGGTCTGGCGGCCCGCCTGAATGCCCATCGCCGCACCATCCTGATGGGCCTTGCGGCCGCGCTGCTGCTGCTGGCCGCGGGCGTGACCACCCTGCCCAAGCTGCGCGGCACGCCGCCGGCCCCGGCTCCCGTGAGCCAGGAGGTCGCCCCGAGGCAGGCCCCTGCCGCCGCGCCGGTGGCGCCCGCCGGGCCCGCCGCCGCAGCCGATCCGGCGCCGACCGAGACGCCTGCGACCGATCAGGCCCCCGCGACCACGCCCGTGCCGGCGCTCGAGCCGCCGGCAGCACAGCCCGAGGGCTCCGGCTCCGCCGACCCGGCCGGCGTCCCGGCAACCACCGGCTCGGTGACGCCGCGCCAGCCGCTCGTGCCGCCCGGCACCGTCGTCTCGCCCACCGGCTGGCAGCCGGTCGGTGGCGGCCAGCGCGCCGGCACCTCGGTGCCGCCGGCCCTGCGCGAGGCCGCCGACCGGGGCGATCCGCTCGCAGCCTTCGAGATGGGCACCCGCCACCTGGAGGGCCGCGGCGTTCCGGTCAGCGCCCAGGAGGCCGCGCGCTGGTACCAGCGGGCGGCTGATGCCGGCATCGTGCCTGCGCAGTACCGGCTCGGCAGTCTCTACGAGAAGGGCACCGGCGTCCTGCGCGACTTCGAGCGGGCGCGCCGGCTCTACGAGCGGGCCGCTGAAGCCGGCAACGGCAAGGCCATGCACAATCTCGCCGTGATGTATGCCCAGGGCCAGCATGGCGGCAACCGTCCGGATTACCGCACGGCGGCGCAGTGGTTCCGCCGCGCGGCCGACCACGGCATCACCGACAGCCAGTACAATCTCGGCATCCTCTATGGCCGTGGCCTCGGCGTCGAACAGAGCCTGGCGGAGAGCTACAAGTGGTTCGCCCTGGCCGCCCAGGGCGGTGACCAGGATGCCGGCAAGAAGCGCGACGAGGTGGCGGGGCGGCTCGATGCCCAGACGCTCGCCGCCGCCCGCCTGGCGGTCCAGACCTTCACCCCGAAACCGGAGCCGGAAGCGGCGGTGCGGGTCGCCACGCCGGCGGCCTGGGCCGACGAGCCGTCGGCCCGTCCCGCCCGCCAGCCCCCCCGTCGCGCCCAGTCCGGCCAGCGTTGACGCTACGGCCGTCTGCCTTCGCCGGCCCGCCCCGCAAGCGCGGTTGACAGGCCATTTGCCGCCCCCCTCAATGCCCGAAAATCCTTGAGGGAACGCCATGGCCGCCGCGAACGCGCTCGCTCCGATCCCGCATCCGCCCAAGAAGCCGATCATCGGCAACATGCTGACGGTGGACAGCGAGACCCCGTTGCAGAGCCTGATGGAGCTGACGCGCGAGCACGGCGGCATCTTCTGGCTCGACATGATGGGCACGCCGCTGGTCGTGGTCTCCGATTCCGACCTGGTGGACGAGCTGTGCGACGAGAAGCGCTTCGACAAGGCGGTGCGCGGTTCGCTGCGCCGCATCCGCGCCATCGGCGGCGATGGCCTGTTCACCGGCGAGACGCAGGAGCCGAACTGGGCCAAGGCGCACAACATCCTGCTGCCGACCTTCTCGCAGCGGGCCATGGCCGGCTACCTGCCGATGATGCTCGACATCGCCTCCCAGCTCTGCCTGAAATGGGAGCGGCTGAACGCCGACGACGAGATCGACGTCGTCCACGACATGACCGCGCTCGCCCTCGACACGATCGGCGTCTGCGGCTTCGACTACCGGTTCAATTCCTTCTACCGGCAGGACTACCACCCGTTCATCGACGCCCTCACCCGCACGCTCGAGACCTGCATGATGCAGCGCGGCATGCCGCTGGAAAACGTGCTGCTGTCGCGCCGGCTCGCCCAGATGAAGGCGGACGTGACCTTCATGAACACCCTGGTCGACGACATCATCCGCGAGCGGCGGCGCTCCGGCGGCGACCAGAAGGATCTGCTGAACTACATGCTGGCTGGCGTTGACAGGCAGACCGGCGAGACCCTGTCGGACGAGAACATCCGCTACCAGATCAACACCTTCCTGATCGCCGGCCATGAGACAACCTCCGGCCTCTTGTCCTTCACGCTCTACTTCCTGCTCAACAATCCGGAGGTCCTGGCCAGGGCCTACGAGGAGGTCGACCGGGTGCTGGGCACCGATATCGGCCTCCAGCCGACCTATGCCCAGGTCAACCAGCTCACCTACATCCAGCAGATCCTGAAGGAGTCGCTCAGGCTGTGGCCAACCGCGCCGGCCTTCGGCCTCTATCCCTACAAGGACGAGGTGATCGGCGGGAAATACCCGCTCAAGGCTCGCACCTTCATCACGGTTCTCACGCTGATGCTGCACCGCGACCCGAAGGTGTGGGGGCCGGAGCCGGAGCGGTTCGATCCGGAGAACTTCTCGCGCGAGGCGGAGTCGGCCCGGCCGGTCAATGCCTACAAGCCGTTCGGCAACGGCCAGCGCGCCTGCATCGGCCGGCAGTTCGCCATGCAGGAGGCCACCCTCGTTCTCGGCATGATCCTGCAGCGCTTCCAGCTGTTCGACCACACCCGCTACCAGCTGAAGATCAAGGAGACGCTGTCGATCAAGCCGGACGGATTCAAGATCAAGGTCAAGCCGCGGGCCGGCCGCACGCGCGGGACGATGGTCCCGGCGGCCGGTGCGCCGCAGGCCGTGGCCGGCGCCGCCGGTGCGCCCGGCATGGCCGCCCGGCCCCGGCACGGCACGAAGCTCACCGTGCTCTACGGCTCCAATCTCGGCGCGACCGAGGAGGCGGCGCGGGCAATCGCCACATCCGGCGAGCTCAACGGCTTCGACGTGACGCTGGCCGAGATGGATGCGATGACCGGCGCGCTGCCGACCGAGGGCGCGGTGATCTTCGCCTGCGCCTCCTACAATGGCACCCCGCCCGACAATGCCGCGCGGTTCCTCAAATGGCTGGACGAGGCTCGCGATCCCGCTCTGCTCGCGGGCGTGTGCTATGCCGTGTTCGGCTGCGGCAACCGTGACTGGGCCTCCACCTACCAGGCCGTGCCCCGCCGGCTCGACGAGCGCCTGGCCGCGCTCGGTGCCCGCCGTTTGCGCGCCCGTGGCGAGGGCGATGCCCGCGAGGATCTCGACGGCCAGTTCCAGGACTGGCTCGGCGGGCTCTATCCGGCGGTCGGCGAGGCGCTCGGCCTCGACATCGACTTCTCCGGCGCGGCCAGGGCCGCTCCGCTCTACGAGGTCGAGGAGGTCACGGCCGACGCCGTCCCGCCGCTCGTCAATGCCGCCGGGGCGCGGCCAATGACGGTGGTGGCAAACCGCGAACTGCAGCGTCAGAGCGGCGATCCGTCGCTCGACCGCTCCACGCGCCATGTCGAGGTGGCCCTGCCGGACGGCGTGACCTACCGTCCCGGCGACCACCTGTCCGTCGTGCCGGTCAATCCGGAGGCGCTGGTGAAGCGGGTGGCCGCCCGCTTCGGCCTGACGCCGCAGACGCAGGTGCGGCTCAGGGCCGGCGCCGGCCGGCGCGCGGCGCTGCCGGTCGGCGAGCCGATCACGCTGTCCCGGCTGCTCGGCCACTATGTCGAGCTTCAGGCGGTCGCCACCCGCAAGCAGGTGGAGGCGCTCGCCGAGGCGACGCGCTGCCCGGTCACCAGGCCGAAGCTGGCGGCGCTCGCCGCGGAGACCGAACCGGGCGGCTATCGCAGCGAGGTCTGGCTCAAGCGCCGCTCCGTGCTCGATCTCCTGGAGGACCATCCGGCCTGCGAGCTCGGCTTCGGCAGCTATCTGGAAATGCTGCCGCTGATGACGCCGCGCTACTATTCGATCTCGTCCTCGCCGCTGGTCTCGCCCGACCGCTGCTCGGTGACGGTGGGGGTGGTGCGCGGTCCGGCGCGGTCCGGCCACGGTCTTTACGAGGGCATCTGCTCGACCCATCTGGCCGCCTGCCCGGAGGGAGCCACCATCCAGGCACTGGTGCGCGAGACCAGGGCCGGCTTCCAGCTGCCGGCCGATCCGAAGGTGCCGGTCATCATGGTGGGGCCCGGCACGGGGCTCGCGCCGTTCCGCGGCTTCTGCCAGCAGCGTGCGGCGCTGAAGGCCAACGGTGCGGCGCTCGGTCCGGCGGCCCTCTTCTTCGGCTGCCGCCACCCCGACCAGGACTACATCTACCGGGAGGAACTGGAGGGCTTCGCGCGCGATGGCATCTGCGACCTGTTCGTTGCCTTCTCCCGCTACAATGGCACGCGCACCTATGTGCAGGATCTGATCAAGGCGGAGGCGGCGCGCCTGTGGCCGATGATCGAGGCCGGCGCGGTCATCTTCATCTGCGGCGACGGCAGCCGGATGGAGCCCGACGTCAAGCGCACCCTGGTCGGCATCTGGTGCGACGAGAACGAGGCCTCGCTCGAGGAGGGCGAGGCCTGGATCGAGCGCATGGGCCGGGAGGGCCGCTACGTGCTCGACGTCTGGGCCGGGAACTGACGGTGCGCCTGGTTCCGTTCACCATGGCAGCCGCCCGTTGCTGCATTGCAGCAGGATCCCATTGACACCTGTGCTGCGACGCACAATATTGCGGGCCTAGGGAGTGAGCGTCCTCGGGATTCGTCCACGAGGAAATCACCATGATGCGCGCCGTCCATCCGCTCGGCACGATCCGCGCCCTCGGGCGCCACGAACAGACCCTGCACCGCGATCACCTGCTGCGGCTCGATGCCGACGGGCGCAGGGACCGTTTCAACGGGGTTGCCGACGATCTGTTCATCACCCGCTATTCGGAGCGGTGCTTCGCGGGCCCGACCCGCATCTTCGCGCTGATCGATGGTGAGGGCGAGGTGCGGGGGACGGCCGAGCTGCATCCCCCGCGCGCGGGCGAGCCTGCGGACGTGGCCTTCTCGGTCGAGCCGCACCTGCGCCGGAGGGGCATTGCGACGGCGCTGTTCGAGGCCGTGATCGCGGGCGCGCGTGCCGACGCGATCGCGGCGCTGCGGATCACCTCCTCGGCGGGGAACCTTGCCATGCGCGCGCTGGCGCGCAAGTTCGGCGCCCGCTTCACCTTCGAGGCCGGCGAGGCCACCGGCCTGCTCGCCGTGCCTCCGGCCGACCGGCCGGCCGCCCGCTGCCCGCTCGAGGCGCGTCCGGCGGCCTGACCGGCGCTGCATGCCGTCCATGGCCGGCCGGCGGTTGCCAAGCCGGCACGGCTGGCGATGATCGGGCAGCCTTGGCCAGCCCGGACCCCGTCATGACCGCACATTTCCCCGCCGCCGCCGATCTCGTCATCGGCTTCGGCCATCCCGCCTACCGGCTCGGCGAGGAGTTTGCCCGGCGCGGAACCGGCATCCGCTTCGAGGAGTTCCGCACGGCGGCCGCCTTCCACGCCCGCCTGTCGCAGTTCGATGTGGCGGTGGTCTCGGGCTTCTGGCGCGGTGCGCCGGTGGAGCAGGCCGGGCGCCTGCGCTTCATCCAGTCGATCAGCGCCGGCGTGGACATGTTTGATCCGGCGGTGCTCAAGGCCCGCGGCATCCGCCTTGCCAGCGCCAAGGGCGCCAATGCCAATGCGGTCGCCGAACATGCCATGGGCCTGATCCTCGCCTTCAGCCGGATGATCCATACCGGCCGCGACAACCAGGCGCTGAAGCACTGGCGCGGCATGATCGGCGATCCGGCCGCGCGCGAGTTCGAGCTGGCCGGCAAGACGCTGCTGATCGTCGGGCTCGGCGGCATCGGCGCGCGGCTCGCCCGCTTCGCGCGGGCCTTCGACATGACCGTGATCGGCCTGAAGCGCGACATCTCGGCGCCCATGGACGCTGTCGACCGGCTGGTCGGCCCGGCCGCGCTGGACGCCGCGCTGGCCGAAGCCGACATCGTGGCCCTGACCTGCCCGCTCACCCCGCAGACCGAGGGCCTCATCAATGCCAGCCGGCTTGCGGCGATGAAGCCCTCCGCCCTGCTGGTCAATTGCGCCCGCGGCCGCGTGGTCGACGAGGCCGCCCTCGTCGAGGCCCTGCGCAGCGGCCGCATTGCGGGCGCCGCGCTCGATGTGACGGTCGAGGAGCCGCTGCCGGAGGCCTCGCCGCTCTGGTCCATGGCGAATGTCATCATCACGCCCCATACCGGCGGCGAGACCGCCGACTACGAACGGCGGGTGGTGGATCTGCTCCTGGACAATCTCGGCCGCCTCGCCCGTGGTGAACCGCTTCTCAACCCTGTGGTGTGACGTTCCGTCATCCGGCCTTTCGCCGGCTGCGAATCGTGTCAGGATACCGCCCGGCCCTGCGGGGCCGCCGATCCGCACGAGGCGTGATGAGCTTCCGTCTCCCACCCGCGGCGCTCGCCGCCGCTGTCTGGCTCGGGGCGACCTGGCCCGGCGCCCCGGTTCCCGCCGCCGCGCAGGAGCTGCGCACCCGTGCCCTCCAGACCGTCGATGGCGAGCGGACGGTCCTGATTACCGATTTCAGCCGTGGCCGGCGGGCGCCGCTGGTCCTGGTCCTGCACGACGCGCTCGGGACCTCCGCCCAGGTGCGCGGCTACATGGCCTGGGACGGGGTCGGCGCCCGCGAGCGTCTGGTCATCGCCTATCCGCAGGGCCGCGCGCAGTCCTGGAACGATGGCACCCCGCCGGACGGGCGCCGGTTCAGCGCCAGTCACATTTCCGATGACGTCGCCTTCATCCGCCGGGTGGTGGAAGACCTGTCGGCCGATGGCCGGATCGACCGCGAGCGCATCTTCGTCACCGGGCTCGGCGCGGGCGGGCTGATGACCTTCCGCCTGATGTGCGAGGCCGGAGACCTGTTCGCGGCCGCCGCGCCGCTGCTTGCCAATCTGGCCATCCGCTGGACGCGCGCCTGTCCGTCCCGGCCCATGCCGGTGCTGATGATGATGGGAACGCTCGACCGTTTCGCCCCCTGGGCGGGGCGGGCCCATCGCGGCGATCCGGAGTCCACCCTGCTGTCGGGCCTCGACGGCTTCACCTTCCTGCGCATCCGTAATGGCTGTTCCGGCGCCGGCGAGCGGCCCCTGCCGGATTCGGTGGAGAGCGACGGCTCGCGGGTGGTTCTCATGGATGGCACCGGCTGCCGGCACGCCACGCAGCTCTACCGGATCGAGGGCGGCGGCCACCAGACGCCGACCCGGGCCGGACGGCAGGCGACCCCCCTGGTCGGCAGCCAGCTCGGCAACCAGAACCATGACATCGAGGCGGCCGAGGAGATCTGGCAGTTCTTTGCCAACCGGACCCGCTGAGGGCGGATCGGCCGCTCCGCAAGCAGGCGCATCTCTGGCCCCGGACTTGCCTTGTTTCAGGCAGGCAGGCGGTTCCGGGTGTCATCTGCCCGGATTTCAGGCAGCCCCCGGATTGCGTCCGGACATGGGCGGGTCATGCGTGACGGGAGGAGACATCATGCCAGTGCAAGAGCTGACGGCAGAGCAGGCGGACCGGATCATCGATGCCGTGGCGCCGCTCCTGGACCTGCCGGTGGCGGCCGAGCACCGGCCGGGCGTCGTCACCAACCTGACGATCGCCGCCCGGATGGCGCGCATCGTGGCGCGCGTGCCGCAGGACGACCATGCCGAGCCGGCGCCGGTCTTCGAGGCCTGACATGGCGGATCGCCTGACCAGCCTGACGGCCAGCGCCCTTGCCGCCGGCATTCGCGAGGGCCGCTTCACCGCCCGGGCAGTGGCCGAGGCGCATCTGGCCCGCATCGCCGTGGCCGACGGGCGGATCGGCGCCTTCACCGCCGTCACCGCCGAGCGCGCCCTCGCCGAGGCCGACGCGGTGGATGCCAGACGCCGGGCCGGCGCGCCGCTCGGGCCGCTGGCCGGCGTGCCCTATGCGGTGAAGAACCTGTTCGACATTGCCGGCTTGCCGACGCTGGCCGGGGCGCGGATCAACCGCGATCATGCGCCGGCCGTGCGCGACGCCTTCCTGATCCGCAAGCTGACCGCCGCCGGTGCCGTCCTGCTCGGCGCGCTCAACATGGGCGAATATGCCTATGACTTCACCGGCGAGAACGCCCATGACGGCCCCTCGCGCAATCCGCACGATCCCGGCCACATGACCGGCGGCTCCTCCGGCGGTTCGGGCGCGGCGGCGGCGGCCGGCTTCGTGCCGGTGGCGCTCGGCTCCGACACCAATGGCTCGATCCGCGTGCCGGCCTCGCTGTGCGGGCTGTTCGGCCTCAAGCCCACCTATGGCCGCCTGTCGCGGGCCGGCACCTTCCCCTTCGTGGCGAGCCTCGACCATCTGGGCCCGCTGGCGCGCTCGACCGCCGACTGCGCGGCCTTCCACGACGCCATGACCGGCTTCGACCCGGACGATGCGGCCTGCCAGGCGCGGCCGGCCCCGCCGCTGCTGCCGGAGGTCGGCCGCGGCATCGGCGGCCTCAGGATCGCCCGGGCCGGAGGCTATTTCGCCCGGATGCAGCACCCGGCCGCCACCGAGGCGCTGGACCGGGTGGCGGCGGCGCTCGGTGCCGGCACCGTGGAGGTGCCGATGGCAGAGGAGGCGCGGGCGGCCGCCTTCCTCATCACCATGTCCGAGGGTGGCACGCTGCACCTGCCGCGGCTGCGGGAGCGGCCGCAGGACTTCGACCCTGAGACGCGCGACCGGCTGATCGCCGGTGCCCTCCTGCCGGCCGCCTGGGTCGCCGAGGCGCAGAAGCTGCGGCGGGCCTATCGCGCCGCGATGCTCGACCTGTTCCGGGATGTCGACGTGATTCTCGCACCGGCGACGCCGACCCGGGCGCCCGTTCTCGGCCAGAAGACCTTCGCGCTCGACGGCCAGCCGGTGCCGGTGCGGGCCAATCTCGGCCTGTTCACCCAGCCCTTCTCCTTCATCGGCCTGCCGGTCATGGCCGTGCCGGTATGGACCGAGGGCGAGCGGCTGCCGATCGGCGTGCAGGTGATCGCCGCGCCCTGGCGGGAGGATGTCGTGGTGCGCGTGGCCGGCCATCTGGAACAGGCCGGCATCGTCGCCGCACCGGTGGCCGCCCTGGCCTGAGCGCGCTGCAGGACTTCGTTCACCATGATCGCGACACTTGTCGGAAAATCGGCCCCAAGGCCGGCACGGACCGGGCCGCAGCGGCGTTGGTCCGGTGACCCGGAGGTTGCGTCCCATGCCCCGCCTGTTCGTCCTGACGGCCATCGTCGCCACCCTCTGCGCCATCGTCACCGTGGTCGCCGCGGCCGGCCTGGCGGTCCACGCCTGGCCGGCACCGTGAGCGGCCCGGTCCATCGTTCCACAGCGAGGCCCCGACCGTGATCATCAATGACCCTGAGACCCATGCCGAGGTGAGCGCCGCCTTCGCCGCCTACGAGACGGCGCTGACCACCAACGATGTCGCGACGCTGGATGCGCTGTTCTGGCGGAGCGAGCACACGATCCGCTATGGCATCGGGGAGAACCTCTACGGCCATGACGCCATTGCCGCCTTCCGGGCGGCACGCTCGCCGGTCGGCCTGGAGCGCACCCTGGAGCGCACGGTGATCACCACCTATGGCCATGACATGGCCACCGCCTCGACCCTGTTCCGGCGGGCCAGCATGGCGCCGGGCCAGGTCGGACGGCAGATGCAGACCTGGATGCGCACCCCGGACGGCTGGAGGGTGGTCGCGGCCCATGTGAGCATCATCAGCCTGCCGGCGTGAGCGGCCCGGCGGCGAACCGCCATGCTCGCAGGCCGCCCCGGAACCGTGCCCGGTGTGCAGGGGCGCCATCCCGGAATAGGAAAAAAGGCCTTGACAGCGTAACGCTGGTCTGGCATGATTCCGCTATGTTCGACAGCTGCGCCCGGCGGGGGAGATCCCGGCCGGGCGTTTGCGTTGCGGCCCGACGGCCGGCACGGCAGCTCGGCCCTTCGGCACATTTACAGGCCGCGCCCGCGTGCTAGCGTTCCCGCCCCGACCGACAAGACGGCCTGAAACAGGCCCAAGGCCAGCCCCGGAGGAACCGCCATGCAAGACTTCACGCCTGCCCGCACCCGGTCCTGGCGTCTCAACATGGTCTGCGAACCGCTGGTGCTGACCGAGGAAGAGCGGCCGGTGCCGAGGGGCCGCGAGGTGCTGATCCGCGTCACCCATTGCGGCGTGTGCCATTCCGACCTGCATATCCGCGAGGGCAAGTACAATATCGGCGGCGGCCGCACGCTCGACCTGCAGGCGCGCGGCCTGAAGATGCCGCTCACCCTCGGCCACGAGATTCTCGGCACGGTGGAGGCGGTCGGGCCGGAGGTCACGAGCGTCAAGCCGGGCGACCGCCGCCTGGTGCATACCTGGATCGGCTGCGGCGACTGCCCGCTGTGCCGGTCCGGAGACGAGAACCTGTGCGCCAATCCGCAGTTCCTCGGCGTGCAGGCGCGCGGCGGCTTTGCCGACCATGTGCTGGTGCGCGACGAGGAGTTCCTGGTCGATGTCGAGGGCATGGACCCGGCCGTGGCGGCCACCTATGCCTGTTCGGGTGTCACCGTGTTCAGCGCGGTGAACAAGATCCGGCCGCATCGCGAGGGCGAGAAGATCGCGGTCTTCGGCTGCGGCGGCCTCGGGCAGACGGCCTTGCAGCTGCTCAAGGCGCTGGGCATGGGGCCGGTGATCGCGGTCGATCCCTCGCCCGAGAAGCGCCGCCAGGCGGAGGCGATCGGGGTTGCGGCAACGCTCGATCCGACCGCGCCGGATGCGGCCAGGCAGCTCGCCGCCTTTGCCGGCGGGCAGCTCGCCGCCGCGCTCGATTTCGTCGCCTCGGAGGAGACGACCACGCTCGCCATCAATGCCGTGCGCAAGGGCGGGCAGGTGGTGCTGGTCGGCCTGTTCGGCGGCGAGCTGCGCTATCCGCTGCCGTTCTTCCCGATGCGGGCCCTCACCGTGCGCGGCTCCTATGTCGGTTCCCTGAGGGAACTGAAGGAGTTCGTCGCGCTGGTGCGGAAGGTGAAGCTGCCGCCGATCCCGATCGAGCGCCGGCCGATGAGCGAGGTCAACGCCGCGCTGAACGATCTGGAGGCCGGCAAGGTGGCCGGGCGCATCGTGCTGGAGGCGGCGCCGGCCTGAGCCGGGAAGCGGCGATGGCTTACCTGACGGGCGTCGCCGTCACCGCCTTCGGCCGGCATGCCGGGCGCGGGCCGGTCGATCTCATGGAGGAGGCTGGCCTTGCCGCGCTCGCCGATGCCGGCCTGCCGCGCGATCAGGTGGACGGGCTGATCTGCGGCTATGCCACCACCTTGCCCCATCTGATGACCGGCACGGTGATGGCCGAGCGGCTGGCCATCCGGCCGCGTCATGCCCACGAGGCGCGCTGCGGCGGCGCCACGGGGGCGGTCGCCATCGTGCTGGCGCGCCACCTGATCGCGGCCGGAGCCTGCCGCCACGTGCTGGTTCTGGGCGGCGAGAACCGGCTGACCGGCCAGAGCCGCGACGACGCCATCCGCACGCTCGCCGGCGTCGGCCATCCCGAGCACGAGGTGCCGCTGGGCGCCTCGATCCCGGCCTATTACGCGCTGCTCGCCGCCCGCTATCTGCACGAGACCGGCGCCAGCGAGGCCGATCTCGCCGAACTCGCCGTGCTGATGCGCCGCCATGCCGCGGCCCATCCCGGCGCGCAGCTGCGCGAGCCGGTGACGGTCGAGGCCGTGCTGGCGTCGAAGCCCGTCGCCCGGCCGCTGAAGCTGCTCGACTGCTGCCTGATCTCGGACGGTGCCGCGGCGGTTCTTGTTTCAGCAGAGCCGACCCCGCGGGCGGCCATCCGCATCGCCGGCACAGGCGAGGCCCATACCCACCAGCACATGTCCGAAATGCCGGACGATCTCGGTCTCGGCGCCCGGCTCGCGGCGGAACGGGCCTTCGCGGCAGCGGGCCGCAGCCCGGCGGACATGCGCCTCCTCGGGCTCTATGACAGCTTCACCGCGACGCTCGCCATCTTCCTGGAGGCGCTCGGCTTCGCCGCGCCGGGCATGGCCGGCCGGGCCGCCCGCGAGGGGCGCTTCGGGCGGGACGGTGCGCTGCCGCTCAACCTGCATGGGGGGCTGCTCTCCTATGGCCATCCGGGGGTCGCCGGCTTCCTCGCCCATGTGGTCGAGGTGGTGCGGCAGATGCGCGGCGAGGCCGGCGCCCGCCAGGTCGGCGAGGCGCCGCTCGCCTATTGCCATGCCGATGGCGGGGTGCTGTCGAGCCATGCCGGCTTCGTGCTGGAGCGCATGGCATGAGCGCCCTGACGCTGCTTGCCTGCCGCGCCTGCGGCCATCGCTGGCAGTTCCGCCGGGCCGCCTGCCCGGCCTGCGGTGCGGGCGATCCGGAACCTGTGGAAGCGGCCGGCGGCGGCACGGTCTGGTCGGCCACCGTGGTGCTGCGCGCGCCGCTGCCGGAATGGCAGGTCGAGGGCGGCTATGGCATCGCGCTGGTGACGCTCGACGAGGGCCCGCGGGTGATGTGCCGGGCGCCGGTCGATGTCGCCATCGGCGCCCGCGTGCGGGTGGCGCTGGTGGACGGGCTGCCGGTGGCGCTGGTGGACGGGGCGGCCTGAGGGTCTGCCCCTCACCCGCTCCTCGCGGCGCTCGGATCGACCTCTCCCCGCCGGGGAGAGGCGAAGGGCGCGGCCGTGCTGTGTCGCCTCCCGACGGGAGGCCGCGTCGCGGCGACCGGTCGATGGTCTGGATCACCTCTCCCCGGCGGGGAGAGGTCGGCCGCAGGCCGGGTGAGGGGCAACATCCGGATCACGGCGAGGCCGTTCGATTCAGTTCCAACCAGATCGTATCGAGGACGGAAGGCATGTTGGTCCGAACCTCATGGTTCGGGACTCGGACGACCATGTACCCGGCAGCCTCGATGGCTTGCGTGCGTTCGTGATCGCGGCGGACCTCTCCCGGCGTCGAATGGGTTTCGCCATCGACCTCGATCACCAGCCTCGCTTCGATGCAGGCAAAATCGACGATGTAACCGGCAATGGGGTGCTGTCGGCGAAACTTGCGGCTGTCGAAACGTCGTCCCCGCAAGGCTCGCCAAAGCTTGTCCTCCGACACGGTCTGCTGGCGTCGGAGATTGCGAGCGATCTGGTGAAGGCGCGACATGGCAGGACGATGATTGCTTTGGACAAGAAATGCAACCTTTGGGAGCATTCAATCCTGTCCTCGATCCCGGCACCCCCCTCACCCGCTCCTCGCTGCGCTCGGATCGACCTCTCCCCGCCGGGGAGAGGTGAAGGGCGCGGCCGTGCTGGTGGGCTTCGAGAGGGCGGTCGGTGATTTGCGATCACTCGTCGGTCCGCATGACCTCTCCCCGCCGGGGAGAGGCGAAGGGCGCGGCCGTGCCGTGTCGCCTCCCGACGGGGGCCGCATCACGTCCCGACGGGGGGCCGCGTCGCGGCGACCGGTCGATGGTCTGGATCACCTCTCCCCGGCGGGGGGAGGTCGGCCGCAGGCCGGGTGAGGGGGCGGGATCGAGCTCACGAGGCGCGCGACCCTTGACGCCCCAGGCAAAATGCGGTGCGTCATCCGGCAGACGCCCAGAAGCGGACAATCGCAGGATCCGACCCATGCCCGACATCGACCTCGCCATCCGCGGCGGCACCGTGGTGACCGCCACCGACACGATCCGCTGCGATATCGGCATCCGCGGCGGCCGCATCGTGCGGCTGGCCGAGGCCATTGACGACGCCGCCCGCACGATCGACGCCTCGGGCCTCATCGTCATGCCCGGCGGCATCGACAGCCACGTTCATCTCGACCAGCCCTCGGGGCCGGGCATCCGCATGGCCGATGGCTTCGAGAGCGGCACGCGCGCGGCGGCGGCCGGCGGCAACACCACGGTCATCCCCTTCGCCATGCAGGTCAAGGGCGAGTCCCTGCGCGCCTGCGTCACCGACTATCACGCCAAGGCCGAGGGCAAGGCCCATATCGACTACGGCTTCCACCTGGTCGTCTCGGACCCGACGCCCACCGTGCTGAACCAGGAGCTGCCCGCCCTGTTTGCCGACGGCTGCACCTCGTTCAAGGTGTTCATGACCTATGACGACCTGGTGCTGTCCGACCGGCAGTTGCTCGAGGTGTTCGAGGTGGCGCGGCGCGAGCAGGCGCTGGTCATGGTCCATGCCGAGGGCTACGACAACATCCGCTTCCTGACCGAGCGGCTGGAGGCGGCCGGCAAGACCGCCCCCTACTATCACGGCCCCTCCCGGCCGCAGGTGATCGAGCGCGAGGCCACCCACCGCGCCATCAGCCATGCGGAACTGCTCGACGTGCCGCTGATGATCGTCCACGTCTCCGGCCGCGAGGCCATGGAGCAGATCCGCTGGGCCCGGCAGCGCGGCCTGAAGGTCTATGCCGAGACCTGCCCGCAATACATCACCCTGACCGAGGACGACATGAAGGGCCTGAACATGGACATGTCGGGCGCAAAGTACGTCTGCTCGCCGCCGCCGCGCGACACCGACAGCCAGAAGGCGATCTGGGAAGGGCTCCAGCAGGGCGTGTTCCAGACCTTCTCCTCCGACCACTGCCCGTTCTTCTACGACAGCCCGGAGGGCAAGCTGAACCCGAAGGGTCGCACCTCGTTCAGATGGGTGCCCAACGGCCTGCCGGGGGTGGAGACGCGCCTGCCGGTGCTCTGGTCGGAGGGGGTCGCCAAGGGCCGGATCAGCGCCAACGACTTCGTGGCGCTCACCTCCACCAACCACGCCAAGATGTACGGCCTCTATCCGAAGAAGGGCACCATTGCGGTCGGCGCCGACGCGGACATCGTGCTGTGGGACGCCAACCGCAAGGAGACCATCCGCCAGTCCATCCTGCATCACGGCTCCGACTACACGCCCTGGGAGGGCTTCGCGGTCACCGGCTGGCCGGTCATGACCATCGCGAAGGGCAAGACCGTGGTCGAGGAGGGCCGCATCATCGGCAGCCCCGGCGACGGCACCTTCCTGAAGCGCGACAAGAGCCCCTATGCGGTGCCGGCGCGGGCCTGAGCGGGCCGCCCGATGACGCATGATGCCGCAGCGCAGCAGGTTTTTCACAGGCTACGCAGATTTCCGTATGCCGCGGGATTGGGCCTGCCTCCTAGAGTGCCATGAGCGGCGGGCCGTTTTCCGGAACCGCCCCCAGAGGAGAACGAAGATGTCGTCACGGACCCTTGCGCGCCGCATGCTTGCCGGCTGCGCCCTTCTCGCCGGGCTCGCCCTGGCCGGCCCGGCCAGCGCCCAGACCAAGGTCAGCATCGGCATTTCCGGCTGGACCGGCTTCGCGCCGCTGACGCTGGCCAAGGAGGCCGGCATCTTCGCCCGCAACGGCCTTGACGTGACCATCCGCAAGATCCCGCAGGCGAGCCGGCACCTTGCCATCGCCTCGGGCGACATCCAGTGCGCGGCCACCACGGTGGAAACCTGGATCGTCTGGAACGCCAATGGCATCGCCACCACCCAGCTGTTCCAGCTCGACAAGAGCTACGGCGCGGACGGCATTGCCGTGCGCAACAACATCAATTCGTTCCGCGACCTGCGCGGCCGCACGGTGGCGGCCTCCGCGCCCGGCACGGCACCCTATTTCACGCTGGCCTGGATGCTGAAGGAGAACGGCATGTCGATCCGCGACGTGACCGTGGTGAACATGGAGCCGGGCCCGGCGGCGCAGGCCTTCGTGGCCGGCCAGAACGATGCCGCCATGACCTACGAGCCATTCCTGTCCTCGGTGCGGGCCGCGCCGCAGGCCGGCAAGATCCTCGCCACCACACTCGACTATCCGATGGTGATGGACACGTTCGGCTGCACGCCGGCCTTCATCCAGGCCAACGAGGCGGCGGTGCGGGCGCTGGCCAAGAGCTATTTCGAGGCGCTCGACATGATCCGCACCAACCAGGCCGAGGCCTACCGGATCATGGGCGCGGATGTCCGCCAGACGGCCGAGCAGTTCGCCAATTCGGCGCAGTACCTGCGCTGGCAGGACCGCGAGGCCAACAAGGCCTTCTTCGCCCGCGACTGGCGCACCTTCACGGAGAAGGCCGCCGACCTGCTGCTGGAGCTCGGCATCATCCGCAGCAAGCCGAATTTCGACACGATGGTTGATACCCGCTTCATCCAGTAGTCCGCCACGGCCGGCTGTTGCCCGGCCCCGTGCCGGGCCGGCACGGCTTGCGTCCCGGTCGCGTTCCCGTCGTGCGCGGCCGTCGGGGTCGGAGCCGTGGCCTGCCGTCCCGCGCCAGGGACGGCCGCCTGCGGCCCGCCATCCCGCGCTGACAGCGGCGAACGAGAGCCCACGCCATGAAACCCCTCGCGCCCGTATCGCCGGCCACGCGCCTTGCCCTCGGCATTGCCTTCTTCGTGCTGTTCTTTGCGGCCTGGGGGGCGGTCACCTTCAGCGGCCTGGTGCCGAAGATCTTTCTCGCTGATCCACTGACCATGCTGCGCGATGGCTGGGCGCTGATCACCGACCACGGCTTCCTGAAGGATATCGGCGTGACCGTCTGGCGCGTCGTCGGCGGCTTCATCCTGGCCGCGCTGATTGCCGTGCCGCTCGGGCTTGCCATGGGTGCCTACAAGCCGGTGGAGGCCTTCTTCGAGCCCTTCGTCTCTTTCGCGCGCTACCTGCCGGCCTCGGCCTTCATCCCCCTGTTCATCCTCTGGGCCGGTGTCGGCGAGAGCCAGAAGCTGCTGGTCATCTTCGTCGGCTCGGTGTTCCAGATCGTGCTGATGGTGGCGGTGGCGGTCGGCTCGATCCGGCGCGATCTGGTCGAGGCGGCGCTGACGCTCGGCGCCCGTGACCAGGGCATTGTCGGCCGGGTCATGGTGCCCTATGCCGCCCCGCAGATCGCCGAGATCCTGCGCCTGGTGCTTGGCTGGGCCTGGACCTATGTGATCGTCGCCGAGCTGATCGGCTCGTCCTCCGGCATCGGCCACATGATCATCGAGAGCCAGGCCCTGCTCGCCACCGGCCAGATGATCTTCGGCATCATCGTCATCGGCGTGATCGGGCTGATTTCCGATTTCCTGTTCAAGGCGGTGAACCAGAAGCTGTTTCCCTGGAGCACGATATGAGCGGCACCCGGGCCGTGACGGCCACGCATCGCGCCCCGCCGCCCCACCCCTCCCCGGCGGGGAGAGGTCGATCCGAGCGGCGCGCGGATCGGGTGAGGGGGGCGTCGTTCCCCAGCCCGGTCTCCCCCTCACCCGGCGCTGGCGCGCCGACCTCTCCCCGCCGGGGAGAGGTGAGGCTGCGCCTTGGGGGCCGCACCTGCCTCGACCGGATCGCGGGAGCCGCATCATGAGCGGCGTCGTCATCAGGGGCGTGTCGCGCACCTTTCCGGGCGTGCGCGGCGGGCCCCCCACCCATGCCCTGGCGCCGGTGGATCTCACGGTGGCCGAGGGCGAGTTCGTCGCCATTCTCGGCCCGTCGGGCTGCGGCAAGTCCACCCTGCTCAGGATCGTCGCCGGCCTTGACACGCCGACCACCGGCACGGTGACGCTCGACGGCCGGCCAGTCACCGAGCCCGGCGCCGATCGCGGCATGGTGTTCCAGAGCTACACGCTGTTCCCCTGGCTGACGGTGGCCGAGAACATCCAGTTCGGCCCGCGCGAGCGCGGCGTGCCGCCCGCCGAACGGCGCGCGATCGCCGAGCGGCTGATGGCGCAGGTCGGCCTCACCCAGTTCGCCGGCCATTACCCCAAGCAGCTGTCCGGCGGCATGCAGCAGCGCGCCGCGCTCGCCCGCGCGCTCGCCAACGATCCGAAGGTGCTGCTGCTCGACGAGCCGTTCGGCGCGCTCGACCACCAGACCCGCTCGCTGATGCAGGAACTGCTGCTGAAGATCTGGGAGGAGCACCGCAAGACCGTGCTGTTCGTCACCCATGACATCGAGGAGGCCGTGTTCATGGCCAACCGCGTGCTGGTGATGAGCGCCCGCCCGGGCCGCTTCAAGAGCGAGGTCACGGTGCCCTTCCCGCACCCGCGCTCCTACAAGCTGAAGACGACGGCCGATTTCGCCGTGCTGGAGGAACGGCTCACCGAGGACATCCGCGGCGAGACCATCATCGCGGCGGAGGCCGGGTTCTGAAGGCCTATCCCTCGGCGAGGCGGCGCAGCGCGGCGAGATCGGTCGCCAGTTCGTGCAGATCCTGCGCGCTGCGCCCCTCAGGCGCCTCGCGCTCGGAGAAATCGAGCGTGGCAAAGACCATGGCGGCGGCCGGCGAGGCAATGCCGATGGCCATGTGCCAGTCCGGGAACAGGCGCCGGTCGGCCGGACCGTGCTCGACCACCCGGATGTCGCGGTGGCGGGGATCGCGGGCGATGGCCGCGTAGAGCCGGTCGATGCTGTCCGCCGGCCCCTCGATCACCTGGGCGAACCAGGAGCGCGCGCAGATGAGAAAGCCGGTGATGTCGAGCGCGGCATTGGCCGGCACGGCCACCTGTTCGATGGCGGCGAAGACCGGGTGAAAACCCTGGCCGTCGCATTCGTGGTCGTGGCGGCTGACATAGGTCAGCCGGGTGATCGTCCCGTCGCTCATCCATGGCCCCCGGCCGTGCCCCCGAGGGGCGATCATCGCCTCATCCGGGCGGCCCGCACATGTCTTTTGACAGGTCTGCGACAGGCCGCCCCGACCCGAACGGTTTCAGAGGAGCAGACGACCCGGCGCCTCGGCATCGAGCGGCCATTTCGGCCGGGCGATGCGCCTGTAGGGGTGCTTCTCGTAGCGCTGGGTGGAGGGCCCCTCTGTCTCCGCATAGAAGACGTGGGAGGCGAGCTGCCCGTAACCCGACATGAAGTGCTGCGCCGATTTCAGCACCAGAAGGCGATAGGAGGCGGGGTCGAGCCCGAGCTCGGTGAACAGCTCGCGCCCGAGCGCCTGGCAGCGGTTGGTGTTCATGATGACCGTGATGCCGCCGATGCGCACGGCGGCGAGGTCGCCGACCGCCGCCCGGGCGTCGCCGAAGCTCTGGTGGCAGTCGCTGGCCACCGCGATCACCTCGCAATCGGCATCCACCGGATCGCCGGAATCGACGGAGGTCTTGCCGCCGATGCGCAGGCGCAGCCGGCCGCCCGGCCCGACCGCGTGGCAGAAGGCGACCGCGCCCGGATCCCAGATGGGCGCGACGGCGGCATTGTCCACACCGCGGGCGATGAGCTCGCGCAGGGACATGGTGTTGTCGGAGGCCGAGCCGCCGCCGGCATTGTCTGCCGGTTCGGCGATGATCGCCGGCCCCCTGGTGGTATCGGCCGCCAGCGCCCGGTCGAGGGCCTCGGCATAGTCGAGATTGGGCGGGGCGGTGCGGCCGCGCAGGGCGATGATCTCCTCGCCGAGCCGGGTCGCCAGGGCATCGCCATGCGCCTTGCGGTCGTCGGTATAGACCAGCATGCGCGAGCCCATCTCCGGCACGTCGGCATGGGGGAAGCCGTGGACGAAGGAGACCGAGAGCACGCCGTCGCGGCCCTCGAAGCTCTTCTGGCGGGCGACGAAGGAGCGGATCGGCTCGGAGGTCGTCGGATAGAAGGCGATCATGCCGCAGTCATAGAGCGAGGCGACCGGCTTGATCTCCTTGCGGATGGTCTTCAGCACCAGCGTTACCAGCTCCTCGGCGCGCGGCAGGATGTCGGTGTGCGGATATTCCTTGAAGCAGATGATGATGTCGGCCAGGCCGACGCGCTTCAGCGTCATGTGGTTGTGCGGGTCGAGCTCGACGCCGATGACGCAGTCGGGCCCGACCAGGGCGCGCACCCGCTCCAGCAGGTCGCCCTCGCAGTCGTCATAGCCGTCCGCAATCATGGCGCCGTGCAGGCCGAGCAGCACGCCGTCGAGCGGCAGGGCGGCCTTCAGCTGGTCGAGCACCTCCTCGCGCATGGTCTCGTAGGCGCGGCGGGTGGTGATGCCCGCCGGCTGGGCAAAGAAGCACGAGCCCTCGATCAGCGTGAAGCCTTCCTGCGCCGCCCGCTGGCGGGCGACGAACAGCGGCGCCGTGCACAGCGAGGGCTTGTCGGCCGGGTGCTCGCCGGGCCTGGCGACGAAGCAGGTCAGATAGCTCTCCAGCGAGGTGGGGATCGGCGAGAACGTGTTGGTCTCGGTGGCGATGCTCGCCGTGAAGATGCGCATGGCTGGGTTCCGGGAAGGCCTGATCGGCCATTCGACCTTGACCGACCGGCCGGCTCAAGGGTCTCTCAGCACATGGCTTGCATGACGCGCTGCGGGAGCAGCGCGGCCGGAGCAAGGCGACGATGGGGGCGGGCGGGCATGGGGCCTGAAGGGAGCGCAGCATGGCGGAGCTGACGGTCGCTGTGATCGGCCTGGGGCGCATGGGGCTCGGCATGGCGGCGAACCTCGCCGCGAAGGGCCTTGCGACCCTCGGTCTCGACCCCGCGCCGGAGCGGCGGCGGCTGGCGCAGGATCGGGGCATCGCGATCACCGAAGACCTTGCGGCCCTGTGTGCCCGGTCGGACATCGTCATCGCCTCGCTGCCGACCGCCGCCCATGTCGAGGCGGTGATGGAGGAGGCGGACGGCTTTCTCGCCCATGCCCGGCCGGGCGCCGTGTTCGTCGACACCACCACCTCGGAAGCCTCCGTCTCGCGGCGGCTCGCCGGCGCGGCCGCGGCGAAGGGCCTCGGCTTCCTCGATGCGCCGGTTTCGGGCGGCCCGGCAGGCGCCGAGGCCGGCACGCTGACCATGATGATCGGCGGCGATGCGGCGCATCTCGAACGGGCCAGGCCGGCGCTGGAGGCGATCAGCGCCCGCCGCCTGCATGTCGGCCCGCCGGGTGCCGGCAATGTCGCCAAGCTGGTCAACAACCTTCTGGTCGCCGCCCATCTGCTCACCGTCTCCGAGGCCGTGCGCCTTTCGGAGGCGGCGGGCGTGCCGGCGGCCGACGTGCTCGCCGTGGTCAATGCCGCCTCCGGCCGCTCGGCCGTCTCGGAGGTCAACTATCCGCGCTGGGTGCTGAACGGGGCCTTCGATTCCGGCTTCACCATGGGCCTGATGCGCAAGGATGTGGGTCTTGCCGCGGCGCTGATGCGCGAAACCGGCATGAGCCTTCCGGTCAGCGATCTGGTTGCGCGGATCTGGGCCGACAGCGCCGCCCGGCTTGCCGACGGCGAGGATTTCAACCGCATCGTTCAGGACACGCCGCCATCATGACCCAGCCTCACCGCCCCGACATCGCGGCGCGCATCGCCGCGCTCTACGCCGCGCTGGTGCCCGGCGGCGTCATCGGCAGCCGCATTGCCGGAGAGTCGCTGGCAGGCCGCGGCGAGCCCATCACGCTGGTCGATCCGGTCACGGCCCGGGCCTTTGCCGACTACCGCGACGGCGGCGCGGAGGCGTCCGACGCGGCCCTGGCGGCCGCCGAGGCGGCCTTCGCTGCCTGGATGGCGCTGACCGCCTCGGCGCGCGGGCGCATCGTCTGGGCCATCGGCCAGGGGGTCAGGGCGAAGGCCGCGGCGCTGGCCGAGCTGGAGACGCTGGCCACCGGCAAGCCGATCCGCGACACGCGCGCGGAGGTGGCCAAGGTGGCCGAGATGTTCGAATATTATGCCGGCTGGGCCGACAAGCTGCATGGCGATGTCATCCCCGTGCCGACCTCGCATCTGAACTACGTGCGCCGCGAACCCTTCGGCGCCGTGGTGCAGATCACGCCCTGGAACGCTCCCATCTTCACGGCCGGCTGGCAGATCGCCCCCGCCATCGCAGCCGGCAATGCGGTGGTGCTGAAGCCCTCCGAGCTGACGCCGCTGACCTCGCTGGCGCTCGCCGTCATCTGCGAGGAGGCCGGCGTGCCGAAGGGACTGGTCAATGTGCTCGCCGGCCATGGCGCCACCACCGGCGCGGCGGCCGTCTCGCACCCGGCCACGCGGCTGGTGGTGTTTGTCGGCTCGCGCGAGACCGGCTCGCGCATCGCCGCGCTGGCGGCCCAGCGGGTGGTCCCGACCCTGCTCGAGCTCGGCGGCAAGTCGGCCAACATCGTCTTTCCCGATGCCGATCTCGACCGGGCGGTGCTCGGCGCGCAGGCGGCGATCTTCTCCGGCGCCGGCCAGTCCTGCGTCGCCGGCTCGCGGCTGCTCGTCCACCGCGCGATCCACGCCGAATTCGTCGAACGGCTGGCGAAGGCCGCCCCGCGCATTCCGCTCGGCGATCCCATGGACGAGGCGACGCAGATCGGCCCCATCGTCCATGGCGGGCAATGGGCGAAGATCGATGCCATGGTGCGGGCGGGCCTTGCGGAGGGCGCGGCGCTCGCCGCCGGCGGCGGCCGGCCGGAAGGGCTCGACGACGGGTTCTTCTATGCGCCCACCGTGCTCGACCGCGTGCAGCCGACCATGACCATCGCCCGCGAGGAGGTATTCGGCCCGGTGGTGGCGGTGACGCCGTTCGACTGCGAGGAGGCGGCGGTCGCGCTCGCCAATGCCAGCGACTACGGCCTGGCCGGCGCGGTGTGGACGCGCGATGTCGGCCGTGCCCACCGCGTGGCGGCGAAGGTCAGGGCCGGCACGTTCTGGATCAATGCCTACAAGACCATCTCGGTGATGAGTCCGTTCGGCGGCTTCGGCCAGTCCGGCCACGGCCGCTCGTCGGGCATCGAGGCGCTGCACGCCTACACGACCACCAAGAGCGTCTGGGTGGAGACGGCGGAGGCACCACCCTCGGCCTTCGGCCATGCGGGGTGAGGGCCCACGGCGGGGCAGGGCCCGCGCCGCCGGGCCAGGACCTTCGCCGGCTCAGCCTTCCTTGAAGCCGTAGTCCGGGATGCCCTGCTCGTTGCCATAATACTTGTAGGGCAGGAACTTGCCGCTCATGGTGATCTTCACCCGGTCGCCCTTCGGGTTGGGCAGGCGCTCGAACTCGAAGTCGAAGTCGATCGCGGACATGATGCCATCGCCGAACTCCTCCTCGATCAGCGCCTTCCACGCCGGGCCGTTGACCATCACCATCTCGTAGAAGCGGTAGATCAGCGGATCGGTCGGCGGCATGGGCGTGCCGGTGCCGCGATAGGGCACCTCGTTGAGCATCTTCTCCTCGGAGGGGGTGAGGCCGAACAGGGCGGCGGCCTTGGCGGCGAGCGGCTTGACCAGCTTGTACTGGCCGAGCAGGGCGCCGACGACCAGGACCGGCGAGACCCCGCCGATCTCGTCGGTGATGTATTTCCAGGTCCAGCCCCTGTCGCGCTTGATGTCGAGGATCTTTTCCGTGAGCTCTTCGCGGATCATGCCCGTCTCTCCTTGGCACTGCTGTCGGGTTGGGGATCAGACCGCCCGGGCGAGGGGCGGGGGGGCCGGCTCCGGCGCGCCGGGCGTGACGATGGGCGGCGCGCGGCGGTCCCAGACCTTGCCGGCCTGGGCGAGCTCGGCGGCAAAGGTCTTCGAGCGCGTCACCAGGAAGTCGATGATGTGGTTGCGCACCGCGTAATAGGCGGGATGCCGGTGGACCTCGTTGCGAAGCCGGTCGGCGGGCAGGGGATTGGCCACGATCTCGGCGATCCGCGCGTCCGGCCCGTTGGTCATCAGCACGATCTTGTCGGCCAGATAGATGGCCTCGTCGACATCGTGGGTGATCATGAACACGGTCTGCCCGGTGTTGCGGCAGATGCCGCGGACCTCGTCCTGCAGCGTGCCGCGGGTGAGCGCGTCGAGCGCCGAGAAGGGCTCGTCCATCAGCATGATCTTGGGCTCGATGGAGAGTGCCCGGGCAATGCCGACGCGCTGCTTCATGCCGCCGGAGAGCTGGGCCGGCTTCTTCTGTTCGGCGCCGGCTAGGCCGACCAGCGCGATGGCCTTGCGGGCATGCTCCTCCACCCTCGCCTTCGGCCAGTCGCGCCATTTCGACGAGACGGCATAGGCGACATTGCCGAGCACGGTGCGCCAGGGCAGCAGGCCGTGGCTCTGGAAGATCACCGCGCGGTCGAGGCTCGGGCCCTCGATGGCCCGGCCGTCGATGACCACCGCTCCCTCGTTCGGCTCGTCGAGGCCGGCGAGGATGTTCAGAACCGTCGTCTTGCCGCAGCCCGAATGGCCGATGACGCAGACGAACTCCCCCCGGCTCATGGAGAACCACAGATCCTCGAAGATCGTGGTGCGGCCGCCCTCGGGCGCCGGAAAGCGGCGCGAGATGCCCTCGATGGAAATGTAGGAATGGGCCACCGGTCACTCCGGATAGGTCACAAGGCGCGTCAGCCGCGCCAGGATCTGGTCCAGCACCATGCCGACCACGCCGATCAGGAGGATCGCCGTGATGATGTCGGTCAGCGACAGGTTGTTCCACTGGTTCCAGACGAAGTAGCCGATGCCCGTGCCACCCACGAGCATCTCGGCGGCGACGATCACCAGCCAGGCAATGCCGATGGAGATGCGCATGCCGGTCAGGATGGTCGGGGCCGCAGCCGGCAGGATCACGGTGAAGGCCTTGCGCACCGGGCCGACCTCCAGCGTGCGCGCGACGTTCAGCCAGTCCTTGCGCACGCTCGCCACGCCGAAGGCCGTGTTGATGAGCATCGGCCAGAGCGAGCAGATGAAGATGACGAAGATCGAGGACAGCGAGGAATCCTTGATCGTGTAGAGGGCGAGCGGCATCCAGGCGAGCGGCGAGATCGGCTTCATCACCTGGATGAACGGGTCGAGCGCGCGATAGACCACCGGCGACATGCCGATCAGGAATCCGAGCGGCACGGCGAACGCCACCGCAAGGCCGAAGCCGGTGAGCACGCGGGCGAGCGAATAGGCCAGCTGGATGCCGATGCCCATGTCATTGGTGCCGCGCACGTAGAACGGGTCGGAGACGTGCTTCCAGATGGCCCTGCCGACATCGAGCGGACCGGGCATGGGCGTCTGGCCGCCGGTGGCGGCGGCCGCGCCCACCAGCCGGGCATATTCGGGATCCACCGCCTGGCCGCCCCCGCCGCCGCCGCTGACCGCCACGTGCCAGGCGCCGAGGAAGACCGCGAGGATGACCAGCGAGAGCACCAGGGCGCGGGCGCCGATGGAGCGCGTCATGGGGTCAGGCCCTCCTGATGGCGAAGGAGGCGAGATAGTCCTCGGGCTTTGCCGGATCGAACGGCTTGCCCATGACCGAGAAGGGCTTGGAGGCGGTCGCCGGCGGGGTCAGGCCGACCTCCTTCATCATCGTCGCCGCGTCGGTGGCGAGGAACACCTGGCGGGCGATGCCGGCATAATCGACGTCGCCGCGGATCTGTCCCCAGCGCTTCATCTGGGTGAGGATCCAGATGGCGAAGCTCTCCCAGGGGAATGGGTCGAACTGGATGCGGTTGGGGTCGCGCTTCACCTGGCCGAGGCCGTCGGCATAGGTGCCGGTCAGGATCTGCTCGAGCACCGTCACCGGCTGGTTCAGATAGTTCGGCGCGGCGATGGCCTCGGCGATCTGCTTGCGGTTCTCCGGCTTCTGGGCATGGGCTGTGGCGTCGATGATCGCCTTCAGCAGCGCGCGGTAGGTGTTCGGCATCGTGGTGACGAAGTCGCGGCTGGCGGCAAAGGCGCAGCAGGGATGGCCGTCCCACAGCTCCTTGGACAGCATGTGGATGAAGCCGACGCCGTCGAACACGGCGCGCTGGTTGAACGGGTCGGGGCCAAGGAAGCCGTCGATGTTGTCGGCGCGCAGGTTGGCCACCATTTCCGGCGGCGGCACCGCACGGATCTGGATGTCGCGATCGGGGTCGAGGCCGGCTTCGGCCACGTAGTAGCGCAGAAGGTAGTTGTGGATCGAGTAGTCGAAGGGCACGGCGAAGCGGAAGCCCTTCCAGTCCGCCGGATTGCGCCTGTCCCGGTGCTTGTTGGCGAGGGTGATCGCCTGGCCGTTGATGTTCTCGATGGCGGCCACCGCATAGGGGATGGGATTGGAGCCGGCACCCATGGTGATGGCGAGAGGCATCGGCGCCAGCATGTGGGCTGCGTCATATTCCCTGTTGATGGTCTTGTCGCGGATCACTGCCCAGCCGGCGGTGCGCACCACTTCCACGTTGAGGCCGTGCTTCGCATAGAAGCCGAGCGGGTGCGCCATGATGATGGGCGTTGCGCAGGTGATCGGGATGAAGCCGACCTTGAGATCCTTCTTCTCGATGGGGCCGGTCTGGGCGAGGGCCTCGGTGGCCGCCCCGATGGGGAAGAAGGAGGCGATGGCGGCGGCCGCCGTCGAGGCGCCGACCGTCTTCAGGAAGGCGCGGCGATGGACGTCGTTCGGAAACAGCGCCCGCATCACCGCCTGCTCGACCACCCGCCGGTAGCGGCCCTCCTCGCCGGAGGCCGCCACGGCGGCGGCCTCGGCGCGGATGTCGGCTTCGTGTTCGGCGTCGGAGGCGTGGCGGCCGCAGGCGCAGCCGCGCCCGAAACGCCGGCCGGCATTGAAGGGGTTGTCGAACAGCGCCATGACCGTCTCCTTCAGGATCGAACCGAGACGGGGCTATCAAGGCGCGTGCCAGACGCGCTCCGGAGTTGCATACAATCGGAAAATCGCGATCCTGCACGGATTTCGAGGCAATCTGGCGGGGACCTGCTCAGGTCTTCTGCATAATTCTTGGGCATCGCGCCCTTTGTGTGCCCAGGCCCTGGGCGGCCAGGCGGGATCGGGCGCGGGTCGATGAATGCGGGCCGGCCGCATGGCAGGCCCGCCCCTCCTCCGACCGGCTGTGCCGGTGCGCGGCGGCTGGTATTCTTGGCCGAAAAGCCATTCGGGACACGCCACGCATGACCAGCCGGACCGATTCCTCGCACGCCCCCGGGCCGCATCTGGCCGCCGACGGCCGCGTCGTCTGCCAGCCGCTGTCGCGGCGGGTGATGAATCTGGCCGAGCTCCTGTTCGGCTCGGCCCGCCGCCTGCCCGACCGGCCCGGCCTCGTCTGGCGGGAGCGGACCTGGAGCTGGGCCGAGATGGCTGGGCGCGTGCGGGCGGTTGCCGCCGCGCTGGCTGCGCGAGGGGTGGCCAAGGGCGATCGGATCGTCACCCAGTCGCGCAATTCCAACGCCATGTTCGAGAGCATGTTCGTGGCCTGGACGCTGGGGGCCATCTGGGTGCCGACCAATTTCCGCAACACCGCACAGGAGGTCGCTTACATCGCTCAGGCGGCGCGCGCGAAGGTGCTGATCTGCGAGCCAATCTTCCCCGACCATGCGGCGGCGGTGCGGGCCGCCGATGCCGATCTCGGGCTCACCGTCTCGATCGGCGCCGCCGACTTCGCCGATGCCGAATGGGAGGCTCTCGTCGCCGAGGGCGAGGGGCTGATCGCCGGTGGCGCGCAGGTCGCGCCCGCCCCGGTCGAGCATGACGATCCCTGCTGGTTCTTCTTCACCTCGGGCACCACCGGCAAGCCGAAGGCGGCCGTGCTCACCCACGGCCAGATGGGCTTCGTGGTCACCAACCATCTGGCCGATCTCGTGCCCGGCACCACCGAGCACGATGCCTCCCTGGTGGTGGCGCCGCTGTCGCATGGCGCCGGCATCCATCAGCTGACCCAGGTGGCGCGCGGCGCGCGCACGGTGCTGCTCTCCACCGAGCGGCTCGACTGCGAGGAGGCGTTCCGGCTGATCGCCGAGCACCGGGTCACCAACATGTTCACGGTGCCGACCATCCTGACCATGCTGGCCGGCCACGAGGCCGCCGACCGGTACGACCATTCCAGCCTGAAGCACGTGATCTATGCCGGCTCGCCCATGTACCGGGCCGACCAGCAGATGGCGCTGACCCGGCTCGGCAAGTGCATCGTGCAATATTTCGGGCTGGGCGAGGTGACCGGCAACATCACGGTGTTCCCGGCGCGCGAGCATGCCATCGACGACGCCACGCAGGGGCGGATCGGCACCTGCGGCTATCCGCGCACCGCCATGGACGTGCGCATCTTCGACGAGGCCGGCCGGGAGCTCGAAGCCTTCGAGACCGGCGAGATCTGCGTGGCCGGGCCGGCTGTCTTTGCCGGCTATTTCGACAATCCGGAGGCCAATGCCAAGGCCTTCCGCGACGGCTTCTTCCGCACCGGCGATCTCGGCCACAAGGACAGGGAAGGCTATGTCTATATCACCGGCCGGGCCTCGGACATGTACATTTCCGGCGGCTCGAACGTCTATCCGCGCGAGATCGAGGAGCTGATCCTGACCCATCCCGGGGTGGCCGAGGTGGCCGTGCTCGGCGTGCCGGACCGGCGCTGGGGCGAAGCGGGGGTGGCGGTGATCGTGCCGCGCGCCGGTGCGCAGGTGGACGGCGGCGCGATCCTGAAGCACCTCGACGGCAAGCTGGCGCGCTACAAGCTGCCGCGCCAGGTCTTCGTCTGGGCCGAGCTGCCGAAATCCGGCTATGGCAAGGTGCCGAAGAAGCTGATCCGCGAGATGCTGATTGCCCAGGGCGCCGTCAGTCCCGAGGGCTGACGGTCGGGGCGGGCATCACGCCCGCACCGGCGGGTCAGGCGCGCAGCGTCGCGCCGGTCTTCCGCGTCACCTCGGCAACGATCTTCGCCGCCACCGCGTCGATCTCGGCATCGGTCAGCGTGCGGTCCTTCGGCTGGAGCGTGACCGCGATGGCGACCGACTTGCGGTCCGCCTCGATGCCCTTGCCCTCATAGACGTCAAAGACCTCGATGCCGGCGATCAGCTGGCGGTCGGCCGCCTGCGCCGCCTTGACCAGATCGGCGGCCCTGACGCGCCGATCGACCAGGAAGGCGAAGTCGCGCTCCACCGGCTGGAAGGAAGAGAGGGTCAGGGCCGGCCGGGCGCGGGTCGGCCGGGCCTTCGGCGGCGGCAGGCGATCGAGCACCAGTTCGAAGGCGACCAGCGGCCCCTTGACGTCGAGCGCCTCCAGCACGCGCGGATGCAGTTCCCCGAACCAGCCGAACACGTTCTGCGGCCCCATCTGGAAGGTGCCGGAGCGGCCGGGATGGAACCAGGACGGTCCGCCGGGCACGATCTGGATGCCGGCGACGGGGGCGCCGACCGCCGAGAGCACCGCCAGCGCGTCGGCCTTCGCGTCAAAGACATCGGCCGGGCGGGCGCCCTGCCAGTGGCGTCCGGTGCCGGTCAGGCTGGCAAGCCCGCGCCTGACGCCGCTCGCCGCGGCGACCTGGTCCTCGGGCGCATCGCCGCGGAACACCTGGCCGACCTCGAACAGGGCGACATCGCCATGGCCGCGATCGGCATTGCGCTGGGCGGCCGTGGCAAGACCCACGAGCAGGGTCGGGCGCATGTCGGAGAGATCGGAGGCGATCGGATTGGCCAGCGCCAGCTCGGGCTGGCCGCCGCCGAACAGTTCGGCCTGGGCCTTCGAGATGAAGCTCCAGGTGACCGCCTCCACCATGCCGCGTGCCGCCAGGGCCCGCTTGGCCATGCGGGTGCGCTTCTGGATCAGGGTGAGCACCGGCTTCGGCACCGTGCCGCCACGGTCGAGCGGCGTGGAGGGCACGCGGTCGACGCCGGCAATGCGCATGATCTCCTCGGTGAGATCGGCCTTGCCGTGGATGTCCGGGCGCCAGGACGGCGGCGAGACCTTGATGACCGGGCCGGACCCGGAAATGTCGAAGCCGAGGGATTCCAGGATGCGCTTCGTCTCGCGCTCGGAGACGTCAAGGCCGGTCAGGCGCTTCGTCTCGGCGAGCGGGAAGGTGATGATGGCGCTGGTGTCCGGGATGGCGCCGGAGAGCGTCACCTCGGAGGGCTCGCCGCCGCACAGGTCCATGACCAGCTTCGTCGCCAGTTCGATGCCGGGCAGGGTGAAGTTCGGGTCGACGCCGCGCTCGAAGCGGTAGCGGGCATCGGTGACGATGCCGAGGTTGCGCCCTGTGCGCGCGATGTCGAGCGGATCCCACAGCGCCGATTCGATCAGCACGTCGGTCGTGGTCTCGTCGCAGCCGGAATGTTCGCCGCCCATGACGCCGGCGATCGATTCCACGCCGTTGTCGTCGGCGATCACCGTCTCGTTGCCGGTGAAGCCGTAGATGCGCCCGTCGAGGCCGAGGACGGTCTCGCCGGCCTTCGAGCGGCGCACGACCAGCGCGCCCCTGACCTTGGCGGCATCGAAGACGTGCAGCGGCCGGCCGCGGTCGAAGGTGACATAGTTGGTGATGTCGACGAGCGCGTTGATGGGCCTCAGGCCGATCGCCTTCAGCCGCCGCTGCATCCAGTCGGGCGAGGGGCCGTTCCGCACCCCGCGCACGAGGCGCAGCGCGAAGGCGGGGCAGTAATGCGCCTCGTCGGCCGCGAAGGCGAGCGTCACCTTCTGGGGATTGGCGAAGCTGCCCTTCACCGGGCGGATCATGTCCGGCTTCAGCGTGCCGAGACCGGCCGCGGCCAGATCGCGGGCAATGCCGTGGACGGAGGCGCAGTCCGGCCGGTTGGGTGTCAGGTTGATCTCGATGACCGGGTCGGCGAGGTTCGCCCATTCGGCATAGCGCATGCCGAGCGGGGCATCCGCCGGCAGGTCGATGATGCCGTCATGGTCGTCGGAGATCTCCAGCTCGGCCGCCGAGCAGAGCATGCCGCGGCTCTCGACGCCACGGATGGTGCCGACCCCGAGCGTGATCTTCTTGCCCGGAATATACGTGCCGGGCGGCGAGAACACCGACATCATGCCGGCGCGGGCGTTCGGCGCGCCGCAGACCACCTGGACGGGGTCGCCCGAGCCGGTATCGACCATGCACACGCGCAGCCGGTCGGCATTCGGATGCTGTTCGGCCGAGATCACGCGGGCAATGGTGAAGTCCTTCAACCGCGCGCCGGGATCGTCGATGCCCTCGACCTCCAGGCCGATGCGGGTCAGCGTCTCGGTGATGTCGGCGAGCGAGGCCTCGGTCTCGAGGTGGTCCTTGAGCCAGGAGAGGGTGAACTTCATGGTCTGTCTCCCCTCAGCTCGACAGGCCGCCGGCCAGGGTGGGCAGGTCGAGCGGGCGGAAGCCGTAATGCGACAGCCAGCGCACGTCCGCCTCGAAGAACTGCCTGAGGTCGTTGATGCCGTATTTCAGCATGGCGATGCGGTCGATCCCCATGCCCCAGGCAAAGCCCTGATAGACGTCCGGGTCGAGGCCGCAATTGCGGATGACGTTCGGGTGGACCATGCCGCAGCCGAGGATCTCCAGCCAGTCCTCGCCCTCGCCGAAGCGGATCTCGCCGCCCTGGCGGTTGCACTGGATATCGACCTCGAGCGAGGGCTCGGTGAAGGGGAAGAAGGACGGGCGGAAGCGCATCTTCACGCTGTCGACCTCGAAGAAGGCCTTGCAGAACTCCTCGAGGATCCATTTCAGGTGGCCGATATGGCTGCCCTTGTCGATGACCAGGCCCTCGACCTGGTGGAACATCGGCGTGTGGGTCTGGTCGCTGTCGCAGCGATAGGTGCGGCCGGGGCAGATGACGCGGATCGGCGGCTTCTGCGACAGCATGGTGCGCACCTGCACCGGCGAGGTGTGGGTGCGCAGGAGCAGGCGGCTGCCGTCCGCCTTCGGGTGGAAGAAGAAGGTGTCGTGCATCTCCCGGGCCGGATGGCCCTCGGGGAAGTTGAGCCTGGTGAAGTTGTAGTCGTCGGTCTCGATGTCCGGCCCCTCGGCGATGGAGAAGCCCATGTCGGCGAAGATGGCGGTCAGCTCGTCATAGACCTGGCTGATCGGGTGGATGCGGCCGGCTTCGGCCGGGCTCTCGCGCACGGGCAGCGTGACATCGACGGTTTCCGCGGCGAGGCGCGCATTGAGGGCTGCGGCCTTCAGCACCTCGCGGCGCTGGCCGAGCGCCTGGCTCACCCGGTCCTTCAGCCGGTTGATGGCGGCGCCGGCGCTCTTGCGCTCCTCCGGGGCCATCTGGCCGAGGGAGGCGAGCAGGGCCGAGATTGAGCCCTTCTTGCCGAGGGCGGCGATGCGGACGGCCTCCAGCGCGGCCTCGTCGCCGGCAGCGGCTATCTGGGCCAGGAGATCGCTTTCGAGGGCTGCAAGATCGGTCATGAGGGTCTGTCGCCGGCGTTTTGATGAGGGGCTCGGGCGGGCTCTGTCTGGCGGCTGGCGGGGCTTGCCGTCAAGCGCCGAACGCAAAGACCCGCGCCACCCCGGGAAGGGGCGCGCGGGCCGGAAGGATCTGGACCTGCGGAGAGGTCAGGCGTTCGCCGGCAGCGCTCCCTTGGCCTTTTCGACCAGGGCCGCAAAACCATCGGGCGCGGTGATGGCGAGGTCCGAGAGAACCTTGCGATCGACCGCGATGCCGGCGCCGGTCAGGCCGGCGACGAAGCGCGAATAGGTCAGGCCGTGCTCGCGGACCGCGGCGTTGATGCGCTGGATCCACAGGGCGCGGAAGGTGCGCTTCTTGTTGCGGCGGTCGCGCGTCGCATACTGCATCGACTTGTCGACGGCAGCCTTCGCGGCGCGGATGGTGTTCTTCCGCCGGCCCCGGAAACCGGAGGCGGCCTTGATGACTTTCTTGTGCTTGGCGTGGGCGGTGACGCCCCTCTTCACGCGGGCCATGGCTGATCTCTTTCCACTCTATCCGAAGGGTTTGTCCTGGAACCGGCGATCAGCCGTTCGGCAGGAAGTACCGCTTGATGTTGTAGGCGTCGGTCTCGAACAGCACCTTGGTGCCGCGATGGTCGCGGATCTGGCTGTTGGACCGCTTGATCATGCCGTGGCGCTTGCCGGACTGGGCATAGAGCACCTTGCCGGTCGCCGTGATCTTGAAGCGCTTCTTGGCGCCCGACTTCGTCTTCATCTTGGGCATTTGGCTCTCTTCGTTCGTTGCGGAGCGGCCTCGCGGCGGGAAAACCCGCACGGGCCGTCCTGAAAGCTCGGGTGTGAGCAATCGGGACCGCCACGGCAGCCCTTGATCAGCCGGGCGATCCGAAGCGCGGGCCTATACAGGAAGACGCCGCCAGCGGCAAGAGCCGCGCCCGGTTCAGCGCCGGCGGGCCACCGCGTGGCCGAGCGCGGGCACGAGGCCGGCCGGAGCCTTGGCGCTGCCGCCGCCCCGGGAGGCGTCCCCGTCGTCCTTCGGCAGCAGCATGATGGCCGCGCCCATCTGGACGCTGGCAAAGGTCAGGCCGAGGAAGAAGGTCAGGACCGCCACCGCCAGCGGGCCGGCGCCGGACTTGCCGGCGAGTGTGGCGAAGCCGCCGACATCGAAGCCGAGCATGGCGCCGACGAACAGGGCGGCGATGGCAAAACCGATCAGGGCGTGCCTGGCAAGGAAGAGGACATGCGGCGGCATGGGACGCTCCGGCAAGACCCGGGGGAACGCTTCCTTGTTCCCGATCCGTGCGGCGCTTTCAAGGCCATCCGCCCGCGCCGCCGCCGGCCCGGCATGGCGGGTCCGTGACCCCGCGCATTGCCCTTTGCGCCCGGCTCGTCCATCAAGGGGCCGTGGAGGAGCCGACATGCCCAAGGGATACTGGATCGCCCGTGTCGACGTGCACGATGCCGAGGCCTACAAGAACTATGTCGCCAAGAACGGCGTCGCCTTCGCCAAGTATGGCGGGCGCTTCCTGGTGCGCGGGGGCCGTTTCGAACCCGTGCTCGGATCCAGCCGCTCGCGCAACGTGGTGATCGAGTTCCCGAGCTACGATCAGGCGCTGGCCTGCTGGAACTCGCCGGAATACCAGGCGGCGCGGGCCGAGCAGAAGGGCGGCGCCGAGATCGATGCCATCGTCATCGAGGGCTATGACGGCCCGCAGCCGGGCTGACGGAGGCGAGGCGGCCTGGATCCGGCCGCCCGGTCCGGGGGCCTTCAGCCGCCCGTTGCCTCGATGACGTCGTCGAGCGTGCGCAGGCCCGGCCGCGGCGCATTGACCAGCACGGCCATGTTGCCGGGCGCATGCTTGTTGGCGAGCATCAGGGCATGGGCGGCCGGGATCTTGTCCCAGGGGAACAGTTCGCTCATGCACGGGTCGATGCGCCGGTCGATGACGAACTGGTTGGCGGCGGAGGCCTGCTTCAGATGGGCGAAGTGCGATCCCTGGATGCGCTTCTGCCGCATCCAGACATAGCGGGCGTCGAACGTGATGTTGAAGCCGGAGGTGCCGGCGCAGAACACCACCATGCCGCCGCGCTTGGCCACCAGGCAGGAGACCGGGAAGGTCGCCTCGCCGGGATGCTCGAAGACGATGTCGACGTCCTTCTTGCCGGTGATGTCCCAGATCGCCTTGCCGAAGCGGCGGGCCTCCTTCAGCCAGGCGGCATAGTCCTCGGAGTTGACCTTGGGCATCTGGCCCCAGCAGGAGAAGTCCTTGCGGTTGATGACCCCCTTGGCGCCGAGCTGCATGACATAGTCGCGCTTGGACTCGTCGGAGATGATGCCGATGGCATTGGCGCCCGCGGCCGCCACCAGCTGCACGGCGAACACGCCGAGGCCACCCGAGGCGCCCCAGACCAGCACGTTGTCGCCGGGCTTGAGCGTGTGCGGCGGATGGCCGAACAGCATGCGGTAGGCGGTGGCCAGCGTCAGCGTGTAGCAGGCGGCCTCCTCCCAGGGCAGATGCTTCGGCTTTTCCATCAGCTGGCGCGACTGCACGCGGCAGAACTGCGCGAACGAACCGTCCGGCGTCTCGTAGCCCCAGATGCGCTGGGAGGGCGAGAACATCGGGTCGCCGCCGTTGCACTCCTCGTCATCGCCATCGTCCTGGTTGCAGTGGACGATGACCTCGTCGCCGACCTTCCAGCGCTTCACCTTGGCCCCGACCGCCCAGACGATGCCCGAGGCATCCGAGCCGGCGATGTGATAGGGGTGCTTGTGGCCGTCGAGCGGGGAGATCGGCTGGCCGAGGCCGGCCCAGATGCCGTTGTAGTTGACGCCGCCGGCCATGACGTAGATCAGCACCTCGTCCTCGCCGAGCGTCCAGGTCGGAACGACCTCGACCTTGAACGACTGTTCCGGCGGGCCGTGGCGATCCTTGCGGATGCACCAGGCATACATGTTCGCGGGAACGTGACCGAGCGGCGGCACCTCGCCGAACTCGTAGAGATCCTTCAGCGGGCGGGAAGCGGGCGCGGGGGCAGCGGCAGCCATGGTGTCACCTCGTGGGTCGTCGGGAGCCTTCTTGGGGCGGGCTCGTGGGAGGCGGAGTATGTGCAGTGCAACATGGCGAGGCAAGCGGGAAATCGTCGTGCCGACAGGAAATATCGACACTCCGGCCTCAGACTTTCGACATATTGCGCACGCCGTTCGCCGGTGGCGGCCGGTGCCGAGCAGGGCTAGGCTGCAGGGCCGGGCGCTGTCCGCCCCGAAGCCAGCGGAGACATGCCGATGCCGATCGAAAGCCTCATCGTCCTCATCATCGTCGGCGCGATCGCCGGCTGGCTCGCCGGCGTCATCGTCAAGGGCTACGGCTTCGGCCTCGTGGGCAATGTCGTGGTCGGCATCGTCGGCGCGCTGATCGCCACCTGGCTGTTTCCCCGCCTCGGCCTGCGGATCGGCGGCGGCGTCCTGTCCGCCATCATCTCGGCGACCCTCGGCGCGGTGATCGTGCTCTATCTCATCAGTCTGGTGAAGCGCGTGTGAGCCGGTCCGCCGCGCCTCCGCCGGAAGTCGGTGGCGCGGCCCCTGTTCGCTGCATTGCAATATAGCCGGGGCGGTATCACAATGGGCGTCAAGAACCCAGACGGGAGGCGACCATGGGCAGCACACCGAAGCGCGACAAGCCCTGGCTGATCCGCACCTATGCCGGCCATTCGACGGCCGCCAAGTCGAACGCGCTCTACCGGGCGAACCTTGCCAAGGGCCAGACCGGCCTGTCGGTGGCCTTCGACCTGCCGACCCAGACCGGCTATGACGCCGACCACGTGCTGGCGCGCGGCGAGGTCGGCAAGGTCGGCGTGCCGGTCTCCCATCTCGGCGACATGCGCACCCTGTTCGACGGCATCCCGCTCGCCGAGATGAACACGTCGATGACCATCAATGCCTGCGCGGCCTGGCTGCTGGCGCTCTACGTCGCGGTGGCCGACGAGACCGGCGCCCCGCGCACCAGGCTCTCCGGCACCACCCAGAACGACATCCTCAAGGAATATCTCTCGCGCGGCACCTATGTCTTTCCGCCGGAGCCTTCCCTGCGCCTGACCAAGGACACGATCCTGTTCACCACGGCCGAGATGCCGCGGTGGAACCCGATGAATGTCTGCTCCTATCACCTGCAGGAGGCCGGTGCGACGCCCGTGCAGGAACTGGCCTTCGCGCTCGCCAATGCCATTGCCATCCTCGACACGGTGAAGGCCTCCGGCGAGGTGCCGGAGGGCGCCTTCGGCGAGGTGGTCGGGCGCATCTCCTTCTTCGTCAATGCCGGCATGCGGTTCGTGACGGAGATGTGCAAGATGCGCGCCTTCGTCGACCTGTGGGAGGAACTGGTCGAGACGCGCTACGGCGTCACCGACCCCAAGCACAAGCTGTTCCGCTATGGCGTGCAGGTGAACTCGCTGGGCCTGACCGAGCAGCAGCCGGAGAACAATGTCTACCGCATCCTGATCGAGGCGCTGGCGGTGACCATTTCCAAGAAGGCGCGCTGCCGGGCGTTGCAGCTGCCGGCCTGGAACGAGGCGCTCGGCCTGCCGCGCGCCTGGGATCAGCAATGGTCGCTGCGCCTGCAGCAGATCCTCGCCTACGAGACCGACCTGCTGGAGTTCGACGATCTGTTCGACGGCAATCCGGCGGTGACGGCCAAGGTCGAGGAGCTGAAGGCGGAAGCGCGCGCGGAGATGGCGCTGATCGCCGGCATGGGCGGGGCGATCGCCGCGGTGCCCTACATGAAGTCCAAGCTGGTGGAGAGCAACACGAAGCGTCTCGAGGCCATCGAGAGCGGCGAGCAGGTGGTGGTCGGCGTCAACCGCTTCACCGAGACCGAACCCTCGCCGCTGACCACCGGAGAGGGGGCGATCATGGTGGTCGATCCGGCGGTGGAGGCCGACCAGATCGCGAACCTCTCGGCCTGGCGCCAGGCCCGCGACGCGAAGGCGGTCGCCGCGGCGCTCGAGGCCCTGCGCTCGGCCGCCCAGGAGGGCCGCAACATCATGGAGCCGTCGATCGCCGCCGCCAAGGCGGGCGTCACCACCGGCGAATGGGGCCAGGTGCTGCGCGAGGTGTTCGGCGAGTACCGCGCCCCGACCGGCGTCGGGCGCGCGGCCCGCGCCGATGCGGGCGATCTCGCCGCGATCCGCGAGGAGGTGGACAAGGTTTCCCGCGCCCTCGGTCGGCGCATCAAGTTCCTGGTCGGCAAGCCGGGCCTCGACGGCCATTCCAACGGCGCCGAGCAGATCGCCGTCAGGGCTCGCGACTGCGGCATGGAGGTGGTCTACGAGGGCATCCGCCTCACCCCTGCCGAGATCGTCAATGCCGCGCTCGAGGAGGGCGTCCACGTGGTCGGCCTGTCGATCCTGTCAGGCAGCCATATCCCGCTGGTGACGGAGGTGATGGAGCGGATGCGCGCCGAGGGCCTCGACGACGTGCCGGTGATCGTCGGCGGCATCATTCCGCCGGACGACGAGGCGATCCTGCGCAGGGCCGGGGTCGCGGCGGTCTATACGCCGAAGGACTTCCAGCTCAACGCCATCATGGCCGATATCGTGCGCATCGTCGGGGCCGGCGCGCGCCAGGCGGCCTGAGGCGTGCGCCCGTCCGGGCGCCGGCTCGCCGGCGCCCCTGCCGCCGCTCAGGCCGCGGCCTCGCGGGACTTCTCGGCGCGCTTGCGGTCGTTCGGGTCCAGATGCAGCTTGCGCACCCGGATCGATTTCGGCGTCACCTCCACCAGTTCGTCATCCTGGATCCAGGCCAGCGCCTTCTCCAGCGTCATGCGGATCGGCGGGGTGAGACGCACGGCTTCGTCCTTCGAGGTGGTGCGGATGTTGGTGAGCTTCTTGCCCTTCAGCACGTTCACTTCCAGGTCGTTGTCCCGGTTGTGGATGCCGATGATCATGCCGCGATAGACCTTCACGCCCGGATCGATGATCATCGGGCCGCGGTCCTCCAGGTTCCACATGGCATAGGCGACCGCCTCGCCGATGTCGTTGGAGATCAGCACGCCGTTGATGCGGCCGGCAATCTCGCCCTTGTAGGGCTCATAGGCCTTGAACAGGCGGTTCATGATGGCGGTGCCGCGGGTATCGGTCAGAAGCTCTGACTGGTAGCCGATCAGGCCGCGGGTCGGGGCGTGGAAGACGAGGCGCAGGCGGTTGCCGCCCGACGGCTTCATCTCGACCAGCTCGGCCCGCCGCTCGCTCATCTTCTGGACGACGACGCCGGAATGCTCCTCGTCAACGTCGATCAGCACCTCCTCGACCGGTTCCAGCGTCTCGCCGTTCGGGCCCTTCTGGAAGACGACGCGCGGACGCGAGACGGCGAGCTCGAAGCCCTCGCGGCGCATGGTCTCGATGAGGATGGCGAGCTGCAACTCGCCGCGGCCGGAGACGAAGAAGGAATCCTTGTCCGAGCTCTCCTCGATGCGCAGCGTGACATTGCCCTCGGCCTCCTTGAACAGGCGGTCGCGGATCATGCGGCTCGTCACCTTGTCGCCCTCGGTGCCGGCCAGCGGCGAATCGTTGACGAGGAAGCTCATGGTGACGGTCGGCGGGTCGATCGGCTGGGCCTGGATCGGCTCCTCCACCGACGGGTCGCAGAAGGTGTCGGCGACCGACCCCTTCGACAGGCCGGCAATGGCCACGATGTCGCCGGCCACGCCCTCGTCGATCGGCTGGCGCTCGATGCCCCGGAAGGCGAGGATCTTGGACACGCGGCCGGTCTCGATCACCGAGCCGTCGCGCGCAAGCACCTTGACCGACTGGTTCGGCTTCACCGAGCCGGATGCGATGCGCCCGGTGATCATGCGCCCGAGGAAGGGATTGGCCTCCAGGAGCGTGCCCAGCATGCGGAACGGGCCGGGCTCGACCCGGGGCTCCGGCACGTGGCGCAGGACCAGGTCGAACAGCGGAGCCAGGCCCTGGTCGGCCGGGCCTTCCGGCTTCTCGGCCATCCAGCCCTCGCGGCCCGATCCGTAAAGGATCGGGAAGTCGAGCTGCTCGTCGGTGGCGTCGAGCGCCGCAAAGAGATCGAAGACCTCGTTGATGACCTCGACGTGACGGGCATCCGGGCGGTCGATCTTGTTGATGGCGACGATCGGCCTCAGGCCGATCTTGAGCGCCTTGCCGACCACGAACTTGGTCTGCGGCATCGGGCCCTCGGCGGCATCCACCAGCACGATGGCGCCGTCCACCATCGACAGGATGCGCTCCACCTCGCCGCCGAAATCGGCGTGACCGGGCGTGTCGACGATGTTGATGCGCGTGCCCTTCCAGACCACCGAGGTGGCCTTGGCGAGGATGGTGATGCCGCGCTCCTTCTCCAGGTCGTTGGAATCCATCACGCGTTCGGCAACCCGCTGGTTCTCGCGGAACGAGCCCGACTGCTGCAGCAGCTTGTCGACCAGCGTGGTCTTGCCATGGTCGACATGGGCGA
>JBKBOA010000028.1:0-39019 GCA_046295035.1 Phreatobacter sp.
TGGCGCGCGGCATGGGCCTTGATGCGCGCATCGGCGAGAAGTTCCTCAGGCCCGGTCCCGGCTTCGGCGGTTCCTGCTTTCCCAAGGACATGCTGGCCCTGATGAAGACCGCCCAGGACCACGGCGTGCCGCTGCGCTCGGTGGAGACGGCAGTGGCGGTCAATGACGCGCGCAAGGGCGAGATGGTGCGCAAGATCGTCCGGGCGGCGGGGGGATCGGTGGCACGTCGCACCATCGCCGTGCTCGGGCTGACCTTCAAGGCGGGCACCGACGACATGCGCTCGGCGGCCGCCCTGGTGATCCTGCCGCAGCTCCAGCGCCAGGGCGCGCGCATCGTGGCCCATGATCCCGCCGGCATGGCCAATGCCGCGCCGCTCCTGCCGGGGGTCGCCATGGCCGACAGCCCCGAGGCTGCCCTGGCGGGTGCGGATCTGGCAGTGGTCCTGACCGAATGGGAGGACTATCGCCGCCTCGACCTTCATCGGATGCGCGACCTCATGGCGCGGCCCGTGCTGGTCGACCTGCGCAACCTGTTCGATCCCGAGGCGGCGGCCGCCGCCGGCCTGCGCCATCACGGCATCGGCCGGCCCTCGCGCGCGGAGCCGGAGGCCCGCGGGCCGGCCCGGCCTGCCGGTCAGGGCGTTCCTCAGCCGGCGATCGCCGCCGAATAGGCGGGAAGCCCTCGTGGCCAGCGCAGCCTTTGCCCTTTCTTGACCAGTTGTGGCGAGGATCGCGACGGGATGAGGGGCGTCGGGACGGCGCCTCCCGTGGACAGGGGACGACCGATGACCGTGCTGGTAACGGGCGGGGCCGGCTATATCGGCAGCCACATGGTGCTGGAACTCCTCGATACCGGCGAGGATGTGGTGGTGCTCGACAACCTGTCGACCGGCTTTGCCTGGGCGGTGGACCGGCGCGCCACGCTGATCGTCGGCGACATGGGTGACCAGCGCCTGGTCGAGACGGTGATGCGCCGGCACGGCATCGATGCGGTCATCCACTTCGCCGCGCGCATCGTGGTGCCGGACTCGGTCGCCGATCCGCTCGGCTACTACCTGTCGAACACGGTCAAGACCCGCGCGGTGATGGCGGCGGCGGTGGCCAGCGGGGTGAGGCACTTCATCTTCTCGTCCACCGCGGCCGTCTATGGCACGCCGGAGGTCATGCCGGTGGCGGAGGACGCCCCGACCCGGCCGGAAAGTCCCTATGGCACGTCCAAGCTGATCACCGAATGGATGCTGCGCGATGCCGCGGCGGCCCACGATCTCGGCTATGTCGTGCTGCGCTATTTCAATGTGGCGGGCGCCGATCCGAGGGGGCGCGCCGGCCAGTCGACCCCGAACGCGACCCATCTCATCAAGGTGGCGGTGCAGACGGCACTTGGCCTGCGGCAGAAGATGGATGTATTCGGCACCGACTATCCGACCCCCGACGGCACCTGCGTGCGCGACTATATCCACGTGACCGACCTGGTGCGGGCCCATCTTGCCGCGCTGGCGCACCTGCGCGCCGGCGGCGAGAGCATGGTGGCCAATTGCGGCTATGGCCGCGGCTATTCCGTGCAGCAGGTGATCGACACGGTCCGCAAGGTGACCAAGGTCGATTTCCGGGCCGACTATGCGCCGCGCCGGCCCGGAGATGCCGCCGCCGTGGTGGCCGATCCGACCCGGATCAAGGCCCGGCTCGGCTGGACGCCGTCACTCGACGATCTGGAGGGGATTGTCGACAGTGCCTATGCTTGGGAGCGCCGGCTCGCCAACGGGCCGGGCTGACGGTGCCGGCTATTGCGCCTGCGACTGGCCGGACTGGGATTTTCGGGCCTGCGACGCCTGGGTTTGCGACTGGAGGGCTTGTGACTGGACCTGGCGCGGGGCGAGGTCCACCTCGACCTTCACGGTGAGCTGCTCGCCGTCGCCGCCATGGCGGGATCCGCGCACCGGGGCGGCGTTGAGATAGTCGAGGCCGCAGGCGATGCGGATATGGGCCTCCGTCGGGCAGATGGCATTGGCAGCGTCGAAGCCGACCCAGCCGAGATCCTCCACATAGGCCTCCGCCCAGGCGTGGCCCGCCTCCTGCTCCACCGTGCCGTCGGCGTGATGGAAATAGCCGCCCACATAACGGGCGGGAATGTTCAGGTGGCGGGCTGCCGCGATGAACACATGGGCAAAGTCCTGGCACACGCCGCGCCGAAGGGCGAAGGCCTCGGCCGCTGTGGTGGCCGGATGGGTCGGATCCTTGTCGAACACCATGTCGGCAGCCAGGCTGTCCAGCAGGGTGTGCAGGGTGTCCAGCGTGCCCCTGGGGCTCCTGCGGCTTTCCGCATAGGCGCGCAGGGCGGCATCCGGGCGGGTCAGATCGGTCTCGCGCAGATAGAGCGCGGGCGGGAAGCGCTCGATGGCGCCGCGCACGATTCCGGCCGTGTCGGTGGTCTCCACCAGCCCGTCGACACGGACGGTCATGGCATGGACGGGCCCGGTGCAGGTGAAGGTATGGGCGATGTTGCCGAAGGCGTCCTCGTGGGCGTCGAGCCGGCAGTCCTGGTCGACGTCGATGCGCCAGTGGGCGACGTGCTGGCCGTCGAAGTTCCTCGGCGTGAGGCGCAGCGTCTGGATGACCGTGTTGGCGGGGACCGCGTAGCGATAGACCGTCTCGTGGGCGATGCGGATGCGCATGGGCCGCCCCCGCTCAGGTCAGATATTGCTGGGAGATGGCGGTTCCCAGGCGGTTGTTCTCGGCGATGAAGTCGGAGACGAACTCGTGCAGACCCGACTGGAAGATGTCGTCGATGCGGGCATTCTCCAGCCGCGTGCGGATGGAGCGGGCGGCGCGCTGGGCCGGGCCCTGGCGTCCATAGGCCAGCGCCAGGCTGTCGAGGTTGCGCACGATGCTCTCGTAGCAGGCCGCCAGCGAGCGCGGCATCTGGTCGTTGAGGATCAGGAGGTCGGCGACCAGCCAGGGCTTGAGGCTCTCCTTGTAGACCCAGTGATAGGCGGTCAGGGCCGAGACGGCGCGCAGGATCGCCGACCACTGGAAATAGTCGAGCGAGCCGCCGACATGCTCGGCGTCCGGCAGCAGCACATGGTACTTCACGTCGAGGATGCGCGCGGTGTTGTCGGCCCGCTCGATCATCACGCCGAGGCGCGAGAACCAGTAGCCGTCCGAGCGCAGCATGGTGCGGTAGGCGGAGCCGTCGAAGCGCAGGCCCGTCTCCTTCACGAAGGACAGGAAGTCGCCGAGCGTGTCGGTATCGAGGTTGCGGCCGCGATACTTGCCAAGCTCCAGCCAGGCCGAGTTGATGGCGTCCCACATCTCCACCGTCAGGGCGGTGCGCACCGCCCGGGCATTGGTGCGCGCGACCTCGAAGCAGGAGCGGATGGAGGAGGGATTGTCGGGCGAGAAGGCCAGGAAATCGATGACGGTCTCGCGCGTCGCCTTGTCGTGGGCGGCAAAGAACTGCGGCGCGCAGCCGGCGGTGGCCACCGCCGATTCCCATTCGTTGGAGGTGCCGGCATAGGCAGAGGGCAGATTGGCGAGGCGGATCGAGGCCTCGATGATGCGGGCCAGATATTCGGCGCGCTCCACATAGCGGGCGAGCCAATACAGGTTGTCGGCGGTGCGGGAGAGCATGGGTCAGCCGATCCTCACGAGTCCAGCACCCAGGTGTCCTTGGTGCCGCCGCCCTGGCTGGAATTGACCACCAGCGAGCCCTCCTTCAGCGCCACGCGGGTCAGCCCGCCCGGCACGATGCGCACCCTGTCCCGTCCGGTGAGCACGAAGGGGCGCAGGTCGACATGGCGCGGCGCAATGCCCTCCTCCACCAGTGTGGGGCAGGTGGACAGGGCGAGGGTCGGCTGGGCGATGAAATTGGCCGGATCCTTCTGCAGCTTGTCGCGGAAGATCTCGATCTCGGCCCGCGTCGCCCTGGGGCCGATCAGCATGCCGTAGCCGCCGGAGCCGTGGACCTCCTTGACGACCAGCTCGGGCAGGTTGTCGAGCACATAGCGCAGTTCGTCCGGCTGCCGGCAGCGCCAGGTCGGCACGTTCTTCAGCACCGGCTCCTCGCCCAGATAGAACTTCACGATCTCCGGCATGTAGCTGTACACGGCCTTGTCGTCGGCAACGCCGGTGCCGACCGCATTGGCCAGGGTGACATTGCCGGCATGATAGGCGGACATGAGGCCGGGCACGCCGAGCGCCGAATCCGGACGGAAGGCGAGGGGGTCGAGAAAGTCGTCGTCAAGCCGGCGATAGATCACGTCCACGCGCTGCGGGCCTTCGGTGGTGCGCATGTAGACCACGTCGCCCTTCACGAACAGGTCGCGCCCCTCGACCAGCTCGACGCCCAGCTTGTCGGCGAGGAAGGTGTGTTCGTAATAGGCCGAGTTGTAGAGGCCGGGCGTCAGCAGCACGCAGGTCGGGTCGGAGGAGGCCGAGCGCGGGGCCACCGATTTCATGGTGGCGAGCAGGTCGTCGGGATAGTTCTCCACCGGCGCCACCCGATGGCGGGCGAACAGGTCCGGGAACAGGCGGATCATCACCTCGCGGTTCTCCAGCATGTAGGAGACCCCGGACGGCGTGCGCGCATTGTCCTCCAGAACGTAGAACGTCTGGTCGTCGACCCGCACGATGTCGATGCCGGCAATCATCACGTAGATGTCGTGGGGCACCGGCTGCTGGTTCATCTCCGGGCGGAAGGCCGGGTTGCGATAGACGAGATCCTCCGGGACGATGCCCGCGCGCAGGATCTCGCGGCGCGAATAGACATCCTTCAGGAAGGCGTTGATGGCGCGCACGCGCTGGGTGAGGCCGACCGACAGCCGGCTCCATTCGTCGGCGGTGAGCACGCGCGGAATGACGTCGAAGGGGATCAGCCGCTCGGTCGAGGCGGCATCGCCATAGACCGCGAAGGTGATGCCGATACGCCGGAACAGCGCCTCCGCCTCGCGCGAGCGGGTGGTCAGGAGCGATGCGGGAATGGAGGCAAGCCAGTCGGACAGTGTTCGATAGGCGGGGCGGATGGAACCGTCCGCCAGCGTCATTTCGTCAAAGGCCGTCTGGTCGCCTGCCATTGCCGGCTGCATCCCCTCTGGAAGACGAAGCATGGTCCCTCTCTGCCGGACGGATCCGATGCTTCGCCGACAAGCTAGCGACAAATCACGCCGCTAGGGAAGGGCCTTTCGCAGGTGCAGCAGCCGGGCCAGCCGGGCGCGGTCCATCGACGCGCGCTAGATGAGGCCGAAGGCGCAGGCGCGGGCGACGGCCTGGGCGCGGGTGCGCGCAAGCAGCTTGCGCTTGGCATTCTCGACATGGGCGTGGGCGGTGGTCTGGGAGATTCCGAGACGGCCGGCAATCTCGCCGTCAGACAGGCCGTCGGCGACGAAGGCCAGGCAGTCCCGCTCGCGCAGGGTCAGCGCCGTCCCGCTGCCGGGGGGCTTGCCGGGCGGTGACAGCAGGCACATGCGTTCGTGGGCGACATGGGCCGCGAGCGCGATGGCCAGAAGGTCACACGGCGCCCGGTCGAGACGTTCGAAGCCGAGGCAGACAAGCCCCACCCGGCTGCCGGGCCCATGGCAGGGTACGGCAAAGCCATCCTCGATCCCCAGGTCCGGCACGAGCACGAGGCCCGGCCCGTCCTTCAGATCCGCGAATGCGGGATCGGACCAGCGGAAGGCCGTGGCCCGGCGTGGCGGCAGGAACAGGGCCAGATCGCGCTCCTGCAGGCCCCGGCGGGCATCGTTCTCGACCCAGCCCCTCGGCGACAGCTGGACGAACAGATGGCGGCCCGCAACGAACTCCTCGGCGGTGAGCCCGACCGGGATCGGGAAGGAGGCAGCATAGAGACTGCGCGCGCCGTAGGGGTGCAGGGCCTCAAGCAACCGTCGGCCAACGTCTTCCGCCGAGCGCGCCGCATCGAGACCGGCCACCAGATCGAGAGCCTGCGCGACCGGTGAGCCCATGACGAAGGACCGTTACCTGACGTAGCGTCATTCATGGCAATTTCTGACATGGGTTGCAGCGCTCTGCAAGATGCAACCCGCATGATCCCCTGGTGGCCGGTCCCCGATGGGTGGCCCGCCTCGCCGGCGTGGGGTGGCCGGCATGGGCGCGGCTGGGGATACTGAAGCGGCCGTTGCCATTGCCGGCGCCCGGATGTCCGTCTATTGGCGCTCCGGGACAGGAGAGATTCGCCGATGACCTATTGCTGCGGCATCCTGGTGCGCGACGGCCTCGTGATGATCGCCGACACGCGTACCAATGCGGGGCTCGACAACATCTCCACCTTCCGCAAGCTCCATGTCTTCCAGAAGCCGGGCGAGCGCGTGATGGTGCTGGCCTCGGCCGGCAATCTGTCGATCACGCAGTCGGTGCTCGGCTATCTTGCCGAGGGCTTCCCCGATCCGGCGACCGGCGAGGTGGAAACCATCCTCAATGCCCCGACCATGTTCCAGGCGGCGCAGCGGGTGGGCCGGGCCATCCGCGAGGTCCGGCGGGTCGACGGGCCTGGACTGGAGGCCGACGGCATCAAGTTCGAGGCCTCGTTCCTGTTCGGCGGGCAGATCCGGGGGCGGGCGCTGCGCCTTTTCATGATCTATGCCGCCGGCAACTACATCGAATGCACGGTGGATACGCCCTATCTGCAGATCGGCGAGCACAAGTACGGCAAGCCCATTCTCGACCGTGCCATCACCTTCGACACCAACCTCAACGATGCGCTGAAGATCGGGCTGATCTCGATGGACTCGACCATGCGCTCCAATCTGGGCGTCGGCATGCCGATCGACATCGCGGTGGTGCCGCGCGACGAGGCAACGCTCCAGACGCACTACCGGATCGAGCCGGGCGAACCCTATTTCCACGATCTGCGCGAACGCTGGTCGGCGGCGCTGCGGCGCGCCCACATGGATATCCCTCCGCCGCCCTACGCGGGTTCGAACGTGGTGAAATAGCCGAGCCGGCTCCGCTCAGCGGTCGGCGCGCACCTCCACCGTTGAGATCAGGTGCGGTCGCGAATCGGTGCCGGCCAGGATCTCGTAGGTGCCCGGCTCGACGCGGTAGCGGCCCTGATCATCATGGAAGCCGAGGCTTCTGACCGGGATGGCGAAGCGTACCTGCCGCTCGGCACCCGGCGACAGGTCCACCTTTTCGAAGAAGCGCAGCTGCAGCACGGGCCGCGAGCGCGAACCGCTGCGCTGGCGGACATAGACCTGCACCACCTCGGCCCCGGCCGGGCCCGCCGCATGGGCGAGGCGCAGCGAGCCTGCGATCGTGCCGGTCAGGGGCACCTCGCGCGCCTCCAGCTTCAGCCGGTCCAGGGTGAAGCGGGCATAGGAGAGGCCATAGCCGAAGGGAAACAGGGGATCGAGCTGCTCGTCGAGATAGCCGTTCTCGTAGCGGGCATTGGTCCTGCGCGGCCGGCCGGTCGGCAGGCGGTCGTAGGAGATCGGCACCTGGCCGGTGGCGCGCGGAAAGGTCATCGGCAGCTTGCCGCTGGGATTGACCCGGCCGGTGAGCACCTCGGCCAGCGCCGTGCGGCCCTCGGTGCCGAGATGGAAGGCCTGGAGCACGGCCGGCACCCGTTCGATGAAGCGCGAGAGCACGAAGGGCCGGGAGGTGTGCATGATGACAACCACCGGCTTGCCGGTGGCGATCAGCGCATCGAGCAGCGCCTGCTGGACTGCCGGCAGCTCCAGATGGGCGCGGGAGGTGCCCTCGCCGATCTGCTCGCAATCCTCGCCGAGCATGACCACGACGAGATCGGCCGCCTCGGCGGCGCGCACGGCGCCCGCCGTGTCGCCAGCGGCAAGGTTGCAATGGGTGGCAAGGCCGGCTGCCGCGCTGATCGCCACATCCGGGCCCAGCAGGCGGGCGAGTTCGTCGGTGAGCCGCGGCGGTCGCACTCGCGGCAGGCCGGCATTGTCGCTGTACTGCCAGTCCTCCTGATGGGTGGCGAGGCCGCCGATCACGGCAATCGAGCGCACCGATGGCTTCAGCGGCAGGAGCCCACGGTCGTTGCGCAACAGCACGATCGATTCGCGGGCGACAGCAAGTGCGTCGGCGCGGGCCTCAGGGGTCGCCATGGCGCGCCCGGCCTCGGCCGGGTCGGTGGGGCGCTCGTCGAACAGGCCCATGTGGAACTTGACGCGCAGAACCCGCCGGACCGCCGCGTCCACGGCAGCAGGCGGGATGCGGCCAGCCGCGACCTCGCTTGCCAGGTGGCGGTCGTAGAGCGTCGACATCATGTCCATGTCGACACCGGCCAGGAAGGCCCTGCGGGCCGCCTCGGCGCCGTCGCGTGCCATGCCGTGGGCGATGATCTCGCGCACCGAATCGAAGTCGGAGACGACGAAGCCGCGGAAGCGCAGCCGGCCCTTCAGCACATCGGTCAGCAGCGTGCGGTCGGCGGTGGAGGCGATGCCATTCATCGCGCTCAGCGAGGTCATGACCGAGAAGGCGCCGGCATCGAGAGCCGCCCGGAACGCGGGCAGGTGGTAGTCCCACAGCCGTGTCACCGGGATCCAGACGCTGTCATAGTCGCGTCCGCCCTCGGCCTCGCCATAACCGATGAAGTGCTTGGCGGTGGTGGCAAGGCCGCCACGGTGATAGCCGGCAACGCGCGCGGCAGCGACGACCGAGGCCAGATGCACGTCCTCGCCGGCCCCTTCCATGATGCGCCCCCAGCGGGCATCGCGGGTCATGTCGACCATGGGCGCGAAGGTCCAGTTGACACCGGCCGCGCGGGCCTCGCGCGCCGTCCAATAGGAGGCAAGCTCGATCAGGCGCGGATTGAAGGTTGCCGCCTGGCCGATCGGCTGGGGAAAGTAGGTGGCGAAGCCGTTGATCGCATCGAGGCCGATGAGCAGCGGAATGCGCAGCCGCGAGCGCGCGACGAGGTCGTGCAGGTGACGGATCTCGGCCGGCTCCGTGAAGTTCATCACCGCCCCGGTGCGGCCGGTGACCACCCAGTCCGGCTCGAAGCCGTCGCCGCGCCCGGTGAGGTTGAGCTGGCCGATCTTTTCCGCCAGCGTCATGCGGGCAAGGAGCGCATCAATGCGCCGTTCGATGGCGCGGGCTTCGGCGCCGGTCTTCCAGGCCAGGGTGGGCGGTGGTGGCGGGCTCTGGGCGCCGGCCGGAACGATGGCGAGGAACGCGGCGAGCGCAAGGGGCACCGGGATGCGGCGCAGGCAGGAGATCATGATCGGGGCCGGGCTCCCAACGGACGACGGCCGCCTCACTAGCCGGCCGTCCCGGCATCCGCAATCGGCGCGGTGCCGCCGCGCGGCGCTCTGCTGGTGCATGGCGGCTGTCCCCGCCGGGGCTTTTCTTTCGTCGCCGGACGGCTAGAAGGCGCCATGCCCGTCTTTCCCGCTCCGCTCCCCATGCAGACCTTCTCTTCCTCCGGCGTCGAGATCGCCTATTTCGACACGGGCCAGGGGGAGCCGGTGCTGTGCATTCACGGTTTCGCCTCCTCGGCCCATGTCAACTGGACCTACCCATCGTGGGTCGACACGCTGACCAAGGCCGGCCGGCGCGTCATCGCGCTCGACAACCGCGGCCATGGAGCTTCCGCCAAGCTCTACGATCCGGCCGCCTACCACACGACCCTGATGGCCGAAGATGCCCGGGCCCTGCTCGACCACCTCGGCATCGGGCAGAGCGTGGTCATGGGCTATTCGATGGGGGCGCGGATCACCGCCTTCCTCGCCCAGCGGCACCCCGACCGGGTGAAGGCGGCGATCATGGGCGGGCTCGGCATCAAGCTGATCGACGGTGTCGGCCTGCCGGAAACCATCGCGGAGGCGCTGGAGGCCGAGACGCTGGAATCGGTGACCGACGTGCAGGGCCGCATGTTCCGGGCCTTTGCCATGCAGACCAAATCCGACCGGCGGGCGCTGGCGGCCTGCATCCGCGGCTCGCGCAACCTGATGACGCGGGAAGAGGCGGCGTCGATCCGCTGCCCGCTGCTCATCGCGGTCGGCACCCGGGATGCCATTGCCGGCCCGCCGGAGCCACTGGCGGCCCTCATTCCAAAGGCGGAGGCGCTTTCGATCCCCGATCGGGATCATATGCCGGCGGTCGGCGACAAGGTCTTCAAGGCCGGCGTGCTCGATTTTCTGGCCCGGAACGGCGTCTGAATGTCCATCCATCCCCGCCACGCGGTCTTCACCGGCGTCGAGGGCAACCGCCTGGAGGCGGATGTCTATGGTCACGGCGGAAAGGTCGCGCTGCTGCTGCATGGCGGCGGGCAGACGCGGCACGCCTGGCGGGCCACCGCCCGGCGCCTCGCCGAGCGCGGCTATACGGCCATTCCGGTCGACCAGCGCGGTCACGGCGACAGCGAATGGGTCGCAAGCCGCAACTATGCCTTTTCCGATTATGCCGCGGACGCCCTGGCGCTGGCCGCCCAGGCGGAAGCGCGCTTCGGCGCGCGCCCCGTGGCCATCGGCGCCTCGCTCGGCGGCATAGCGGCGCTGCACGCGCTCGGCCGCAAGCCGTGCTTCTCGGCGCTGGTGCTGGTCGACATCGTGCCGCGCATGGAGGAGGCCGGGGTGCGGCATGTCAATGCCTTCATGACCGCGCGCATGACCGAGGGCTTTGCCTCGGTCGAGGAGGCTGCCGAGCACGTGGCCGCCTATCTGCCGTTCCGCAAGCGGCCACCCACGGTCGACGGCCTGCGCAAGAATCTCCGGCAGCGGTCCGACGGACGCTGGTACTGGCACTGGGACCCGGCCTTCGCGACAGGGCCGCGCTCACCGGCCGTCGAACGGGCGCAGATCGTCGCGGTTCTCGAGGAGGCCGCCCGCCGCCTGACAGTCCCGACCCTCCTGGTGCGCGGCAAAGCATCCGACATCGTCTCACAGGCCGCGGCCGACGCCTTTCTGGCACTGGTCCCGCATGCCCGCCTGATCGACGTGTCCGGCGCCGGTCACATGGTGGCGGGCGACAAGAACGACGTCTTCGCCGACGCCATCATCGACTTTCTCGGCTGATCCCGGCGGCCTGCCGATCCTTCCGCGCCGTTTCAGGTTGGCGCGTAATCATCTCGCTTCATCAGGAGCTTGAGGCTCATTCCTGACGTTCAGATTCCGATTCCGGTTGACCTCACGTTCAGATTCCGATTCAGTGCCGGCAACCTGTCATCCTGAATCAGCGGCCTGAAGGCCCGATTCAGCCGGCTGCCGGAAGCTGCGATGCGCGGCCCGCTTTTCCGACTTGGCAGGGAGTGGGGCGCGTGAGCGGCGATGGTGCCCGGGCAGTCTTTGTCGCTGCGCCGCCTTTGACTTGGCGGCCCCCGCCATGGCACACGGCCCCTTCAAGCGAACAATGGAGGCGGCGGTGGACCGGACCGAGATTAACAAGCTGCAGGACTTCCTGCGCCGCAAGTTCGGCAACCAGGCGATCAAGCTGCAGCCGAACATGCGCCGCAAGGAGATGGTGGAGGTGATGATCGGCTCCGAGCAGATCGGCACGCTCTACAAGGACGTTGACGAGGGCGAGACCTCCTACACGGTGACCATCTCGATCCTCGATGTGGATCTGGAGGAGGAATAGGCCTCGGGCGGATGCTGCGCGGGGTGTCCAGGTTAACCCTTTCTTAAGGTTGCCAGGTCAGCCCCTTAACAGAAGCCTAACGGCGCGGTAGCAATTGGCACGGTCCTTGGGATCGTTCCATTCCAGTTGCCGGGTGCCGCGTCATGACCGCCCAGAGCCTGCAGCTTTTCCATTCGCTTGCCCTGGGCCTGGCGGTGGCCGGCCTCCTGACCGCGCTCTACCGCTATCTCACCGACCGACCGGCGAGCTTCCGGCTCTTGCAGGGCGGCGGCGCGGCCGCGGTGCTGGCCGTGCCGTTCCTCGCCTTCGCAGCGCCGGCCATCATCCTGCGCAACACGATCCGCGGCCGGCGCATCGAGAACCGGCGGATGGAGTTCGTTTTCCTGGCCTCGCTGCTGGCCCTGACCTGGAGCCTGATGTCGGGCCGCGTGGTCACCATGATCATCCATTCCCTCGGTCTGTGAGGCTTCGCGAGGCGATACCTGACACGTCCTGTCAGTCCCGACGGGCACAATTCCCGCCAGTGTCGGGTTGCGGGAGTGGTGGATGGCAGCGGAACGGGCAGGGCAGGCGGGCTTTCGCGACGGGCGCCGCGATTTCGACTTCCTCATCGGCGTGTGGCATGTCCGGCACCAGCGCCTGCGCCGGCGGCTCGCCGGCTGCGACGACTGGGACAGGTTCGACGGCACCTGTGCCGCGCTGCCCATCCTGGGCGATGTGGGCAATCTCGACGACAATCTCCTGCACCTGCCGGGCGGCAGCTATCGCGCCATCACCATCCGCGTGTTCGACCCGGCGAGCCAGCTGTGGTCGATCTGGTGGCTCGATTCCCGCCGCATGGTCATGGATGCGCCCCTGAAGGGCCGTTTCGAGGGTGCCACGGGCCTTTTTCACGCCGAGGATGTCCTGGACGGGCGGCCGATCCGGGTGCGCTTCACCTGGTCGGACATCACCCGCCAGTCGGCGCGCTGGAGCCAGGCCTTCTCGGCCGACGGTGGCGACACCTGGGAAACCAACTGGGTGATGGAGTTCCGGCGCGCCCGCTGACGGCGGTGCCGGCCATTGCGCCGACTTTGCAGCGACCGGATGCCATGGCATAGCTCGCTGGCGCGCTCATGGAGGTGCCGATGCCGATCTATGCCCTGGGCGATATCGCCCCTGAACTGCCCGCTGATGATCGCTTCTATGTCGCGCCCGACGCCCATGTGATCGGGGCAGTGCGATTGGCGGCCGATGTGGGCGTGTGGTTCGGATCGGTGATCCGCGGCGACAATGAATGGATCGAGATCGGCGAGGGCACCAACATCCAGGAAATGTGCATGTTGCACACCGATCCCGGCGCCCGCATGACCGTCGGCGCCCATTGCACCGTCGGCCATCGCGTCATCCTTCACGGCTGCACGATCGGGGAGGGGTCGCTGATCGGCATGGGGTCGACCATTCTCAACCATGCCAGGATCGGCCGGAACTGCCTTGTCGGCGCCAATTCGCTGATCACCGAGGGCAAGGAGTTCCCCGACAATTCGCTCATCGTCGGGTCGCCGGCCCGAGCCGTGCGCACGCTCGACGAGGCGGCGCTCGCCCGTCTGAAACTGTCGGCGGCCAATTACGTGCAGAACGCCTACCGCTTCAAGGCCGGCCTGCGGCAGGTGGGCTGACAATGAGCGAACCCGTCGTTGCCTTCTTCTACGAGTTTGCCTCGACCTATTCCTATCCGGCCGCCATGCGGGTCGACGCGGTGGCGAAGGCAGCCGGGGTCAGGGTCGCCTGGCGGCCGTTCCTGCTCGGTCCGATCTTTGCCGATGCCGGGCTGACCACCTCGCCGTTCAACCTCAACCGGGCCAAGGGCGACTACATGTGGCGCGACCTGCAGCGCGTCACGGCGGCGCTCGGGCTCGAGCTCACGCGGCCCGATCCCTTTCCCCAGAACACGCTGCTGGCCGCCCGCATGGCAACCGCGCTGCCGGATGACGGCCGGCGGGCCGATTTCTCCCGTGCGGTCTATCGGGCCGAGTTCGCCGAGGGCAAGGCGATCAGCGATCCGCAGGTGCTGGGCGCCATCGCCGACCGGCTGGGGCTTGCCGGAGCGCGGCTGCTGATCGAGGCCGGGAGCGATGACGTCAAGCAGACCCTGCGGGCCAGCGTGGACGAGGCACGCGGTCACGGCATCTTCGGCGCGCCGAGCTTCGTCACCGCCGATGGCGAACTGTTCTGGGGCAATGACCGCATGGAACAGGCCTTCGCCTGGGCGAGAGGCGGGCAGGCGGCCCTTGCCGAAGGATAGCGGTGCTGCTGGCCCTGCCTGTCGCAATCCTGTCACCCGGCATCTCTAGGGCGGCGGCATGACCCTGCGCGCCATACTCCTCGACAAGGACGGCACCTTCGTCGATTTCGACCGGACCTGGGGTCCGGCCGCGTTCCGCGTGATGGAACGCATGGCCGGTGGCGACCGGGCAAGCATCGAACGGCTGATGGCGGTCTCGCAGTTCGACGAGGCGGCGATGCGCTTCCGCCCGACCTCGCCGCTGGTGGCCGGTTCGTCGGCCGACTACGGCCCGCTCTGGGCCGAGGCTCTGAGCGTTCCCTTCTCGGCAGCGGTGACTGATGAGATGAACCGCCTGTTCGTGGAGGAGGGGCTTGCCGGGCTGACCGCCATCGGCGATCCGCCGGCGGTGATGGCCGCCCTGAAGGCGCGGGGTCTGGTGCTCGGCATCGTCACCAACGATTCGGAGAACGGCGCCCGTCACCAGGCGGCCCGGCTCGGCATCGACCACCATTTCGATTTCATCGTCGGCTGGGATTCCGGTCACGGCCGCAAGCCGGGCCCCGGCCAGATCGAGGCCTTCCTGCGCATCCACGGCATGGCGGCGCAGGAGGTGGCCATGGTCGGCGACAGCCTGCACGACATGCACGCGGCACGGGCGGCCGGGGTTCTTGCGGTCGGGGTCGAGACGGGGCCGCTGGTGCCAGCCGACCTGCATCTGCATGCCGATATCGTGCTGCCGTCGATCATGGATCTGGCCGGCTGGCTCGATTCGCGCGGCTGATCCGGGTCTCAGCCGAGCGATCGGGCGAAGGCCTCGCCGTCCTTCAGGCCGAGTTCGTAGGCGGCGCGGATGGCCGCCCCATCGGTCACCGCGAACCGACTCGTGCGGATCGGCACGGAGGGACGCGCCACCATCCGGTTGGCGACCTGCGGCATGGATCGGCCGGCGCGGGTGGTCAGCACCAGCGTGCGGCCGCCGCGGGCCTCCACCTCGGCGATGCGGTCCACGGGCGGGTTGTCGACCAGGCCTCCGTCGAGTGCCGGACGGCCATTGACCAGGCCCACGGGCATGAATGGAGGCACGGCGGCCGTGCCCATCAGGGCGGCGACAAGTTCGGCTGGTGTTGCGATCGCGTGGGTCGAGACCCAGCTGGGGAACAGTCCGACATGCCGGCCGGCGCGCGAATGGGCGGCACCCAGCCAGACCTTCTCCACCTGATAGGCGCCGATGGCGGCATAGGCGGCCAGCAGCGGCGGGATGAAGCGCGGCGGATGGGTCAGCTGGATGAGCACCTCCGGGGCCGCCTTCAGCGCGGCCAGTTCGAGCTCGCCGAAGATGTCGGTCAGGAGGTCGCGGTAGAGGCCGCCAACGATGAACGGCGAGCGGCCCCTGAGCATTTCGCTCCACACCAGTTCCTTCTCGATGGTCGCGCAGGCATCGATGACGATGCGGCGCACGCGGTCCCCCTCGCCGATCAGCGAGAAACAGGCCTGGAAGGCGCCGGCGGAGACGCCCACCACCCGTGTCGGAGACTGGGGATGCCGAGCATTGAGGGCCTCCCAGAAGCCCCCCTGCCAGTAGCAGCGATTGCCTCCTCCGGCGAAGGCGACGGCGTCGAAGCGGGCTGCTGTCATGGCGCGGGCAGGTCGGCTCCAGGGGCGGACGGGAGCCGATTCTAGGGGCTGCCGTGGCCCAGCGTCGAGACCGGGCAGAAGGTCGCGCAAACGGGGTTGCGCAGGTGCCGGGCCGCCGCTATACACGCGGCCTGCCGCGGCGGAGTGTAGCGCAGTCTGGTAGCGCACTTCGTTCGGGACGAAGGGGTCGCAGGTTCAAATCCTGCCACTCCGACCACTCTCCTTCTCTCGGGAGTTCGGTCAGCGCCGCGGTCGGTTGTCCAGACCATGAGGGTGCTGCCCCGCGTGCGTCGGTTCCCATCGGAACCGCGCCGGCGGAACCCGCGCGGACGGCCGGGCGTTGGCTCCTTGACCATCGGACAAGGAGGATGCCATGGCCAGCCGCGACACCCGGCCTGTCGATCACCGCACCACCCCCAAGCCGACCGGCGATGTCCAAGCGATCGAGCGTCAGATCGAGGCGGTGCTGCTCGCCGATCCGCGGGCCGAGGACGGCCGGACAGTGACGGAGAATGGCGCGATCGTGGAGCCCGACCGCCGGCAGATGCCGCCGCCGGCCGAGCATGACCCCGGTCCGCAGATCGTCACTGCCGATACCGTTCGCTCGGCGCCGCTCGGCCGTCCCGTTTTCCTGGTGCTGCTGGCCAGTCTGGCCGCCACGGCGCTCGTGCTGATGGGGCTGCTGTGGGCCTTTGCCCGGTGAGCGGGCCCAGCCGCCGGAGCCGTCGACAAGCTGTCATGCTGCCTGCGCCAGGCTGAACGCGGTGTAGCTCTTTGCAGGTCTCGGCCAAGGCGCTATAGCCAATTGACTATAACGCCAGGAGCCGATCGGTGGTGAGCACGCCGCGCAGCAACCCTTTGGCCGCCTTCTCTGGCGGGGCCGCCATCGGCACGCTGGGGGGCCTGATCGGCCTCGGCGGGGCGGAGTTTCGCCTGCCGCTGCTCATCGGCCTGTTCCGCTTCGCGGCGCTCGAGGCGGTGATTCTCAACAAGGCGATGAGCCTGATCGTGGTGGCCTCGGCGCTCGTGTTCCGCACCCGCGCAGTGCCCTTGGCCGAAGTTGCCGCGCACGGGACGACGGTGCTCAACCTGCTCGCCGGAAGCCTGATCGGCGCATGGTGGGGGGCTGGCTGGGCCACCCGGCTCGGGGCGGACCTGCTCTACAAGGTGATTGCCGTCATGCTGGTGGCGATCGCTGTCGTTCTGCTGCTCGCCCATGATGTGACGGCCGGTGCGCCGGCCCTCTCGGGCGTGGTCCTGGTGATGGCCGGCCTTCTCGCCGGCCTGGTGATCGGCGTGGTCGCTTCGGTGCTGGGGGTGGCGGGCGGCGAACTCCTGATCCCGACGCTGGTCCTCCTGTTCGGCATCGACATCAAGACGGCCGGCAGCCTGTCCCTGGCCGTCAGTCTGCCGACCATGCTCATGGGCTTTGCCCGTTACAGCCGGGACCGCAGCTTTGCCGTGCTGGCCAAGAACCGCGGCTTCGTCCTGACCATGGCGCTCGGCTCGGTTGCCGGCGCGCTGCTCGGCGGCCTCCTGCTGGGCCTCGTCCCGAACAGCGTCCTCCTGCCGATGCTGGCGGCGATCCTGGCGATATCGGCCATCAAGGTCTGGCGGCACCGCTGATGCAGGCCGGACCGCCGACCCTAGGCCGTGACCAGCCGTCGGATGCCGGGATTGGGCGGTGGGGGAGCGACGCGATATTCACCGCACCAGTCGCTGCGGGAGACGGCCGGCCAAAGAGCCGCGCCTCCGGCCTGGGCGAGGGGAGGGTGGGCGCGGCAAAGCCCGCCATTGTCGCCGCGCGGCGGCTGCCAGAAGTTGCGGCAATTGGCGCACATCTCGGCCATGCAGGGGCTCCGGCTGGATAAACCTGGGATTCAGGTTCGCCCGCGGGCCCTTACCGCCCGGTTTCCGCCCCGTGCGTGGGGCCGGCCAATCCGCCCGTTGCGTTAGCGCAGCGTTTCCATCAGGCCGGCGAGCAGCCGTGTCCTCGGCAGGATGGAGGAGACGAGGCCGTGCTCCTCCAGCGTATGGGCGCCGGCGCCGTCGATGCCGAGACCATCGAGGGTCGGCACGCCGAGCGCGGCGGTGAAATTGCCGTCGGACCCGCCGCCGGTCATGGGGCAGTCCTCCAGATCGAAGCCGATCGACCGGGCAACCGCGCGGGCATGGCCGAGCATCGCCACGATGGGCCCGGTCTTCGGATAGGGCGGCCGGTTCATGTCGCCATCGATGTGCAGGCTCACGTCCGGGTCGGCGGCCTGCAGCGTCCTGATCCGGCGCACCATCTCCGCGCCGGTCTCCGGATCGGGAACGCGCAGGTCGATCTCGGCCGTGCACGTCTCCGGGATGACGTTGGCCGCCGTCCCGCCATTGATCAGGCCGACCGTGGTGGTGATGCCGCGGTCGTAGTCGGTCATGGCCTCGATGGCGAGGATCTGACGGGCCATTTCGCGGATGGCGCTGCGGCCGTCCTGGTGGCGCGCACCCGCATGGGCGGGCCGGCCATGGGTCATGATGCGGAAACGGCCGACGCCCTTGCGGGCGGTGACGATGCGGCCGCCGTCGCGGGCCGGCTCGGTGACAAGGACATAGGCGGCCTTTGCCGCCTCCTCCTCGATGAGGGCGCGCGAGGTGGGGCTGCCCACCTCCTCGTCGGGCGTGAACAGGAAGGTGACCGGTCGCGCGGTGGGCACGCCCGCCCGCACCAGCGCCCGATAGCCGGCGACGGCCAGATAGGCGCCGCCCTTCATGTCATAGAGGCCGGGCCCGTAGAGGCGGTCGCCCTGGCGCCGGAACGGCAGGCGGCCGGCCAGCGTGCCTTTCGGATGCACGGTGTCGACATGGGTGAGGACCAGGATCGGCTTCTCGTTCGAGGCGCCGGCGGTGGCGATCTTCAGGGTGCCCGCGAAGCCGTCGATGCCGGGCCTGCGGTCGATCAGCACCGGAAGCCCGGCGAAATCACCCTCCACCTCGTCGAGCACCGCTTCCACGCCAGCTGCGTCATGGGTCGGGCTTTCGATCATCACCCAGCGCCGGATGCCCTCGATGATCTCGTCCTCGTCCAGGGGGATGCTGGCGGCCTTCACGATCATGGTCATGCCTTCACTGCTGTCTCTGGGCACGGCGTGCAGCAACCCGCAGGTCATCCAGGGCGGCGATCACCCGCCGCGCGTTCACGCCAAAATCCTGCCGTCCGTAGCGCGAGGCCGAGCGCATGTCGATGCGCGCCCGACCCTCGACCGCGCGGATCCGGATGACGATGTCGTCGCGGAAGCCCATGACCAGCGAGCGATCCACCATTTCGAACCGGCCCTCGCGTTGCGGGCCGCGATAATCGACCCGGTCGAGCACGCGCCAGCCACGGCTCTGGACGAGTTCGGCGACGATCTCGTTGACGTCCTCCGCAGGCAGGTCCACCTCCAGCGGGCGGATCTCCGGATAGAGCCGGCGCTGGAGCGGACCGAAATCGGCGGAATAGGCGACCGGGTTGGCCGAGGCGGGACGGGCGGTCGCCGCAATGTCGAAGGCGGGCGGATCGGCCGGATCGGTGGTGACATCGTTGAGCATGGGATGGCCGATGCCGGCGGCCAGCGTCACGGCCGGTATGGCGAGGGCGGCCGTACCGAGCAGCAGGGCGCCGACAGCATAGCGGGCGCCGCGGTAGCCCGAGAACCAGATGAAGGCGCCCGCCAGCATCGCCGCCACCACGCCAGCAGCCGTGACCGCCAGGCCGGCGGTCAGGGCCGCGGCCGCCTGGGCACCGTCGAGCCGGTCTGTGCGCGCCGCAACGACCGCCACCAGCGCCACGCCGATGCCCAAGAGGGTCAGCCGCAGGCTCCAGACGGCAAGCCGCGAGGTCGGCTCGATGAGGATGTGACGGCGCATCGGCGACGGGGTCCGGGTGTCAGCCGGTCTTCTGGCAGATCGCCCGCAAGGCTGTCCATTGCTCTGGCGTGAGGGCCGGGCCTGCGCGCGCCTGTCCGCGGGCAGCCTCGCGGATCGCCTGTTCCCGCTCGGCATTGGTCGGATGACTGGCGATCCAGGCCAGCGCACCCGGCCCGCTCGACGGTGCGCCGTCGAAGAAGCGGGCAAGGCCGGCCGGGTCACCGCCGGCCCGCAGCATCAGCTCGACGCCGAAACGGTCCGCCTCGCGTTCGGCATCGCGGGAGAAGGCGCTCTGCAGCAGCGCGCGCGAGGCCACGACCACCGCGGTTCCGCCGGCGAAATCGCCGAACACCGTGCCGAGCAGGAAGCCGAGCCCGCCGGCCTGGATGGCCGAACGCAGCCCGTGACGCAGCTTCACATGGCCGATCTCGTGGGCCAGCACGCCGGCCAGTTCATCCGGCGATCGGGCCCGCTGGATCAGGCCGTTGAAGAGATAGATGTAGCCGCCCGGCAGGGCGAAGGCGTTGACCAGCCGATGGTCGAGCACCACGACCCGGAGCGGCACGTGCAGGTCGGCGGCCTGCTCGTAGCGGGCGACGAGATCACTGAGGGCGGCAAGGCCCTCCGGCGCCGTGCAGGCTTTCAGGGGCGTTGCGCTCACCATGCTGCGCACCTGCGGATCCATCGCCGCGCCGAGGCGGATCTCGGCCGAGGCGGGCACGAGAGGCGCGAGCCGGCCGGCGATGGCCGGCAGGCCATAGACGGCGAGCAGGACCAGCGAGGCAATGGCCGCGAGCGCCCAGGCCACGACCTTGCGGCGCTCGCGCCGTCCGGTCGCGCCGGCAGTGAGCGTCAGCGGCGAGCGGGCCGCCAGATCGGCGGCAAAGGCGGCGTCGGCGATCTCCAGGCGCGGTTCCGCCGTCGATCCGGGTTCGGGCCGGCGCGTGATGGCAAGGCCGCTTCCGGCAAAGCCGTCGATGCGGCGGATGGACGGATAGGGCCACGTCGCCAGACGACGACCGTCGGTTGCGAAGATGGCCAGCCCGTCGGGATGGAGCGAGAGCTCCACCATCTGCCGCCGGCTGGTGATGCCGTCGTAATAGGTGGCAGCAGCCATGCCGGTCAGATCCCGATACCGAAGTCGACGGCGTCGCCGAGACTGTCACCCATGGCGGAGGCGTCCACATTGTGGGCCGTCACGGCGTCGAGGGCGGCGAGATTGACCACGGCGAGCGAACGGGCGCGGGCGCGATAGAGCGCCAGATCGATGAACACCTGCTTGACGATCCAGTAGGCCCCGAAGACGCCGACATAGGCGACAACAAGAAGGCCGATGCCGGCCATGCCGGCGGCTTCCGCGCCGAGCGCCGCCCCGCCCGCCCATAGCGCCGCGGCGGCACCGCCAAGGACCACGGCCGCGACGACGGAGAGCGCCGTCATGACCGCGAAGATGGCCAGGAAGCCGAGAATGTAGATCTTGTAGGCGGTGCCGACCGTAAAGGTGCAGGACAGGCCGGCGCCGCCGATGCGCATGCCCTCCATGCGCCAGCGGAAGACGATGGCCTGGAAGGCGGGAAACAGCAGCACAGGCACGAGGACAGCGGTGGTCAGGCCTCCGGCGATGGCCGCGACGGCGGTGGCGGCCTCGCCCATCGGCGCGATCTGCCCGCCAGCAAGGTCGCGCCCCATGCGCTCCCAGGCGGCGAACGGGACGGCCAGCGCCGACGTGACGATGACCAGAGCCGGGATGCCGACGGCCAGCGCCCAGACCGCCAGGCCCCGGCGCATCAGTGTCCCAGGGGTTCCGACGAAGTCGCCCGCTGCATCGCCATAGAAGGTCTCCCGCATCTTGATGCGTTCCAGCACGGTCGCGACCCAGGGATAGGCGAGGCCGAGCGTCAGGATGGCAAGGATCGACAGTCCGAAGGCCTTCACCGCGTAGGACCAGGCCGAACCCGTCATCCTGAGCCGCAGACCGCGGAACGATGTGCGGGTCAGCCGGTAGCGGCGGGCCGCATAGACCGCATACTGGCCGAGGAACAGGAAGATGATGATGACACCCAGCGAGATGAAGACCTCTGCCGAAGGCAGCCCGAGCGCCAGGAAGAAGGCGCCGGCCTGGATCGGCACGATGATGGCAAGGGCGATCAGGAACCCCTTGAACAGCTCGATCCCGAAGCCCGTATAGGCGAGATGATCCGGGCCGATGGTGGTGTGGCCCCAGTAGAAACGGCGGATGTCGGTGGTCAGCCAGAAGCGGTAGATGCCGAGCGTGACGAGCTGGAGCAGGAAGCCCTTCACCAGCAGGCCGAAAAAGGCGCCGGTTTCGCCGGAGAAGCGCACCTGCGAATCCGGGGCGTTCCGCGTCGCCGGGCCCGCCACCGGCGGCACGCTGCTGCGCACCGCGCGTTCGGCCGCCTCGAGGGCCCGCGCCGCCGAGCGCGGCCCCCAGGGGCCGTGGTGAGGTGGACCCTCCCGGGTCAGATCCGACATGAGCCGCTCCGCATTCGCCAGCCGGCAGCCAGTCTAGACGCGGGTCTGTTTCCGCGCCACGCCGGCACACCGGCCGCAATCGTTGCGGCCGGGCTCAGGCCGTCGGCAGGCGGTAGCCGCGGAACTGGTCGCGCAGGGCCGTCTTCTGGATCTTGCCGGTGGCCGTGTGCGGGATCTCGGGGACCACGACCACGTCGTCCGGCAGCCACCACTTGGCGATCTTGCCCTCCATGAAGGCCAGCAGGCTGTCGCGGGTGGGCGTGCGGCCGGCTTTTGGCACCACGATCAGCAGGGGCCGTTCGTCCCACTTGGGGTGCGCGACGCCGATGACGGCGGCTTCGGCAACGTCCGGATGGCCGACCGCGAGGTTTTCCAGGTCGATGGACGAGATCCACTCGCCGCCCGACTTGATGACATCCTTGGAGCGGTCGACGATGCGCAGATAGCCATTGGGGTCGATGGTGGCGACATCGCCGGTGTCGAAGAAGCCCTGGGCATCGAGAATCTGCCCACCCTCGCCCTTGAAATAGGCGCCCGCGATGCAGGGGCCGCGCACCAGCAGACGCCCGAAGGCCTTGCCGTCACGCGGCAGCTCCTTGCCGGAATCGTCGGTGATCTTCATCTCCACGCCGAAGGGCGGGTGGCCGACGGTCTCCTTGATGTCGAGCCAGGCCTCGCCTTCGAGGTCGGCCACTTCGGGTTTGAGCGAGCAGACCGTGCCGAGCGGGCTCATCTCGGTCATGCCCCAGGCGTGCATCACCTCGACGCCATAGACATCGCGGAACTTCTGGGTCACCGCCCGCGGGCAGGCCGAGCCCCCGATGACCACCTGCCTCAGGTCGGGCAGGAGCGTCCCATGCGCCTCCAGATCCTGCAGCAGCATGAGCCAGACGGTCGGCACCGCCGCCGAATGGGTAACCTTGTAGGTGGTCAGCAGTTCGGAGATAGAGGCGCCGTCCATCTTGGCGCCGGGCATGACCATGGTCGCGCCCGCCATGGGCGCGGTGAAGGCCAGGGACCAGCCGTTGGCATGGAACATGGGCACCACCGGCATGATGGTGTCCTTGGCCGAGAGCCCGAACATGTCGGGTCCGTTGACCATGAGGGAATGCAGGACGTTGGAGCGGTGCGAATAGACCACGCCCTTCGGATTGCCGGTGGTGCCGGAGGTGTAGCACATGCCGGCGGCGGTCTGCTCGTCGAAGCTCTTCCAGGCAAAGTCCTCGTCGACCTCGTCGATCCAGTCCTCGTAGGCAACGGCGTTCTTCAGGCCGGTCTGCGGCATGTGGGCGCTGTCGGTCAGCACCACATAGCGCTCGACCAGCGGCAGCTGCTCCTGAAGCTTCTCCATGAGCGGCACGAAGGTCAGATCGACCATCATCATGCGGTCTTCCGCATGGTTGGCGATCCAGGCGATCTGCTCGGGGAACAGGCGCGGGTTGAGGGTGTGATAGACCGCGCCGAGGCCGGTGATGCCATACCAGGCCTCCAGGTGACGCCAGGTGTTCCACGCCACCGTGCCGACCCGGTCGCCGAGGCGGATGCCGTCCTTCTCCAGCCGCTTGGCCACCTTCAGCGCGCGACGGCGGATGGCCGCGTAGTCGGTCTCGACGATCGGGCCCTCGATGGACCGGGAAATGACCTTGCGGCCGCCATGATAGAGGCCGGCATGATCGATGATCCGGTGGATGAGAAGGGGCCAGTCCTGCATCAGACCGAGCATGGTTTCCTCCGCGATTGCATGGGCTTGGGCCTTTGGGGCGGGCCGCGTCGCGGCGAACCCTAGTCGCCGGCGGCGCGCCCGTCCACAGGCTTGCGCGGGGGCCGTTCGGCGGGGGGAGGTGCTGCCCGGTGCCGCGGCGCAGGATGGCTTGCGCGTCGTGGCAAGGCGTGTTGAACCGGCGCTCCGGCGCGGCTATGGTCCGCGCGCTCCGGCGATGGGTCGTCGTCTAACGGTAGGACTCGGGTTTTTGGTACCCGCTATCTAGGTTCGAATCCTAGCGACCCAGCCAGGGTGGCCCTTTCGACGCAGGTCTTGAGCCGGGGCGTCCGAGCCCTGATTCGGCCCCTGGCCCTGACATGGCCGCGCGGTGATGGAACCCTCGCGCGAGCCAGCCGTTATCGGTGCAGGGTCCCGCGGGGCCTGCCCAGTTCAGCAACAGTTCGGACGGAACACCGCCATGACCCGATGGATCATGGGATGCTGTGCTGCCGCGCTCTTCGCCCTGGCGGCCGCCACTCCCGACGCTTCTGCCGACAGCGCTGGCCGCTGCCTGATCGAGCCGGGTGCCGAGCGCCTGGTGCTGCTGCCGAGCGCCGCCCTTGTCAGGCCGACCGAGGGGCTCGCCATGCCGAGCCACGTTCTGTCGGTGGTGGCGCGCAATATCGGCCATTTTGACGTCGAGCTGGTCTTCGACGGCCCGTTCGCCGGCGCCACCAGGGAGGATCAGGCCGATCTCATGCGTGCGGTGGCTGTCGAGTTCGGCCTGACCGCCGGGCCGGAGGCCGACGATCCTGCGGCCGGCGGGCGATAGCGCGAGGGCCCCTACCGCGCGCAGATCCGGAAGTCATCGCCCTCCCAGCAGGCGCGGTCACGATCGGAGCGGCGGGCGGTGCCCCAGCGCGCATTGACACCCGCGGTGGTCAGGCCCCGCACTTCGGCAAGCCCCGGCTCGATGATCATCACAGACACCACCGACACGCCGCGGAACAGGGGCGCATCGGCGCCTCCGCGGGCGGACAGCGTGAACGAGCCATCGCGGCCTTCGGGCTGGAAGTCGCACGTGCGGTCGAGCACGACCCGGCCGGCCTGCTCGATCCGGCAGCCGGCATCGCGGGCAAGGGCGGATGGTCCGGCGGTCAGGATCGTCACCACGCCGGCCAGGACCAGGGCAAGCGTGCCCCGGCAGGTCATGGCATGGGGAGGTTGGGGCATGGGCATTGCAAGCTCCTGGGCGGGCTGTCGCGTCGGGCCGGTTGCAGCCGGACGGCCTTCGCTAGTCCAGTTCCGTGGTTGCGACAATGCCGCAGCGCCGAACCCATGCCCGCTCGGGGCTCAGGCGGCCTGATGATGGCGGGCAGTGCTCTTCCAGTAGGCGACGATGGTGCCGATCATCGATCGATAGCCGGCGAGGGAATCCGGCTTGCGGAACATGGCATTGGCACCGGCCTCGTAGGCCTTGTCGACCGAGGCGCGCGTGTCGTCACCGGAAATCACCACGACCGGCAGGTGGCGCGTCAGCTCATCGCTGCGCAGGCGCCTGAGAAAGTCGAAGCCGCTCATCGCGCCGAGCTTGAGGTCGAGGATGATCACGTCCGGGTCATCCGCCAGGGCCGGATTGTCGCCATCGACCCCTTCGAAATGCAGGCGCGCCAGGGCCTCCTCGGCCGAGGTGAAGGTCTCGATCTGGCAGTCCGGCAGCGCCTCCTCGAAGAACTGGATCATGAAACCGATGTCGGTCAGTTCGTCATCGACGATCATGAGGCGCGTGAACTGGCGCATGTCCGTCTCCGGCATGTCTGGAATCAAGGCGCAGGCCGAATCCGCCCGCCCCGGCGGAATCGCCGTTACCAGATTACGGCCGCGTGCCGGGGGGCGCAATGGGCGCGGTGCACCATTTGCGATCATCGTTAGAAAAACACACGCATAGCGTGCTATTGTGTCAGCATCGACTCATTCGATCCCCGCCTCCACGCGCCAGCGGGCCGCGGTCACGGCCGGTTCGAGGCTGAGCCGGCCGACGATCTGTTCGAGCGAGGTGTCGGAACGGTTGTCGGCGCGGATGACCGCCTCGACCTCGACCCGGTCGCTGTCCTCGATATTGCGGCTGTCGAGCTGGCGCAGGTGCAGTCCGCCCGCCGCCAGACCCTGCAGCAGCAGGGCACGGACATGGGCCTCCTGATCGCCGCGGCAGACGATCACCACCACATAGTCGCAGGCCAGCTCGGTGCTGCCGAGCGGCTGCCGATTGATGCGGTGGACGATCGGACGCAGCAGCAGGTTGACGAAGACCACCAGACCGGCAGCCACGGCGGCATAGGCATGGGCGCCGACGCCTGCCAGCACGCCGACGGCGGCGGCGCACCACAGGGTCGCGGCGGTGTTGAGCCCCCTGACGGTGAAACCCTCGCGAAAGATGATGCCGGCGCCCAGAAAGCCGATGCCGGAGACCACCTGGGCCGCCACGCGGGTAGGGCTGACCTCCCCGGGCACCACCGAGGAGAACACGACGAAGCTGGCGGCGCCGAGCGAGACCAGCGTGATGGTGCGCAGGCCGGCAAGGCGTTGGCGCCATTGCCTCTCGATGCCGATGGCCGCACCGAGGAGCACGGCCGATGCGAGGTTCAGGGCTGCGATCTCGAACGGGATCGGGTTCGCCATGGTCATGCTCCCTCGTTTGCCGGCACAGGGCCGGGCTGCTGGTGGGTTAGGGTGGTTCTGTGACAGGGATGCAACGGCCGGCCGCAGCGGGTCCGCCGCGGCCGCAGGGCGGCTCATCCGATCTTCAGGTAAGCGGTGGCGATCGAGAAATAGATCAGGACGCCCGCCGCATCGCAGATGGAAGTGATCAGCGGCGCGCTGGCCGCCGCCGGATCCAGCCTCAGACGCGACAGCACGAAGGGGATCGACATGCCGATCGTGCTGCCGACGAGGACGATCACCACCATGGCCGCAGCCACCACCAGGGCAATGTCCGGGCCGCTGCGCACATAGCCGATCACCGAGACGGCGAGGGCCATGGTCAGGCCGAGCAGGCCAGCCACCAGCACCTCGCGACCGATCATGCGACCCCAGTCCTCCAGCCGCACCTGGCCGGTGGCCAGGGCGCGCACCATCAGCGTGGCCGACTGCGAACCGGCATTACCGCCGGAGTCGATCAGCAGAGGCAGGAAGAAGACCAGTGCCACATGGGCCTTGATCGTGTCTTCGAAGAAGGCGATGCCCTCGCCGGAGAACAGGTTGCCGAAGACCAGGATGACCAGCCAGACCACGCGCATCCGGTAGAGCAGGAACACGCCGGCGTCCTTCAGGCCCGTGAGGGCATGCTGGCTGCCGCCCCTGTGGCCATGCTGGATGGCGGCGATCTTGCTGAAGTCGTCCTCCGCCGCATCGGCCTGGACATCCATGGCATCGTCGGCCGTGACGATGCCCACCAGCATGTCGCCCCCGTTGATGATCGGCAGCGCCAGCAGGTCGTAGCGGGCGATCTTGGCCGCCACCTCCTCGCGGCTGTCGCCGGCGCGCGCGAAGATCACGTCGCGGCGCATGATCTGTCCGACAATGTCCTCGTCGCGGGCAAGGAGCAGGTCGCGCAGCGAGATGACGCCGACCAGACGGCGCGCGTCGTCGACGATGTAGGAATCGTAGATCGTCTCCTTATCGGGGGCTTCCCGGCGCAGCTTCTCGATGGCCGCGCGGGCGGTGATGTCCACCGGCAGCGTGACATAGTCCGAGGTCATCACGGAGCCGGCCGTGCCCTCCGGATAGGATGACAGCTTGCGGATGTCCTCCCGCTCGGCATGGGCGATGCCCGGCAGCAGCACGTCCTGCTGGTCACGCGGCAGGCGATTGAACAGGTCGGCCCGCTCGTCGTGCGACATGGCGCCGACGATGGCCGTGAGACTGGCACGGGAGAGCAGGGCGGCCATGGCCATCTGGTCGTCAGGCTCGCAATAGCCGAAGACGGCTGCCTGCCGGGGCAGGGGCAGCAGGGCGAGCACGCGCACGGCCTCGTCGGGTTCCAGGCCGGCGAGGAAGTTGGCGATATCGGCGGGATGGGTGCCTGCGAGCGCTGCCGCCAGCGATTTCAGATCGCCGCGGGCCAGGAACGCGCCGAGCGCATCATTGAGGATGGCGGTGGTCATGTCCGGTTCTCCGTGCGGCCGATGCCGCGGCGGAGGACCGGAGCCCGCTTCAGACGGAACCCGGTCCGGCGCCGCGAGGCGTCGACCTCACAAGGCTGTCGGCGGGGACGGGGCGGAAAGGCCCGGTCACCCGGCTACTGGGTCCGTCGTTCAAGTGAATGGTCCTCATGGGGGGCCAGACTAGCCGGCACCGCCCTCATGAAGGCGGGTCGTCAGGAAGTCAACCCCTCGCGGGGTGTGGCGCGGTGTCTCCGGCCGGCAGACGGCGGCGCACCGCGACAAGGCCACGGAGGCGCAAGGGAATTGCTCATCCTTTGAGCGCCGGTGGTATTCTGACGCGGACGATTCGCCGCGCGCCGCGCGGTCAGGCCGGAGAACAGCCCTTGCAGGCGCCCGTCAAGGCAGCCGATGAAACCGCGGAGCGGTCGTCCTCGCCGTCGCTCTGGCTCTACATTGCCGGGCTCGCCCTGGCCCTGACCCTGCCGTTGCTGGGCTTTGCCGGTCTTGCGACCTGGCGCTATGCCGAGGCCGAGGCGGGGCGGCTTGAGGCGGCAGCGGCGCAGCGCAACGAGGATCTGGCCAGCGAGATCGATCGGCTTCTGGCGTCCAGGCTGGCCATCCTGCAGGTGCTCGCCTCGTCCCCGGCGCTCGACGGGACCGGCGACATTGCCCGGTTCGACGAGCAGGCGCGTCAGTTCTCCCGCGAGGGCATCGACATCCGTCTGCGTGACCTGTCCGGACAGCTTCTCGTGGACACCGGCCAGCCATCCGGCGCGACCCTTCCGAACTGGCCGCTGCTGGATGCCATGCGCCAGGCCGTTCAGTCGCGCATGCCGGTCTTCATCGACCTCTATATCAGTCGCGGCACCGGTTCCCATGCGGTTGCGCTGGTGCTTCCAGTCATGCGCGACGGCGAGGTGCGCTACCTGATCTCGACCATCTTCCACGCGGAGTTCTTTGCCCGGCTTCTGGCGACGCGCGGCATCAGGCAGCCCTATTTCGCAAGCCTGGTCGACCGGACGGGCCTGATCATCGCCCGCTCCGAGCGCCATGCCGAGATGGTCGGCAAGCCGCTCCCCGGCTTCGCCGAGGTGAGCGGCGCATCGGGGTCCTGGCGGGGCGTCAATCCGCAGGGCGTGCTCGTCTCGGGCTATTATCGCCGCTCGCTCCTGTCGGGCTGGATGGTGACGACCGGCGTGGACGTGGCGGCGCTGAAGGCGCCCCTCCATGGTTCGCTGGCATGGCTCGCGGCCACGGCGGCCGCGCTGGCCGTGCTCGCCGTCGGGCTGGCCGCGGCCATCATGCGCCGGGTCGGCCACGCGGTTGCCGCCGTGACCGAAGCGGCGGCCGCCATGGGGCGCGGGCAGCTGACCGTCGTGCCGGATACCGGCATCGCGGAGGCCAATGCGGTCGGCAAGGCCATTTCCGAAGCCTCGATCCGGCTGCACCGCCAGGCGGCCCAGCTGGTCAGCGCCAATGCCGCGCTGGAGGAGCGCGTCGCCGAGCGGACGCGGGAACTGGCGGCGAGCGAGGAGCGCTACCGGCTGCTGGCGGAGAACGCCAGCGACATGATCGTGCTCAGGAACAGTCAGGGGCGCGTCTTCTACGCCTCGCCCGCCTCCGTGAAGCTGCTCGGCCTGACACCGGAGGAGATGCTCCGGACCACGCCGGCGACCATCGTCCATCCCGACGATCTGGACCGTGTCCTCGCCGTCAGCCATGCGATCGGAGCCGGTCAGGACAGTGGCTTCTCCATTCATCGGCTGCGTCACCGTGACGGGCACTGGGTCTGGGTGCAGGTGGCGTTCAGCCGGCTGTCGGGCGTGGGCAGCGACGAGCCCAACATCATGGCGGTCGTGCGCGACGATACCGAGCGCCAGCAGGCGGAAACGCGCCTGCGCCAGTCCAACGAGGCGCTGAAGCAGTTTTCCGCCATCGTCTCGCATGACCTGCAGGCGCCGCTGCGCCACATCAACATGTTCGCGGAGATGCTGAAGGTCCGGTCCGAGGCAGCGGATCCGCAGACGGCGGAAACCGCGGGGCGGATCATGGCGAGCGTGGAGCGCATGCAACGCCTCATCCGCAGTCTCAACGCCTATACCCAGGTGGCCTATCGGGAGGTCCGGCAGGAGCCCGTGGAACTCAGCCGGGTCGTCGCGGAAGCCATGCAGCTCATCGACGCCGATCTGCGCGACGCCGGCGCCGAGGTGAGGACATCCCACCTTCCAGTGGTGACCGGCGATGCGGATCTTCTGGTGCGGCTGTTCCAGAACCTCCTGGCCAACGCCATCAAGTATCGGGGTGAGGAGCGGCCGATCATCCGCATCCGGTCGCAGCCTGCCGGCCGGTTCTGGGAGATCAGCGTCGCGGACAACGGCATCGGCATCGCGCCCCAGCATGCCGAGAAGATCTTCGAGATCTTCCGCCGGCTGCACCGCGACGAGAGCCGCTATGCCGGCATGGGCGTCGGGCTGGCCCTGTGCCGGCGGGTCGTCGAGAGCCATGGCGGCGAGATCTGGCTCGATACGCAGGCTTCGCAGGGGGCCTGTTTCCGGTTTACACTGCCGCGCAGACGGGAGACAGCCGAAACCGCCAGGGCGGGAGACAACCATGGCACGCCCGAAAAGGCGCATGCTGATCGTTGACGACGATCCGAACGAGGCGCTGTTCCTCGAGGATGCGTTCCGGTCTTCGCCCGAACCTGTCGAGATCCGTCATGCCGAGTCCGGTGAGGAGGGGCTTGCGGCCATCGGCAGCTTCGATCCGGATCTGGTGCTGCTCGACCTCAACATGCCGGGGATGGACGGCTTCGACGTGCTCGCCACCATCAAGGGCAGTGAGGCCATGAAGGCGCTGCCGACCCTGATCTTCTCCTCCTCGGAGCGCGACATCGACATCGAGCGCTCCTATCGCGCGCACGCCAATGCCTATGTGGTCAAGCCGCGCACCTTCGATGGCTACCGCAAGCTGGCCGAGGACATCGAGCGGTTCTGGTACGAGACGGCGCGGGTCTGACGCCCTGCCTCAGTCGTAGCGCAGTTCGGTCGCCTTGCCGCGGAAAACCCAGTAGGCCAGCACCGAATAGGCGATGATCACCGGCAGCACCACGCAGGTGCCGATGAAGATGATCATCAGGCTCTCGGGCGCCGCCGCCGCCTGCCAGATCGTCAGTTGCTCCGGCACGACATAGGGGTAGAAGGAATAGGCGAGGCCGGCAAAGCCGAGCACGAAGATCAGGACGCCGCCCAGGAAGGGCACGCTGTCGAGGCGATGGTCCGGCCGCGGCATGCGGCCGAGGAAGATCCACAGGCCGACGATCAGGGCACCGGTCATCAGCGGGATCGGCGCGAGCGCGATGATCTCGGGAAAGGTGAACCACTTGGCGAAGATGCGAGCCGAGGCGAGCGGGGTCGCGATCGAGACCGCCGCCATGCCGACCACGACGGCGATCAGCGTTGCCCGCGCCCAGGCAATGGCCTTGTCGTGCAGCGCCTGCTCCGTCTTCAGCACGAGCCAGGTCGCGCCGATGAAGGCATAGGCGGCCGCCAGGCAGATGGCGGTCAGCGCGGCGAAGGCGTGGATCGCCCAGCCGCCGGCAAAGCCGTTGACATAGAGGCCGAGCATGTAGCCCTGCGACAGCGCGGCGAGCAGCGAGCCGGTAAAGAAGGCGCGGTCCCACCAGCGCTTGAACGGCGCGCCGGCCTTGGCGCGGAACTCGAAGGCGACCCCGCGCAGGATCAGCGCGATCATCAGCACCGCTACCGGCAGATAGAGCGTGGTCAGGATCAGGCCATGGGCCACCGGAAAGGCGACGAGCAGGATGCCGACGGCGAGGACCAGCCAGGTCTCGTTGGCATCCCAGAACGGCCCGATCGAGGCGATCATCCGGTCCTTCTCCTCCGGATTGGCGCCGGGCAGCAGGATTCCGACGCCGAGATCGTAGCCGTCGAGGATGACATAGGCCAGGATCGCCACGCCCATCAGGATGGCGAAGGCGAGGGGCAGCCAGACAGCGGGTTGCAGGGCCATGGGGTCCATCACCGTCTCCTTCAGGCCCGGGCCGTCGCCGGCGGACCGTCCTCGTGAACGAAGGGAATCTGGTCCTTGTCGCGGACGCTGGTGCCAGCCTTGGCCGCCTTGCGCGCAAGGTAGAACAGCACGCTGACATAGGCCGCCAGCAGGAACAGATAGGTGATGAGATAGGCGGCCAGCGTCGCCGCGATCATCGGCGCGGGCACGGCCGACGCTGCTTCCGACGTCCGCAGAACGCCCGTCACCAGCCAGGGCTGGCGGCCGATCTCGGTCACATACCAGCCGGCGAGGGTTGCCACCCAGCCCGAGAACGTCATGCCCACCAGGGCCATGAGCGTCCAGCGCGGCAGGGCGCGCCGCCGCCACAGCAGCAGCGTGGCGAGCCAGGACACGGCCAGCATGAGCAGGCCGACGCCCACCATGATGCGGAAGCCGAAGAAGACCGGCGCGACGGGGGGATGATTGCCGCGGAAGTCATTCAGGCCCGGCACCACGCCGCTCAGGGAATGGGTCAGGATCAGGCTGGCGCCATAGGGAATGGCGATCTCGAAATGGTTGTCCCGCGCCTTCTCGTCGGGCCAGGCGAACAGCACGAGGGGCACCTCGCCGCGCGTCTGCCAATTGGCCTCCATGGCCGCGACCTTGGCCGGCTGATGCTCGAGCGTGTTGAGGCCATGCGCGTCACCGACCGCGATCTGGATGGGGATCAGGATGGCCGCCAGCCGGACGGCGGTGCCCAGGGCGGCATCGACTGCCGGCCGGTCGTCGCCGCGCAGGCGCTGATAGGCGGACAGCCCGGCGATCAGGAAGGCCGCCGTCAGGCCCGACGCGATCACCATGTGGGTGAGCCGGTAGGGCATGGAGGGATTGAACACGATCTGCCACCAGTCGACCGCGTGGGCGACGCCGTCGCGCATCTCGTGACCCGCAGGCGTCTGCATCCAGGAATTGAGCGCGAGAATCCAGAAGGCGGAGAGCATGGTGCCGACGGCCACCAGAACGGTCGCCAGCGTGTGCAGCCAGTTGGGCACGCGGCGGTAGCCGAACAGCATGATGCCGAGGAAGCCGGCCTCCAGGAAGAAGGCGGTGAGAACCTCGTAGGCGAGCAGGGGGCCGGCAATGTTGCCGACCTTCTGCATGAAGCCCGGCCAGTTGGTGCCGAACTGGAAGCTCATGGTGATGCCTGAGACGACACCCAGCGCGAACGACAGCGCGAAGACCTTCACATAGAGCCGGTAGGCCTCCATCCACTTCTCGTCGCCGGACGCATTAAAGCGCAGCTTGAAATAGATCAGGATCCACGACAGGGCGATCGTGATCGTCGGAAAGAGGATGTGGAAGGAGATGTTGGCAGCAAACTGGATGCGCGCCAGCAGGGTCGGATCAAGTTCGGCCATGGTCAGCTGTCCTTTCCTTCCTTCCGCGTCCGCCCCCCGGGCATGACGAAGAGCCTATCCTTCATTTCCAGCACTTTCACGACCTTCGAGCCGAGGGTGAGGAGCTGGACCAGTCGATCGGTCTCCAGCCGCTGCATCTCCGCGTACCAGGCGGTGAGCAGTTCGATGAGCTCGTGCATCTCGCGCATGCGCGCCTGGGCATGGCGCTCCTCATCGGAGGCGGGCGCCTGCATGAGCAATTCGCGCAGCACGGTCAGGGTCGGGTCGATCTCGCGCTTCTTGCGCTCCTCCACGAGCGTGCGGACGATGGTCCAGATGTCCTCCGGCGTGGTGAAGAAATCGCGCCGGTCGCCGGGCACATGCTTCAGGCGTACCAGGTTCCATGCCTGCAATTCCTTCAGGCCCATGGACACGTTGGAGCGCGAGACGCCGAGGCGCTCCACGAGGTCGTCGGCGCAGAGCGGGTGGGGTGCCACGAACAGCACGGCATAGATCTGGCCGACCGTGCGGTTGATGCCCCAGCGGGAGCCCATTTCGCCGAAATGGAGCACGAAGGCCTGGACGAGCGGGGGAAGATCCATCGGGGGATGGCTTTCGTTATTTCAGTAAAAACTGAAAATACAGAAAACCGCGATCCGCTCAAGGCCGTGGCGAGCCGATCAGCAGAATGTGATCGCTGGAGGAGGAGGGCCTAGTCGGGCACGATCGCCGTGGCCTCGATCTCGATCAGGGCCGCCTTCTCTACCAGCCGCACGACCTGAACGACCGCCATGGCAGGGTAGTGCTGGCCGAAGATCTCGCGGTAGGCCTGGCCGAGCGGGCGCAGATTGGCCGCATAGTCGTCGATGTCGGTGACATACCAGGTCAGACGGACCACGTGATGCGGGCTGGCGCCGCCTTCGGCGAGAATGGCGGCGATGTTGGAGAAGCACTGGCGCGCCTGGGCGGCGAAGCCTTCGGGAAAGGTGCCCGTCACATCCCAGCCGACCACGCCGCCGGTGACGATGATGCGCCCGCGGGCGGTCATGCCATTGGCATAGCCGCGCGGCACCGGCCAACCCTTCGGGTTGAGGGTGACCGGTCTTGTCCCGTCGTCGCCGGGGGGCCGGGGGAGCACGGGCGGAACGGTCCTGGTCATGATCTCACTCCGCGGCCTTCGGGCCGGCGACCGGGCCATCCCCGGCCGCCTCGCGTGCGGCCTGTTCGCGCAGCGCGAAGCGCTGCAGCTTGCCCGTCTCGGTGCGCGGCAGACGGTCCACGAAGGCGATCTCGCGCGGATATTTGTAAGGGGCGATCTCGTTCTTGACGAAGGCCTGCAACTCGACGGTGAGCGCCGGTGTCACGGTCACGTCGGGTTTCGGCACGACATAGGCCTTCACGATCATGCCACGCTCGGCATCGGGCCGGCCGACGACACCGGCCTCGGCGACGGCCGGATGGGCGAGCAGCGCCGCCTCGACCTCCGGGCCGGCAATGTTGTAGCCGGCCGAGACGATCATGTCGTCGTTGCGCGCCTGGTACCAGAAATAGCCGTCCGCATCCACGGCATAGGTGTCGCCGGTGATGTTCCAGCCGTCGACGACGTACCTCGCCTGCCGTTCGTCGCTGAGGTAGCGGCAGCCGGTCGGGCCGCGCACGGCCAGGCGTCCGGGCGTGCCGGGCGGCAGGTCCTCGCCGTCCGGGCCGATGACCTTGGCCTGATAGCCGGGAACCGGCAGGCCCGTGGCGCCCGGCCGGATGCGACCCTCGGGCGCCGCGATGAAGATGTGCAGCATCTCGGTGGCACCGATACCGTCCATCAGCTCAAGGCCCGTGGCGGCCTTCCAGGCATCGAAGGTCGCCTTCGGCAGCGCCTCGCCGGCCGACACGCATTTCCTGAGCGAGCGCCAGTCATGGTCGGAGAGCATGCCGAGCATGGCCCGGTAGGCGGTTGGCGCCGTGAAGCAGATGGTCGGCCTGAAGGCGGCGATGGCTGGCAGCAGATCGCCGGGAGCGGCCTTTTCCAGCAGCACGGTGGAGGCCCCGACCCGGAACGGGAACAGCACGAGGCCGCCAAGCCCGAAGGTGAAGGCGAGCGGCGGCGAACCGATGAAGCGGTCGTCCGGGTCCGGCTGCAGCACATTGCGGGAATAGGCGTCGCAGATGGCGAGCAGATCGCGGTGGAAATGCATCGTGCATTTCGGCACGCCGGTCGTGCCGGAGGTGAAGCCGAACAGGCAGACATCATCGCGATGGGTATCGACCGCCGGGAAGGCGGACGGTGCCCGGTCAGCCATCGCGCGGAGCTCGGCAAAGGGGGCCAGCCGCTTCAGGAAGCGCGATCCCGTCGCGGCCTTGGCCAGTTCCTCGGTCAGCCGGTCATCGCACAGGGCAAGCCCGATCTCGGCCTTGTCGATGATCTGCCCGAGCTCCTTCGCCCGCAGCAGCGGCATGGTCGCCACCACGATGCCGCCGGCCTTGATGACCGCCAGATAGGCGGCGACCATGGTCGGATTGTTGGGCGCGCGCAGCAGCACGCGGTTGCCCGGAACGAGGCCGAGCTCGACGGTCAGGACATGGGCGATGCGGTCGATGCGCCCGGCAAGCTCCGCATAGGTCCAGCGCGTGCCATCGGGGGCGAGCACGGCGAGGCGCTCGCCGCGCCCCTCCGCCACATGGCGGTCGACCAGTTCGCTCACGCAATTGAGGCGCTCGGGATAGACGAGTTCGGGGCGCTCGAACAGGAAGACCGGCTGCCGGTCGGCCGGCGGCAGGCCGCGGGCCGCGAAGGTATCGACATGCGCTGATGCACTCTGGCCTGATGCGGTCTGGGCTGAGGCGGTCATGATCCGCTCCTATCCGGCAGCCTTCGCAGCCGGGGCTTGTGCCCCAGCGAGATGGGCCCTTGCGATGACGATCTTCTGGACCTCGGTCGCCCCCTCATAGATCCGCAGCGCCCGGATCTCCCGGTAGAGTTCCTCCACCTTCTCGCCCTTCTTCACGCCGAGGCCGCCAAACACCTGGATGGCCCGGTCGATGACCTTCTGGGCATTCTCGGTCGCAACCATCTTGGCGATGGCTGCTTCCCTGGTGATGCGTGGCTGGCCCCGGTCCTTGGCCCAGGCCGCACGCAGCACCAGCAGGGCGGCGGCCTCCAGTTCCGCAACGGAATCGGCGAGCGCGGCCTGGGTCAGCTGCAGATCGGCGAGGGGGGCGCCGAACAGGTGGCGGTCCTTCGCCCGGCGCGTCGCCTCGTCGAGCGCCCGATAGCCCATGCCGAGGGCGGCGGCAGCAACGGTGGGGCGGAAGATGTCGAGATTGGCCATGGCCATGGCGAAGCCGGCCCCCGGCTTGCCGATCAGGGCCTCCTCAGGCAGCCGGCAATCATCGAAGCTGAGGGTTGCGAGCGGATGCGGGGCGATGACGTCGATCCGCTCGGTGATGGAGAAGCCCGGCGCATCGGGCGTGACGATGAAGGCGGAGATGCCGCGTGCGCCGGGGGCCTCGCCGGTGCGGGCGAAGACCACATAGCGGTCGGCGATGCCACCGTTCGAGATCCAGGTCTTGGTGCCATCCAGCCGCCAGCCGCCGGGAATGCGCGTGGCCGTGGTCGCGAGCGCGGCGACATCCGAGCCGGCATCGGGTTCGGACAGGGCGAAGGCGGCGATCGCGGTGCCTTCGCGCACCGGCGGACAGGCTTGCGCCTTCTGCGCCGCGGTTCCGAACAGGGAGATGACGCCCGTGCCGAGGCCCTGCATGGCGAAGGCGAAGTCGGCCAGGCCGTCGACATAGGCGAGCGTGGCGCGCGTCAGGCAGAGCGTGCGCACGTCGAGGGTTTCGGTCAGGCCGCCCTGATCTGCGGGTACGCAGGCCTTCAGCCAGCCGGCGGCGCCCATGGCCGCGACGAGGCGCCGGCAGGAGCCGTCCACATCGTGATGGTCCACGAGGGGAGGAACCTCGCGCGCTGCCCAGTCGGCGAGCCGCGCGGCATGATCGCGATGGCGGTCCTCGAGGAAGGGCAGGGCGAGAAGATCGGCGGGGAGCATCTCAATCCCCCTCGAAGACCGGCCTGGCCTTCGCTGCGAAAGCCTCGAAGGCGCGGCGGAAGTCCTTGGTGTCCATGCAGATCGCCTGGGCCATGGCCTCGGCCTCGATGGCCTCGTCCACCGACATGGACCATTCCATGTGCAGCATGCGCTTGGTGATGCCGTTGGCGAAGGTCGGGCCTGAGGCGATCTCCTCGGCCAGCGCGGTTGCCTCTGCCAGCACCGCCTCCGGTGCGGCGAGGCGGTTGAAGAAGCCCCAGGCGTGGCTTTCCTCGCCGCCCATCATCCGGCCGGTATAGAGCAGTTCGGACGCGCGGCCCTGGCCGATGATGCGGGGCAGGATGGCGCAGGCGCCCATGTCGCAGCCGGCAAGGCCAACCTTGTTGAACAGGAAGGCCACCTTCGCCTTCGGCGTGCCGATGCGCAGGTCCGAGGCCATGGCGATGATGGCGCCGGCCCCGACACAGATGCCGTCGACGGCGGAGATAACGGGCTGCGGACAGGCGCGCATGGCCTTCACAAGTTCGCCGGTCATGCGCGTGAACTGCAGGAGGCCGGGCATGTCGCGACCGGTGAGCGGCTCGATGATCTCGAAGACGTCGCCGCCCGCGCAGAAATTGCCGCCCGCTCCCGTCACTACGACCGCCTTGATCGACGTGTCGAAGGCCAGCGCCCGGAACAGGTCGCCGAGCTCGGCATAGCTCTCGAAGGTGAGCGGGTTCTTCCGCTCCGGCCGGTTCAGCGTGATGATTGCGACCTTGTCCCTGACCTCCCAGAGGAAATGGGTCGCCTGCCAGTCGGACAGCTTCTGGCGATGCGGGATGCGGTGGGCGGGGGGATGCATGGGCTTGTCCTTCAGATTTCACCGCCGGCGACCGGCAGGGCGATGCCGGTCACGGCTCCAGCAGCGTCCGAGACGAGCCAGAGGACGGCGCTTGCGACCTCCTGCGGGCGGATCAGCCGGCCGATGGGCATGGATTTGGTCAGGTCCGCCAGCGCGGCCTCGGGGCTGCGGCCGGTCTTCTCGACAATGGTGTCGATGGAGCCCGCCACCAGATCGGTCTCGGTGAAGCCCGGGCAGATGCAGTTGATGGTGACGCCGGACGCCGCCGTTTCCTTCGCCAGGGCGCGGGTGAGACCGACAACGCCGTGCTTGGCCGCGCAATAGGCCGCGACATAGGGATAGCCGGTCAGGCCCGCCGTGGAAGCGACCGAGACGATGCGTCCGTGGCCACGGGCGAGCATGCCGGGCAGGGCAAGGCGGATGCCGTCATAGACCGCCGTCAGGTTCAGCGCCACCATTCGGTCGAAGAGGGGCCGATCAAGGCGCTTCGCCGGCTGCGTCTCGGCGCTGCCGGCATTGTTGACCAGGATGTCGAGCGGGCCGGCGAAGGTGAGGGCCGCCTGCAGGGCTTGGGGATCGGTGACGTCCGCGACGACATGCCCGGCGGCCTCGCCGGCTTCGACGACCGCCCGCAGCCTTGCGCCATCCCGGCCGAGAACCGTGACGTGGGCACCCGCGCCGGTCAGGGCCGCGGCGATCGCCCGGCCGATGCCGCGACCGCCGCCGGTGACGAGGGCTCGCCGGCCGGCGAGCGGCTGGTCCGGAGCGGATCGGGGGGCTGCATCGGTCGCCATCGGCGCCTCCTGCCGGAATGTTTTAAGCTTCAAATAAATTCCGGCAAGGCCCGGGCGGCCGCTTGCCGGAAATTATTTTAGACCTAAACTATTTCCGGCTTCGGCAGACCCGACAGGAGAGCCCCATGCGCATCGCGGTGATCGGCGGCGGCCCCGGCGGGCTCTATTTCGCCATCCTGATGAAGGCCTGGCAGCCGGCCTGCGAGATCACCGTGTTCGAGCGCAAC
>JBKBOA010000029.1:0-38326 GCA_046295035.1 Phreatobacter sp.
CCGCCTCGGCATTGGTCCAGTTGCGGATGCCCTGCTGGGTCTTGAAGTGGAACTTCACCCAGAAGCGCTCGTTGGCGGCGTTGATGAAGGAGTAGGTGTGCGAGCCGAAGCCGTCGATGTGACGGTAGGACTGCGGCAGGCCGCGGTCGCTCATCAGGATGGTGACCTGATGCAGGCTCTCCGGCGACAGCGACCAGAAGTCCCACATGGCGGTCGGCGAGCGCAGATTGGTGCGCGGATGGCGCTTCTGCGTGTGGATGAAGTCGGGGAACTTCAGCGGATCGCGGATGAAGAACACCGGCGTGTTGTTGCCGACGATGTCCCAGTTGCCCTCCTCCGTGTAGAAGCGCACGGCAAAGCCGCGCACGTCGCGCTCGGCATCCGCCGCCCCGCGCTCGCCGGCCACCGTCGAGAAGCGCAGGAAGGCCTCCGTGACCTTGCCGGGCTGCAGGGCCTTGGCCTTGGTGTAGCGGGAAATGTCCTTGGTGATGGTCAGCTTGCCATAGGCAGCCGAACCCTTGGCATGGACCGTGCGCTCCGGAATGCGCTCTCGGTTCTGGTGGGCCAGCTTCTCGAGGAGATGGAAATCCTGCATCAGCAGCGGCCCGCGCGGACCGGCAGTGATCGAGTTCTGGTTGTCGCCCACGGGCGCGCCGCCTGCCGTGGTCATGATCGTCTTATCGGCCATCTGGCTACTCCGGTTTCGGACGTTGGGGGTCAAACGGTTCTAATCCAGGCTTCATCATCAATGCCAATCGTATTATCCTCAGATCGTGATCAGATTTCCTGATGAACCATGATCTCCTTGAAACAGCTTCGCTATTTTGATGCGCTCGCGCGGTTCGGCCATTTCGGCCGGGCCGCCGATCATTGCGCGGTGACGCAGCCGGCCCTGTCCATGCAGATCCAGGATCTGGAGCGCGAGCTCGGCCTGAAGCTGGTCGAGCGGCGCCGCGGCGGCATCCGGCTGACCGGTCAGGGGCGCGAGATCGCCCGCAGGGCCGCGCAGATCCTCGCCGGCGTGCGCGACCTCAAGGATCACGCCCAGCACCTCGCCGAAGGGCTGAGCGGCACGCTCCAGCTCGGCGTCATTCCCTCGGTGGCCCCCTACCTGCTGCCCCGCTTCCTGCCGAAACTGCGCGAGACCTATCCGAGCCTCGACGTGCGCATCCGCGAGACACAGACCGCCCAGCTGACGCGCGAGCTGCTCGAAGGCGAGCTGGACCTGCTGATCGTCGCCCTGCCGGTGGAGCAGCCCGACATCGAGACCATTCGCCTGTTCGAGGACCGCTTCCTGCTCGCCCTGCCGGCCTCCCGCCGCATCGACAGCCGCGTGCGGGCAACCCCGGACATCCTCAAGGGCGACCGTCTGCTGCTGCTGGAGGAGGGTCATTGCCTGCGCGACCAGGCGCTGACCTTCTGCGACCTGCGACAGGTGGAGACCATCGACACCTTCGGAGCCTCCTCGCTGACCACCCTGGTGCAGATGGTCGCCAACGGTCTCGGCCTCACCCTGCTGCCGGAGATCTGCCTCGATGTCGAAGCCGAACGGGCTGCCCTCAACATCATGCGCTTCGCCGAGCCGGAACCCAGCCGCACGCTCGGCCTTGCCTGGCGCGCCACCTCGCCGCGCAAGGCCGATTTCGTCGCCTTCGGCCAGATCATCGCCGAGGCCCGGCCGAAACCGGCCCTGGCGATCCCGCCGGCCTGAGCGGCCGCTGGCGGGCGCGGCTCCCCGTTGCGCGGGCGCGCGACTTCAATAAACTCCGGCCGGTTCCAGCCCTCAGGTCGCCGATGATGCTTCCGCCCCCGCGCGCCCGCCGTGCCGCCCCCGTGGCGGCAACCGCCCTGATCCTGATCGGCCTTGCGATGGCGCCGGCCGGCGCGCAGACGGTTGCGGCGGTCTCGCCCGAGGAGGGCCACTACCGGCTGGAAATGCTGTCGGCCGACCAGCGGCGGCAACTGCTCGAGCACGTGGAGCGCTATGCCATCGTCGAGGCCTTCCTGAAGGCCTGCGGCCGGCGGCCGGCGCTGGAGAGCCGGTTCCGCCAGATCGTGCGCGGCTGCATCCACTCGCAGTCGGTTGACACCATTGCCAGCCACTTCCGCCGCGCGGTGTCCTCACGCGCGGGCCTGCGCTGGGACTGCACGAGCCCTGACGGCCGCCGCATGATCGCCCGCACGGAGCAGGCGATCCAGGCCACCGTCGCGGATGTCTCGCGGCTGTGCCGGCGCGGATGATTAGTCGTCCCGCTCGAGCCTCAAGATCGAGAAGTCGCGCCGGCTGAGCTCAACGTCGTACTTGCGGCCGTCGGACCGCACCGCGTCGTCGATCTCCCAGCGCCCGTCATCGAGCTCGATCTTGCCCCAGCGGACGAAGCCGTGCCGGCGCAGGGCGGCCTCGATGCGACGGCGCTCCTGGGGCGTCGGCGGACGATCATCCGCGCGGGCCTGTGGGACAGGCAGGACCGGCATGGCCGCCAGGGCGAACGGAACGGCCAGCATGGCGCGTCGGGTGGTGAATGGCACGGTTCAACTCCCTTCCTGGATCATGGGACGATACAGCAACGCCTGAGGTCGCCATTCGATCCCCGAGGGCGACAATCTGCCGCCATTCCTTGACTTTCCGTCCTCCTGCCTCTATCGCCAGCCCACTCTCGATCATCCGAGACCTGCTTCCGCCGACCGGGGCCTGACCCCGGAGGTCCCCGCCCGACAGCGCGTGGTGCGCCCTCGGGCGCGAAAGGCGTTGCGGTCGCGGTGATGCGGGACCACCTTGGGGACATCCTCGAGGTGAACTGCGGAGCAACAATGTTCGAAGGCCTGTCGACACGCCTGTCCGGCATTCTCGACCGCCTCAAGGGCCGCGGCGCGCTGAGCGAAGCCGATGTCCAGGAGGCGATGCGCGAGGTGCGTCGCGCCCTGCTCGAGGCCGACGTCGCGCTCGAGGTGGTCCGCTCCTTCACCGACAAGGTGCGCGATCGCGCCGTCGGCGCCGAGGTCATCCGGTCGGTGACCCCCGGCCAGATGGTCGTGAAGATCGTGCACGACACGCTGGTGGACACGCTCGGCACCGAAGGCGTGGCGATCTCGATCGGCGCCAATCCGCCGGTGCCGATCATGATGGTCGGCCTGCAGGGCTCGGGCAAGACGACGACCACGGCCAAGCTCGCCAAGCGCCTGTTCGAGAAGCAGCGCAAGAAGGTGCTGATGGCCTCGCTCGACACCCGCCGGCCGGCAGCGATGGAGCAGCTGGCCGTGCTCGGCCGGCAGATCGGCGTCGACACCCTGCCGATCGTCGCCGGGCAGTCGCCCGTGCAGATCGCCCGCCGCGCCATCGAGGCCGCCCGGCTCGGCGGCTATGACGTGGTCATTCTGGATACCGCCGGCCGCACCCATGTCGACGAGGCCCTCATGCTGGAGGTGGCCGAGGTCGAGAAGGTCGCGCGCCCGCACGAAACCCTTCTGGTCGTTGACAGCCTGACCGGTCAGGACGCGGTCAATGTGGCCCGCTCCTTCACCGGACGGGTGAACGTCACCGGCGTCGTCCTGACCCGCGTCGACGGAGACGGCCGCGGTGGCGCCGCCCTGTCCATGCGCGCGGTGACCGGCAAGCCGATCAAGCTGCTCGGCACGTCGGAGAAGATGGACGGGCTGGAGGAGTTCCACCCCTCGCGCGTTGCCAACCGCATCCTCGGCATGGGCGACATCGTCTCGCTGGTCGAGAAGGCGGCCGAGACGATCGATGCCGAGAAGGGCATGGCGATCGCCAGGCGCATGCAGGCCGGCCAGTTCACCCTGGACGACTTGGGCGAACAGCTCGACCAGATGCTGAAGATCGGCGGCATGCAGGGCCTGATGGGCATGCTGCCGGGCGTGAAGAACATGCAGAAGCAGCTCGCCGGCGCCATGGACGACCGGACGATCCGGCGCCAGCGGGCCATCATCCAGTCCATGACGCCCTGGGAGCGCCGCAACCCCAAGGAGATCGACGGCAAGCGCCGCCGCCGCATCGCGCAGGGCTCGGGCACCCAGCGCGAGGACGTCAACAAGCTTCTCAAGATGCATCGCACCATGGCCGACATGATGAAGTCCATGGGCGGGGCCAAGCGCGGCCCGATGGCGGGCCTCGCCAACATGTTCGGCCTCGGCGGCGGCATGCCGCAGCCGACGCCGGAAATGCTCGCCGAACTGCAGAGCAAGATGCCGGGCGGCCTGCCCGGCAAGATGCCCGCACTGCCTCCGGGAGGATTGCCGCCCGGCTTTCCCGGCCTCGGCGGCCTTGGTGGCGGCAAGCTGCCCGGGCTGCCCGGCTTTCCCTTCGGCAAGAAGAAATAGGCCGGGAGCCCCTCCGAGACAGGCGCCGGTTCCGTTCAGCCGGCCGTCCTCATCCAGACCACGAACGACCCCTACGGAGAACCCATGTCCCTGAAGATCCGCCTCGCCCGCCGCGGCACCAAGAAGCGCCCGTTCTACGCCATCGTCGTTGCCGACGCCCGTGCGCCGCGTGATGGCCGCTTCATCGAGAAGCTCGGCACCTACAATCCGATGCTGGCCAAGGATCAGAAGCGCCACGAGCTGGATGTCGAGAAGGCGAAGGCCTGGCTCGCCAAGGGGGCCCAGCCGACCGACCGTGTCGCCCGCTTCTTCGATGCGGAAGGCCTCCTGAAGCGCGAGGCGCGCAACAATCCCGAGAAGGCCAAGCCGGGCCGCAAGGCCCTGGAACGGGCCGCCGCCCGTGCCGAGAAGGCCGGCGCTGCCGCCCCGGCCGAGGGCTGAGGCCTGCCCTCCCCGTGCGGGGCGACCCGCACGGGGGCACCGCGACCTTCGGGGCGCGCCCGGCAGGGCGGGCCACGCGGCACGCGGTCCGGATCCGCAAGGCATCGCCATGTCCTCCGATCTCATCCTCGTCGCCCGGTTCGGCGCCCCTCACGGGGTGCGCGGCGAGGTGCGGGTGAAGTCCTACACCCAGGATCCGGCGGCGCTCCTCGACTATTCGCCGCTGCAGTCGCGCGACGGGCGCACCTTCACCGTGGAGGCCCTGCGACCGGCCGGCGAGGTGATGATTGCCCGCATCGCCGAGCTGAAGGACCGCACCGCGGCCGGGGCGGTGACCCATCTCGACCTGTTCGTGCCGCGCGCGCGCATTCCCACGCCCGAGGACGAGGACGAGTTCCTGCATGCCGACCTGATCGGCCTGTCCGTCGTCACCACCACGGGCGAGGCCGTCGGCAGCATCATCGCCATCCATGATTTCGGCGCCGGCGACATGCTCGATGTGGCGCGCCCCGGCCGCAAGGCGGTGCTGGTGCCCTTCACGAGGGCCGTGGTGCCGCAGGTGGACCTTGCCGGCCGGCGCGTGGTGATCGACCCGCCGGCGGGGTTGCTGGAGGAGACCCCGCGCGATCCCGAGGACCGTGACTGATGTTCCGCGCCTCGGTCCTCACCCTCTATCCCGACATGTTCCCCGGGCCGCTCGGCGTGAGCCTGGCGGGCCGTGCCCTGGGGGCGGCCTGGTCGCTGGACACCGTGTTCCTGCGCGATTTCGCCACCGGCCGCCACCGCGCCGTCGACGACACCCCCGCCGGCGGCGGTCCGGGCATGGTCATGCGCGCCGATGTGCTGGCGCGCGCCATCGACCACGCGGCCCCGCCGGGCGATCCGCGCCCGAGGCTGTGCATGTCGCCGCGCGGCAGGCCGCTGACCCAGGGTTTCGTGCGGCAACTGGCCGCCGGCCCCGGCGCGGTCATCCTCTGCGGCCGGTTCGAGGGCATCGACGAGCGCCTGATCGTCGCCCGCGGCCTGACCGAGATCTCCATCGGCGACTATGTGCTGTCCGGCGGCGAGCTGGCCGCCATGGTGCTCATCGACGCGGTGGTGCGCCTGCTGCCCGGCGTCATGGGCCAGGAGGCCTCCGGCACCGAGGAGAGCTTCGAGGACGGGCTGCTGGAATATCCGCACTACACGCGGCCCCAGCTGTTCGAGGGGCTGGCCATTCCCGATGTCCTGGTGTCCGGCGACCATGCCAGGATCGCGCGGTGGCGGCGGGCCGAGGCCGAGCGGCTGACACGGGAGCGCCGGCCCGATCTTTGGGCGCAACGCAGCGCCGGTCCGGCGGATGCATCCAAGAAAAAGGGGTGACAAGCGTCGGCTTTTCGACTATCGAGCCGCCTTCCGGCGAGGGTTGTCAGACCATACACGCCGCAGCCGGGCCAGGATCTGCCTCGCAGGGCCGCGCCCGTTCCGCAGAACCAAGACCAACAAGATGCCGGGCTCCCGCGCGGGCCGGCCAGAAGGATGCCGAACCATGAACCTGATCCAGACCCTCGAGGCCGAAGAGGCCGCCCGCGTCCTCGGTGACAAGACGATCCCGGCCTTCGCCCCGGGCGATACCGTCATCGTCAATGTCAAGGTCCGCGAGGGCGACCGCACCCGCGTCCAGGCCTATGAGGGCGTGTGCATCGCCCGCTCCGGCGGCGGCCTGAACGAGAGCTTCACGGTGCGCAAGATCTCCTATGGCGAGGGTGTGGAGCGCGTGTTCCCCGTCTATTCCCCGGCCATCGATTCCATCAAGCTGGTGCGCCGCGGCAAGGTCCGCCGCGCCAAGCTCTATTACCTGCGTGATCGCCGCGGCAAGTCGGCCCGAATCGCCGAGCGCGCCGACAAGGGCGGCCGCGGCGCCTGAACGGCCCGCCGGACCCTGGCAGGATCGAGAGCGGGGCCTTCGGGCCCCGTTTTCATGGGCGGGGCGGGAACAGCCTTCAGGCCGCCTCCTCGACGGCCTCCCCGAGCGCCGCGGCGGCATCCTTCGGCCGCTGGCGGGCATCGGAGACCACGCGACCGTCGCGAAAGCGCACCACGCGTCCGGCAAAGGCGGCGACATCCGGCTCGTGGGTGACGATGAGCACGGTGACGCCCTGCCGGTTCAGATCCTGGAACAGCGCCATGATCTCCAGCGAGGTGCGGCTGTCGAGGGCGCCCGTCGGCTCGTCGGCAAGCAGCACCTTGGGCTGATTGACGAGGGCGCGGGCGATCGCCACGCGCTGCTGCTGGCCTCCGGAAAGCTGGGTCGGCAGATGATGCACGCGCTCGCCGAGGCCGACCCGCTCCAGCGCCTCCTGCGCACGCCTGCGCCGCTCCCGGCGCGCGAGCCCGGCATAGACCATGGGCAGCTCGACATTGGCCAGCGCATCCTGCCGGTCAAGCAGGTTGAACTGCTGGAACACGAAGCCGATCTTGCGGTTGCGGATGGTTGCAAGCCCGTCGGCACCGAGGGCGGAGATCTCCTCGCCGTCGAGCACGTAGCGGCCGGCCGTCGGCCGGTCGAGGCAGCCGACAAGGTTCATGAAGGTCGACTTGCCCGATCCCGACGGCCCCATGACCGCGACGAACTCGCCGCTCTCCACGTCCACGGAGACGCCAGCGAGCGCCGTCACCACCTGGTCGCCGAGCCTGTAGTGCCGGGCAAGGTCGCGCGTTTCGATCAGGGCCATCAGAACATCCGGAAGCCGCGCGGCGCAGAGGGCGCGGACTGCGGCGCAGGGCCGCCGCCGATGATCAGCTCCCGGCCCGCCTCCAGGTCGCCGGACAGCACCTCGGTCATGACACCGTCACTGATCCCCAGGCTGAGGGTGATGGCCTCCGGCCGGCCATCGGCTCCGACCACGAAGACCCGCCCGGGCGTGCCGCCACCCTGGTCCCGCCGGCCATCATAGCGGGCGCGGATCGCCGCCAGGGCCTCCCGCTGCTCGGCGCTCAGCAGCGCCTCGATCCGGCTGACCAGATCGGCGCGCAGGCGACGCAGCTGCTCGAGCCGCTCGGTCCGCTCCATGCCCGGCCCGAACAGGGCACGGAACTGCGGCCGCATCTCCTCGACCAGCGCATCGACGCGCGCCGCCTGATCGGGGGCCAGCCGCAGTTCGGTCTTGATCGTCTCGATGAACTCTCCGGCCGCCCGGCCGCCACCCTCGCCGCCGCCGCTGCGTCTGCCGAACCCGCCGGCCATGGGCGGGGCGAACGGGCTTGCCGGCGCCGCCGCCTGGGGCTGGGGCTGGGGGCTCGTGCCTGCCGGACGCCAGCGCAACGCGGAATTGGGCACGCGCAGCACGTCATCGCGCCGGTCGGTGATGATCCGCAGGGTCGCGGTCATGCCCGGCAGCAGCTCCATGCGCGGGTTCTGGAACGAAATGACCGCCGTGTAGATGACCACGTTCTGGATGGTCTGCGAGCCGAGCCGCACCAGCTTCACCTCGCCCCGGAACTCGCGGTTCGGATAGGCATTGACCGAGAAGGTCACGGTCTGGCCTGGCTTGACGCGACCGACATCGGCCTCGTCGATATTGGCATAGATCTCCATGGACCTCAGGTCCTGGGCGACCAGGAACAGGGTCGGCGCCTGAAGGGAGGCGGCCACCGTCTGGCCCAGCTCCACCTGGCGCTGCACCACCGTTCCGACCACCGGCGAGCGGATCTCGGTATTGCCGAGATCCACCTCGATCTGCCGCACCACGGCCTCGCGCTGGAGGATCTGGGCGTCGATGCCGGCGATCTGCGCCTCGGCCACGCCGAGGCCCGCCTCGATCGAGCGCTTGGAGGCTTCGGCGGAGGCGATCTGCGCCTTTGCAGAATCGCGCGCGGCCTGCTGCGTCACCACCGCCGTGCGGGCCTGGTCGACCTGGGTCTGCGAGGCGACGCCGCGCTGGCCGAGTTCGGTCTGGCGGGCCAGCGTCCGCTCGGCCTCGGCAAGCTGGGCCTCGACCTGGGCGAGCCGGGCCACCGCGTCGAGCCGGGCCGCCTCGGCTCGGGCAATGTCCGCGCGGATCTGCTCGATCTGGGCGGCCTGCACGCCGCGCTGGGCGCGGATATTGGCCAGGTCCGCACGGGCGCCATCAAGGCGGGCCTTCACCTGTGTGGGATCGAGGCGCGCGAGCACCTGCCCCTCGGCCACCTGCGTATTGAAGTCGGCGAGGATCTGGATCACCTGGCCGGACACCTGCGAGCCGACCACCACGGTGGAGATGGGGTTGATGGTGCCGGTGGCATTGACGGCGGCGATCAGACTGCCGCGGTCGGCGCGCGCCGTGCGCCAGGCCGGCTGGTCGGCGACCGCAAGCGTTGCCGGCCCCGCGAACCACCAGACGCCGCCAGCCAGAGCGGCAATGAGCACGAGGATGACGGTCAGGCGGCGCATGGACGGGACGGGCTCTCCGGCAGCAGTCGTTTGGGCAAGATTACCATGCCGCGCCGGGGTCAGCACATGACAGTTTGGAAAGCTTCGCGGCTCAGGCGCCGCAGCGGCCCGCGGCGAGGTCGGCCCGGAGCTGACCCGCGCAGGTCTTGAAGTCCACCTCCAGCACATAGCGCTCGCTGTCGAGGAAGGTGTCGCGCACGCAGGCGAGATGGGCGTCGATCTCCCGCTCCATGGTGGCGGCATCCGCCGGCACCAATGAGCCGGCAATGACGCCGGCAATCCATCGGGCCTGCCATTCGACCAGCGGAATGGTCGGGCCGATGGGCTGGACCAGACCGGCAAAGAACAGGCCGGGCAGGCCCGGCGGCTGGATGCGCCGGTAGAGGCGGACCGGCGCCCGGTCGGCACGGAACAGGGCCGGATCGAGGAACGGGAACGTGGTGCGGTAGCCGGTCGCATACACGATGGCGTCGAAGCGGCGCCGGCTACCATCGGCGAACACGACCTCCTGCCCGTCGAGCCGCGCGACATTGCCCCGGATGGCGATCCGTCCGTGGCCGATCTCGTTCAGGAGATCCTGGCTCAGGGTGGCATGCTCCCGCCAGATCGGATGCGCCGGCCGCGGCAGGCCGAAGCGGCGCTGGTCGCCGAGCGTGAGGCGCCCGAGCCGCGCCATGATGGTGCGGGTCAGGCGCGTCGGCAGGCCGATCCGCCGTGACAGGAAGGCCGACCAGCGGTCGGTGGGGATGCCCAGGATGTATTTCGGCATGAGCCAGGCACCGCGGCGGGTCGAGACGGTGACGCTGCGCGCGCGCCGGGCAAGATCCACCGCGATGTCGACCGCCGAATTGCCGAGCCCGACCACCAGCACGTCGCGGCCCTCGAACGGCGCCGCGGTGCGATAGTGGTGGGAGTGGATCTGCGTGCCCGAGAAGCGGCCGGGAAAGTCCGGCCAGCGCGGATCCCACAGATGGCCGTTGGCCACCACCACCTGCGCATAGCCGCGCTCCTCGCCGGTATCGAGCCGCACCGACCAGCCGCCACCGGCGCGGGGCTCGACGCGCTCGACGACCGTGTTGAACGTCACCAGCGGCCGGATGCCGAAATGGTCGGCATAGGCCTCCAGATGCTTCAGGAAGGCTGCATGGGAGAGATAGTCGGGCTGGTCGGGCGGGATGGGGAAATCGGAATAGCCGAGATTGTCCCGGCTCGTGTCGATGTGCAGGCACTGGTAGGCGGAGGACAGGCCGTTGTCGTTCTCGTAGCGCCACATGCCGCCGATGTCCGAGCCCTTCTCGAAACAGTCGAAGGCGAGGCCCTGGTCCTTGAGCGCCTTGGCCACCGCCACGCCCGAGGATCCGGCTCCGATGATGCAGATGCCCTCGGCGCGTTCAGCGGCCATGGCCGGCCTCCCGGCTGTCCGGCAGCGGGGCGGCGACAAGGCGGCGGCGGGTCGATCGGGGCGCGGTCATGGGCTCGGCCGTCGGTGCGGATCCATCCCAGCCTGAACGGCGGGCACGCCTGAGGCAAGCGGCCCGCCCGCGGATGTGTCCCGGTCCTGCTGACCGCCCGATGGGTCAGGCGACCTTGCCGCCGAGCTCGTCCTCGACATGGGCGCGCACGATCTCCTCGAAGCTGGTCTCGGCGGTGAAGCCCAGCTCGAGTGCCCGCTTGGCATCGAAGCGTCTCGACCAGCCATCGACGATGCGCATGATCAGTTCATCCGGCTCGCGACGCACCAGCTTCAGCGCCTTCTCGCCGCCGATCTTGCGCAGCGCCTCCAGCTGTTCGCCAACGGAGGCGGCCACGCCCGGCATGGACAGGCTGCGCCGCCAGCCGAGCCGCGCGGTGTCCAGGGTCGCGGCATGGATGAGGAAGCCGACCGCCGAGCGCGGGCTCGCATGGGTATGCACCACGTCCTCGCTCACCGGCAGCACGGCCTCCTGACCCACCAGCGGCTCGCGGATGATGTTGGAGAAGAAGCCGGAGGCGGCCTTGTTCGGCTTGCCGGGGCGCACGCAGATGGTCGGCAGGCGGATGCCGATGCCGTCGAGGAAGCCCTTGCGCGAATAGTCGGCGAGCAGCAGTTCGCCGATCGCCTTCTGGGTGCCGTAGCTGGTCAGCGGGGTGAGGAAGAACTCGTCATGGATCGCCTCCGGGAAGGGGGCGCCGAACACGGCGATCGAGGAGGTAAACACCACGCGCGGGTGATAGGGCGCCTTGACGCCCTCCTGCCGGATCGCCTCGAACAGCTGCCGCGTGCCGTCGAGATTGATCCGATAGCCCTTGTCGAAGTCCAGCTCCGCCTCGCCGGACACGATGGCCGCCAGGTGGAAGATCACGTCCGGCCGGCCGGCCACCATGGGACCGGCCGCGCAGGGCTGGGAGATGTCGACCGCCCAGGTCGTCACCTTGCCGGCAAAGCCGGCGGGCGCCTCGGGCGCCACGACATCCACCAGCGACAGCTCGGTAACGGGCTGTCCGCCCAGCTGGCCATCGCGGACGAGCCGGTCGGTGAGCTTGCGGCCGATCATGCCGGCCGCTCCGATGATCAGGATATGCACGGGCGTGTCCTCTTCGTTTGAAACGATTTGGACCGCACTCTAGTGCGAGGCGTGGCCCTGCGGAACCAGGTTTTGATGCATGGCGAAGGCGCCGCGATGCAAGCCCTCAGGCCTCCTCGGCATCGTCCTCGTCCTCGGCCTGCTCGTCGATCCCGGTATGCGGCAGCAATGTCTTCTCGACCCGGCGCAGCAGCTTCCTCAGCCGCTTGACCTCCTTGCCGTCGAACTCGGCGAGCATCTCGTCCTCGGCGGCGAACCACAGGTCATCCAGATCGGCCGCCCGGCCCCGGCCCGCCTCGGTGAGCGCGACACGCACCAGCCGGCCGTCACCGCCCGCGCCGCTGCGCCGCTCGACCAGGCCCTGGGCGGCGAGCCGGCCGACCGTCTTGGACGCTGTCGGCGGGCGCACGCGCAGCGCCATGGCCAGATCGCCCATCTTCATCTCGCCATTGTCGGCCAGGATCTTCAGCACCTGCTCCTGGCCGGGATAGAGACCGAGAATGGCGAGCTTTCGCGCCACCAGGGCACGGTGCAGGCGGGCCGCATGCTGGAGATGGGCCCCGATGGTCTTGCGGTAGGGGTCGCGGGCCGCCCCCTCGCCGTCCTTGCTGCGTGACATGCATGTTCCCCCGATGCGACCCCGAACCGGCCAGCGGGCGCCTGAAGCGGGCAGCCGGCGCATGTTTCCTCGGCAAAGGTGACAAGAGCGTGACGCGAGCCAGCCGGCTCACAAACGCGCAAGACGAGCCCGCACCTCGGCAAGGAAGGCCGTCCGCGTGGCATCCGTCGCCCGGTTCATGTCATAGTGGGCGAGATAGGTCACCGAGGCCGAGAAGCGCGTCACGGCGCGCAGCACGCGCGTGCAGAAGCGCCGGGGCGGATCGCCCATCAGGAAGGCCCGCCAGCGGCTGGCCCCGTAGGTCGTCACCACGGCGATCCGGCGGATGTGCGTGAGCAGGCCCTGGGTGCGCCCGTCGACGAGACCGAACGAGACGCCCGGCAGGAACACCCGGTCGAGATAGCCCTTGAGCAGGGCCGGCAGGCCGAAGTTCCACACCGGAAACACCAGGACCAGGGCTTCGGCCGCCTTCAGCCGGTCGACATGGGTCTGGACCGGCGCCGTATTGGTCACCAGATCGTGGTAGCCGAGCCGTTCCTGCCGGCTCAGCACCGGATCGAAGCCCTCGGCATAGAGATCGCAGTCGTCCACCACGTGACCGGCGGCGGCGAGCGCATCGACCACCGCCCGATGCAGGGCTGCACCGTAGCTCTCCGGGTTCGGGTGGCAGTAGAGGACGAGCACCCGCATCAGGGCGAGACACCGGCAGCGGCCAGGCTCCTGAACAGGAAGGTCTTGCCCGAGCGGTAGTCGTAGTCGGGATCCTCCCAGGCGATCATCTTGCCGGGATTGAGCAGGCCCTTCGGGTCCGCCTCGCGCTTGAAGGCGAGCTGCACCTCGTCGGTCTGCTTCATCCCGCCCTCCTCCAGCGTGTAGCGGTGCGGGTTGAAGATTGGCGCGCCCATCTCCTCGTGGATGCGCATGATTTCCTCCAGCCGCTCCTCGGTGGTGAAGCGCACCATGGGCAGGCCGAAGCAGGTCACCTTGCCGTCGAAGCGGACGAATTCGAGATGACCGATCACCTCCTCGCCGAACCGCTCGTGCAGGGCATTGGCCAGCTTCACCTGGTCGGGGAAGGGATAGAGCACCTGCAGGTAGGTGATGGCCGGATCGACGCGCAGGGCCCTGAGCGTCGTGTGGTTCCAGGTCAGCTCGAAGCCCGGCGGCAGCTTGCGCCGCTCCTCCTCGGGCACCTTGTCGGAGCGCAGCAGCAGCTCGGCGCCGGCCTTCCTCGCCAGGTTCAGCGCGGCATCGACGGCGAACTCGGCCACGATGGCGATGACCACATGCTGGCCGGCGGCCATGTAGTCCTGATGGCGCAGGAAATAGGTCTGCGGCGCGGGCGCCGCGACGACGGCGATGTTCTTCTTGGCGATGCCGTCCTGCTCGCCGAGCTCGTTGGCAAAGGCCGCCGCCCGCTCGAAGGTGTCGAAGCCAAGGAACAGGTCGGTCCAGGGATAGGCCGGTCCGAGCGGCATTTCCACCTCGGTGATGATGCCGTTGGTGCCGTAGGCATGGGCGACCTTGGCCAGATCGTCGCCGGTCAGCTCCAGCACCCGCGGGCTTTCCTCCATCGTCACCACCTTCAGGCGGATGACGTTGCCGGCATCGCGCAGCCCGCCCCAGGTGATCGAGCCGATGCCGCCGGAGCCGCCGGCGATGAAGCCGCCGACCGATGCCGTGGCATAGGTCGAGGGATGCATGCGGATCTCCTGGTTCTGCGGCCGCGCTACCTTGTCGATCTCGGCGATGACCGTGCCGGCTTCCGCGACGAAGCGGCCAGGCTGCACGGCCTTGACCCGGTTCATGCCAGACAGGTCCAGCACGATGCCGCCCGACAGCGGCATGGCCTGGCCGTAATTGCCGGTGCCGGTGCCGCGCGGCGTCACCGGAATGCCGAGCTCGAAGGCCGCCCCCAGCGTCTCGATCACCTCCTGCTCGCTCGACGGCGACACGATGATGTCGCCAACGACATGGTCGAGCTGGCGCTTGAGGGTCGGCGAGTACCAGTAGAAGTCCCGGCTCTTCTGCTTGACCAGGGCCGGATTGTCCTCCGTCTTGATGCCGGCGAGGCGCGCCTTCAGCCCGGTGATGTCATAGGCCGGGCGGGGGGCCCCGGCGGCGGGGGCCGCGGCAGAGGATTTCGGATCGGCCTCGGTCATCGGATCAGCTCCACAGGGCGTCGAGTTCGCGGTGGTCGGGCAGGGTCGTGTCGATGGCGCGACCGGACCGCAGGACGGTGCGATCGGCCTGGGGGCGGGAGAGCAGCTCGGTCCAGGTCCGGCCGCGGAACAGCACGAGGTCGGCCGGCGCGCCCGGCCGGATCACGCCCTGCGCGTCGAAGCCGCAGACCGCGGCCGGCGTGGCTGTGACCGTCCGCGGCCAATCGCTCACCGGATGGTCGAAATGCAGGATGCGCGTGGCTTCGCGATAGACCTCCAGCACGTCCATGTCGCCATAGGCATAGAAGGGATCGCGGGTGTTGTCTGAGGCCACCATCACCGCGATGCCGCGCGCCTTCATCTCGTGCAGCAGGGTGACGCCGCGCCGGCGCGGCGTGCGGCCGGCCGTGCGGTCCTGCAGATACATGTTGCACATGGGCAGCGACACGACGGCGATGCCGGCTTCGGCCACGAGGTCCAGCGTGCGGTCGACCTCGGCGCCGTCCTGCGTCGACAGTGAGCAGCAATGGCCGACGACGATCCGGCCGTTGCCCGCCTCGCGCCAGCGGTGGCGGATGGCAGCCTCGGCGATCAGCCGCAGCGAGTGGGCGCCCGGATCGAGCGTCTCGTCCACGTGGAAGTCGAGCGGCAGGCCGGCAGCAAGGGCCGTGCGGAAGATGGATTCAAGCCCGCCGGGGAGGCTGGGCGTCATGTAGGTGACGCAGCCAAGACCGCCGCCGTGGCGCTTCAGCAGACCCACCATCGCGGGCAGGTAGCCCTCCTCCGCGGCGATGTCGATGCCGCAGAGCGAGGAGCCCTGCAGGGCGATGCGCCCGTGCCAGGCCTCGCGCATCTGCGCGAAGACCGGCCAGGAAATCGCCGCCTGGTCGGGCAGGGAATCGATATGGGTGCGGATCGCCGCCGTGCCATGGGCGAAGGCACAGCGCAGCGAGAAATCCATGCGCGCGGCCACGTCCGCCGCCGACCAGTTGGCCTGCCGGTCGGCGGCAACCGCGGCCAGCGCCCCGGGAAAGGTGCCGTCAGGATTGGCTGCCCGCGGCCAGATGTGCCCCTTGTCGAGATGGGTATGGGCGTCGACGAAGCAGGGCAGGACGAGGCCCCGGTCGAGATCGACGACCGGCGTGCCGTCGGCGCTGCCCGGAGCCGTGATGGCGGCGATCCGCCCGTCGGCGATCGTCAGGTCCGCCGCAGCCAGCCCGTCGGCATCGGCCACCAGCGGTGCGCCGTCCACGAGGCTGACCGGGACGGTGGCCCGCGCCAGCCGGTAGCGGCCGGTGGCAGGCAGGCAGGCAAAGCCCGATCCCATGCACGTCTCCCGCGGCGTCGCACAGCGTGCCGGCGCCGGCAGCGGCGCCGCAGTGCCCGGAGATACCCCGTCCTGCCGCAGCGCGTCAAAGGCCGCCGCGCGGCCTGCGCAAAAAAACCGGAAACGGCCCATTGCAATCGGCGGCGTCCTTTGGCATAGGAACGCCTCCCCGGCGCTGCGGTGCCGGCGGACCCACGGATGCGGGTGTAGCTCAGGGGTAGAGCACAACCTTGCCAAGGTTGGGGTCGAGGGTTCGAATCCCTTCGCCCGCTCCAGTTTTCTTCTCAGGCTCGTTCGACGGGGTAGGCGTCATGACCTTCGGTTCGGTGAAGTCGTTCATGCGCGCGCTCGACGGCGAGACCATCCGGGTTGACGGCGCCTCCGAGACCGCTCGCTTCTTCGTGCCCTCCCAGGAGCGCCGCATCGAGATCGCCGCCCGCGGCGTCACGGTCAGCCGCCGGGCCGCCAAGCCGCGCTCCCGCATCCGCCGTTTCGTGCGCGTGAGCTGAGCGCGATCGTCCGCTCCCTCATTTCCCGATGACAGGGGTCGCCGGAAGCAGCTTGCGCCGGCGCGTGGCGCGGGGACAATGACGGCTGTCGCAACACTGGCCGTCCGATCGTGTCCATTCCGTCACCCATTGAACTGCGCCCGGCAACTGCCGCCGACATTCCCGCCATCACCGCCATCTATGGCCCGAACGTCAGGGACGGCATCGCCTCCTTCGAATATGACGCGCCGGACGAGGCCGAGATGGCGCGGCGCCAGGCGGCCGTGCTGGAGGCAGGCTATCCCTATCTGATTGCCGAGATGGCCGGAGAGGTCGTCGGCTATGCCTATGCCAGCGCCTATCGCACGCGGCCCGGCTACCGCTTTGCCTGCGAGAACTCGGTCTATGTCGCGCCCGCTGCCCAAGGCAAAGGCGTCGGCCGCGCCCTGCTCGACCGGCTGATTGCGGACTGCGCCGCGCGCGGCTACCGCCAGATGATCGCGGTCATCGGCCATCTCGGCAATCACGGCTCCATCGCCCTGCACCGGGCGGCCGGCTTCACCGTGGTCGGGGTGCTGCCCTCCATCGGCTGGAAGCGCGGGCGCTGGGTCGACAGCGTGCTGATGCAGCGCGCGCTGGGCGAAGGCGACGCAACGCCCGCCACGGGCTGAACGCCCTCACGGCCTGCCAGCCGACCGGCGCCAGCCGCGCCGCGCCTCGTCGACCATCATGAACTCGGCCAGGTTTTCCAGGGTGATGATGCCGACCACCCGTTGATCGTCATCGACCACCCCGACCAGCGGCGCGCCCTTCTGCTGCAGCAGGGCGACGGCCTGGTTCAGCGGCGCGCGCCGGTTGATCACCGGCAGGTCGCGCTCCATCACCTCGATCACCGGTGTGGACGGGCCCTTGGAGGCCAGCGCGCGGATCATGCCATCGCGGGTGAGGACGCCACGCAGCCGCCCGGCCCCGTCGGTGACGGGGAACTCCCGCTGCGCGGTGGCGATCAGCGCCTCGGCGGCCTCCGAGACGGTGGAGGCCATGTCGAGCGAGGTGAAGGCGGTGATGGCCGCCTGCCGGGTCGAGGCCTGGCGCGTGGCCTCCTCCAGCTCGACGGCATAGCTCTCGTGGCTCGCCGCCAGGAACACGAACAGGGCGATGAAGATCAGCAGCGGATTGCCGAACAGGCCGAGGAAGCCGAGGCCGAAGGCAACCGTCTGGCCGATGCCGGCGGCGATGCGCGTTGCCCGCGCGCGATCGAGCCCCATGGACAGCACCGCCCTCAGGACACGCCCGCCATCCATCGGAAAGGCCGGCAGCATGTTGAACAGCACCAGCACCACGTTGACCACGGCAAGGCGCGTGGCGAAGTCCATGCGCTGATCCTCCACCGCCGCCGCCAGGCGCTCGGTGGACAGGCTGGCGCCGAAGAACAGGATCAGGACGAGGGCGATCACCACATTGACGGCCGGGCCGGCCAGCGCGATCAGCAATTCCTGCCCCGGCTTCTCCGGCATGCGCTCGATATTGGCGACGCCGCCGATCGGCAGCAGCGTGATGTCACGCGTGCCGATGCCGAAGGCGCGCGCGGTGAGCACGTGGCCATATTCGTGCAGGACCACGCAGGCGAAGACCGACAGCACGAACAGCACCGCGGTGACCGCGGCCTCCTGTCCGCCGCGCATGCCCGCCGCGATGGCGAACCAGGCCACCAGCAGGAAGAAGGTCAGGTGAATGCGCAGCTCGGTGCCCGCGATCCGGCCCAGCGATATCGACCAACCCATCATGATGCGACTTTCCGGCTATCGTCCCTGGCGTGCACACGCCATCTTGACGCCCTCCGGCCGGCCAGACCAGCCTTGATCCGCCGCAGGGCAGATATCGTGATCGTGCGGTCCTGACCATGGCCGGCTTGTGACTTCCGGTCGGCCCGGCCGCCGGTGTAAGCTGTCATCAGCCAGGCGGAACCCGACGGCCGCGGCACTGCTCCTTCAAGCCCGTCTGCCATCACCATGTCCCTTGTCGCCGAAGTCCGTGCCCTTGCCGCCGACATGCTCGCCGTCCTGCGCCACCCGGACGCGCGTGGGGCGGTCGCCACCTATGCCGGACTGGCCGCCGTCTTCTTCGCCTATGGCCTGTGGACCAGCGGGCTGCTGTGGACGCTCGGGGCCATCCTGCTCGGCATCGTGCTGCTGCCCGTCGTCGAGTTCATCACGCACAAATACGTGCTGCACCTTCTTGAACTGGCCCGCACCCCGCCGACCGCCGCGTTCTGGAACCGGGTGCACTACGCCCATCACATGGACCCGAAGGACACCCGCGTCATTCTCGCCCATCCGGCGACGGTTGTCCTGCTGGTGGCGGTGCTGGCGGGACTGGTCTGGCTCGTCGGCCTCGCCCCGCTCGCGCCGGTCATCGCCGTCAGCTTCGCGCTGTTCGCCTTCTACGAGATCGTCCACTTCGCCTGCCACATGGATGGCGCGATCCGCTCCGCCTATCTCAACCGTCGCCGGCAGGAGCATGCCCTGCATCACTATGTCGACGAGAACCGCAATTTCGGCATCACCACCGCCCTTGCCGACCGGCTGTTCGGCACCCGCATCGTTGACAAGAAGACCCTGCAGCGCTCCCCCACGGCCCGCAATCTCGGCTATACGGGGGCCTTCGCTGACCGCTATCCCTATCTGAAGCGCCCCGAGCGCCCGTCGGACAGCGAACGGGCCTGAGCGAGAGGCCGCATGCGCTTTCCCGTCCCGCTGGTTCCGGCCAGGCTCGTGCGCCGCTACAAGCGCTTCCTCGCCGACATGGTGCTGGACACGGGCGAGACCGTCACCGCCCATTGCGCCAATCCGGGCTCCATGCTCGGCCTGACGGGCGCGGGCAACCGCTGCTGGCTGTCGCTGTCATCCGATCCGAAGCGCCGGCTGCCCTGGTCATGGGAACTGGCCGAGGTCGATGTCGGCCGGGGCCCGGAAATGGTCGGCATCAACACGGCCCACCCCAACCGCCTGGTGGAGGAGGCGATCCGCGCCGGCACCATCGCGCCGCTGGCCGGCTATGCCGGGCTGCGCCGCGAGGTTCCCTATGGCAGGGCCAGCCGGGTGGACATGGTGCTGTCGGACAGCGGCCGCGCGCCCTGCTATGTCGAGGTCAAGAATGTCCATCTGATGCGTGAGCCGGGACTGGCCGAGTTCCCGGATTCGGTCACCGCGCGGGGGGCACGGCACCTGGAGGAGCTGGGGGACATGGTGGCGGCCGGCCACCGTGCCGTCATGGTCTTCCTGATCCAGTATGGCGGCGCCGAGCGGTTTGCGCTCGCCCGCGACATCGACCCGGCCTATGCCGACGCCTTCGACCGCGCCCGGCTGCGGGGCGTGGAGATGCTCGCCTTCGCCTGCCGGCTGAACCCGCAGGAGATCGTGGTGGAGCGGGCGGTTCCCGTCATCGGCTAGGGGCGGTTTCCGATCAGGCTGTTCCGGCGAGGGCCGGATGCTCAGCGTGCCGGTCACGCGCCCTGTTCAGCCGCCCCTGGGGGCTGCGGGCGGATAGGGGTGGCGGGAGCCGCGCCAGTCCGTGACCTGACCGGCATCGACATAGTCCGGTCCGACCGGCACCTTGCCCTCGCCGCCAGGGATGTCGAGCACATAGGTCGGCTGGGCAAGGCCCGAGAGCCGGCCGCGCAGCTGCCGCATCAGTGCCCGTCCCTCCTCGATCGTCAGGCGGAAGTGGGAGGTGCCGGGTGCGAGATCGGGATGGTGCAGGTAATAGGGCTTGACCCGGTTCGCCACGAAGGCGCGCATGAGATCGGCAAGCGTGCCGGCATCATCATTGACGCCCCTGAGCAGCACCGACTGGCTGACGAGCGCGATGCCGGCATCGGCGAGACGGGCAAGAGCCGCCTCGGCCGCCGGCGTGAACTCGCGGGCGTGATTGGCGTGGACCGCAACATAGACTGCCTTGCCCGGCGCGCGCAGGGCTCGAGCGAACTCGGCGCTCACCCGTTCGGGCTCGACCATCGGCACCCGCGTGTGCCAGCGGATGACCTTGACGTGGGGAATGGCGGCGAGCGCCTGCGTCACCTGACGGGCCCGCCGGGCGGACAGCACGAAGGGGTCGCCGCCGGTCAGGATCACCTCGAAGATGCCAGGATCAGCGGCGATATAGGCGAGCGCGGCGGCAAGCTCCGCCTCGCCGAGGCTCCCCCTGCCCTTCGGTCCGACCATCTCGCGGCGGAAGCAGAAGCGGCAATAGACCGGACAGACATGGACGATCTTGAGCAGGACGCGATCCGGATAGCGGTGGACGAGACCGGGCACGGGCATGTGCGCCTCGTCGCCGATCGGATCGGACCGCTCCTCGGGACGAATGTCGAGCTCGCGGATGTCGGGAAGGAACTGCCGGGCGATGGCATCGTCCGGCGCGCCGGCCGGTATCAGCGCGGCCATGGCAGGGGTGATCGCCACGGCATAGCGGGCGGCAACGGTCGCGACAGCATCCGCGCTGGCGGGCACGATCAGCCCGGCCGAGACGAGGTCGGCGGCGGTGGTCAGGGTGCGGGATCTGCGGGCCATGGCGCGTCTTGGTGCCGCAAGGCGCCGCTGGCAAGAGGGCGAGGGCGCCCATGTTCACTCTCATCCCAAAGAATGGCGCACAAGGGCGGTCTTGGCCAAGGGTCGGACTTGCCGGCAAAGCGCCTATGGCTTAGGGGGATCGCCTTCGCCGAGGCCCCCCGTCCCGGCGCCGACAGCATGGCAGACCGCAGCGCCGCACGGCGCCAGAAGACGACCCTGAGGGGAGGATTTCCGTGCCCGAGACCGGTACCTGGAACAAGGCGCATGGGGCCGAGGCCTTCGGCTTCGACGGACTGAAAGCCGTCCACTGGAACTATCTGGAGCCCAAGCTCGTCGAGGAGGCGGTGGCCCGCGGCGAGGCCAAGCTGTCCGCCGGCGGCCCGCTGGTCGCCGAGACCGGCCAGCACACCGGCCGCTCGCCCAAGGACAAGTTCGTCGTGCGCGACGCCACCACCGAAAACACGGTGTGGTGGGACAACAACGGCGCCATCACCCCGCAGGCCTTCGACCTGTTGATGAAGGACATGCTCGCCCATGCCAGGGGGCGCGAACTCTTCGTCCAGGATCTCTATGGCGGCGCCGACCCGGCAACGCGGCTGAAGACCCGGGTCTTCACCGAATATGCCTGGCACAGCCTGTTCATCCGCAACCTGCTGATCCGGCCGGCGCAGGGCGAGCTCGCCTCCTTCGTTCCGGACCTCACCATCGTCGACCTGCCCTCGTTCAAGGCCGATCCCGCGCGCTATGGCGTGCGCAGCGAGACGGTGATCGCCTGTGATTTCACCCGCAGGATCGTGCTGATCGGCGGCACCTCCTATGCCGGCGAGATGAAGAAGAGCGTGTTCACCATGCTCAACTTCCTGCTGCCGCCGCAGAAGGTCATGCCGATGCACTGCTCGGCCAATGTCGGGCCCAATGGCGACGTCGCGGTGTTCTTCGGCCTGTCCGGCACCGGCAAGACGACGCTTTCGGCCGATGCCTCGCGCACGCTGATCGGCGACGACGAGCATGGCTGGGGCAAGGACGGCGTCTTCAACTTCGAGGGCGGCTGCTACGCCAAGGCGATCAAGCTGTCGCGCGAGGCCGAGCCGGAGATCTACGCAACCTCCGAGCGGTTCGGCTCGGTCATGGAGAACGTGGTGATCGACCCGATCACCCGCGTCCCGGACTTCGACGACGGCTCGAGGACCGAGAACACCCGCATCGCCTATCCGCTGCACTTCATCCCGAATGCCTCGGAGACCGGCCGGGCCGGCCATCCGAAGAACATCGTCATGCTGACCGCCGATGCCTTCGGCGTCATGCCGCCCATTGCCAAGCTGACCCCGGCAGAGGCGATGTATCACTTCCTGTCCGGCTTCACCGCCAAGGTCGCCGGCACCGAGAAGGGCGTCACCGAGCCGCAGCCGACCTTCTCCACCTGCTTCGGCGCGCCGTTCATGCCGCGCCACCCCTCGGAATACGGCAACCTGCTGCGCGAGCTGATCGCCAAGCACCATGTCGACTGCTGGCTGGTGAACACCGGCTGGACCGGCGGCAAGCATGGCGTCGGCCGGCGCATGCCGATCTCGATCACGCGCCTGCTGCTGCGCGCGGCTCTCGACGGCTCGCTGAACCGCGCCGACTTCCGCCGCGACCCCTATTTCGGCTTCGCCGTTCCGACCTCCGTGCCGGGCGTGCCGCCGCACATGCTCTATCCGGTCAAGACCTGGCGCGACAAGGCCGAGTTCGATGCCACCGCCCGCCGGCTGGTGGAGATGTTCCAGGAGAACTTCGCCAAGTTCGAGCCCTATGTGGACGCCGACGTGAAGGCGGCCGCCCCGGCCGTGCGCCTTGCGGCGGAGTGACGGTCGCGGCATCGCAGATCATGGAAGCCCGGCCGTCGCGCCGGGCTTTTGCTTGCCGCTGCACCGCCTCATCGACCAGCGGCGGGAGGAGCATCAGCCTCCGGGGGCGGCGGCCGGCGGCTGTGCGGCCGTCGCGGGGCGCTGCGTCACGCCCGGCCGGCGCCGGTCGCTCTGGCGGATCTGCGCCCACGAATTGGGTTGGGCCAGCATCTGCCGGAGATAGGCAACGTTCTGCTCGGCCTCGGCCGGCGGCAGATCCTTGCGGGCGATCGCTTCCGCCTCGCCGAACCGCCCCTGCAGGCCGATCACGAGGGCAAGGTTCTGGCGGATGCGCTGGTCGGCCTGCGGATGGGCAGCGGCCTGGCGGAGCACCTGTTCGGCCTGCGGCAATTCCCGCGCGAGCGCGTGCGACAGGCCGAGATTGGCCAGCACCGTCGGCTCTCCGGGGGAGATGCGCAGGGCCTGCTCGTAGTGCCGGCGGGCCTCGTCCGGGCGGCCCATCTGGTCGTAGATCGAGCCGACCACGTTGATGATGCGCCAGTCGGGCTGGTCCGGCCGGTGGGCGCGTCCGAGAACCTCCAGCGCCTGCTCATGGCGGCCGACATCGGCGAGCGCCCGGCCATATTCGCCCAGCAGCGCCATGTTGCCCTGGTCGCGCACCGCGACCCGCTCCAGCACGGCCACCGCCTGCCCGGCCTGCCCCGTGGCGCGCAGGGCCCGGCCATAGCGCATGGCATTGGCGACGTCCTGCGGATTGGACTGGTAGCGCGCCGCCAGGGCGCCGATCTCGGCGCGGGCCTGCTGCTCGGTGTAGCGGACCTGCGAGATCGAGCCGGTGACATCGCCGCCGCGGCTGGCCGACATCTGGCACCCGCCGAGGGCGAGCGCGGCGAGGGCAAGGCCGATCAGCGCTGCCGGCCGGCGGGCCGGGAGCGTGCGGATGGCGAGGGATGCGGCGGGCGGCGTGACGACGGACATCGGCGAACTCCGGACAGCGGGGGCAGCCCCTCGCCTGCGGTCATAATCCGTTAACGTTAACGGTCCGTTGAGAGCCGCCTAGCGCCGGCGCGGCGAGGCCGCCGGCTGGAGCCAGGCCAGCACCTGCCCGGCGGCCCGTTCGCCCGAGGCCCAGGCCCCGCCCACCGTGCCCCACAGGCCCTCGTCGGTGGCCTCGCCGGCGATCACCAGCCGCTGGCCCACCGGCTCGGCGAGCCGCAGCCTCTGCGGCGTGGCGCCGGGACCGGCCACCGACCAGGCTCCGCGCACGAAGGGGTCCGCCGTCCAGGCGGTGACCTGCACCTCGTCCATGGCGCGCCGGGCCTGCGGGCCGAACTCGTTGCCGACGAATTCGGCGGCGAAGGCCTTCATGGCCGCCGGCCCGGCGCGCACCAGGTCGCGGGCGAAGGTGCCGCCGATGTCGAAATACCACCAGTCGGACCCGGCGATCCGCGCGAGCGGCTTGGCGGTGGCGGCCGTGTCGGCCTTCACCACGAAGGGCTCGTCCGGCTTCGCGCCCATCGGATCGCCCGGCAGACGCACGATCAGGTGCTCGTAGGCGCCGCAGCTCAGCGCACCGATGGCGTCCTGCTGGCGGCGCGGCAGCGCCGGGGTGAAGCGGATGGCTCCTGCGCCGAGCACCGCCGTCGAGACCGTGACGATCGCCGCCCGCGCCCGCAGCGTGCCGGCCGGGGTCTCCACCGCCACCCCGCGGCCGGACCAGTCGATGCGCGTCACCGGCGTCGACAGGCGCACCGGCAGGCCCTCGGCGAGCCGGGCCAGGATGGCGCCGTAGCCCTGCCGGCAGAACAGGTCGCGGGTCTCCAGCGCATTGTAGAAGTCCACGCAGGAGATCTCGCTGACCTCCTTGCCGGAATCCCAGGCCCCCTTGAGAAACTCCACCGTGGCCCGCCAGTCGCGCAGGTCGCGCGGCAGCGCCTCGGCGATGGCGATCTCGCGGCCCGCCTCGCCGACCTCCAGGATGGCGCGCTGGGAGCGGCGCAGGGCCGATGCGAAGGCTTCGCGCTCGCCCTCGCGCGGTTCGCGGCCCTTGATCAGGAGACGCGGCCGGTCGGGATCGTCGTAGAGATCGAAGCCGGCGGCGCGCGCCAGCGGCACCAGCGGATTGTCCTGCGGGGCATGGATCCAGTGGGCGCCGAGATCCATCGGCAGGCCGAAGGCGGTGGTGTCGGTGATGCAGCGCCCGCCCGTGCGGTCCTTGGCCTCCAGCACCGTCACCGACCGGCCTTCGGCCATGAGCCGCCGGGCGGCGGCGATGCCGGCCGCCCCGGCGCCGACCACCACCACGTCGACCTCCTGGGCTGAGGCGCCCGGGCCACGGTTGCCGGCCCGCTGGGCCAGCGCCTCGACGGGGGCAAGCAGCATCGGGGCGGCGAGCAGCCGGCGCCGGGTCATCAAGGGTCCGTTCATCCTGGTCGGCGAATCCCGATCATCCGTGACGCCTATCACAGCCCTGCGACATCGTCGCGCGCCTCATGGCCCGGCCCGTGAACCCCTTGGCAAGGGTTGGCGACAGACACTCGACCTCCAGGAGACGGGGGTCCCTGGGGAGGGACGTCATGGGAGACCGCATTCTCGATGCCCTGGGGCGGCGCGTTGCCGCCATCCTCGACAAGCGCTCGCCGGGCTACGAGCCGACGACGCCCAGCGACCCGGCGGCCCTGCGCGCCGCGCTGCGGCCCGGCGACATCCTGCTGGTGGAGGGCGACACGCACATCTCCGCCGTCATCAAGTATCTGACCCAGTCCACCTGGTCGCATGCGGCCATGTATGTCGGGCCGATCGAGGGGCGGGCCGAGCCCGACGGCGAGCCGCACGTGCTGGTCGAGGCCTATCTCGGCGTCGGCGTCATCTCCTCGCCGCTGTCGCGCTACCGCGACTTCCACACGCGCATCTGCCGGCCGGTGGGCCTGACCCCCGACGACCAGACCAAGGTCTGCACCTTCATGGTCGAGCGGATCGGTCTGGACTATGACGTGAAGAACATCCTCGACATGATGCGCTTCCTCATCCCGCTGCCGGTGCCGGTGCGCTGGCGCCGGCGGATGATCGCCTTCGGTTCGGGCGATCCGACCCGGGCGATCTGCTCGACGCTCATCGCGCAGGCCTTCGAGTCGGTGCGCTATCCGATCCTGCCGAAGATCGAGCGCTGTGCGAAGGAGGGCGAACAGCGGGTGCGCGGCCAGGCGGCCCGGCGCGAGATCCTGCACATTCGCCACCATTCGCTCTATGCCCCGCGCGATTTCGACATCTCGCCCTATTTCGCCATCGTCAAGCCGACCATCCAGCGGGGCTTCAACTACAAGAAGCTCAAGTGGAGCGACACCCTGGTGGACGGTGGCCCGTCCAGCGGCCATGCCGAGGCGCCGCCGCTGGATTCGGTGGCCTGAGCCGGGGCCTCACAAGAGGCCGTGCTTGCGGAAGGCCTCGGCCAGCGTCATGCCGGCCTCGATGTCGGCGCGCATGCGCCGCTCGCCGGTGATCCTGGCGAGCGCGGTGGACAGCACGGGCAGCGCCTGAGCGCGCGGGATCACCACCACGCCGTCCACGTCGCCCACCACGATGTCGCCCGGCCGGATGTCGGTCTCGCCGATGCGGATCGGCACATCCTTCGCCACCATCATGCCGCGGTGCTGGGTATCGGCCGGCGACAGGGCGGCCGAGAACACCGGAAAGCCCATGGCACGGATGGCGGCGACATCGCGCACGGCCCCGTCGGTCAGGAAGCCGGCCGCCTGGAGATGGCGGGCGCGGGTCGACAGGAGCTCGCCCCAGGGCCCGATCCGCGGATTGCCGGCGGTCGCCATCACGCAGACCTCGCCGGGCTTCAGGTCATCGACCAGGGCGATCTCCAGGTCGTAGATCGTGTCGATCTTCTCCCAGATCGGCCGGTAGGAACCGGTGCGCGCCGGCCCGAACAGCACGGTGCCGTCATCCACCGGCCGGATTCCGGCCGGCAGGATCTGGTGGTGCAGTCCATGCTCGTCCAGCGCATCGGAGACCGGAGCGGCCGCGATCAGCGGCCGGGCCCGGGCAAGGATGTCGTCGAATGTCTCGCTCAAGGCCTGCCTCCCCGTTGCACGCCGGGTCTGGCGCCGGCTGCCGGATGTCAGCTTGCCTTCTTGGCGAGGAAGTTCTCAACCCCCTCCCGGAAGGCGGGCCTGACGATCAGGCCGACCTGGGTCTCCCGCTCGGCATCGAGCTGGGCGGCCAGGCTGTTGGTCTCGGCCGCGTCCATCAGCCGGCGGATGCCGAAGAAGGCGTCGGCCGAGCCCTTGCCGAGCCGCACGGCCAGGGCGCGCGCGGTCGGCAGGCAGGCCTCGTCATCGACGCAGGTCCACACCAGGCCCCATTCGGCGGCCGTCTCGGCGGTCAGCTTGTCGCCAAGCAGTGCGAGGGCCCTGGCCCGGGCGCGGCCGATGGCGCGCGGCAGGAACCAGGTCACCCCGAGATCGGGGACGAGGCCGAGCTTGGGCCCGAAGGTGAGCACGAAGGAGGCCGAGCGTGCCGCCACCGCGATGTCGCAGACGAGCGCCAGGCCGACCCCGGCACCGGCGGCAACCCCATTGATGGCGGCGACGGTGGGCTTGGGGAAGGTGTCGAGCGCCAGGATCAGCGGATTGTAGAGGTCGCGCATTGCGGCATTGACGCTCTCCCCGGTCGGGGCGATGCCGCTGGCAAGGTCCGCGCCGGCGCAGAAGCCGCGGCCGGCTCCCGTCAGCACCAGCGCCTTCACCTGCGGATCGGTGCGCGCCTGGTCGATGGCGGCGAGCGCCGTCGTGACCAGTTCCGTGTTGAAGGCGTTCAGCCTGTCGGGGCGGTTCAGCGTCAGCGTCGCCAGCCCCTCGCTCACCTCGTAGGTCGTCGTCATGCCTCGATCCTCCCTGCAATGAGTCCGGCTCTTGCCGCCGCTTCGATCTCCTGCTGCGACAGGCCGGCCTGTCGCAGCACCCGGCCGCAGGCGGCCCCCGCCGCGCCCGAAGCCCGCGCCCAGGCCCTCGGCGGGGCGGAAAAGCGCGGCGCCGGCCCGGGCATGGGCCCGTCGGCCGAGGGGCCGAAGGTGCCGCGCGCCACATTGTGGGGGTGAGCCTGCGCCTCCCGCAGGTCGAGAACCGGCGCGAAACAGGCATCCGTGCCCTCCATGACCGCGCACCATTCGTCGCGGGTCCGGGAGGCGAAGGCGGAGACGAGCGCCGCCCTCAGGTCCGGCCACATGGCCCTGTTCCACTGGTCGGCGAAGCGCGGATCGGAAAGGCCGGTGAGCTTCAGGAGCGCGGCATAGAACTGCGGCTCCAGGGCGCCGATGGCGACATACTTGCCGTCCCTGGTGCCATAGACACCGTAGAAGGGCGCTCCGCCATCGAGCATGTTGGCCTCGCGCTCGACCGTCCACTCGCCGGCATTGACCATGCCGAAGATCATCGAGCCGAGCACGGCCGCGCCATCCACCATGGCCGCATCGACCACCTGCCCCCTGCCGGTCGCCCGGGCCGAGAGGATGCCGGCGAGCAGACCGACCGCCAGCATCATGCCGCCGCCGCCGAAATCGGCGGCGAGGTTCAGTGGTGGAACCGGCGGCCGGTCGGCCGGGCCGAGCGGCCAGAGCATGCCGGACAGGGCGAGATAGTTGATGTCGTGGCCGGGGGCGGAGGCGAGCGGCCCGTCCTGGCCCCAGCCGGTCATGCGGCCATAGACGAGCCGCGGATTGGCGGCCAGGCAGACATCCGGCCCGAGCCCGAGCCGCTCCATGACGCCCGGCCGGAACCCCTCGAACAGGGCGTCGGCACGGGCGACCAGCTTCAGGACGAGCTCGGCCGCCCCCGGCTTCTTCAGATCGACGGCGAGGGACTTGCGGCCACGCCCCAGCGCGTCGCCGGCCCCCCATGGCACGGCCCCGGCCCGGTCGATGCGGATGACCTCGGCGCCCATGTCGGCCAGCATCATGCCGCAGAACGGCCCCGGCCCCAGGCCCTGGAACTCGATCACGGTCACGCCGGCGAGCGGTCCGCTTGCTGCCACCTCGTCCTCCGCCCCGCGGGCCTGCATCGTGTCGGCTATGCGGAAACGCTAAAGGCGGCCCCTTTCAAGTCAAGGCGAGCCGGCCCCCGCCGTAAGGCCGATGCGCAGGGCCGGACGATCGATTCGGCGTTGCATTTTGGCACCAAGCCGCCATCTATGCGTCGAACGCGGGAACAGCGCGGGCCGTGCGGGTGGTCCGCAGGGAGACAGTCGATGAACGGCAATGGCGGGGCGAGGATCGGTGGCCATTTCGGCGCATCCTATGGCGGTGGCTATGGCATGGGGGGCCAGCCGGCCGCCCAGCCGGCGGCCGGCCAGGGCGCGGCGGCGCCGGGTGCCGATGACGGCCTGATCAAGGACACGACCACCCGCGACTTCGTCAGGGATGTGCTGGAGGAATCGAAGAAGCAGCCCGTGCTGGTCGATTTCTGGGCGCCCTGGTGCGGGCCCTGCCGCCAGCTCACCCCGGTTCTGGAGAAGGTGGTCAGGGCCTTCAAGGGCAAGGTGAAGCTGGTCAAGATGAACATCGACGACCATCCCCAGGTCGCCGGCCAGCTCGGCATCCAGTCGATCCCGGCGGTGATCGCCTTCGACAAGGGCCAGGGCATCGACGGCTTCATGGGCGCCCTGCCGGAGAGCCAGGTCAAGGCCTTCATCGAGAAGCTCGCCGGCGGGGCGGCCAATCCGGACCTGGAGCAGGCCCTGGCCGCGGCCGATGCCGCGCTGGTGCAGGGCGATGCGGCCGGAGCGGCCGGCATCTATTCGCAGGTCCTGGCTGTCGAGCGTGACAATCTGCACGCCCTGGCGGGCCTGGCCCGCTGCGCCATCGAGACGGGCGATCTGGACCAGGCCAAGGCGCTGCTCGGCCAGGTGCCGGCCGACAAGCAGGGCGACAAGGCGGTGGCCGCCGCCCGGGCCGCCCTCGAGCTCGCCGAGCAGGCAGCGGACCTCGGTCCCATCCACGAGTTCGAGCACCGCCTCGCCCAGAACCCGGCCGACCACCAGGCCCGCTTCGATCTCGCGCTCGCCCTCAATGCCAAGGGCAAGCGCGAGGAGGCCACCGATCATCTGCTGGAAATCTTCCGGCGCGACCGCAGCTGGAACGATGACGGCGCCCGCAAGCAGCTCGTTCAGTTCTTCGAGGCCTGGGGGCCGATGGACGAGGCGACCATTGCCGGCCGCCGCAAGCTGTCCTCGCTGCTGTTCCGCTGAGCCGGCCGACCGTCAGGGCGCCGGGCCCGAGAGCGCCGCGCGCACCAGCGCCAGCGCATCCGCGCTTGCCCATTCGGCGGGGCCGGCGAGATAGCCGAGCTCGCATCCCTTCGCGTCGACCACCAGCGTCGTCGGCATGCCGAAGGCGCGGCCGACCTTGCGCAGGTCCTGGAAGATCGTGGCCGAATGGTCGGTGTAGTGGGCCATGTGGCGGATGCCGGTCTCGGCGAGCCAGGTGCGCGCCCGCTCCGGATTGCGCGTGTCGATATTGACCGCCACCACCTCGAAGCCCGGACCGCCCAGCAGCTCCTGCAGCCGGTCGAGAGCCGGCATCTCGTGGCGGCACGGCGCGCACCAGGTCGCCCAGAGGTTGAGCAGCACCACCTTGCCGCGGAAGTCGGCGAGCGTCAGGTCGCGGCCGTCGGGCGCCTTGAAGGCGAGCGCCGGAACCGGGGCCGGCCGCTCGGTCACCCTGAAGGCGGCCACCTCGCCGCGCGCCAGCGGCGCCATGCGGCCCGCCACCTCCCGGGCCGGGGCGCAGTCTGCGCTGGCTGCATTGCCTGACAGGCCCCCGGTCCAGTAGAAGGCCGCAGCGCCGGCGAGGAGCCCGATCACGCCGGCAACGAGGACGAATGGTGCGGCACGCGCCAAATCCCTGATCTCCGTTTCCCGAGGACGAGACGATGACCACAGCCGACAAAGCCGGCAACACCATGTGGGGCGGCCGCTACGCTTCCGGCCCGGCCGCCGTGATGGAGGACATCAACGTCTCGATCGACTTCGACAAGCGTCTCTATAGGCAGGACATCGCCGGCTCGAAAGCCCATGTGGCCATGCTGGCCGCTCAAGGCATCGTGAGCCGCGATGACGAAGCCGCGATCACCAGGGGCCTCGACCAGGTGCTCGCCGAGATCGAGGCCGGCACCTTCACCTTCCGCCGGAGCCTCGAGGACATCCACATGAACGTGGAGGCCCGGCTCGCCGAGATCATCGGCGCGCCCGCCGGCCGCCTCCACACGGCCCGTTCCCGCAATGACCAGGTGGCGACCGACTTCCGCCTGTGGGTGCGCGATGCCATCGACGGGCTCGACGCCCAGCTGAAGGATCTCCAGAAGGCCCTGGCCGAGAAGGCCCTCGCGGAAGCTGCGACCGTCATGCCCGGCTTCACCCATCTCCAGGTGGCCCAGCCGACCACCTTCGGCCACCACCTCATGGCCTATGTGGAGATGGTCGGGCGCGACCGCGGCCGCCTTGCCGATGCACGCCGGCGCCTCAACGAGAGCCCGCTGGGGGCGGCGGCGCTGTGCGGCACCTCCTTCCCCATCGACCGCCACATGACGGCAAAGGCGCTGGGCTTCGATCGGCCCACGGCCAATTCGCTCGATTCGGTCGCCGACCGCGACTTCGTCATGGAGGTGCTGGCGGCAGCCACCATCACGGCCGTGCACCTGTCCCGCCTCGCCGAGGAGATCGTCATCTGGTGCTCCTCGCCCTTCTCCTTCGTGACGCTCTCGGACGCCTTCTCCACCGGCTCCTCGATCATGCCGCAGAAGCGCAATCCGGACGCCGCCGAACTGGTGCGCGCCAAGGTCGGCCGCATCCTGGGCGCCTTCAACGCCATCGTCGTGGTGCTGAAGGGCCTGCCCCTGACCTACCAGAAGGACATGCAGGAGGATAAGGAGCCGACCATGGACGCGCTCGCCTCGCTGTCGCTGGCGATCGCCGCCACAGCCGGCATGGTGCGCGACATGCGCGCCAATGCGGCCACCATGAAGAAGGCCGCCGGCCAGGGCTATTCGACCGCGACCGACCTCGCCGACTGGTGCGTGCGCAGCCTCGGCATCCCGTTCCGCGAAAGCCACCACATCGCGGCGAAGGCGGTGGGGCTGGCCGCGCAGAAGGGCGTGCCACTGCACAAGCTGTCGCTCGCCGACATGCAGAGCGTGGACAAGCGCATCACCGCCGACGTGTTCTCGGTGCTGTCGGTGGCAAGGTCGGTCGCCAGCCGGGTGAGCTATGGCGGCACCGCGCCGAAGAATGTCAGGGCCCAGGCGCGGCGCTGGCTGAAGGCGCTCGGCTAGCGCATCCTTCAGGCCGCGCGCCGGCCGCCCAGGACGGACGGACAATGATCCTTTTTCATGAAAACATGCCTTGACAGCGTTACGCTGGTCTGGTAGGTTTGCGCTATGTTGGAAAGCTGCGCCCGGCGGGGGAAACCCCGGCCGGGCGCCGTCCTTTCCGCTCCCCGTTATCGCCTGCACCGGGAGGTCCGCATGGTCGCGCTGCTCCTGAACCTTTGGACCCTGTTCTGCGACCCATGGTCACTTCGCGGCGCCTTGCCGCGGAGCCTGAACCGGGGAGGCGAGCCATGTTTGCAGCGATCGGCATTCGGAAGTCGGCTCTCACCCTGCTGGCCGCCGCGGCCGTGTCGACGATCGCCGGCTTCGCCTGCCAGGTTCATGCCTCCCCCCTGGCCGCCGCCGCGCACCTCGCCGCCCCCTCGATGCGCACGGTCGCCGAGTACGGCACCCACCAGGGCGCCGGCGCCGATGCCCACCGGCTGACGCGGCCCGCCAACCGCTTCCATGGCTGCGTCGGCCAGCCCGGGCCGAAGACCGGCTCGGCCGCCGCGCGGTGATCGCCGCCCTCGAGCGCGTGAAAAAGGCCGGGTCGCCCCGGCCTTGTTCCCCGTGCAAGGCTGCAACCCCTAGAGGCCCAGCTTCTTCCGGCGCTGGGCCAGCGTGCGCAGGCGCAGGGCGTTCAGCTTGATGAAGCCCTCGGCGTCGCGATGGTCATAGGCCACCGCGCCCTCCTCGAAGGTCACCAGCTCCTTGTCATAGAGCGAATAGGGGCTCTCGCGGCCGACCACGATGACATTGCCCTTGTAGAGCTTCAGCCGGACCGTGCCGGTGACGAACTGCTGGGACTTGTCGATGAGGGCCTGCAGCATCTCCCGCTCGGGGGAGAACCAGAAGCCGTTATAGATGAGCTCGGCATATTTCGGCATGAGCTCGTCCTTCAGGTGGGCCGCGCCGCGGTCCAGCGTGATGCTCTCGATGGCCCGGTGGGCGAAGTAGAGGATGGTGCCGCCGGGCGTCTCGTACATGCCGCGCGACTTCATGCCGACGAAGCGGTTCTCGACCAGGTCGAGGCGGCCGATGCCATTGACCTTGCCGAGCTCGTTCAGCTTCGTCAGCAGCGCCGCCGGGGACAGGGCCTTGCCGTCGATGCCGACTGCGTCGCCCTCCTTGAAGTCGATGGTGATGTAGGTCGGCTTGTCGGGGGCGTTCTCCGGGTCGTCGGTGCGGGAATAGACATAATCCGGCACTTCCTCGGCCGGGTCTTCCAGCACCATGCCCTCGGAGGAGGCGTGCAGCAGGTTGGCATCGACCGAGAAGGGGGCCTCGCCGCGCTTGTTCTTGGCGATCGGGATCTGGTGCGCCTCGGCGAACTGGATCAGCTTCGTGCGGCTGGACAGATCCCACTCCCGCCAGGGAGCGATCACGGTCACGTCGGGCTTCAGCGCGTAATAGGTCAGCTCGAAGCGGACCTGGTCATTGCCCTTGCCGGTGGCGCCATGGGAGACGGCGTCGGCGCCCATCTGCTCGGCGATCTCGATCTGACGCTTGGCGATCAGCGGACGGGCGATGGAGGTTCCGAGCAGGTAGAGGCCCTCATACAGGGCATTGGCGCGGAACATCGGGAACACGTAGTCCTTCACGAAGGTCTCGCGCAGGTCATCCATGAAGATGTTGTCCGGCTTGATGCCGAGCAGCAGCGCCTTGTCGCGCGCCGGGCCCAGCTCCTCGCCCTGGCCGAGATCGGCGGTGAAGGTGATGACCTCGCAGCCATAGGTGGTCTGCAGCCATTTCAGGATGATCGAGGTGTCGAGGCCGCCGGAATAGGCGAGGACGACCTTCTTGACGGTTTTCTGCGCGGCCATGAGGGCTTTCCGTGTGGGCTTTCCGGGTGGGCAGTTGCCTGGCCGCCTCGCATAAAGAAGCGCCGTGCCGGTGGCAAGCGAGCCGGCGCAGGGCGTTCAGTTTCCGCGCCCGGCCAGCCGGCGCAGCGGCGCCCCGATGGCCGCGAGCCGGGCGGCGAGAGCGGCCTCGTCCGGTCCACGCCGGAACACCAGATGCCAGCCGAGGGCAACGATGAGCAGGGTCACGAGCGCCGCCATCAGCGTGTCGGACAGGAAGTGACCGCCAAAGCCCATGCGCAGCACCGAGATGGCGACCGTATAGACCGCAACCGCGGCCAGGGCCGCCGGCCGCACGGCAGGCGGGGCGAGCAGCGCGGGGGCGGCGAGCCAGGCTGCGCCCGACGATTCGCCCGATATGAACGAGCAGTTGGTGGTGCAGGAGCGCCCGTCGCCCGGCCGCCACCACGGCGTGAAGCTGCCCTGCCCGCCGAACTCGACGATGTGGACGGGACGGGCCCGCTCCCAGTGCTCCTTCAGGAGGCCATTGACCAGGATGACCGGGGCCGCCAGCACGGTCGCCGTCAGGAACAGCGCGGCGCGCGCGCTCATGAACTGGCGCGAGCGGGGCAGCAGGATGTGCTGGACCAGCGAGACGAGCGCGGCAATCCCGAAGGCGATGGTCGGCCACATGCTGACGTGCCGCAGAAAGCGCGCCCAGCCGTGATCGGCCAGCCAGAAGCCCCGATCCGGCGCGTAGAACCAGCGCGCGACCACCAGGTCATCCTCGGGAAAGATGGCGAGGACGGCCATCGCGACGGCGAGGACGAAGACGGCGGCGATGAGGGCGGCGCGGGGCAAGCGGACCTTCCGGCTGGTGACGGCGGGGTTCTATCGCCAGGCCAGCGCCGGTGGAAGCCCGGCGCGGGCGATCAGCGGCTTTCCTGGCCGCCGGCGCTGGCGTCGTGGCGCATGATCAGCGGCATCTGGGCAAGGGCGAAGGCCATGGTGAGCGGCATGATGCCCCAGACCTTGAAGGCGACCCAGAAATCGGTGGTCTGGGTGCGCCAGACCACCTCGTTGAGGGCGGCCAGCACGAAGAAGAACAGGCTCCAGCGCCAGGTCAGCCGCCGCCAGCCCTCCTCCGTCAGGTCAAAGACCGAATCGAGCACGATCTTCAGCAGATTGCGCCCGGTGAGCACACCCCAGAGCAGGACGAGGCCGAACAGCGTGTTGACGATGGTGGGCTTCAGCTTGATGAACAGCTCGTCGTGCAGGACGAGGGTGAGGCCGCCGAAGACCGTGACCACCACGGCCGAGACCAGCGGCATCACGGGCAGCTTGCGCACCAGGCTCCAGGTCACGGCAAGCGAGACCAGCACGGCCACGATGAACACGCCGGTGGCCAGGAACAGCCGCTGGGTCGCGGCGATGCCGAACCAGCGGTCGCCATAGGAATTGACCAGAAAGAAGATGACCAGCGGGCCCATTTCCAGCGCCAGCTTCGGGAGCGGGGCGAGATCCCGCTTTTCGGTATGCGACATGAGCCTCTGAGCCATGGACATTTGATCGGACGAGTTTAGCTTGCGCCCGTCCTCAACACCACTGCCGGCCCCTGCGGGCGCCGGCCCGATCGCCTGCGGAGCGCTGATTTGTCCTACGTCTTTGAACCCGCCCCCCGTCCGGCACTGCCGGTCGTCGGGACCGACAAGCTGTTCCCGGTGCGCCGGGTCTATTGTGTCGGTCGCAACTATGCCGCCCATGCCCGCGAGATGGGTGGCGACCCGACGCGCGAGCCGCCGTTCTTCTTCAACAAGGCCGCCGACGTCCTGCAGCCGGTCCCCCATGGCGTGACCGTCGACCATCCCTATCCTCCCAAGACCTCCAACTACCATTTCGAGCTGGAAATGGTCGTGGCGCTGTCGGGCGGCGGCCGGGACATTCCCGTGGAGAAGGCGCTCGACTGCGTGTTCGGCTATGCGGTCGGGCTCGACATGACCCGCCGCGACCTGCAGGACGAGGCGAAGGCCCTGAAACGCCCCTGGGAGCTCGGCAAGTCGTCCGACCTGTCCGGCCCGGTCGGACCCCTCTATCCGGTCGCCATGGTCGGCCACAAGGACAAGGGGCCGCTGTCGCTGACCGTCGACGGCGTGGTCAAGCAGAAGGCCGATCTGGCCGACATGATCTGGTCGGTGGCCGAGCAGATCGCGTTCCTCTCGACCTATTTCGAGGTCTGCCCCGGCGACGTGATCTTCTCCGGCACGCCCGAGGGGGTCGGCGCGGTGACGCGCGGCCAGACCATGGTGGCGGCGGTGGACGGCCTCGGCGAGATCAGCCTGAAGGTGGTGTGAGGAAGCCCGCCCGGCGGATCCGCACCCTCCCCACATGAAAGGGGCGGCCCCGCGCGGGGCCGCCCCTTTTTCGGTCCGGGAGCGGGCGCTCGCCTCACAGCGAGCGCTTGATCTCCTCGATCCGGTAGCACTCGATGATGTCGCCGGCGCGGATGTCCTGGTAGTTCTCGAAGGCCATGCCGCATTCCTGGCCGGCCTGGACCTCCTTGACCTCGTCCTTGAAGCGCTTGAGCGTCGACAGCTTGCCCTCGTGGATGACCACGTTGTCGCGGATGAGGCGCACATTGGCGCCGCGCTCGACACGGCCATCGGTGACGCGGCAGCCGGCCACCTTGCCGACCTTGGTGATGTTGAACACCTCCAGGATCTCGGCATTGCCCAGCATGGTCTCGCGCAGTTCGGGCGCCAGCAGGCCGGACATGGCGGCCTTGATGTCGTCCACCAGGTCATAGATGATGTTGTAGTAGCGGATCTCGATGCCCGCCTGCTCGGCCGCCGCCCGCGCTTCCTTGTGGGCGCGGGTGTTGAAGCCGATGATGACGGCGCCCGCGGTCTGGGCGAGGCCGACATCGCTTTCGGTGATGCCGCCGACACCCGACAGGATGACGCGGGCCGCCACCTCGTCGTTGCCGAGCTTGGCGAGCGCGCCGACGATGGCCTCGACGGAACCCTGCACGTCGCCCTTGACGATGAGCGGGAACTCCTTCTTGCCGGCGCCCGACTTGAGCTGGCTCATCATGTCGACGAGGCTGCGACCGGCGCCGAGGCGGGCGGCGGCCTTCTCGCGCTTGAGAGCCTGGCGATAGTCGGCGATCTCGCGGGCGCGCGCCTCGGTCTCGACCACCGCCACGCGGTCGCCGGCCTCGGGCGTGCCGTTGAAGCCGAGAACCTCGACCGGAACCGAAGGTCCGGCACCGTCGACGGTCTCGCCCTTGTCGTTGATGAGGGCGCGCACGCGGCCCCATTCGGCGCCGGCCACGATGATGTCGCCGGGATGCATGGTGCCGCGCTGGATCAGCACGGTCGCGACCGGGCCCCGGCCGCGGTCGAGCTTGGCCTCGATGACGGTGCCCTCGGCCAGACGGAACGGATTGGCCTTCAGCTCCAGCACCTCGGCCTGCAGCTGGATCAGCTCGAGGAGCTTGTCGAGGCCCTCGCCGGTCTTGGCCGACAGTTCCACCTCCAGCACGTCGCCGCCGAGGCTCTCCAGCTGCACCTCGTGCTGGAGCAGGTCGGTCTTGACCTTCTCCGGTCGCGCATCCGGCAGGTCGATCTTGTTGATCGCCACGATCAGCGGAACCTTGGCGGCCTTGGCGTGATTGATGGCCTCCACCGTCTGCGGCATGACCGAGTCGTTGGCCGCCACCACCAGCACGACGATGTCGGTCACCTTGGCGCCACGGGCACGCATGGCCGTGAAGGCCGCGTGGCCGGGGGTGTCGATGAAGGTGACGAGACCGCCGAGCGGCGTTTGCACCTGATAGGCGCCGATATGCTGGGTGATGCCGCCGGCCTCGCCGGAGACCACATTGGTCTTGCGCAGGGCATCGAGCAGCGAGGTCTTGCCGTGATCGACATGGCCCATGATGGTGACCACCGGCGCGCGCGGCTCCAGCATCTCCTCCGGATCCGGGCTGTCGAACAGGCCTTCCTCGACGTCGGATTCGGCGACACGCTTGACCGTGTGGCCGAGCTCCTCGGCGATGAGCTGGGCCGTATCGGCGTCGATCACATCGGTGATCTTGTGCATCGCGCCCTGCTTCATCAGCATGCGGATGATGTCGACGGCCCGCTCGGACATGCGGTTGGCAAGGTCCGCAATGGTGATCGTCTCGGGGATCGTCACCTCGCGCATGATCTTCTCTTTCTGCTCGGTCTGCCGCCGGCCGGTCATGCGCTGCACGCGCCGGCGGAACGAGGCTTCCGAGCGCATGCGCTCGGACCCGTCGTCGAGGGCATTGGTGACGGTCAGGCGGCCGCGGCTCGGGGCGTCGGCCAGCTGGCGCTCGGGGCGCACGGCAGGCGCGCTGACCCGGCCGG
>JBKBOA010000030.1:0-37728 GCA_046295035.1 Phreatobacter sp.
CTCGGCCTTGCCTGGTTCGTCATCGTGGTCGGCGAGATGACCGGCGTCCCGGAGGGACTCGGCGCCGTCATCATGGACGGCCGCACGCTGTCGCGCACCGAACTCGTCATCTGCGGCATGATCATCATCGGCATTGCCGGCTACATCTCCGATCGCATCGTGGTGCTGATCGGCAATCGCCTGTTGGCCTGGAGCCCGACCCATCATGGCTGAATCGAAAACCCCCATCATCGAGATCCGGCAGGTCTCCAAGGTCTTCCAGCTGCAGGACCAGACCATTCATGCCCTGTCCGATGCCACGATCGCGATCCGCAAGGGCGAGTTCGTCTGCCTGATCGGTGCCTCCGGCTGCGGCAAGTCAACGCTGCTCAGGATCATCGCCGGATTCGAGCAGCCGACTGCCGGCGAGGCGCTGATGTGGGGCACGCCGATCAAGGGCCCGGACCCGAGCCGCGGCATGGTGTTCCAGGACTATGCGCTGTTTCCCTGGCTGTCGGTGCGCGACAATATCGGTTTCGGGCCGACCGCGCGCGGTCTGGCCAGGAGCGTGGTCCGGGAGACCGTTGACAGGTTCGTGGAGCTGGTCGGCCTGACCAGGTTCGCCAATGCCTATCCGCACCAGCTCTCCGGCGGCATGAAGCAGCGCGTGGCCATCGCCCGCGTGCTGGCCAACGATGCCGAGATCGTGCTGATGGACGAGCCCTTCGGGGCGCTCGATGCCATGACACGCGAACGCCTCCAGGACGAACTGCTGGACATCTGGGAACGCACCGGTCTCACCGTCGTCTTCGTCACCCATTCCATCGAGGAGGCGATCTTCCTCGCCGACCGCGTGGTGGTCATGACGCCGGGGCCGGGGCGGATCGAGAGTGACAATCCCCTGACCCTGCCGCGCCCGCGCGACGTGGCAAGTCCGGAGTTCAACGCCATCCGCCGGGTGCTCGGTGCCAAGCTGCACAGCCACCACGGCAGGAAGGCCGCTTGAGCAACGGGTCGCCGGCAACCATGCGTCCCGAGCAGCGCCTTGCCTATACCGCCGCCATCGACCGGCCGCGCATCGACCTGCCGGACGGCAAGGCGCTGGCCGTGTGGCCGGTGGTGAATGTCGAGAACTGGCGGATCGAGAATCCGATGCCCCGGCAGGTGCTGGTGGCGCCGACGGGAGCGGCGTTCCAGCCCGACATCGCCAACTGGGCCTGGCACGAATACGGCATGCGCGTTGGCTTCTGGCGCTTCCGGGAGGCCTTCGGGCGGCGCGGCATCCGCCCAACGCTGTCGATCAACGGCTCGGTGGCGATGGATTATCCGCGCATCGCGGCGGCCGCGCGCGATGACGGCTGGGAGTTCATGGGGCATGGCTGGCACCAGGTGCCGACCCACCGGATCGAGGACCAGCCGGCAATGATCCGCCAGACCGTGGCGACGCTATCGGCCTTCACGGGCGAGCCGGTGGTCGGCTGGCTGGGGCCGGGCCTGACCGAAACGCTCGAGACGGCCGACCACCTGGCCGAGGCCGGCATCGGCTATATCGCCGATTGGGTGGTGGATGACCGGCCGGCGCGGCTCAGGACAGCGGCCGGCACGGTGCTGACCATGCCCTATTCGGTGGAGCTCAACGACATTCCCACCATCATGATCCAGCACCACCCGGCGCGCGAGTTCCTCGACCGGACGCTGGCGCAGGCCGACCGGCTGATCGCGGAAGCCGTGAGCCGCGGGCCCCATGGGGGTGCCAGGGTGATGGGCTTTGCCATCCACCCCTACATCATGGGCGTGCCGCACCGGATCGCGGTTCTGGAAGCCCTGCTCGACGCGCTGCTGGCCCGGCCGGAGATCGTCTTCATGCAGGGCCGGGCCATCCGCGACTGGTATCTGGCCTCGGGCGATCCGACCTGATCAGGCCGCGGCAACCGGTTCGGCCAGCACCATGGCCCAGAACACCCGGTAGCGCGAGCCCGGCCGGAAGCCGGTGGCGATGCCGAGGCGCGAGACGGCCGGGTTCAGCATGTTGGCCCGATGGGGCGGGGAATCGCGCCAGCCCGAAAAGGCCTCGGCGAGGGTAAGATACCCGGCGGATGTGTTCTCGACCGCCGTGCGATGGCGATAGCCGGCCGACGTGAGCCGCGCCCCGACCGGGCCGGTGCGCACGCCGACCTGATCGGCACTGGCCATGGCGCTGGCCTGGGCCTCGGCCACCGTCATGAGCACCGGATCGACCGACAGGGGGCCGCGCCCGTTGTTGCGGCGGAAGCCGGAGATCATCTCGGCGGCCATGGCCGCGTCCACACGCGCGCCTGCCTCGGCCAGATTGCGATAGAAGCTCGGCTGCTGGACGACCGGCGGCGGGGCCGAGCAGCCGGCAAGGAGCAGCGCCGGTCCGCTGCCTGCCAGCAGCAGCCGGCGGGTCAGAAACAGGGGGGACTCATTCAGAACCCGTTCAGCCATCGAACCGATACCTCGTGCCGCGACACTCACCGCAAGGAGCGCGAGTGATGCGCGCCATTGGTTAAGCGATTCCGTCAAGATTCGATCAACTTCGTGGTGATTGAGTGCGGCGGAGGAAAAGGACAGGAACGATGCCCGGGTTTCGGTGTGAAGCGCGCGGCGAGCCCCGCATTGCGACCGGATCGGCCTTCGCTGCCACTCGTTTCGTCGAGGCCGATGCCGAGGCGACGGCCGCGCTCTGCGTGCGGCGTTCCGTGGCCCGCGAGCTGGTCCGCCGGGGCGCCTGTCCGCTGAGCGCCGAGACCCTGGTCTGCGTGGACGCGATCCAGCGGATCGACGAGGACGAGGTTCCCGGCATCGTCGCGCCGGACCTGGTCTGGCTGGCGGCGGCCTGAACGGCCTGGCCGGGCCGGAGGCCCTCGCCGCCCTTCTTCCGGTTACCGCCCCGCGCGACCGGGCGCGGCGAGCCTACATGCCGGGCAGGATCTGCGCCATCGTGGCCCCGACGATCGGTCCCGGCCGGCGATAGGAGCCGGCCTGCACAAGCACCACCGCCCGCTGGCAACCGGCCGCCACGCGCTCACGGATGCTCACGACGAAGGTGCGGGCCTCCCCTGTCCATTCGCCGAGCGCGTAGTTCGATCGGACCACGTTGCGGTACATCACGGTCTGCCCGCGGTTTTCGCCGCGGGTAATCTCCACCGGTTCCTGTGCGGACACCCCGAACAGGGTGACGGTCGCGGGATTCTCGGCGCTGACCAGGCCATTGTGCTGGGCCGCAACAGTGATCGACAGGGTGTCGCCGGAGACGGTCATGGAGACCGGAACGGTCAGCACGCCCGACTGGGACCCGGTCTGGGTCATGCCCCGCTCGACCGCCGGCCAGTCCGAACCGATGGCATGGGCGGCGCCATTGATGATGACCTGCGGCGTATAGACCTGCCGGTCGCCGCGCACGTAGCTGTAGGCCTTCTGCCGCTTGGCATGGGCGGGCCGGGCGAGCGTGTCGCGCCAGCCGAGATAGTCCCAGTAATCGACCGGCAGGGTCAGCGCGATGATGCCGGGCTGATCGGCAATGCGCGACAGGTTGCGATCGGCCGGCGGGCAGGACGAGCAGCCCTGGCTGGTGAACAGTTCCAGCACGGCGCGGGGACGATCTGCGGCATGGACGGCCAGGGGCGCCCACACGGCAAATGCCAGGGCCGCAAGCCCCCATGTTCCCGCCCGACGCATCACCAACCGCCCCGATCGTGTCCTTTCGTTGCCATGAAGCCCATATGATCGGGCCTCGGCCGGAAGGCTACTCACGCTTGGTTGAGAATTGCACAATCAGGCGTGAGAGCCGTCCGCAGGATGCGCGGCCGGACAGCGGGCGCGCACCGAAGCCGGTCAGGCCGCGAGGTCGCGCAGGACGTAGTGCAGGATGCCGCCGTTCTTGAAGTACTCGATCTCATCCAGCGTATCGATGCGGCACAGGATGGGCACCTTCTTCACCTTCCCGTCGGAATAGGTGATCTCGGCCTCCATCTTCTGGCGCGGCTTGACCTTGTCGAGCCCCTTGATGGTAACCGTCTCATCGCCCTTCAGCCCGAGCGAGGCCCAGGTCGTGCCCTCCTCCAGGGTGAACGGCACCACGCCCATGCCGACCAGGTTGGAACGGTGGATGCGCTCGAAGGACTGGGCGATGACGGCGCGCACGCCGAGCAGGTTGGTGCCCTTGGCCGCCCAGTCGCGCGAGGAGCCGTTGCCGTATTCGACGCCGGCAAAGACCACGAGCGGCACCTTCTCGGCCGCATACTTCATGGCGGCGTCGTAGATCGGCATTTCCTCCTTGGAGGGATAGTGGATGGTGTAGCCGCCCTCGCGACCGTTCGGGCCCATCATGTGATTGCGGATGCGGATATTGGCGAAGGTGCCCCGCATCATGACCTCGTGGTTGCCGCGGCGCGTGCCGTACTGGTTGAAGTCGGCCACCTGGACATTGTGGTCGAGGAGGTACTTGCCCGCCGGGCTTGCCGCCTTGATGGAGCCGGCCGGCGAGATGTGGTCGGTGGTGATCTTGTCGCCGAGCAGGGCGAGGATGCGGGCCCCCTGGATGTCGCTGACCGGGGCCGGCTTCATGCCCATGCCGACGAAGTAGGGCGGGTTCTGCACATAGGTGGACTTGTCGTCCCAGGCATAGGTCTGGCCGGTTGGCGCCTTCACCTTGGCCCAGTTGGCGTCGCCCTTGAACACGTCGGCATATTTCTCCTTGAACAGCTTCTTGGTGACGTGCTTGGCGATGAAGGCCTGGATCTCCTTGGACGAGGGCCAGATGTCGCGCAGGAACACCGGGTTGCCCTTCTTGTCGGTGCCAATCGGTTCCCTGGTCAGGTCCAGGTTGACCGAGCCGGCGAGGGCATAGGCGACCACCAACGGCGGCGAGGCCAGATAGTTCGCCTGCACGTCAGGCGAAACGCGGCCCTCGAAATTGCGGTTGCCGGACAGGACCGCCGCAGCAATCAGGCCGTTGTCATTGATGGCCTTGGAGATCTCGGCCGGAAGCGGGCCGGAATTGCCGATGCAGGTCGTGCAGCCGAAGCCGACCAGATTGAAGCCGAGCTTGTCGAGATCCTTCTGGAGCCCCGAATTGGCGAGATATTCGGCGACCACCTGCGAGCCGGGCGCGAGCGAGGTCTTCACCCAGGGCTTCGACTTCAGGCCCTTGGCCACCGCATTGCGCGCAAGCAGGCCGGCGGCGAACAGCACGGCCGGATTGGAGGTGTTGGTGCAGGAGGTGATGGCGGCAATCACCACATCGCCATGGCCGAGGGTGAAGTCGCGGCCCTCGACCTTCACGCGCCGGCCCATCTCGGCCGCCTTCTTGTAGTCGCTCTCCATGGCAGCGGCGAAGCCGGCGGCCACCGCCTCCAGCGCGACGCGGCCCTCGGGCCGCTTCGGCCCGGCCATCGACGGCACCACCTCGCCAAGGTCCAGTTCCAGCGTGTCGGTGAACACCGGATCGGGCGTCGAGCGCGTGCGGAACAGCCCCTGGGCCTTGGCATATTTCTCCACCAGGGCGATGCGCTGGGCCTTGCGGCCGGACGTGGTCAGGTAGTTGAGGGTCTCGTCATCGATGGGGAAGAAGCCGCAGGTGGCGCCATATTCGGGGGCCATGTTGGCGATCGTCGCCCGGTCGGCCAGCGTCATGTTGTTCAGGCCGGGGCCGTAGAACTCGACGAACTTGCCGACGACGCCCTTCTTGCGCAGCATCTGGGTGACGGTCAGCACCAGGTCCGTGGCGGTCACGCCTTCCTTCAGCCGGCCGGTCAGCTTGAAGCCGATCACCTCGGGCAGCAGCATGGACTGGGGCTGGCCGAGCATGGCGGCCTCCGCCTCGATGCCGCCGACGCCCCAGCCAAGCACGGCCAGGCCGTTGACCATGGTGGTGTGGCTGTCGGTGCCCACCAGCGTGTCCGGATAGGCGACCTCGACCGTCTGGGACACGGTCTTGCCGCGGACGGTCTTCTTCACCTTCTCCTTCCGCGTCCAGACGGTCTGGGCGAGATATTCCAGGTTGACCTGATGGCAGATGCCGGTGCCGGGCGGCACCACGGAGAAGTTCTTGAAGGCCTGCTGGCCCCATTTCAGGAAGCGGTAGCGCTCGCCGTTGCGGGCATATTCCAGCTCCACGTTCTTCTTGAACGCCTTGGGGCTGCCGAACTCGTCGACGATGACCGAGTGGTCGATGACAAGATCGACCGGCACCAGCGGATTGATCTTCTGCGGGTCGCCACCGAGCGCCTTCATGGCGTCGCGCATGGCGGCGAGGTCCACCACGGCGGGAACACCCGTGAAGTCCTGCATCAGCACGCGGGCCGGACGGAAGGCGATCTCCTTGCCGGCCTTGCCCCGATCCTTCAGCCAGGCCGCAACGGCCTCGATATCGGCCTTGGTGACGGAGCGGCCATCCTCGGCGCGCAGCAGATTCTCCAGCAGAACCTTCATCGAGAAGGGAAGCGCCGAAATGCCCTTCAGTCCGTTCTTCTCAGCCTCCTTCAGGCTGAAATAGACATAGCTCTTGGTGCCGACCTTGAGCGTCTTGCGGGACTTGAAGCTGTCGAGCGACATGTGGCGATGATCCCCTCGTTCCGGAGGCCGGATCGCGCCCAGGGCGATAGCGTCGGGTGACGGGAGGAGCGCGCGGCCGATGGCGCGCCTTATAGAGGGATTCCAATCAGCCCGCCATATGGTTAGAAGCCGTGCTGGCGTTCGCGCAACTCACCCTTTCGTCGGTCAAGGACCAGGCCCCCGCATGCTGCTCAAAGCCGACGCCCTGACCTGTCTGCGCGGCGGCCGGATCATCTTCTCGGATCTGTCCTTTTCGGTTGGCGCCGGCGAGGCGATTCAGGTGGTCGGTCCGAACGGAGCGGGCAAGTCGAGCCTGCTCAGGCTGATCGCCGGGCTTGTGCCGGTGGCGGCCGGCTCCCTGGTGCTGGAGGGCGGCGATGCGGAAGCCCGGATCGGCGAACAGGCCCACTATTGCGGCCATCAGGACGCCTTCAAGCAGGCGCTGACCGTGGCCGAGAATCTCGGTTTCTGGACCGACTTTCTCGGAGGCGGCGGGTTGCCGCCGCAGGCGGCGCTCGCGCGGCTCGGTCTTGGCCATCTCGCCGATCTGCCGGCGGCCTATCTGTCGGCCGGCCAGCGACGGCGCCTGGCACTCGCCCGCCTCCTGACCGTCTCCCGCCCACTCTGGCTGCTCGATGAACCGACCGCCGCGCTCGACCGGGCGAGCCAGGCAGAGCTGGCTGCCCTGATGGCCGAGCATGTGGCGGCGGGTGGCATCGTGATGGCGGCAACCCACGGACCGCTGGGCATTCCCGCCCGCGACCTCGTCATCGGGAGCGCACCGTGAGGGGGCCGCTTGCCGCCCTGTTCCTGCGCGACCTCAGGCTTGCCGTGCGCATCGGCGGCGGGGCGATGATCGGCGTGATCTTCTTCCTGTCGGTCGTCACCATCGTGCCCTTCGGTGTCGGCCCGGACATGAACCTTCTGGCCCGCATCGGGCCGGCCATCCTGTGGATCGGCGCGCTTCTTGCCACCCTTCTGGGCCTGGACCGGCTGTTCCAGGCCGATGCCGACGACGGGTCGCTGGATCTCATCGTCAATGCGCCGGTGCCGCTGTTCGCCGTGGTCGCCGTCAAGGCGGCGGCGCACTGGCTGGCCACCGGCCTGCCGCTGGTGGTGGCGGCACCGCTGCTCGGCCTGTTCCTGAACGTTCCGCCGGCGGCCATGGGCGTGGTGGTGCTGACCCTGCTGGTGGGAACACCCGCGCTGACGCTGATCGGCACCGTGGGGGCGGCGCTCGCGGTCAGTCTCCGGCGCGGCGGCCTGCTGATGGCCATTCTCGTCCTGCCGCTGACCATTCCGGTGCTGATCTTCGGCGTGGCGGCAACCCAGGCGGCCATCGTCGGGCCGATGCCCTTTGCCGAACCTTTCGCCCTCCTGGCGGCGATCACGCTCGTCAGCGCGGTGGTCGGGCCGGCCGCCGCCGCGGCGGCCCTGCGCTTCGGCATGGACTGAGTCGCGCCGCCTGCATTCGTGAGCGCCCCTCGTCTTGTCGCGTTAACCGGCGAACACCATAATTGCTGCCTTGCTTGAAGCCGGACCATGAAGCTCGAATCGCCCCTGTTCGACCGCATCCGCGTGAAACCCGAGGACGACCGCCGGACGCGGGCGCGCCCGGGCATGCGGGTGTGCGCCCATCGCGGTTGCGACTGCGAGGCGACGCACCGGGCGCCGCTCGGCCGCGATCGCGAGGGCGAGTTCCTCTGGTTCTGCCTGGACCATGTCCGCGAATACAACGCCAGCTACAACTATTTCGCCGGCATGAGCGATGACGCGGTCGCCGCCTATCAGAAGGACGCGCTGACCGGCCACCGTCCGACCTGGAGCATCGGCGTCAATTCCTGGACCCGCGGCGGCCGCCGGGAGCGCCTCGATCCGCGGAAGGCGGCCGATCCCTTCGGCCTGTTCGACGGGGCGGAATGGCGGCAGGCGAGCGAACGGCCCGCCCCGTCCGAAGGGCGGATGGTCCGCAATGCCGAGCGCAAGGCGCTGGAGGCGCTGAACCTGGACATCCATGCCACGGCGGCCGAGATCAAGGCGCGGTTCAAGGAACTGGCCAAGCGCCTGCACCCGGACGCCAATGGCGGCGACCGGTCACGCGAGGACAAGCTGCGCGAGATCATCCAGGCGTACAACTACCTGAAATCCGTCGGCTTCTGCTGATCGTATCCTTATAGGGCTGCCTATCCCGCCCATCGGAATTGCGAATGGCTTTCCCGCGAAGGGCACCCTTCCGGCGGCGCATTCCGATCTGGTAAGGTCCATCCGATCGTGACGATTTGACTGGCTGCGCCCCGCGCGGCATCGGAGGTTCTTCGTGACAGTGCAGACCGACAAGGTGTCCGGGCTCCCGGATACAACCCTTTCCGTGCGCCAGGTCTTCGGCATCGATTCGGACATGACCGTGCCGGCCTATTCCGAGGGCAGCGACCATGTGCCGGATCTCGACCCCGACTACCTGTTCGACAAGGCGACCACCCTGGCCATTCTCGCCGGCTTTGCCTACAACCGCCGCGTGATGGTGTCCGGATACCATGGAACCGGCAAGTCCACCCATATCGAGCAGGTGGCGGCGCGCCTGAACTGGCCGTGCATCCGCGTCAATCTCGACAGCCACGTCAGCCGCATCGACCTCGTCGGCAAGGACGCGATCGTGCTGAAGGACGGCCAGCAGGTCACCGAGTTCCGCGATGGCATCCTGCCCTGGGCCTACCAGCACAATGTCGCGCTGTGCTTTGACGAATATGATGCCGGACGCCCGGACGTGATGTTCGTCATCCAGCGCGTGCTGGAATCCTCGGGCCGCCTCACCCTCCTCGACCAGAGCCGGGTCATCCGCCCTCACCCGGCATTCCGCCTCTTCGCCACCGCCAATACGGTCGGCCTCGGCGACACGACCGGCCTCTATCACGGCACGCAGCAGATCAACCAGGCGCAGATGGACCGCTGGTCGATCGTCACCACGCTGAATTACCTGCCGCATGACAACGAGGTGGGCATCATCCTCGCCAAGGCCAAGAACTTCGCCAAGACGGCGGAGGGCCGCGATCAGGTGAACAAGATGGTGCGCGTGGCGGATCTGACGCGCAACGCCTTCATGAACGGCGATCTGTCAACGGTCATGAGCCCGCGCACCGTGCTCACCTGGGCCGAGAATGCCGACATCTTCAAGGATATCGGCTTCGCCTTCCGCCTGACCTTCCTGAACAAGTGCGACGAGCTGGAACGGGCACTGGTCGCCGAGTTCTACCAGCGCTGCTTTGGCCAGGAACTGCCGGAAAGCGCGGTCAACGTGGCGCTGAGCTGAGCTAGGCGGAGCACGTAGTGACCGGCCGGAAGAAGCAGGCCCCCGCCGGCCTTGCCATGGTCGAGGGTGGCCCCACGGCGGTGACGGCCCGGGTTCTCTCCCGTGGCCTCGACGCCTACAATACCGAGAAGGCCGGCAGGTCGAAGTGGCGGCGCTTCGCCCTGTCGGTTCAGGATAGCGACGGGGTCATCCGGGGGGGCCTCGTCGGCTCTACGATGTGGACCTGGTGTTTCGTCGAGCTCCTGTGGGTCGACGGGGCACTGCGCGGCTGCGGCATCGGGACGGACCTGATGGCGAGAGCCGAGGCCATCGCCGCCAGGCGTGGCGCGAAGCACATCTATCTGGATACATTCTCGTTCCAGGGCGACGGCTTCTACCAGCGGCTCGGCTATGAAGTCTTCGGGGAGCTGGAGGACTTTCCGCCCGGACATCGGCGCATCTGGCTGAAAAAGGATCTGGCGTGAGTTCCAATTCGAAAGCCAAGCAGACACCCAAGGAAAGTCCGACCGAGCCGTTCAAGCGGTCGGTGGCCTCCTGCATGCGCGCCATCGCCCGGCGCGACCTCGAAGTGACCTTTGCCGCCGACAAGCCGGGTCTAGCCGGTGACAAGGCGCGCCTGCCCGAACCCCCGCGCCGCCTGTCGCCGCGTGACGCGGCCATCGTGCGCGGCCACGGCGATGCCATGGCATTGCGGCTCGCCGTCCACAATGCCAAGGTCCACCGCGCCATGGCGCCCGAGGGCGCGCAGGCGCGCGCCGTGTTCGAGGCGGTGGAGAACGCCCGCATCGAGGCGATCGGCTCCAACCGCATGGCGGGCGTCGCCCAGAACCTGACCGCCCGGCTGGAGGACCACTATCACCGCATGGGCAAGTACGAGGACATCACCGACAAGGCCGATGCGCCGATCGAGGATGCCCTGGCCCTGATGGTGCGGGAGAAGCTGACCGGCCAGAAGGCGCCGGCCGAGGCGGCCAGGATCGTCGAGCTGTGGCGCGAGACCATCGAGGCCAAGGCGGGCAAGAATCTCGAGGCGCTGGTTGGCCTGGAGAACAACCAGCGCGCCTTCGGCAAGGCGGTGCGGGATCTCCTGGTCTCGCTCGACATGGGCGACGAGCAGGGCCGCTCCGACGAGGAGAATGACGACGACAGCAACGCCGACAGTCAGGAGCAGGACGCGCCCGAATCCGGCGAGAGCCCGGACAGCCAGGATCAGGAATCGTCCGAAGGCATGCAGATGGACGAAGCCGAGGAGATGGCCGACGAATCGCCCGAGGGCGTGCAGGAAGCCTCCGAGGCCGAGACCGCCGAGTTGCCGGACGAGAACGAACTGGGTGATGCCGAGGATGCCAGCGAACCCTGGCGGCCGAAATCCCAGGTCAACGAGCGCAAGGGCCCGGACTACAAGCCGTTCACGACCAGGTTCGACGAGGTGGTGGACGCCTCGGAACTGTGCGATTCCGAGGAGCTCGACCGGCTGCGCGCCTATCTTGACAAGCAGCTCGCCCATCTCGGCCCGGTGGTGGCGCGTCTTGCCAACCGCCTGCAGCGCCGCCTGATGGCTCAGCAGAACCGTTCCTGGAACTTCGACCTGGAGGAGGGCATCCTCGACCCTGCCCGCCTGCCGCGCATCATCATGGACCCGATGGCGGCGCTGTCGTTCAAGCAGGAGAGCGACACCAATTTCCGCGATACGGTGGTGACGCTGCTCCTGGACAATTCCGGTTCCATGCGGGGCCGGCCCATCACGGTGGCGGCAACCTGTGCCGACATTCTCGCGCGCACCCTGGAGCGCTGCGGCGTCAAGGTGGAGATTCTGGGCTTCACCACGCGCGCCTGGAAGGGGGGGCAGGCCCGCGAGTTCTGGTTGCAGAGCGGCAAGCCTGCCAATCCCGGCCGGCTCAATGACCTGCGCCACATCATCTACAAGGCTGCCGACGCGCCCTGGCGGCGCGCGCGCAAGAATCTCGGCCTGATGATGCGCGAGGGGCTGCTCAAGGAAAATATCGACGGGGAGGCGCTGGACTGGGCCCACAAGCGCCTGCTGGCCCGTCCGGAGCAGCGCAGGATCCTGATGATGATCTCGGATGGCGCGCCGGTCGACGATTCCACCCTGTCGGTCAACCCCGGCAACTATCTGGAACGGCACCTGCGCTGGATCATCGAGGAGATCGAGACCCGCTCGCCGGTGGAACTGATCGCCATCGGCATCGGTCACGACGTCACGCGCTACTATCGGCGCGCCGTCACCATCGTCGATGCCGAGGAGCTCGGCGGCGCCATGACCGAGAAGCTCGCCGAGCTGTTCGACGAGCATGCCGGCGAGAGTGGGGTCGCAGGCCAGGCGCGCCGGCGGGTGGCCTGATGGACCGCCGGGCGCTTCTCGCGCTGGCGGGAGCGGGCCTGGCTTCGGCCGCCACGGCCGGGGCGGCCGTCGCGCAACCGCGACCCGTGCCGCGACCGGTGCCGATCACCATCCGCTCGTTCCCGGTCAACAGCTTCCTGCCGCGCGAGGCGGAGCGGACCCGGTTTGGCCAGGTCGACTATCGCGGCGGGCTCGAATTGCAGTCCGATCATCCCGATTTCGGTGGCCTCTCGGCCATCCGGCTCGACCCGGCCGGCCGACAGCTGACGGGACTGACCGACAAGGGCTTCTGGCTCGGTGCGCGGATCGACATGGAAGGCGCGCGGATCGCCGGGCTGTCGCAGGCCCGCATGGCGCCCATCCTTGGTCCCGGCGGCCGAACGCTCGCCTCGACCGGCGACTGGGATACCGAGTCGCTGTGGATCGAGGGCGGCACGGCCTGGGTCGGCGTCGAGCGCACCCATCGCATCTTCCGCTTCGACGCCTTCGGCCGGGAGGGCTTTCTCGCGCGCGGCACCCCGATCCCGGTGCCGATGGGCGGCCAGCGTCTGCCGTCGAACCGCGGGATCGAGGCGCTCGGCGTGCTGCCCCGGCCCTCGCCGCTGGCTGGCACGCTGCTCGCCCTGTCCGAGCGCGGCCTCAACGCGGCTGGCGACATCCGCGGGTTCCTGATCGGCCGCGACGGGGCGAGCGAGCTTGCCGTCAAGCGCACCAACGACTTCGACATCACCGACCTTGCCTTCCTGCCGAATGGCGACCTCCTGATCCTCGAGCGCTGGTTCTCGGCCCTGAGGGGGGTTGCCTTCCGCATCCGCCGGATCGCCATCGACACCGTGCGGCCGGGCGCCACGCTGGACGGTCCGATCATCGTCTCGGGCGACATGAGCGCGCAGGTCGACAACATGGAAGGCCTTGCCGTGCATCGGGAGGCCGATGGCGAGACGATCCTGACCATCGTCTCGGACAACAACTTCTCCTTCCTGCAGCGGACGCTGCTGCTGCAGTTCGCGTGGAAGGGCTGACGGCAGGCTGCGTTCAGATTGCCTCTGGAATGCCGGTGCGAAAGCGTGTATAGGCGCCCGTCTCACGCTAGAGCACGCTGCGCGGGCCCCCCGGTCCTGTGGCCCCGCCGGAGAGAGTTCCATGGCCGTTCCGAGAAGAAAGACTTCGCCCTCGCGTCGGGGCATGCGCCGCTCGCACGATGCGATCAAGGCTCCGACCTATATCGAGGACAAGGATTCCGGCAATCTGCGCCGTCCGCACCATGTCGACCTGAAGACCGGCATGTATCGCGGCAAGCAGATCCTGAAGCCGAAGTCGACCACCAACGACTGAGCTCGCGGTCGCGATCGCGGCCGTGCTGACTGACAGGCAGGGAGCCGGCCCCGCAAGGGCCGGCCTTCTGCGTTGAGGATGCCTCAGGCCCCCGTGTCGGCCTTCAGACCGGCCGCCTCGATGCCGGCGATGGCCGCCAGTTCGTCATTGTCGGAGGTGTCACCGGAGATGCCGACCGCGCCCAGCAGGGCATCGTTGCTGTCGCGGATCAGCACGCCGCCGGGGACCGGTGTGAGGCGGTCGCGGGTCAGGCCGCCGAGCGCCGCCATGAAATGTGGCCGATCCAGCGCCATCTTGTTCAGGGTGCGCCCACCGACACCGACGGCGATGCAGCCATAGGCCTTGCCGTGGGCAATATCGGCGCGCAGCAGCGCATTGCCATCCTCGACGGCCGCCATGCGCAGGGCCCCCCGCGCATCGACCACCACGGCGCCCAGCGGCTTGAAGCCCTTGTCCCGGCCATAGGCGAGGGCCGCATCGACGATGGTGCGGGCCTGGGCGAGGGTGAGCTGGGTCATGGCGATCTCCGGTCCTGATGCGATGCGGTTCTCCAGCGGGCCAGACGCAGTGGGCTTGCGTCAAGCCCTGCGGGGCGTGCACAAGGCCCGCGCGCGCGGGACGTGCCACCGTCGGCGCTCTTGTGTTAGCTTTAAAACAATCATTGGAGCGGCCGCGCAGGCCGCGCGCATCAATCCGGGCGGACCCGGGCAGGAGATCGGCCGTGACCTTCCAGATCCGCAACCTGTTCCAGCCGGGACGCTCGCCTGCCTTCGCCACCGAGGCCATGGCGGCGACCTCGCATCCGCTGGCCACTGCCGCCGCTCTCGACATCCTGAAGGCCGGCGGGACCGCTGCGGATGCCGCCATTGCTGCAGTCGGCGTCATGTCGGTGGTCGAGCCGCACATGACCGGCATTGGCGGCGACTGCTTCGCGCTGGTCTCCAGGCCCGGCAAGCCGATCTGGGGCTATAACGGCTCGGGTCGTGCGCCGCGGGCCGCCAGTGCCGAGGCCCTGCGCGCCGAGGGCCTGAGCGCGATCGCGCCCGACAGCGTCCATGCCGTGACGGTGCCCGGTGCCGTCGAGGCCTGGGAGACCATCCTGCGCACGCATGGACGGTTCGATCTCGGGCGGGTGCTGCAGCCGGCGATCCGCTATGCCCGCGAGGGATGGCCGGTGACGCCGCGCGTCGCCTTTGACTGGCCGTTCGATGCGGCGGCGCTGGCCCGCGACCCGGGCTGCGCGCGCCACTATCTGCTCGATGGTCGCGCACCGCGCGTGGGCGAGCGCATGGCAAGCCCGGCCCTGGCCGCAACGCTGGAGGAGATCGCGGTGAGGGGGGCGAAGGGCTTCTACGAAGGCCGGATTGCCGAGGACATCGTGGCAACGCTGGCCGGCAAGGGCGGTCGCATGACCCTGGAGGATCTTGCCACGCATCGCGGGACGGTGGAGACTCCGGTGATCGGCGACTACCGGGGCACCGGCGTGGTCGAGCTGCCGCCGAACGGGCAGGGCATCACCGCGCTGATCATCCTGAACATCCTGGAATGCTTCGACATCGGCTCGCTCGACCCGCTCTCGCCCGAGCGTCTTCACCTGGAGGTCGAGGCCGCGCGCCTCGCCTATTCGCTACGGGACGCCCATATCGGCGAACCGGCCCACATGCGGTGCTCCGTCGAGGATCTGGTCAGCAAGGATTTCGCCAGGCGGCTTGCGGCCATGATTGACCCGAAGCGCCGCACGCCCCGCCTCATCCCGCCGCCACCAGGCACCAACACCATCTATTGCACGATCGTCGACCGCGACCGCATGGCGGTGTCGTTCATCAATTCCATCTTCCATCATTTCGGGGCGAAGATCTGCACGCCCGGAACGGGCATCCTGCTGCAGAACCGCGGCTGCAGCTTCAACCTCGACGACGGCCATCCCAATGGCTACGGACCGGGCAAGCGTCCGATGCACACCATCATTCCCGCCATGCTGGTCGAGAATGGCGAGGTGACCTGTTCGTTCGGCGTGATGGGCGGCAGCTACCAGTCCTCGGGCCATGCGCGCGTCGTGTCGGCCCTGGTGGACAACGGCATGGACCCGCAGGCCGCCATCGACCTGCCGCGGGCCTTCTTCGAGGGCGACAAGACCACCATGGAGCCGACCTGGCCCGAAGCCACGATGGCCGCCATGCGGGAAATGGGCCATGACGTGCTGGTGGCAACCAAACCGATCGGCGGCGGCCAGATGATCCGGATCGACCGGTCCGGCTTCCTGATCGGCGGCTCCGATGCGCGCAAGGACGGCCAGGCGCTCGGCTACTGAAGAGGCGGCCGCGGCTGGTCAGATGTCGCGACGGACGAGACAGCCGGGATCCGTGCCGCGCCGATCGGGATCGGCCGAAAGATAGGAGGCCTCGGCTTCCTGCGAACAGGCTGTGCGGTGCCTTCGCGTCTGCGCCAGGTTGAACCGGTTGGCGATCAGCTGTGCGACGAAGGGGGCGGCCGGCCGCGGGCGCAGGGCGCGACCGCCGTCGTCCGGGCTTTCGATCAGCGCCGGCAGACCCGCGACCATCTCCGGAAAGCCGTGGCCGGAGCTTTCCGTCCGCTGGCGCTCGCCTGTCTCGCTGCGGCGCGTCCAGCGCAGCGGAGCGGTCCGTGAGACTCTGCCGATCGCGACCATGGTCAGCTCCCATGTGGCCGGCTGGATCGCCGGTCCGGGTCGTGTCGCAAACGCTGTTCCATGCAGCCTGTGCCAAACCGGCACACCACGGAAGAGGCGGCTTCACGATTGGGGCGCCAGAACGGCGCCCGGAGAACCCCGGTCCGTATTGCAACACGTTTCTTTCATGGTTTTGCGGCCTATTGAGGGCTGGACTGGAGGATGCCCGAACGTGCCCGTCGCCATCGCATCGCAGGGGACCGATGCCCCCGTCGGGGAGGCTCGGGGCGGGACCGAGACGGGCACCATCCTCTCGTCGGTCGGCACGGCGACCTATGAATGGGCGGTGCCGTCGGACCGGCTCAGCTGGAGCGCCAATGTCGGCGACCTGCTCGGCATTGCCGATCTGGACCGGATCACATCCGGCAAGGGCTATGCCCAGTTTCTGGCGCCGGAATCGCCGGCCGGCCGCTACGAGGCGGTGGTCAACTCGCCCCATGTCGACCGCGGCGAGGGCGTTCCCTATTGCGTGACCTATGCCATCGTTCCGCAGCCGGGCGTCGTTCACTGGATCGAGGATACCGGTCGCTGGTTCGCCTCCTCGGACGGCCGCCCTCTCAAGGCCCACGGCACCGTGCGGATCATCACCGACCGTTACGAGAACGAACGACGGCTGCGCGAGGCGAGCGAGATCGATCCGCTGACCGGCCAATTGTCCCGCCATCGCTTCTGCCAGGTGCTGGAGGCCGCGCTCGAGGATGCGATCAAGGTGCGCGGATCGATCGGCTTCGTCGTCGCCGCCATCGACGGACTCAGCCAGATCAACGAGTGCTACGGCTTCGACATTGCCGACGAGGTCATCGCCGCTGTCGGCCGACGCATCCGCACGCGCCTGCGGGGGGGCGACCTGCTCGGACGCCTGTCCGGCAACAAGTTCGGCATCCTGATGCGCAACTGCCTTCCCGACGAGATGGGGGTGGCAGCCGAGCGCATCCTCGCGGCGGTCCGCGACGATGTGTTCGTCACTGCGGCCGGTCCCATTCCGGTCACCGTCACCATGGGCGGGGTGATCGCGCCGCGCCATGCGAGCTCCCTGGCGGCCATGCTCGGGCGCGCCCAGGAGGCGCTCGACGCGGTCAAGGGGCGCAGGCGAAGCGCCTTCGAGGCCTACCAGCCCAGTCCGGAGCGCGAGCACACGCGCCGCGAGAACCTCAGGATCACCGGCGAGATCGTCTCGGCGCTGAACCATGGCCGGCTGACGCTGGCCTTCCAGCCGATCGTCGAGGCCGCTCCCGCGCGCCGTACGCTGGGCTACGAATGTCTCCTGCGGGTGCGCCGGGCGGACGGGACGCTGCTGCCCGGCGCCACCATCGTGCCGCTCGCCGAGCGGCTCGGGCTGATCCGGCTGGTGGATCAGCGCGTGATGGAACTGGCCCTGGCGGAGCTCGCAGACGAACCCGCCCTGCGCCTGTCGATCAATGTTTCGCCGGCCACGGTCATGGACAGAAACTGGGTCAACATGCTGGCCAGCCGGCTGCGCAGGGACAGCGCGCTGGCCGCGCGTCTGACCGTCGAGATCACCGAATCGACGGCGATTGCCGATCTTGACGAGACCCGCCGCTTCGTGGCGCGGGTCCGGGAGGCGGGCGCGCGCGTGGCGATCGACGACTTTGGTGCCGGCTATACATCGTTCCGCAACCTGCGTCGTCTCGGTGTCGATGCCGTGAAGATCGACGGCTCGTTCGTGGCCGAGTTCCACCGCAGTGCCGACGACCGCCACTTCGTCGCGACGCTCCTGCAGCTGGCCCGGCACATGGGCCTCGGGACCGTGGCCGAATGGGTGCCGAACGAGGCCGTGGCCACGACCCTCGCCGATCTGGGCTGCGATGCCCTGCAGGGCGATCACACCGGGCCGGCCACCGAGGATCGTCCCTGGCGCACCGCCGAGCCGGCGGATGCGCCGCGCCGGCCGGCCTGAAGCGCGGCCGCGGCGGATCCGCCCTACTTGCGTGACAGCTGATCCAGCTTCTGCTGCATGGCGGCAAGCTGGACCCGCAGATCGTCGATGTCATCGCTCTTGGCGGTGGCGGACGGCCTGCGTGCGTCCTCAGCCGGCTGGGCCTCGCCGGCAGGGGCTTCCGTGCCCTCCCGCTTGGCGAAGGGCGAGAACATGGCGAAGGCCTTCTCGAACATCTCCATGTTGCGGCGGATGTGCTGCTCGAAGGGCGCCACCAGCGGATTGACGCCGAGCGTGGAGGCAAGCTGCTGGCGCAGCTTGTCCTGCTCCTTCGACAGCGTGTCGATCGACAGTTCGAGATAGCGCGGCACCAGCAGCTGCATGCTGTCGCCGTAGAAGCGGATGAGCTGGCGCAGGAACGATACCGGCAGCAGGTTCTGCCCGTCCTTGTTCTCCTGCTCGAAGATGATCTGGGTCAGGACCGAGCGCGTGATGTCCTCGCCGCTCTTGGCATCATAGACGAGGAAATCCTCCCCGGCCTTGACCATGGCGGCGAGATCCTCGAGCGTGACGTAGGTCGAGGTTCCCGTGTTGTAGAGCCGCCGGTTCGCGTATTTCTTGATGGTGACCGGTTCGTTCTTCGCCATCGTTCCCCCTGGCCTGCGCTTCCCCGGCCCGTTGGTGCGGGCGCCATGATTTCGTCACGATAGGTCTTTTTCGCAGGCGCTGCCACGGTTTTGTGCAATGCCGCTACGGTGTCGCAGGGGCTCGCCCGTGATGTTGGCACAAGGGTGCGGTTGACAGTGCTGCAATGCCGCTCCCATGGTCAGGGCGACACTTCCGCCGTGGACCGGCGGTTGCTGGATCGAGGAGGATTTCCGATGTCCGATGAAGTCGTCATCGTCGGCGCTGCCCGCACCCCCGTCGGCTCGTTCAACGGTTCATTCGCCAGCCTGCCGGCCCACGAGCTGGGAGCGGTCGCGATCAAGGCGGCGCTGGAGCGCGCGCAGGTTGCGCCGGAGGAGGTCGACGAGGTCGTGTTCGGCCAGATCCTGAGCGGCGGCCAGGGCCAGAATCCGGCCCGGCAGGCGGCCATGAAGGCTGGCATTCCGGCGGAGAAGACGGCCTGGCAGCTCAACCAGCTGTGCGGCTCCGGCCTGCGCACGGTGGCCATCGGCATGCAGCAGATCGCCAATGGCGACGCCAGGGTGATCGTGGCGGGCGGCCAGGAGAGCATGTCGATGGCGCCGCATGTCGCCCATCTGCGCGGCGGCACCAAGATGGGATCCCTCGAACTGGTCGATTCCATGCTCAAGGACGGCCTCATCGATGCTTTCCACGGCTATCACATGGGCGTCACGGCCGAGAACGTCGCCGAGCGGTGGCAGATCACCAAGGAGGAGCAGGACGCCTTTGCCGCGGCCTCCCAGAACAAGGCCGAGGCGGCGAAGAAGGCTGGCCGGTTCAAGGACGAGATCGTTCCGGTGACGGTGGCGAGCCGCAAGGGCGACATCGTCGTTGATGCGGACGAGTACATTCGCGAAGGCGTGACCGTCGAGGGCATGGCCAAGCTGAAGCCGGCGTTCAAGAAGGACGGCACCGTGACCGCCGGCAATGCCTCGGGCATCAATGACGGCGCCGCTGCCGTCGTGCTGATGACCAGGGCCGAGGCCGAGCGGCGCGGCCTGAAGCCGCTGGCCACCATCCGCTCCTGGGCAACCGCCGGCGTCGATCCGGCCATCATGGGCACCGGCCCGATCCCGGCCTCGCGCAAGGCGCTGGAAAAGGCCGGCTGGACGGTCAAGGATCTCGATCTGATCGAGGCCAACGAGGCCTTCGCCGCCCAGGCCATCGCGGTCAACAAGGACATGGGCTGGGACACCGACAAGGTGAATGTCAATGGTGGTGCCATCGCGATCGGCCATCCGATCGGGGCCTCGGGTGCCCGCGTGCTCGTCACGCTGCTGCACGAGATGGCCAGGCGCGATGCCAGGAAGGGCCTTGCCACGCTGTGCATCGGCGGCGGCATGGGCGTGGCCATGTGCGTGGAGCGCTGAGGCGGCCCGGCGCCTGACCGATCGGTTCCGGAGGCGGACCCGCCTCCGGAAGAGCGCTTCATCCTCCCCCGATGAAGTGATGCTACAACCTGGCACACAGAGGCCGGGATCGATGGATCGTCCATCCACGGGAACGCAGCAGAGGGAGCTCCTTCATGTCACGGGTCGCATTGGTCACGGGAGGCTCGCGCGGCATCGGCGCCGCCATCTCCAGGGCGCTCAAGGCCGCCGGCTACAGGGTGGCCGCCAACTATGCCGGCAATGACGAGGCCGCCGCAGCCTTCAAGGCCGAAACCGGCATTCCGGTATTCAAATGGTCGGTGGCCGACTACGAGGCCTGCGCGGCCGGCATCGCCAGGGTCGAGGCCGAACTCGGGCCGGTGGACGTGCTGGTCAACAATGCCGGCATCACCCGTGACGCCATGTTCCACAAGATGACCCCGGCGCAGTGGAAGGAGGTCATCGACACCAACCTGACCGGTGTCTTCAACATGACCCATCCGCTGTGGCCGGGCATGCGCGAGCGCAAGTTTGGCCGTGTCATCACCATCTCGTCGATCAACGGCCAGAAGGGCCAGATGGGCCAGGCGAACTATTCCGCCGCCAAGGCCGGCGATCTCGGCTTCACCAAGGCGCTGGCCCAGGAAGGCGCCAAGGCCGGCATCACGGTCAACGCGATCTGTCCGGGCTACATCGCCACGGACATGGTCATGGCCGTGCCGGAAAAGGTCAGGGAAGCGATCATCGCGCAGATCCCCGTCGGCCGGCTTGGCGAGGTGGACGAGATCGCCCGCGCCGTGGTGTTCCTGGCCTCCGACGAGGCGGGGTTCATCACGGGCGCCACGCTCACCATCAATGGCGGCCAGTACTTCGTGTGAAGCGCCGTGAACGCTGCGGGCGCCGACAGGCGCCTGCGGCTATTTCCAGGCGCTGAGGAGCGCGCCGTACAGATTGGTATCGACGGCCGACCCGAGGGCATAGACGGTCAGCACCACCACGCCGGCAATTCCCGCCGCGATGACGGAATATTCGATGGCCGTCGCCGCGCGCCGATCCGCCCGGAAACGGACCGCCAGGGCCTTGAGGGAACCAGAGCTGTGCATCATCCGGGTCACTCCTGTCAGTCGCGAGCCTCGCCGAGCAATTCGGTGAGGAAGGGGATCAGGGGTTCGTCGGCCGGCGGCATGGGATAGTCCCGCAGCCTTCCCGGTTTCACCCAGGCGAGCTTCTGACCCTCGAGCGCACGAACCTGGCCTTCCCACCTCCGGCAGACCCACAGCGGCATGAACAGCTGGAAGGTCTCGTAGGCATGGCTGGCAAAGGTGAGAGGGGCGAGGCACGGTTCCTCCACCGCGATGCCAAGCTCCTCGCGCAGCTCGCGGATGAGGGTCTGTTCCGGCCGCTCCCCCGGTTCGACCTTGCCGCCGGGGAATTCCCACAGTCCCGCCAGAGCCTTTCCTTGCGGCCGTTCGGCCAGGAGGATGCGGTTGTCCGCATCGACCAGGGCGCAGGCGGCCACGAAGACCAGCTTGAGGGTCATGGCCTTCTCCCTATAGCGGCCAGAAGTTAACCTTTCCGCCTCGGCAAGCGCGAAACTTCGTCATCCCGCATTAGGCGTTCCGCAGGTCACGATCCCGTCCGGCAGTCAGGACCGGTAGTCGCCGTTGATCGCGACATAATCCTTGGTCAGGTCGCAGGTCATGACCCGCGCCGTTCCCCGGCCGAGGCCGAGATCGGCCGTGACGGTGATGACGTCGTTCTTCATGACGGCGCTCGCCGCGGCTTCGTCATAGGCCGGATCGCGCTCGCCCTCATGCGCCACGCGGACATCGCCGAACCAGATGGACAGCCGGTCGCGCTCGGCCGGCTCGCCCGCCTTGCCGACCGCCATGACCACCCGGCCCCAGTTGGCGTCCTCTCCGGCGATCGCCGTCTTGACCAGTGGTGAATCGGCGATGGACTTCGCCACCCTGAAGGCGGAGGCGTTCGACACCGCACCCTTGACGACGACATGGACCAGCTTGCGGGCACCCTCGCCGTCGCGGGCCACCTGTTCGGCAAGGTTCGCGAGGACGGCGTCGAGGGCCTTGCGGAAACTGGCCAGCCGGCGGTCGCCGGCCTCGGCGATGCGCGGAGCGCCGCGCTTTTCGGCCGCACCCGTGGCGAACAGCATCAGCGTGTCGGAGGTCGAGGTATCGCTGTCCACCGTCACGGTGTTGAAGGTGGTCTTCACGCCTTTCGACAGCAGCGCCTGCAGAGCAGGGGCCTCGATGGCCGCATCGGTGAACACGAAGGACAGCATGGTGGCCATGTCCGGGGCGATCATGCCGGCGCCCTTGGCCATGCCGTTGATGGTCACCGTCACGCCGCCGATCGTGGCCGTGGCGGTCGCCACCTTGGGAAAAGTGTCCGTTGTCATGATGGCCCTGGCCGCATCCATCCAGCCCTCGGGCCTGACGGCGGCGAAGGCCGTGTCCAGCACACCCTCGTATTTCGTGGCATCGAGCGGTTCGCCGATGACGCCGGTGGAGGCAAGGAACACCTCGGACGGCTTGCAGCCCGCCGCCTTCGCCGCGATCCTCGCGGTCAGCGTCACGGCCTCGCGGCCCTTGCGGCCGGTAAAGGCATTGGCATTGCCCGAATTGACCACCAGCGCCCGTGCCTTGCCACCGGGCAGGTTGGCGCGGCACCAGTCGACCGGCGCTGACGGGCACCTGGAGCGGGTGAAGACGCCGGCCACGGTCGTTCCCCTGGCCAGAGCGACGGCCAGAACATCCGTGCGGCCCTTGTAGCGGATGCCGGCCTCGGCGGTCGCGATGCCGACCCCCTCGATGGGCGGCAGGTTCGGCACCGTCTTCGGCGCCAGCGGCGATACGGGTGGAACGAACTTGGCCATGGCGGTATCGGGCCTTTCTCGGGGCGATTTTCGCCTTGCCCTTAGCCGAACAGTCTCGCAACGGGAAGCGGCGGCGATGCATGGCGTGGCGTCCCGGGCCGTTGCCGCCACCCTTCGCCGCCGCGGCCGTGATGGCATCGTCTTACGAACCTTTCATGCCAAGGCGCCGCAGCGGCTGGTATAGTGATCCCATGAGCCTGTTCGAAGCCCTCCGCGAGGCCCTCTCAGCGCTGCGCGCACACAAGCTGCGATCGGCGCTCACCATGCTCGGCATGGTCATCGGCGTGGCGGCGGTGATCGCCATGGTGGCCATCGGCGGCGGGGCGCGGGAACGGGTGCTGGCCCAGGTCAAGTCGCTCGGGGCCAACCTGTTCATCGTCCTGCCCGGCAATGTCACCCAGGGCGGCGTGCGCCTCGGCCTGGGGGCCTCCTCCTCGCTCACCGAGGACGATGCCCGCGCCATCGAAGCCGAGATTCCCGCTGTCCAGGTGACGGCGCCCAACAGCCGCACGCGCACCCAGGTGGTCTCCGGTGGCACCAACTGGTTCACCGAGGTGGTCGGTGTGGACCTCGGCTGGTTCGAGGCGCGTGAATGGACCATCGCAACGGGCCGTCTGTTCGAGCCGGAGGAGACACAGCGCGGCGCGCAGGTGGTCATCCTCGGCCAGACGGTCGCCCGCAACCTGTTCGGCGAGGGCGTCGATCCTGTCGGCGAGACGGTTCGCATCCGCCAGGTGCCGTTCCGGGTCATCGGCGTGATGGAAACCAAGGGCCAGTCCATGATGGGACAGGACCAGGACGATACCAGCTTCGTGCCGCTGCCGACGTTCCGCCAGCGCCTGGTGGGCGTCAACCGCGCCAATCCGCGCTCCGTCGGGGTGATCCACGTGAAGGTTCGCGAGGGCGAGAGCATGGCCCAGGCCGAGGACGACATGCGCCAGCTGCTGCGCCAGCGTCACCGCCTGCAGCCGGGCCAGGAGGACGACTTCCAGATCCGCAACCTGACCGAGATCGCCAATACCGCCGCCGGGGCGGCCACCACCCTGTCGCTGCTTCTGGCCGCCGTCGCGGCCATCTCGCTGGCCGTGGGCGGCATCGGCATCATGAACATCATGCTGGTGAGCGTCACGGAGCGCACCCGCGAGATCGGTCTCCGGCTCGCCGTCGGCGCGCGCCGTCGCGACGTCATGCGCCAGTTCCTGATCGAGGCGATCGCGCTGGCCGCCATCGGCGGCCTGATGGGCATTGCGATCGGGCTGAGCGCCGCCGTGGCGATCTCGGCGCGACTTGGCTGGCCGCTGCTGGTGGAACCGCAGGCGATCGTCGGCGCCGTGCTGTTCTCCGGTCTGATCGGGGTGTTCTTCGGCTGGTATCCGGCGCGCCGGGCAAGCCGTCTCGACCCGATCATCGCGCTGAGGACCGTGTGAGGCCCGCGCCCGCTCCGCCGCTTGCGCATGGAGCCGTCGCGCAGACCCCGCTCGCCGGCGCGGCCCGGGCGCGCTAGGGTCCGCCCCAGCCCTTTTCGTGCTGCCCGGAGACTTCCATGCCCATCATCAACCGCGTCGCCGACCTTCATGACGAGATCACCGCCTGGCGGCGCGACTTCCACGAGAACCCGGAGCTGCTGTTCGATGTCCACCGCACGGCCGGCATCGTGGCGCAGAAGCTGCGCGAGTTCGGCTGCGACGAAGTGGTAACCGGCATCGGCCAGACCGGGGTCGTGGCGGTCATCAGGGGTCGCAAGAACGGCTCGGGCAAGGTCATCGGCCTGCGCGCCGACATGGACGCGCTGCCCATCGAGGAAGCCACCGACCTGCCCTACAAGTCGAAGGTTCCGGGCAAGATGCATGCCTGCGGCCATGACGGCCACACCGCCATGCTGCTCGGGGCGGCCAAGTATCTCGCCGAGACGCGCAATTTCGACGGCACGGCGGTCATGATCTTCCAGCCGGCCGAAGAAGGCGGCGGCGGCGGCGATGCCATGGTCAAGGACGGCCTGATGGAGCGCTTCGGCATCCAGGAGGTCTATGGCATGCACAACATGCCGGGCATTCCGGTCGGTCATTTCGCGGTGCGCAAGGGGCCGTCCATGGCCGCCGCCGACCGTTTCGTCATCGACATCGAGGGCAAGGGCGGGCACGGCGCCATGCCGCACCTGTGCGTCGATCCGGTCCAGGCCGGATTCGCCATCGGGCTCGCCATGCAGACCATCGTCGCGCGCAATGTCGATCCGATCGAAAGCGCGGTGATCTCCATCACGTCGGTTCATGCCGGCGAGGCGTTCAACGTCATTCCGCAGACCCTGCGGATGCTCGGCACGGTGCGCACCTTCAAGCCAGAGGTCCAGGATCTGGTCGAGGCGCGCATGAAGGAGCTGGCCGAGCATGTCGCCAAGGGCATGGGCTGCACGGCGAGGGTCGACTACATGCGCGGCTATCCGGTCACCTTCAACCATGCCGACCAGACCGACTTCGCCATCAAGGTGGCGCGCGAGGTAGCCGGCGCCGACAAGGTCGATGCCAATACCCCGCCGCTGATGGGCGCCGAGGACTTCTCCTACATGCTCAATGCCCGGCCGGGGTGCTACATCTTCGTCGGTAACGGCGATACGGCGGCCTGCCACCACCCGGCCTACAATTTCGACGACAATGCCATCCCCGCCGGCACGAGCTACTGGGCGCGGCTGGTCGAGACGGCCATGCCGGCCTGATCACGGGGCCGGCGCGCAGCTGGCAGTGCGGCGCGCCGGTTGCGGCATGACCAGGGACCGGAACGACCGGCAGGGGAAGGCAGCATGACGGGATCAGGCACGACGGCGCGGGCACTGGTGATCCATGCTCCGCACGACCTGAGGATCGACAAGGTCGCGCTGACCGATCCCGGTCCCGGCGAAGTGGCGGTCCGCATCGCCGCCGGCGGCATCTGCGGCTCGGACCTGCACTACTACCATCACGGCGGCTTCGGGACGGTGCGCATCCGCGAGCCGATGGTGCTCGGCCACGAGATCGCCGGCGTCATCGCGGCGGTCGGCGCGGGCGTGGACGGCTTGAGGCCGGGAGACCGGGTGGCGGTCAATCCCTCCCGGCCCTGCGGCACCTGCCGCTACTGCCGGGAAGGCAGCCAGGCGCACTGTCTCGACATGCGCTTCTATGGCTCGGCCATGCGCTTTCCCCATGTGCAGGGCGGCTTCCGCGAAATGCTGGTCTGCGATGCCGGTCAGGCGCTGAAGGTCGCCGATGGCGTCTCGCTTGGCGAGGCGGCCATGTGCGAGCCGCTGGCGGTGTGCCTGCATGCGGTGCGGCGCGCCGGGCCGCTGTTCGGCAAGCGGGTGCTGGTCACCGGCTGCGGGCCGATCGGGGCGCTGTGCGTGCTCGCCGCCCATGCTGCGGGCGCCGCCGAGATCGTTGCCACCGACATTGCCGAGGCGACGCTCGCCGCCGTCGCGCGGCTGGGTGTCGCGACCACGCTCAATACCGGCGCCGATCCCGAGGCCCTCAAGCCCTACGAGGCCGACAAGGGTTGGTTCGACGTGATGTTCGAGGCCTCCGGCAACATGCGCGCGCTGACCGGCGCCTTCGCCGCACTGCGCCCCAAAGCCGTGATCGTGCAGGTCGGCACGGGCGGGGACTTCACGCTGCCGATCAGTGTCCTCGTGGCCAAGGAGCTGGAGCTGCGCGGCTCGTTCCGCTTCCACGAGGAGTTCGCCATGGCCGTCGACATGATCGGCGCGCGGCGCATCGACGTGCGGCCGCTGATCAGCGCCACCCTGCCCATGGAGCGGGCGGTGGAGGCCTTCGAACTGGCCTCCGACCGGTCGAGGGCGATGAAGGTGCAGATCGCCTTCGCCGCCTGATCCGTCTCAGAGCGCCGCCTTGACCCTTGCCACCACCTGGTCGGTCGAGATCCCGTAGCGCTCGTGCAGCGTCGGCAGCGCCCCAGCATCGAGGAAGGCATCCGGCAGGGCGATCTGGTGGAAGGCCGGCGGGCGCACATTGGCGCGCATCAGCACGCCAGCCACCGCCTCGCCGAGACCGCCCACCATCGTGTGGTTCTCCAGGACGAAGACCGGCCGGCCGGAGCGTCCCGCCTCGCGGGTGATCGCCTCGACATCCAGCGGCTTGATGGTCGGCACGTGCAGGATGGCCGCCTCGATCCGGTCGGCCCTCAACCGCTCTGCCGCCTCGTGGGCGCGCATGGTCATCAGGCCGGTGGAGATCAGCAGCGCGTCGGGCCCGTCGCGCAGCAGCGCCGCCTGGCCGAGGGCGAAGCGATAGCCGTATTCGTCCAGGAACAGAGGCACGTTGCCGCGCAAGAGCCGCATGTAGACCGGCCCCTTGTGGGCGGCGATGGCTGCGGTCGCCTGTTCGATCTCCAGCGCATCGGCGGGATCGACGATGGTCATGTTGGGCAGGCCGCGGAAGATGGCGAGATCCTCGGTCGCCTGGTGGCTCGGCCCGTAGCCGGAGGTCAGGCCCGGCAGGGCGCAGACGATCTTCACGTCGAGGCTCTCCTCGGCGATCGCCATGCAGATGAAGTCATAGGCGCGCCGGGAGGCAAAGACCGCATAGGTGGTGGCGAAGACGCAGAAGCCCTCGCGGGCCATGCCGGCGGCCGCGCTCATCAGCACCGCCTCCGCCATGCCCATCTGGTAGAAGCGGTCGGGATGGGCCTTGGCGAAGATGTGCAGGTCCGTGTATTTCGACAGGTCGGCGGTCATGCCCACGATGTCGTCGCGGCTGTCCGCGAGCGCGACGAGCGCATGGCCGAAGGGCGCAGGCTTCGTGCGCTGGTCCGGGCCGGCGATCGAGGCAATCATGGCCGAGGTCATCAGCCGCTCGCCGTTCGGGCCGAGCTTCACGGTGCGGGGCGTGTATTTCGACTGGCGCATCAGGCCCTCCCGGCGTCGAGGACGGCGAGCGCCTCGGCCCATTCGTGTGGTTCCACGCGCAGGAAGTGGTTGCGCTCGCGCGCTTCCAGGAAGGGCACCCCCTTGGCCATGCGCGTGTCGCAGATGATCGCGCGCGGTTGCCGCCCGTCGTGCGACCGTGCTGTATCGAAGGCCCGCACCAGGGCATCAATGTCATTGCCGTCGACGCGCTGGGTGAACCACCCGAAGGCCTCCCATTTCGGTGCCAGCGGCTCGAAATTGCTGACCTCGGTGGAGGGACCGTCGGCCTGCATGTTGTTGACGTCGATGATGCAGATGAGGTTGTCGAGCTTCCAGCTCGCCGCCGACAGGGCGGCTTCCCAGGTGGAGCCCTCGTCGAGCTCGCCGTCGGACATCAGGTTGTAGACGAGGCTCTGCGAGCGCTTGCGCTTCAGACCGAGCGCCATGCCGACCGCGATGCCGAGGCCGTGGCCGAGCGAGCCGCCGGTGATCTCCATGCCTGGCGTATAGGCGGCCATGCCCGACATGGGCATGCGGCTGTCGTCGGCTCCATAGGTCTCGATCTCGTTCTCGGGCAGGATGCCGGCCTCGATCAGCGCGGCATAGAGCGCAATCGCATAGTGGCCGATGGACAGGAGGAACCGGTCCCGTTCTTCCCATTCGGGATCTTCCGGTCGGTAGCGCAGGGCGTGGAAATAGGACACGGCCAGAACGTCGGCGATGCCGAGGGCCTGGGCGATATAGCCCTGGCCCTGCACCTCGCCCATGCGCAGCGCGTGGCGGCGGATCCGGTAGGCGTGATCGGCAAGGCTGAGATTGGGACGGACGAACGACTCATCGGCCATGGACCGGCACACCTTCCTCTGCTGCTTCCTCCGGCCGGTCTGTGCAGCGCCGGCCTGCCGAAGCAGTAGCACTGCGTCTGCGGCTTTGCATCGCCGGTTGCAAGCCAGGCGCCGCAGCCCAGACCCGCAGATCCCGCCGGGGGTTGTCCGTGATGGCAATGCCCGCTCATATGGCATCCAGCCCGGCGCCCCCCACGCCGCATCCGTCAGATCGACATGGACCGGTTGGGATCATCATGACACGAGCGAAGCTTGCCCTTGCCGGGCTTCTTGCGGCAGCCGGCGCGGCCCTGGCCCAGCCGCGTCCGGACCCTGCCGACGGCCGGCTCATTGCCGAGCGCTGGTGCGCAGCCTGCCATCTGGTGGCGCCCGACCAGCTCGCCGCCACCGCAGGCGTGCCGCCCTTTGCGGAAATCGCGCGCCGGCATGCCGGGGCAACCGGCGTGCTCGAGGGCTTTCTTGCCGATCCGCATCCGCCCATGCCGGATCTGTCGCTGACCCGGCAGGAGATCCGCAACCTGGTCGCCTACATCATGTCGCTGAAGGAGGCCCGCCCGTCGCCGGGAACCGTTCCGCCGCCGACGCGTTGATGATGGAGCAACCCAAGAGGGAGGTCCATCATGGCTGACAGCCACACCGCTCAGACCAATCCGGGCGCTGTCGAGTTCGACGAGGCGATCGCCGGCAAGGGTCCGAAGATGCCGCGCAGCTCGCTCAGCAAGGCCGAAGAGGCCGCGCTCGACAAGGCGCTGGCGGATACGTTCCCGGCCAGTGATCCAGTCGCCCCCTCCATGCCCGAGACGGGCGCCGGTGCCCCGAAGGGACGCAGGTCGGCCAGCTGACGCCGCAGACCATCGGCCTCCGCCAAGCGGCGAACGCCGGCGCTAATCCATCAGGATGAAAGCCCGACCAGTCCTCTGGCCGGGCTTTCCTGTTCCCGCCGCTGCGGGTCTTTTCCGGTCCGCACGGCATTGGCGATGCGATTGCCGGCCGCGCTCACTCCACCTTGCCGGAGCCGGCCAGGGGGCCTCGTTCCATCGGACTGCCGGAGCGGGGCATCGAGCCGTTCGAGGGGCCGCCCGGAGCGTCGTCGCCCGCCGGTTCCGGCAGGGCCGAGCGGACGAATCCCACGATGTCGCGCGGGCGGAAGGGCTTGCGGACGAAGGCTGCCTCGCGAAGCTCAGGCGGCAGGTCGGTCGGCAGGGAGCCCGAGACGAAGGCGAAGGGCGTGCCGCGCTGGCGCAGCTGGCGGGCAATGTCGAAGGTCTTGCCGCCGATGACATCGACGTCCAGCAGGACGCAATGAACAGCTTCCGAAACGAGACCCTGGGCCTCGCGGAGGTTGTCCGTCACGATGATCTCGGTCCGGTCGCCCAGGTGATCCAGCATCGCCGCTTCGATATCCATGGCGATGAAGGGATCGTCCTCGACGACCACAATGCGCTGCCTCGACATGACACTCAATCCATAACAGCCAATCGTTTCCGCCGTCTTGCGACCTCCCGTCACGGGCGGGTTTACACGCTCCCGCGACATTCGTGGAACGCCGGCGGGATGGGGTTCGACAGGTCAACGCGGACCGGCCGCAAAGGTTCCCGGACCGCCGGAGCCCGACGGAGCGGTGCTGGCGCGCCGGTGCCGCCTGTCAGTCGGACGAGTCGAGCAGGCCGAGGATTGTGTGGAGCCAGGTCAGGGTCATGACCACGAAGGCGGCTTCGGTCACGGCCGGCGTGGCGACCAGATAGCCACCGAACAGGCCGGTGGACAGCGAGGTGGCCGTCAGGGCCGATACGGACCATGCAGCCATGGCATGTCTCCCGCTTCGTCGGCGGCCCCGGCCGCCGAACACCTGCCATGAAACGCGCCGGGCGCCGAGCGGTTCCATGCCGCCTCGCGCGCCGGCCGTGCCGGTCAGGCAACCTTGCGTTCGGCGCGCCGGTCGAAGAACAGCGCCTGGCTGATCGCCGCCTTCACCGATTCGGGCTGGAAGGGCTTGGTGATCAGGAAGGCAGGCTCCGGCCGGTCGCCGGTCAGAAGGCGCTCCGGATAGGCGGTAATGAAGATCACCGGCAGGTCGATGGTGGTCAGGATCTCGGCCACCGCATCGAGGCCGGACGAACCATCGGCCAGCTGGATGTCGGCGAGCACCAGGCCGGGCCGCCGGCGCTGGACCAGCGCGACCGCCTCCCTGTGGGTGCGCGCGATGCCCGTGACCGAATGGCCGAGCTCGTTCACCAGCGTCTCGATGTCGAGCGCGATGATCGGCTCGTCCTCGATGATGAGCACCTCGGTCGCCACCTGTTCGGCGATCTCCCGGCCGGCCTGGTCGATCAGCGCCACGGCCTCCGTTTCCGGCACATCGAGCACGCGGGCGACATCGGCCAGCGCGAAGCCTTCCACCGTGCGCAGCAGGAAGGCTTGCCGAGGCCGGGGCGTGAGCGCCCCGAGATTGCGCTCGACGGCGCCGGCCGGAACGGCGGCGGTGCCGTCAGCCTTGCCGTTCACCGGCACGGAGGACCACAGCTTCAGGAAGATCCGGTACAGCGCGACGCGGGCCGGAACGTCGCGCGGGAACGACGATGGATCGGCAACCAGCGCCTCCAGCGTGGCCACGACATAGGCATCGCCACCAGCCTGGGTGCCGGACAGGGCGCGGGCGAAGCGCCTCAGATAGGGCAGATGCGGAGCAATATCGGCAGCGATCGTCATCAGGGGGAACTCCAGCAAAACGCCCGTAAGGCAGCCCGGAACGCGTTGCTTTTGCAAGGAATTTATTTTTCGCTGGCGATGGAACCTTTGCGCCTGCGGCACGTTCAGGTTCGGATTAGCGCAGCTGCGTGCTGGCGCGTGAGGAGACCAGAATGGGTTCGACGCCTGACACCCGCGATGACGACGAGAAGGACGAGGACGGCGGGCCGGTCGTGCTCGATCCGCGGATCCAGGAGGCCATCGGGCGATCGCTGAAGACACACTATGACGAGCTGGTGAAAGAGCCCATCCCAGACCGGCTGCTCGTCCTTCTGGCCCAGCTCGAGGCCAAGGAGCGCGGCCATGAGCAGTGACCCGTTCCGAGAGGGCCTGATCACCGAACTGCCGAACCTGCGCGCCTTTGCCGTCTCGCTCTGCCGCTCGCCGGAGCAGGCCGACGACCTGGTGCAGGACACGCTGCTGAAGGCCTGGGGCAATTCCGACAAGTTCCAGCCGGGAACCAGCCTGCGGGCCTGGCTCTTCACCATCCTGCGCAACACCTATTATTCGCTCTACCGCAAGCGCGGCCGGGAGGTTCAGGACAATGACGGCACCTATGCCCAGCGCCTGGCGGTGAGCGGCGAGCAGGAAAGCGCGCTGGCCATGGCCGATTTTCGCGAGGCGCTCGGCCGCCTGTCCGAGGAGCACCGGGAGGCGCTGATCCTGGTGGGGGCAAGCGGCATGTCCTACGAGGAGGCGGCGGAGATCTGCGGCGTGGCCGTCGGCACGGTCAAGAGCCGTGTCAACCGCGCCCGCGTGCGGCTTGCCGAACTGCTCGACATCAGGAGCATCGATGATCTCGGACCGGATCGCAGCACGCAGGCCGTGGTTGCCCGCTCGCCCGTCGATCCCGTGCCCTCCTGAGCCATCATGGCCGTCTCCGCCTTCCGGACCGTCAGGGGCCGCCTTCTGGTCCTGATGGTCCTCGTTGTCGTCCCCATCGCGCTGGTCGCGGCGGTGACCTCGCTCGTGACCTACAGGCTGGTGCTGTCCTCCATCGAGGCCTCCCAGCGCCAGGCGGTGGGCAGCTTCGTCGTCCGCACCAACATCCTCTATCGCGAACTGGTGCGGGGTCTGATGGTGGCGGGCCAGGCGGTCGCCGCCGGTGCCAGCACGGCCGCCGACTGCCAGGCCGTGGCGCGTCGGCTCGCCGAGCAGGGGCCTGGCATCGGGGGGGTCTTCATCCGGGTGACCGGCCGGATGACCTGTGCTGCCTCGCGCGAGCAGGGCCTCAGCGAGGAGACGGTCACGGCCATCGACGGCCAGTTCCGCGCGCGACCGCCCACCGCCGCACCGCTCGGTCCCGACATCGCCGAAGCGCGCTACGGCACCGTCTCGGCGGGCGGCCGTCGCTATCTCGCCGTCCAGGCCGTCGGCGCTCCGGACCGGCGGGGTGAGCAGGTCGAGGGCCTCTTCCTCATGGATGCTGCGGTTCTGGACGGCGTGTTCGACATGTCGGCGACCTTTCCCGGAACCACCGTGGCGCTGGTCCAGCAGCCTGACCAGGTGGTGATCGCCCGCGGCGAGCCCGAGGCCGGGGAGGACTGGCTGCCGCGCCAGCTGCGGCTTGACGGCGCCTTCGTGCGTTGGCGCGAGGCCAGCCGCGCCGGACCGGTCGCCACCTATGCCTCGCGCCGGGTCGCCGAGCCGGATCTCTATCTCGTTGCCCGTTTCGACGATTCCGCCGAACAGGCGGCCTTCCTGCAGTTTCTCACGCTGCTGCTGACCCCATTCGTGACGCTGCTGGTGCTGGTGGTGGCCTATTCCTATGCCATCGACCATCAGGTGCTGCGCTGGATCCGCGGGATCCAGCAGGCGGCGGTGGCCCGCTCATCCAGCGAGCCCCTGCTGGCACCCGTCGATGCCACCATGCCGGACGATGTGCGCTCGGTCAGCGAGGCCTTCAACACGCTGGTCCGCGACCAGGCGGACAAGCTCACCTCGCTCAATCTGGCGCTGGCCACCAATCGCGCGCTGATCCGCGAGCTGCACCACCGCGTCAAGAACAGCCTGCAGGTGGTCCAGAGCTATCTCAGCCTGGCGCGCCGGCAGAGCGGCGCGGCGCATCGCGCCGTGCTGTCCGCCGTGGAATCCAAGATCCATGTGCTGTCGATCGCCTACCGCCTGGCCCTCTCCCAGGGCGAGATGCGGCCGGTGCGCCTGCGGCCGTTCCTCGAGGAGATCGCCGTCTCGCTCAACAGCCTGCTTCATGACGGCCAGTCATGGGTGACGGTCGCCTGTCCGGACAAGGCCGCCCTGCCGGTGGATCGCGCGATACCCCTCGGTCTCCTGATGGTCGAGATCGCCACCCACGCGCTCAACGAGGAAGGAGCCCACCAGCTCGACATGGTCCTGGTCTGCGAGGGCGATCACGCCATCACGCTGGAGGTCATCACCGATCTGAGGCGCTCGCAGGCGCTCAAGACGCGCGTCGCCCATGGTCTGCTGCGCCAGCTGGAGGCCGAACCGCTCGATGGCGCAGGTCCGGGCTCCCTCGGCCGATGGCGTCTGCTGGCCGAGACAGCCTGACGGCTTTCCGTCGCCCGCGACCCCCTGAAAACAGGGCGGCCGCCCGAAGGCGGCCGCAAGTCAGGAGGGGGAGGGGTTGGCATCGCAGGCTGGCGATGTCGTCATGACAACGCGCAGCGGAAGGAATGGTTCCGGCGCCACCTGTCGGAAGTTGCTGTCAGCCGACGGCCCGGCGCAGCCAGCCGGGGAAGGTCCAGCGGGCAGGCTGTGCGCGCAGCCAGGCGCCGGCCGGACGGCGGATGAGGCCGATCCTGCGATCGTGGAAGGCTTCCAGACCCGGACGATGGCCCACGCTGATCACCGTCGCCTGGCTCAGATGGCTGCCGATCAGCGCCATCAGCCGCTCCTGGCTCCTGTCGTCGAGGGCCGAGGTGGCCTCATCCATGATGATGATGTCGGGCTTCTGGATGAGCAGCCGACAGAAGGCAACTCTCTGGCGCTCGCCTCCCGACAGCGTGCGGTCCCAGTCAGATTCCTCGTCCAGCCGCTCGGCGAGATGGTCGAGGCCACACAGGCGCATGGCCTCGACGATGGCCGCGTCGTCGCAATCCACGCTGCCGCGGGGATAGAGCAGCACGGCCCGCAGCGTGCCGAGCGGGATGTAGGGCTTCTGCGGCAGGAAGGCGAAGCTGGCGCCCTTGGGCAGCCGGATCCGTCCCGATCCCCAGGGCCACAGCCCGGCCAGCGCGCGGATCAGCGTGCTCTTTCCGGTGCCGCTCTCGCCCACGATCAGGATCCGGTCGCCCCGCTCGATGCGGACCGTGTCGCATCCTCGATGACGACGCGGCCATTGCGATGGGACAGCGACACGCCCTCCAGATGGATGGCATCGTCGGGGCTGTCGTCAAAGGTGATCTCCGTCTGCTCCTCCATGATCGCGCCGATATCGAGTTCCTGGAGCGATTCCACCAGTTCGTCGACGCGGATCACCGAGGCATACCATTCGGACAGCCGCACGAAATTGTCGACGAACCAGATCAGCGCGGCCTGGACGGCGCTGAAGGCGGCGGTTACCTGCATGACGCCACCCAGCGTCAGTTCGCCGGCAAGATATTTGGGCGCCGTGAGCAGCAGCGGGACGATGGGAAACAGGGCACCATTGGTGTTGAGCACCAGGGCGATCAGGCCCTGGCGCCGGATGATGGCGATCCAGGCCTCGATCACGGTTGCAAAGGTTGCCTGCACGGCCTGCTTCTCGTCGGCATCACCCTTGATCAGCGCGATGCTCTCGGCATTCTCGCGCAGCCGAGTCATCTCGGCGCGGAAGCGCGCCTCCCGCTCGTTCTTGTGCGCCACCCGGCCGACCAGGGCCCGGCCGACGCCATAGGCGGCGGCGGAGGCCGTCAGCGCATAGAGAACGGCGGCAAGCGCCATGTAGGCGGGGATCTCCACCACGGTGCTGCCGAGGCGGATCGTCAGGGAGCCAGCCACCGACCACAGGATGCCGGCAAAGGTGATGGCGGTGACGGCCGCCGTGATGAGCCCGATGGCAAACTCGACCAGCGGTTCGGTCGCAAGGCGCACGTCCTCGGCCATGCGATATTCGGGGGCGCCCTGATCGGCGGAGACGAGGCCCATGCGGTAGTAGCGTTGGTCGGCGATCCACCAGCCGGTCAGCCGGTCGGTCAGCCAGGCCCGCCAGCGCACCTGGAGCAGCATGCGCGTGACCACGAGGCCCGACATGGTCAGCGCAACGGCTGCGACGAGCACGGGCAAGAGGCTGATGGCCGCCATCACGCCATCGACCGAGCGCTGCTCGAGGGCGTCGAAGAACCAGCGGTTCCAAACGTTCATGCCGAGCTGGGCACCGAGCTGGGCAAAGGCGAAGGTCAGAACGGCCACCGTCAGCAGCCAGGCGCTGCGCCGGGAATCCCCCGACCAGAACCCGAGGGCGATGGCGAAGAAGGCGCGTGCACGGGATCGCTCGGGAGCCTTCGCGTCGGCGGCGGGTGATGAAGGGGATGAGGACATCTTGGATGAGGGCATCTCGGATGAGGACATGGGGACGCGCCTCCAGACGCGTGCAGGGCGAGTCCTTCCGCAGGGATGGACGCCGGCACATGGAACGCCCGGCGGCCTTCCGGGTTCCTGCATTTGTGGCCTTGCGGCCGACTGTTTGAGATTTTGCGGAGCCGATCGATGAATGCAGGCCGCCAGAACCGGCAGGCAGGCCATCCCTGGTGCGAGACCTGCCCGCTGCGCCGGCAGTCCGCCTTCATGCCCAAGAGCGACAAGGATGTGGCCTTCATCTCGCAGCTGAAGATCGATCACCGGCGGGTTGCGGCCGGCGGCGAGATCATCTTTCCCGGCCAGGACGATGCGGAGCTGTTCACGCTCTTCTCGGGCTGGGCCTTCCGCTACAAGGTCATGGCCGACGGACGGCGGCAGATCCTCAATTTCCTGCTGCCCGGCGACCTTCTGGGCCTGCAGTCCTCGCTGCTGTCCATCGCCCAGTTCGGCATCGAGGCCCTGACCGATGTCGAGGTCTGCGTCTTTCCGCGGCGCCGGATCTGGGAGCTGTTCCAGAACATGCCGCAGCTGGCCTATGATCTGGCCTGGCTGGGCTCGCGCGAGGAAAGCCTGATCGACGAGAACCTCCTGAGCGTCGGCCAGCGCAGTGCTGCCGAGCGCGTCGCCTCGCTGGTGATCTCGCTGTACCGGCGGGCCGAAGCCCTGGGGCTGGTGACCGATCGCAGCTTCGTCTTTCCCCTGACACGCCAGCATCTGGCGGACGCGCTGGGGCTTTCCCTGGTCCATGCCAGCAAGACCTGGTCGCGCCTCAGGCGCGCCGGCCTTTTCACCCAGGTCAATGGCCGGCTGGTGCTCCTCAATCCGCGCCTGACCGAGCGTCTGGCCGCCAAGTTCGATGGCGATTTCGTCAAGCGGCCGATCCTCTAGTCACACGCGGATCAGGCACGGCGGAGAAAAGTCCATCCCGATCGAGGAACCCTGGATCATCTGACGTGTTGTTCAAACAGACATGACATTCCGGGGCCGATACTGGTCCGGAAAAGATGTCTTTCGGCTCGACAACAGCAGGAGAACACGATGAATCGCAAGATCCTCGTCACGGCGTCGCTCGCAACGCTTCTGGCGACCGGCGCGCTCGCGCAGACCACCGCTCCGGCCCCGGCGCCCGCGCCGGCTCCGCAGGCCGCTCCCGCCACGCCCGCGACGCCGCCCGCGGCGACGGCGATGCACGGCGAGCTGACCACCAGCAAGATCGTCGGCATCTCGATCTACGCCCCGCGCGAGGACGCACGGGCGGCCGCCCCGATGGCCGATCCGACCACCACCGGCTCGACCATGCCCTCTGCCATGACCGTGTCGATGGTGAGCGACGAGCAGTGGCGCGCCATGCGCGATCGCCATGAGTCGATCGGCAAGGTGGATGATCTCGTCATCGGCCAGGATGGCCGCATCTCGCAGGCGATCGTCGGCGTCGGCGGCTTCCTCGGCATCGGCGAGAAGAAGGTGGCGCTGCCGCTCTCCGAGATCCGCCTGATGCGCAGCGAGGACGGCACGCTGTTCGGCGTGGTCATGCGCACCAAGCAGCAGCTGAAGGACATGCCGGAGTTCGTGGCCAGCCGCTCCTGACGCCT
>JBKBOA010000031.1:0-37429 GCA_046295035.1 Phreatobacter sp.
ATCGACCCTTGCCGAGCGCGACCGGCAGCGGGCCAATGGGCGCCGCGCGCCCTGGGCCGCCACCCCCGCCCGCCCGGGCGACCTGGCCCCGGTCCCGGGCGTCAGCCCCCCGCCTGCGGCGGCCCGCCGGATCACCTCCGGCCCGGCTCCCGTCGCCAATCCGCGGACGGGGCGGATGCCGCGCCGCGCCCCGGATCCGGCCGTCACGCCGGCTGGCCGCCTCGCTGGCCCGCGCACCTTTCCGGTTCCCGGCGGTGCGCCACGCAGCACCATCAGCCCCGGCCGGGAAGAGGCCCGCGCCCTGGAACGCGGCACGCGCGGCGTCGCCCCGCCGGTGCAGCCGCGCCGGCCGGTCGATGTGCCGATCGTCGTCGAACGCAGCCAGCCGCCGTCCGGGCGCGTGCTGCCCAATGCCAATCCGCTCGGCCGCAACGTCGTGATCGACCCGCGCACCGGCGAGGTCGTGTCCTTCGACCGCCGGGTGCAGCCGGAGGCCGATCCCTTCGCGGCGACGGGCCTAAGGGCCGGCAGCTTCATCGTGACTCCCCAGGCCGATCTGACGCTCGGCTATGACAGCAATCCGCGCCGCCTCAATGGCGGCAGTGCCGGTTCGCTGTTCACCCAGTCCTATGGCGAGATCCAGGCCCGCTCCGACTGGTCGCGCCACGAGGTGACCGCCCGCATCCGCGGAACCTATTCGGCCTTCGTCTCCGACCCCGGCGTGAACCGCCCCGAAGTGGTCGGCGTGGCGACCGGCCGTCTCGACGTGACCCGCGACACCCGCATCGAGACCGAGGCCCGATACAATCTGACCGCCAATGCGCCGGGTTCCTCCAACCTGCCCTCCTCGCCGGCGGGGCTGCGCAGCCTGCCACTGATCCGCCAGTATGGCGGCACGGCCGGCGTGGTGCAGGACTTCGGCCGGCTGCAGCTGTCCCTGCGCGGCACGGTCGATCGCTTCACCTATGATGATGCCGTCACCAATGCCGGCGTCGTCATTCCGCAGGGTGAGCGCAACTACGTGGCGCTGGGCGGCCGCCTGCGCGCCTCCTACGAACTGATGCCGGGCGTCAGGCCCTTCGTCGAAGTGGGCGCCGAGCGGCGCCGCTTCGACCAGCCGATCGCCTCCGGCGGCACCCTGCAGGGCTCGGACAGCCTCAGCGCGCGCGTTGGCTCGACCTTCGAACTGACGCGCCTTCTCACCGGCGAGATCGCGGTCGGCTATCTCGTCCGCCACAGCGCGGAGCCGACCTTCGCCGACATCCGCGTGCCGGTGCTGGATGCCTCGCTGGTCTGGACGGTCACCCCGCTGACGACGCTGCGGCTGACCGCCCGTTCCACCGTCGACGAGAGCTTCACCACCGGCGCCTCGGGCATCCAGCGTCATGACCTCTCCGTTGAACTCGAGCACAGCTTCAGGCGCTGGCTGACCGGCACGGCGCGCCTTGCCTATGGCCAGGACCGCTATGCCGGAACCACCCGCACGGACCAGCGCATGATCGCCTCGCTGGGGCTTGTCTATCGGGCCTCCCGCAACCTGCAGATCCGCGGGGAGGTCCGCCGCGAGGCCCTGATCTCCAATGCCGTCGGCCAGAGCTATTCGGCCAACATCGTCCTGCTCGGCCTGAGACTGCAGCGATAGAGCGATTGCCCCAGAGGGCAGCCGGCCGCCATGCGGCGTGGCCGACGGATCGGTGACACCTCAGCCGACCAGCCGGGCGATCTCGGCCCTCAGCGGACCGGCGAGATCGTCGCGGCGCAGGGCATAGGCGAGATTGGCCGTCAGGAATCCGAGCTTGGTGCCGGTATCGTGGATCTCCCCATCGAAGGTGAAGCCATAGAAGGGCTGGCGGTCCTTCAGCTTCAGCATGCCGTCGGTCAGCTGGATCTCGCCTCCTGCGCCGCGCTCCTGGGTCTCCAGGATGGCGAAGATCTCGGGCTGCAGGATGTAACGGCCGGAAATGGCGACATTGGAGGGGGCCGTGCCCTTCGGCGGCTTCTCCACCATCACGCCGATCTCGTAGGCACCGCCGGCGACCGCCTTGCCCTTGCCGATGATGCCGTACTGATGCGTCTCCGAGTCGGGCACCTCGTAACCGGCGATGTAGTTGCCGCCGGTTGCGTTGTAGGCCTCGATCATGGCCGCGATGCAGCCCTTCGCACCCGGCCGCGCCAGATGCAGCATGTCCGGCAGCAGCAACGCGAAGGGCTCGTCGCCGACGATGTCGCGGGCACACCAGACGGCATGGCCGAGGCCCAGCGGCTCCTGCTGGCGGGTGAACGAGGTGGCGCCGGCGGCGGGAAGGTCGCGCTTGAGCTCGTCCAGCTGGGCGGTCTTGTTGCGGGCCGCCAGCGTGGTGTCGAGTTCGAAGGCCTTGTCGAAATGGTCCTCGATGACCTGCTTGTTGCGGCCGGTCACGAAGACGAAATGCTCGATGCCGGCTTCGCGCGCCTCGTCCACCACGTGCTGGATGACCGGCCGGTCGACCACGGTCAGCATCTCCTTGGGAACCGCCTTGGTTGCGGGCAGGAAGCGCGTGCCGAGACCGGCGACCGGGAACACGGCCTTGCGGATGCGACGAACCATGAAGGAGACCTCGAGCCAGAAGGAAGGGGCGCCTGCTTATGACAGCAAAGCTGAACGCCCCGTGAGCGGCAAGGTTGCATTCAGGGGACCGGGGTCAGCGCCACCATGCGCCAGCCGCTCCACAGGGCCAGGGCCGCCAGGGCCAGGGCGCAGGCGCCGTACCAGCCCATGCTGAACCAGTAGGCACCGGGACGGTCGGCGCGCGTGATGCTTTCCCGCCAGACCGCAATGGCGCCCTTGCGCCAGCCGTCATGGACCTGCCAGCCGCACAGCACGGCCAGTGGCGCGGCGAGCATCGCGCCGATGGCAAAGGGAGCGCCCGGCGAGCCGGCCGCGATCGCGATCCCCGCATGCAGCGCAAAGCCGAGGCCGCCCACGACCACCGTCATCACGGCGATGCGCTTCAGGGCGGCCGCCAGGCCTTCCGGTTCGGGCGGCCGGCTGCTCACTTCTGGATGGCCGGCGCGGCCAGCGCCGGCGGCTCGGCGCGGAAGGCATTGAACACCATGTCGGGCGCCGAGGTGTTGTGGCGGGACGGCACGAGGCGCCCTGCCCACAGATCCGTGGCCTCGGCCCGCCGGAACGGCATGATCGCCTCCTCCCGCCAGCCGGGGGCGTCCTTCTCGCGCACCGCGACGCGGGCGGCATCGGCATTGAACTCGGTGACATACATGGAGCGCAGGGCGGCAAAGGGCGTGCCGGCGATCGGCCGGACAAAGCTGACATCGAGGCCGAGGAGCTCCCGGTTCAGCGTGGACAGGCGCACGGTCGCGCTGTTGCCGTCGGGAAAGGCCAGGGTGAAGGTGCGGGTTGCGGGGTCGAAGACGACCCGGCTGATCTTCACCAGCGGCCGGCCCTCGACCACCACCGGGCCGATCAGGAAGGACGAGCCATAGGCGGTCCAGCGCAGGTTGGACGGCGGCAGCGGCCGGGCGCGCCAGTAGCCGTCGGTCGGATAGAGCACCAGCACCTCCTCGGCGCGGTCCTGGAAGCGATACCAGAGCTGGATGAGGTGGATGTCGCGCTCGGTCCGTTCGCCGACCGTGACCGTGGTGTCGGAGGTGCGCCAGAAGCGCTGCTCGCGATAGCCGATCAGCTGCCACTCGATGGTCTCGTAGAGGGTGATGCGCTGCGGCATGGGCTGGGCCAGCGCCTCCTCCTTCATCGGGCAGGCGGTCCAGTCGGGCGCGAAGCGGTCGACCGAGAGCGTCCCGATATAGGCCGGATGGGCCGCCTCGATGCGGAAGGCCCGCACCTGCGGACTGGTCAGGTTCAGCGTGACGTTGTCCTTCTCGGCGCAGAGCACCGGCTCGGACGCATTGGTGACCTCCACGGGCAGGCCGTCGAGGGAGGCGGCATGGGCGGCGCCCGCAAGCAGCAGGGCGGCGGCAATCACGGCAAGGCGCATCGGTCAGTCCTTCGCGAGCACCGCATAGACATCGCCGGAATTGGCGGCGTGGGGAAGACCGGCCAGATGCGCCGCCATGGCCTCGCGCGACACCGGCCGGCCGAAGGTCAGCTGCTGGCTCTCGCCGAGCGCCACATCGAAGCGATAGGGACCGAGCGCGGCCAGCCGGTCGAGGCAGGCGAGGGCGACCTCGCGCTGGATGGTGGTGAACTCGAAGGACAGGGCCGGCAGGGCCTGTGACAGGCCGGCCAGCACGTCGGCCTCGAAGCCCTCCACGTCGATCTTCACGAAGGCCGGCAGACCATGGTCGGCGATCAGGCGGTCGAGGGTGAGGCAAGGCACGGTGATCTCGCGGTCCCAGACCTGGCCCTGCCAGCCTTCCGCGCCGTCCGCCGCGGCGACGAAATCGGCCGAGGCGGTGGTGACGGTCGGATTGGCCGAATTGACCTTCAAGGTCAGCTCGCCCTCCCGCGCACCGCAGGCGGCGCGCCGGAGCATGACCCATTGATCACCTGAAAAGAGCTGGTCGATCACCGTTGCCGGACCTGGCTGCGGCTCGAGCGCGACCACCCGCGCGCCGAGCCGGCGGAAGCTCGCCACCCGGTCGCCGACATGGGAGCCGATATCGAAGGCGAGGTCGCCGGCCTTCAGGAACCGCGCATAGAGCGCGTCCATCGCCGCCGCCCGGGCCGGGTCGCCGTGATAGGTGAGCACCGAGCGGGCAACTGCGACGGCCTCGGCAATGCGTTGGGTGATCTCGGTCACATGCGCCTCGCGGCGGCGATCTCGGCCGGCATGTCGAACTCCTCGGGAATGCCGCAGAAGCGGTGCCGCACGAACAGGCGGCCGAGCGCGGGCGAGGCGGTGACGACCGCGAAGGGCACCGCGATCAGGAAGCCGGCGGTGAGCGGCAGCGACCAGAGCGCGGCGGCGGGCGAGGCCAGCCACAGAAGGCCGAACACCGCCCAGCCGAAGGCCATCTGCGGCCAGAAGGCATCCCAGGCCTCGCGCCAGGACAGCGCCATGGCATCGCGCTGCTGGCCGCCCCAGGTGACCGACCGGCCGAAGGCAAGGCCGATCATGAAGACCGAGATGCGGAAGGAGGTCAGCGCGCCCAGCAGGAAGGAGAACACGAGCTCGGTCGCTGCCGCGCCGATGAAGCGCAGGCGGCCGCCATAGCGCTCGGCGCCCTCCTCGCTGATCAGGATGTCGATGAAGCCGGCGAACTTCGGCATCAGGTACATCAGCAGGAAGGCGAGATAGGTGGCGATCGCGAATCCGACCGGGAAGGCCTCCCGGCTCTGGCCGTGCCAGGCGAGGAAGGGCGAGAGCGCGATCATCAGCGTCCAGGCCGGCACGCCGACGAACATCAGGATGGCCCAGACGAGCTGGAAGCGGCTGATCGGCTTCAGGCCGGGCTGGTCGAGGAGCTTGACGTACTGCATGTTGCCCTGGCACCAGCGCACGTCGCGGCGCGAGAACTCCAGGATGGTCGGCGGGTTCTCCTCCCAGGAGCCCTCCTCGACCGGCAGCACCCGCACCTCGTAGCCGGCGCGGCGCATGAAGGTGGCCTCCACCTGGTCATGGGAGAGCACATGGCCGCCGAGCGGCGGGCCGCCGGGCAGCACGGGCAGGTGGCAGTGCTGCATGAACGGGCGGATGCGGACGAGGGCGTTGTGACCCCAGAACGGCCCGCAATCGCCGACCCACCAGGCCTGGCCCATGGTGTAGGAGCGCATGCCCTGGCGCATGCCGAACTGGAAGATGCGGGCAAAGGCCGAGGCGGATGGCATGCCGACGACCAGGCTCTGCAGGATGCCGAGCTTCGGATAGGCCTGCATCATGCGCACGTGGCGAACGATGGTCTCGCCGGCCATCAGGCTGTCGGCATCGAGCGGCAGCATCAGCTCGTAGCGGGCGCCCCAGCGGTCGAGGAAGTCGCGGACATTGCCGGCCTTGAAGCCGGCATTGTCGGTCCGCCGGCGATAGGTCACCCGATCAAGGCCGGCTTCCGCGGCGAAGGCGGCGGCCGCCGCCTCCTCGCGTGCGGCAATGTCGGGCCGGTTGGTGTCGGACAGGATGAAATAGTCGAACTGGCCGCCTTCGCCGGTCGCGTCGATGCTGTCCTTGACGATCCGCAGGCGCGCGATGGCCCGCTCCGGATCCTCGTTGCGCAGCGTCATGAACACGGCGGTGCGCACCGACAGCGGCGTGTCGAGGTCGCCCGCCGCAGCGAAGGGCGCGACCTCGGCCAGGGCATCGCCGCCGCGGTGCAGCAACCACAGGCCGATCAGCGCGTTCCAGAATCCGAGCACGGTCCAGGGCGTTGCGATGGCGAAACACAGCGCCAGGACGATGTCGACGAGGGTCCAGCCGCCCGAACCGAGGATCGTCCAGGCCGCGGCGTTCAGGAGCCACCAGGTGATGACGTTGAGCGCGAGCACGATCCAGCGGCGGCGACGCAATTCTGCCGTGGACTGGATGCCTGCCGGCGTCGTAGAGCCGTCGGGCGTCAGGCCGGCGCTGCGGTCCTGCGGGAAGGGCGAGAGATCGTTCATCGGCGGGCTCCGTCGCCCGGCGGGCGGCGAATGGGAGAACAGTCAGATGGCCGAGGCCACCCGCGCGCTCTGGTACGTGTCGCGCCGACAGATAGACCTGCGCGATGGAACGCTGGATGAACGCGGGCCGGCCGATGCCGTGATCCGCACGCTCTATAGCGGGGTCAGCCGGGGAACGGAACGGCTCGTGTTCAACGGCCTGGTGGCAGCCCCGGAGCGCGAGCGCATGCGCTGTCCGCTTCAGGAGGGCGAGTTCCCGTTCCCGGTCAAATATGGCTACTGCGCGGTCGGCATGGTCGAGGCCGGCCCCGAGGCCCTCATCGGCCGGACCGTGTTCACCCTGGGGCCGCATCAGGATCGCTTCATCGCCCCCACCGACCGCGTCTCGGTGGTGCCGCTGCCCGATGGCGTGCCGCCGCGCCGGGCGATTCTTGCTGCCAACATGGAAACGGCGCTCAACGGCGTCTGGGATTCGGGTGCCGGCCCCGGCGACCGGATCGTGGTGGTCGGCGGGGGGGTGGTCGGCCTGCTGGTCACGTTCATCGTCTCGCAGATTCCGGGCGCCGAAGTCACGCTGGTCGATATCGAGCCGTCGCGGCGCGTCTTCGCCGACCTGTTCGGCGTGCGCTTCTCCAAGCCGCTCGATGCGCCGGGTGACTGCGACCTCGCCTTCCATGCCTCCGCAACCTCCGGCGGCCTTGCCTGTGCGCTCGCCTGCTGCGGCGACGAGGGGAGCGTGGTGGAACTGTCCTGGTTCGGCGACCACGACCCGCCGGTGCCGCTCGGCGCCGGCTTCCATTCGCGCCGGCTGAAGCTCCTGTCCTCCCAGGTCTCCATGGTGGCCGCATCCAGGCGGCCGCGCTGGACGTATCGCAGGCGGCTCGAAAAGGCGATCGCGCTGCTGGCGGACGAGCGCCTTGACCAGCTCATTACCGGCGAGGTGGCCTTCGCCGACCTGCCGTCGGAACTCCCCCGCCTGCTCGAGCCCGGCGCGCCGGGACTGATGACCGCCGTGCGCTACTGACAAGGAGAAGGCCATGTATTCCGTCGAGGTCCGCGACCGCATCATGATCGCCCATTCGCTGCCCGATCCATTCTTCGGGCCGGCCCAGGGCAAGCACGGGGCGAGCTTCGTCGTCGATGTCGCCTTCTTCCGCGAGGAGCTCACGGCCCAGAACGTGGTGGTGGACATCGGCGCGGCGCTCGACGTGCTCGGCAAGGTGCTGAAGCGGCTTGCCTACCAGGATCTCGACACGCTGCCCGAGTTCGCGGGCCAGCTGACCACCACCGAGTTCCTCTGCCGGCACGTGTTCGACCGCATGGTGGAGGCGGCGCGGTCGGGAGCCCTGGGGGCCGATGGTGCGGGGCTTGCGAAGATCCGGGTGACGCTGCACGAGCACGATCTGGCGCGCGCCAGCTACGAGGCTGCCCTGCCGTGAGCCGTCCGTGACACAGCCCGTCAAGGCCGTCTTCGCCATTCCCGGGGATATCGCCACCCCGACCGGCGGCTATCGCTATGACCGCGAGGTTCTGGCGCGGGCCGGCCGGTCCGGCCTGGACCTGACGCATCTGGCGCTGCCCGGCTCGTTTCCCTTTCCGACGGATGCCGATCTGGCCGCGACGCGGGAGCTCTTCGGGAGCCTGCCGGGCGGTGCCGTCCTGCTCGCGGATGGGCTCGCCTTCGGCGCCCTGCCGCCGGCCGTCCTCGATGCCATCGCCGTGCCTGTCGTCGCGCTGGTGCATCACCCGCTGGCTCTGGAAAGCGGCCTGCCGGCGGCGACGGCCGCGCGCCTTGCCGCCAGCGAGCGGCAGGCGCTGGCACGGGCATCGGCGGTGATCGTCACCAGCCCGGCAACCGCGCGCATCCTGGTCGCCGACTATGCGGTTCCCGGGGACCGCATCACCGTGGCCATGCCGGGCACCGAACCGGCGCCGCGCGCCACCGGATCGGGCAACGAGGCCCCGATGCTCCTCGCGGTCGGTGCCGTGTCTGCGCGCAAGGGCTACGAGGTGCTGATGGACGCCCTCGGGCCCCTGAAGGGCCTCGACTGGACGCTGGTCATCGCCGGGGCGACCGACCGCGACCGGGACGCCTTCGCGAGCCTGCGCCGGGCGGTCGTTCGCCATGGGCTCGCTCGCCGGGTCACGTTCGCCGGCGCCCTGTCGGACGAGGCCCTCGACCGGCTCTACGGGCTTGCCGACATCTTCGTGATGGCCTCGCTCTACGAGGGTTATGGCATGGTGCTGGCCGAGGCCATGGCGCACGGCCTGCCCATCGTCACCACCACAGGGGGCGCTGCGGCCGAGACCGTGCCCGACGGCGCGGCCCTGAAGGTGCCGCCGGGCGATGCGGCCGCCCTGAAGGCGGCCATCGCCCGTGCCATCGGCGACCGGGCCCTGCGCCGCTCGCTGGCCGACGCGGCCTTTGCGGCCGGCGTCGCGCTGCCGCGCTGGGATGACACGGCCCGCATCGTCGCCGCCGTCATTCGCGATGTCGCCGGAGGACCATGCCGATGAGCTTCTCGCCCGAATGGCTTGCCCTGCGCGAGCCCGCCGACCACGCCGCGCGCTCGGCCGCCCTGCTCGCGCGGGTCGCCGCGCATTTCGGCGGCCGGCCGTCGCTGAACGTCGTCGATCTCGGCTGCGGCGCCGGTTCCAACCTGCGCGCGCTCGCGCCGCATCTGCCGGACAGCCAGCGCTGGCATCTGGTCGATCTCGACATCGGGCTGCTGGCCGCCGCCCGCACCCGTCTGGCCGCCTGGGCCGACGAGGCGGCGGAGGACGGCGATGGTCTCGTGCTGCGCAGGGGCCGCAAGCACCTGCGGGTGTCGTTTGTCGGCGGCGACCTGACGCGCGAGCTTGACCGGCTGCTCAATCCCGGCGCCGAGCTGGTGACTGCGGCGGCGCTGTTCGACCTCGCCTCGGGTCCGTTCATGGATGCCTTCGTCGACGAACTCGTGCGCCGCCGGCTGCCGCTCTACACGGTGCTGACCTATGACGGCACGGAGCATTGGGAGCCGCCGCACCCGGCCGATGCCGCCATGCTCGCCGCCTTTCACGCCCACCAGAAGACCGACAAGGGCTTCGGCCCGGCGGCGGGGCCCGCCGCGTCCCGGCTGCTCGGCGAGGCCTTCGGCCGGGCCGGCTACCGGGTGCTGCGCGCCCCGAGTCCCTGGCGGCTTGGCAGCGACCAGGCGGACCTGATGGGGGAGCTCGCCCGCGGTTTTGCCGGCGCGGTCAAGGAAACGGGCCGGGTGCCCGAAGCGGTTGTCGCCGAATGGCTGGCTGCCCGGCTTGCCGCCACGGCCTGCACGGTTGGCCATGAGGATCTGCTGGCCCTGCCGTCCTGACGCCTGCACTTTTTGCAGGCGCGAACACAATTTGTGCATCGCAGCAGGAAGGCAAGTTCTTTCAAGCCGTTACGCAATCTCCTTGCGCCCGCTGCGACGAGAACGCAATCGACAGAACCCGTCTGACGTGACAGCCTTCTTGTCCTAACGACGGCGCATCCGTCCATCCGACGGACGCCGGCGAGTGTCCGACAAGGCGCCGGGACGGCGCTGCCGAGACTTCAGGAGGGCGCGATGACGAAGGTCACCCCCGTATCGCCCGAGCTTGCCAATGCCATCCGTTTCGACGACGTCTCGCTCGACGACAAGTACGATCTGACGAAGACGCGCATCTTCGTCACCGGCGTCCAGGCGCTGGTGCGCCTCACCCTGATGCAGAAGGAACGCGACCGTCTCGCCGGCCTCAACACCGCGGGCTTCGTGTCCGGCTATCGCGGCTCGCCGCTCGGCGGGCTCGACCAGGCCTTCTACAAGGCGCAGCGGCACCTCCTCGCCTCCGATGTCGTCTTCACCTCCGGCCTCAACGAGGATCTGGCCGCGACTGCCGTCTGGGGATCGCAGCAGGCCGAGATGCGCGGCGAGGGCCGGTTCGACGGGGTGTTCGGCATCTGGTACGGCAAGGGGCCGGGCGTTGACCGCTCGGGCGACGTGTTCCGCCACGCCAATCTGGCTGGCACCTCGCCCCATGGCGGCGTGCTCGCGCTGATGGGCGATGACCACACGGCCGAATCCTCCACGGTCGCGCACCAGTCCGAGTTCCACTTCGTCGATGTCATGATGCCGATCCTGAACCCGGCCGGGGCGCAGGAGGTGCTCGACTACGGGCTCTATGGCTGGGCGCTGTCGCGCTATTCGGGCTGCTGGGTGGCGCTCAAGATGATGAAGGACACGGTCGAATCGACCGGCGTCGTCGACGGCTCCATCGACCGGGTGAAGATCGTCATCCCCACCGAGGACCAGTTCCGGATGCCGCCGGGCGGGCTGTCCATCCGTCCGAACGATGACCGGCACGAGCAGGAGCTGCGCCTGCACATGTACAAGCGGGCGGCCGCGCTCGCCTTCGTCAAGGCCAACCGGATCAACCGGATCATCACCTCCGGGGGCCGCAAGCCGAAGATCGGCATCATCACCACGGGCAAGAGCTATCTCGATGTCCGCCAGGCCTTCGACGAGCTCGGTCTCGACGAGGTCAAGGCCAATGATCTGGGGCTGCGCCTGTTCAAGATCGGCTGTCCCTGGCCGCTCGATCCGGGTGAACTGCGCGACTTCGTCCGCGGCCTCGACCTCGTCATCGTGGTGGAGGAGAAGCGCTCGCTGATCGAGGTGCAGGTCCGCGAGGAGCTCTACGGCAATGCCGAGCAGCCGGTGGTCATCGGCAAGAAGGACGAGGCGGGCGGCTGGCTGTTCCCGGTCCACGGCGCGCTCGACCCGAACGATGTCGCCATCTGCATCGGCGAGCGCATCCTGAAGCATGTCGGCCCCAATGAGCAGATTGCCGCCCATGTCGCGCGCCTGAAGGCCGCGCAGGAGGTGCTGAAGACCACCCCGGTGATCGCCACGCGCGTTCCCTATTTCTGCTCGGGCTGCCCGCACAACACCTCCACGGTGGTGCCCCAGGGCATGCGGGCCTATGCCGGCATCGGCTGCCACTACATGGCGCTGTGGATGGACCGGAACACCGAGGGCTGCACGCAGATGGGCGGCGAGGGCGCCAACTGGGTCGGCGAGGCGCCGTTCTCGAAGCGCGGCCATGTGTTCCAGAACCTCGGGGATGGCACCTACAACCATTCCGGCTCGCTGGCGATCCGCTTCGCCATCGCCTCGAAGGTGAACATCACCTACAAGATCCTGTTCAATGATGCGGTCGCCATGACCGGCGGCCAGCGCCACGAGGGCGGGCTGACCATGCCGGCCATCGCCGCGCAGGTGCGGGCCGAGGGCGTGGAGCGGATCGCCATCGTCACCGACGAGCCGGACAAGTATGCCGGGATGGGCATCGCGTTTCCGACCGGCACGACCATCGACCATCGCGACAACATCGACGCGGTCCAGCGGGAGCTGGCCACCGTTCCCGGTGTCTCGGTGCTGATCTACGATCAGACCTGCGCGGCCGAGAAGCGCCGCCGGCGCAAGCGCGGCACCTTCCCGGACCCGGTCAAGCGGGTCATCATCAACGAGGCTGTCTGCGAGGGCTGCGGCGATTGCGGCGTGAAGTCCAATTGCGTCTCGGTGCAGCCTCTGGAGACCGAGTTCGGCCGCAAGCGAACCATCGACCAGTCGTCCTGCAACAAGGACTTCTCCTGCCTGAAGGGCTTCTGCCCGAGCTTCGTCACCGTCCACGGCGCCGAGCTGAAGACGGGCGAGGCGCTGGCCGCCGAGGCCGACATTTCCGCGCTGCCGGAGCCGGCCATCCCGACCATCGAGCACACCTACAACGTGCTGATCGAGGGCGTCGGCGGCACCGGCATCGTCACCGTCGGCGCCATCCTCGGCATGGCCTGCCATCTGGAAAAGAAGGGGGTCGGCCTGATCGACATGGCCGGCCTTGCCCAGAAGGGCGGCGAGGTGTTCTCGCACATGCGCATCGCGCGCGTGCCCGAGGACATCCATTCCATCCGCGTCCATGCCGGCTCGGCCGACCTGATCCTCTCGGGCGACATCGTGGTGGCCGGCGGCAAGAAGTCGCTCGCGGCCATGAAGCCGACCACCAAGGTGGTGGTGAACACGGTCGAGACCCTGCCAGGCCAGTTCACCCGTGACGTCAATTTCTCGCTGCCATCCGAGCGGCTGAAGCGCGCCATCGTCGCCCATGCCAGCCGGGAGACGACGCATCTGGTCGACGCCCAGCGGCTTGCCACCGCGTTGTTGGGCAATTCCATCGCCACCAACCTGTTTCTGGTCGGCTATGCCTACCAGATCGGCGGCCTGCCGCTGAGCGCCGCCGCCATCGAGCGGGCGATCGAGCTGAACGGCGAGGCGGTCAGCATGAACATCACCGCCTTCCGCTGGGGCCGCATCTGCGCCCATGACCGCGAGGCGGTGGAGCGGCTGGTCGCGCCGGTGACAGCGCCGACCGGCGTGGAGCGGCTCTCGGCCAGCCTCGATGAGGTCATTGCCCGGCGGGTGGAGCAGCTGACGGCCTACCAGAACGCCGCCTATGCCGCCCGCTATGCCGACACGGTCGCGCGCATCGCCAGGGCCGAAGCCGACCGGGCACCGGGCAAGCAGGGCCTGACCGAGGCGGTTGCCCGCAACCTCTACAAGCTCATGGCCTACAAGGACGAATACGAGGTCGCCCGGCTCTACACCGACGGCAATTTCCTGAAGCAGGTTGCCAAGACCTTTGGCGGCAAGGACTTGTGGTTCGAGTTCCACCTGGCCCCGCCGCTGCTCGCCCGCCGGGATCCGGTTACCGGCGAGCCGCGCAAGATGAGCTTCGGGCCGTGGATGATGCACGCCTTCCGTCTGCTGGCGAAGCTGAAGGGCCTGCGCGGCACGGCGTTCGACATTTTCGGCTACACCCACGAGCGCAGGACCGAGCGGCAGCTCATCCGCGATTACGAGGCGCTGCTGGACGAACTGGCTGCGAAGCTGAACCCGGACAACCATGCGCTCGCCGTCGGCCTTGCCAGCATTCCCGACCGCATCCGCGGCTTCGGCCATGTCAAGGCGCGCAACCTCGAGGTGGCCCGGAAGGAGGAGGCCGCGCTGCTCGCCGAGTTCCGCGCCGGGCCGAAGCCCGAACTGAAGCTGGCGGCCGAATAGAAAGGGGATCCGGGCCGACGGAGCGCCGGTGCCCGGTTCAGGTCGTGGCGGGCGCGGTCCGTTGGAGCTGTGCGATCCCCGGACAGCCGGTCAGGCTGCCTCGCCGGCGCGGCGCCAGGCCGGGAACGGGTCGAAAAGCCCGGCATGGGCGGCCGGATCGAAGCGCGTGGCGGAGGCCCTGCCGACCAGGCAGTCGTCGAGCGCGGCGCGCATCGCCGCCTCGTCCATGCCGATGCCGATGAAGACAAGCTCCTGCCGGCGGTCGCCATAGACCGGATGCCAGTGCCGGCGGATCATCTCGCGCCATTCCGCGTGCTGCGGCCAGCGGGCCTTCGGCACCGCGGCCCACCAAAAGCCCATGGCCGAGGTGCGGCACACGGCGCCGGCAATCGACAGTTCGCCGCACCAGTCGGGGCGCGTCGCCAGCCAGAAATGGCCCTTGGCGCGCACCAGTCCAGGCCAGGTCCGCTTCAGGAAGGCATCGAAGCGGCCGGGATCGAAGGGACGGGCGGCCCGATAGACGAAGGAGGCGATGCCGTATTCCTCGGTCTCGGGGACATGGTCCCTGAAGCCGTAGAGCTCCTTGGCCCAGAGCGGATGCATCTCTGCCTTCCCGGCATCGAAGCGGCCGGTGTCGAGCACCTCGGCCAGGTCCACGCGGGCAAAGTCGGTCTCGATGATGCGTGCATCCGGATTGAGGGCGCGCACGATCCGGACCACGGTCTCGCGTTCGCAGGCAGCGACATCGGAGACCTTGTTCACGACGATGACGTCGGCGAACTCGATCTGATCGGTGAGCAGGTCGACCAGCGTGCGCTCGTCCGCCTCGCCCGCCGTCTCGCCGCGGTCCTTCAGGAAATCCTGGCTGCCGAAGTCGCGCATCAGATTGATGGCATCGACCACCGTCACCATGGTGTCGAGCCGGGCAATGTCCTCCAGCGCCTCGCCCTCTTCCGAGCGGAACGAGAAGGTGGCGGCAATCGGCAGTGGCTCGGCAATTCCGGTGCCCTCGATCAGGAGATAGTCGTAACGGCCGCTTTCGGCGAGCCGTCGCACCTCGGTCAGGAGGTCGTCGCGCAGCGTGCAGCAGATGCAGCCATTGGTCATCTCGACCAGCTTCTCGTCGGTGCGGGACAGGTTGGCGCCGCCCTCGCGCACCAGATCGGCATCAATGTTCACCTCCGACATGTCATTGACGATGACAGCGACCCGGCGGCCTTCGCGGTTGTTGAGGATGTGGTTCAGCAGGGTCGTCTTGCCGGCGCCGAGAAAGCCGGACAGCACGGTGACGGGCAGGCGGGTATCGGTTCGGGAAGCCATCGGACACCTTTGATGTTATAGTATAACATCTATGGCATGTCCGATGGTCCGCGCAAGGTGGCAAGGCCGGCCGAAGGGCTTCGGACGACCGGGTGGACAGGATTGGGCGGAAGATGGGCCGGCTTCAGCCGAGCAGCTGGCCGCCGTCGACGACCACCGTCTGGGCGGTTACCCAGCCGGCATAGGGCGAGGCGAGGAAGAGCACCACATGGGCGACCTCCTCGGGGGTGCCGAGCCGCCCGAACGGGATCGAGGCCAGGACGCGCTTGTAGAGCGCCGGATCGGACGTGCGGCGCGCCTCCCAGGTGCCGTCGGGAAATTCGATGGAGCCAGGCGCGACGCAGTTGACGCGGATGCCCTTCGGCGCGAGGGCCGCAGCCTGGCTGGTCGTGTACTGGATGACGGCTGCCTTGACCGCGGCATAGGCCGGCGTGCGGACAGAGGCCCGGTAGCCGGAAATGGACGCGACATTGATGATGGAGGCGCCGCTTGAGGCTTCCAGATAGGGCAGGGCGGCCCGGCTCGCCCGGACGGTTGCCATCACGTCGACGGTGAGGCCCTTCTCCCAGCCCTCTTCACTGTCGCCCATGCCGAAGCCGGAGGCATTGTTGACCAGCACGTCGATGCCGCCGAGCGCCTCCGCCGCAGCCGGAACATAGGCGGCAATGGCCTCGGCGCTGGCCAGGTCGCAGGCGGCCCAATGGGCCCTGGCGCCCGCGGCGGCGATCTCGGCGGCGGTCGCCTTCAGACCGTCCTCGCCACGCGCACAGATCGAGACGCCCGCACCGGCCGCCGCGAAGCCGAGGGCGATGGATCGCCCGATGCCGCGGCTGCCGCCGCAGACCACCACCCGCCTGCCCGTGAAATCGAACGCCATGACACCTGCCCCTTCCGCTTGCAGGCGCGAGACTGCCACGGTCGGACCCCGCCGGCTCTGCCTCGCCGGCAGGGTCAGCCATGCCCGGGCGCGGGAGCCCCGGGCGGCGGCTACAGCATCGAGAGCTCCTCGGCGAGGATCGCCTGCACCAGCCGGATGCGCGGGCTGCGCTCCAGCTCCCGATGGGTGACGAGCCAGATCGGCACGGAAATCGGCGCCATGTCCGGCACGAGCCGCCTGACACCCGGTGTCCGGTCGGCCACCTCGCGCAGCATGCTGCCGATGCCGAGGCCCTGCCTGACCATTTCCCAGACGGTGACAGCGGAGGCAGACAGGATGCGGAAATCGGCCGGATTCATCGCGATGCCGATGCCGGCAAGGAACCCCGCGAAGCCGATGGGATCGTCGAAGCCGATGAGGTCCGGGCGCGCCAGGTCGGCGGGGCGCTCCGGCATGCCGTTGCGGGCGATCCAGTCGTCGGAGGCATAGAAATGCGCCTCGGTGTCGCGGACATGCTGGCCGACCAGTCCCGGCCGGTCCGGCTGGACGTGGCGGATGGCGATGTCGGCCTCGCGGCGGTGCAGGTCGCTCAGGTCGTTGGAGGCAATGATCGCGATGGCGAGCTGGGGGGCGGCGGCGCGGATGCGTGCCACGATGGGGGCAGGACATAGGCCGCGTAGGTATCGGTCGCCGAGATGCTGACCTGACCGCCAATGTCCTGCGACCGGCCGATGGCGGCGAGCGCCACCGCATCGGCGGCTTCCCCCATCACCCGCAAGTGCTGGAGCAGGTCCGCGCCGATCGCCGTCAGCGCCAGCTTGCGGCCGACCCGGTCGAACAAGGCGACGCCGAGTTCCGCCTCGAGCGCCGCGACCTGCCGCGACAGGGTCGGCTGTGTCAGCTTCAGGAGGCGTGCCGCAGCGGACAGGGAACCGGCCATCGCGGTTGCGTGGAAGGCCCGCAGGTGGTTCCAGTCGGTCACCTTCATGCACTGGCGTATATCATGACTTCGGATTTCCACAATTTTCTTGTCAGACGCATACGGTAGGCGTGTCGTCCGACTGGAGGCAGGCCCATGAGCATCGCCAGCGACGCCCGGTTCTGGGACAGGGCGTCCCGAAAATATGCCGCAGCGAAGATTGCCGACCCCGGCGGCTACGAGCGCACGCTCGCGCGCATGCAGGCCCTGCTGAAGCCTGGCGACAGCGTGCTCGAACTCGGTTGCGGGACCGGTTCCACGGCGTTGCGTCTCGCCGGGGGGGGGTGGCAGCTATCTGGCCACCGACCTGTCGGGCGAGATGATCGCCATTGCCAGGGGCAAGCTGGCTGTGGAGCCGGTTTCCCAGCTTGTCTTCCGCACGGCCACCGCCGAGGATCTGCTGCTCGAGGAGGCACGGTTCGACGCTGTGCTTGGCTTCAACTACCTTCACCTTGTGCGGGATCTGCCGTCGACGCTTGCCAGCATCCACGCCCTCCTGAAGCCTGGAGGCCTGTTCGTCTCCAAGACGCCCTGCCTCGGCGACATGAATCCGCTGATCCGGCTCGTGTTGCTGCCGGCCATGCGCGCCATCGGCAAGGCGCCGCATGTCGACCCCTTAGGCGCCGACGCGCTGCAAAGCCGGATCGCGCAGGCCGGCTTCGACATCCTGGCGCGCGAGGGCCATGCGAGCAGGGGCCGGGACGCCCGTCCGTTCATTCTGGCCCGCAGACCATGAATCAGGGATGGTTCGTCAGGCCTTCAGCCCGAGATCGTCGGCCGACAACCAGAACACCTCGCCGGTGCTCTCTTCCGAATCCAGCCAGAGGAAGGGCAGGTCGAACTCCTGCTCCAGGATCTCGGCGCCGGTTCCGATCTCGCACAACAGGCCGCCATGTTCGGTCAGGTGGTCGCCGGCCTCGCGCAGGATGCGCCGGACAAGGTCGAGCCCGTCGGCACCGCCGGCATGGGCGATGACCGGTTCGGCCCGGTATTCCGGCGGGAAGGCGGCCACCTCCGCCTCGGCCACATAGGGCGGGTTGGCGATGACGAGGTCATAGCGCCGGCCGGCGACCGGGGCGAACAGATCGCCCTGGATCAGGGTCACGCGGTCCTCAAGGCCATGATCGGCAACATTGAGCCTTGCGACCTCGAGTGCCTCGGCCGACAGATCCACCGCATCGACGGTGGCCTCGGGGAAGCACATGGCCGCGATGATCGCGAGGCAGCCGGAGCCGGTGCACAGGTCGAGCACGCGGGTGACAGCGAGGGGATCGGGCACCGGGCCGGCGCCCTCCTGCACCAGGCCCCCGGTCATCATCAGTTCGCCGAGATAGGATCGCGGCACGATCACGCGCTCGTCGACGCGGAACGGGATGCCCTGGATGTAGGCACGGCCGAGCAGGTAGGGCGCGGGCTTGCGCGTTGCCACCCGCTGCTCGACGAGATCCAGCAGTTTCACCCGCTCGGCGCGGGTCAGACGGGCATCCAGCCAGGGATTGAGGTCGTCGATCGGCAGCGACAGGCCCTCCAGGACGATGAAGGCCGCTTCGTCCAGCGCCGTCGTCGTGCCATGGCCGAACACGATGCCGGCGGCGCGGAAGCGGCCGACCGCGTGGCGCAGCACGTCGCGCACGGTCAGGAACGCATCGGCAAGGTCGGCCGGATCGGCCGGATCGGGCGCGGCGGTCTGGCGCGGAGCCATGGCGGGGCCTCCTGAAGCGAGGGCGGGCACGGCCGGCGGCCGCGCCTGCCCGTCTAGCCAGCGGCGATGGCCGGTTCAAGGCTTCGTGACCACCGTCACGCGCTGCCAGGCCCGCATGGTTCCGCCTTGGCGTCGCCCAACTCGGCGCGGATGGTCGCCTTGCGGATCGGCGGCATCAGAGGCATTGTCGCCCGATACCGGCAGCGGGGCCGGCTGCCTGGAGCTGCTGTCGGGTCCGGCATCGGCAAGCGGCATGCAATCGCCTCCGGGACGACGAGAGAAACGACGTGATCTTCAGGACCTTGCTCAGGGCGCTCGCCATCGTCTTCGCCGTGACGGCCGGGACGACCGCCGGATCGGCCCGCAACGCCTCCACGGAGCCCCTCGGGCCGACCCCGACCCTGCGCGAGGCCATGCGCTCGTCGGTCTATGGCAATGTGCTGGCGGCGCGCCTTGCCTCCAATGTCCGGGACACCGCCGCCGCCTCGGTGTTCTGGCGTGCCGCGCTGAGGCGCGATCCGCGCAATGCGGAGATCCTGGAGCGCGCCTTCGTGGCGACCCTGGCCGACGGCAATGTGGATGACGCGCTGCCGCTGGCCGAGCGTCTGGTGCAGGTCGACCGGCAGCACCGGCTCGCCCGCCTTGCCCTCGCCGTGCGCGCCGTCAAGCAGCGGCAGTTCCAGACGGCCCGCACGCATCTGACGGCGGCGCCGCGCGCCGAAGCGGATCTCACCTCGGCGCTGCTCCTGGGCTGGACCCAGCTCGGCTCCGGCGATGCCAGTGCCGCGGTGGCGGCGGTGGACCGCCTGTCCGGGCAGGACTGGTACACCCTGTTCAAGAACTTCCATGCCGGCCTGATCCTCGATGCCGCCGGCCGGCGGACCGATGCCGGCGCCCGGCTGGAGGAAGCCTACAAGCAGGATTCGACCATCCTGCGCATCGTCGATGCCTGGGGCCGCTGGGTGTCGCGCGCGCGCTCCACGGAGGAAGCCCGCAAGGTCTATGAGGCCTATGACAAGGTCATTCCCAACCATCCCGTGATCATGGACGCCCTCCAGCGCCTTGCGGCGGACCGGGCGACCCTGCCGGTGCTGGTGCGCACCGCCCAGGCGGGGGCGGCCGAGGTGCTCTATGGCCTCGGCTCGGCCCTGTCGCGCCAGGGCGGCGAGGATCTGGCGCTGATCTACCTGCAGCTTGCCCGCTGGCTCGAGCCGACCCACGAACTGGCCATCCTGTCGCTCGCCGATCTCTACGAGTTCCTCAAGCTGCCGCGCCGGGCCATCGCGGTGTTCGATGCCATGCCGGAGAGCTCGCCGCTCTACCGCAACGCGCAGATCCAGCGGGCCCTGAACCTCAACGAGGTCGACGAGGTGGACGAGGCCCGCAAGGCCCTCCAGGCCCTGATCGACCGCAAGCCTGATGACGTCGAGGCGCTGCAGGCCCTCGGCAACATCCTGCGCGCGCGCAAGATCTTCGCCGAGGCAGCCGAGGTCTATTCCCGGGCGCTGGCGCTGATCCCCAATCCGGGTCCCCAGCACTGGGTCTATTTCTACTTCCGCGGCATCGCCTATGAACGCACCAAACAGTGGCCGAAGGCCGAGGCGGACGTGAAGCGCGCCCTCGAACTGGTGCCGGACAACAATGTGCGCGGCCGCGCCCAGGTGCTGAACTACCTCGGCTATTCCTGGGTCGATCAGGGCATCAACCTGCAGGAGGGGCTGGAACTGGTCCGCAAGGCCGTGGAACTGACCCCGGAGGACGGCTACATCGTGGACAGCCTCGGCTGGGCCTACTACCGCATGGGCCGCTACGAGGAGGCCGTGGTCGAGCTCGAACGGGCCATCGAACTGCGCCCGGAAGATCCGGTCATCAACGACCATCTGGGCGATGCCTACTGGAAAGTTGGCCGGCGGCTGGAAGCGCAGTTCCAGTGGAACCATGCGCGCGACCTGAAGCCCGAGCCGGAGGATCTGCCGCGCATCCTCAACAAGATCGCCAATGGCCTGACCGCCGACACGATCGAGCCGCAGCAGGCGACCGGCCAGGCGGCGCCGGTGCAGCCGCGTTCCCCCAACTGAGCCGGGCCGGGCGCGCATCATCGTGACCGGCCACCGCCTGTCGGAGCGCGCGCCCGCCAAGGTCAATCTCACGCTGTGCGTGCGCCGGCGGCGTCCCGACGGCTATCACGACCTGGAGAGCCTGGTCGTCTTCGCGGCCATCGGCGACAGCCTGGATTTCCTGGCCGGCGGCGCCGGCTACCGGCTCACCGTGGCGGGGCGCCACGCCGCCGCGGCCGGCCCGGCCGGCGACAACCTCGTGCTGAAGGCAGCCCGGCTTTTGGCCGAGCGGGTGCCCGGCCTGCCGGGTGGCACCTTCCGGCTGGTGAAGCGCCTGCCGGTAGCGGCGGGGCTCGGCGGCGGCTCGTCGGATGCTGCTGCGGCGCTGCGGCTTCTCGCGCAGGTGGGCGGCCTCGATCCCGGCGATGCCCGCCTGATCGAGGCGGCACGGCTCACCGGTTCCGATGTTCCCGTGTGCCTGGCCGGACGGGCCCGGATGATGCGCGGTACGGGCGCCGATCTCGGCCCGGCACTCGACCTGCCTGGCCTGCCGGCCGTGCTGGTCAATCCGGGCCTGGCCGTGCCGACACCCGCCGTCTTCGCAAGGCTCGACCTTGCTCCCGGCGCGGATCATGCGGGCGATCCGGCCGCCATTATCGAGACCCTCGACTGGCCGCAGGGCCTTCGTGCCCGGCGCGAGCGCCTGGTGGCGCTCGCCGAAGCCTCGCGCAACGACCTCGAGGCACCGGCCTTGGCCATGGCTCCCGTGATCGGCGATGCACTGGCGAGGCTCCGCCGCGCGCCGGGCTGCCGGCTCGCCCGCATGTCCGGGTCGGGCGCAACCGTGTTCGGCCTGTTCGACAGCGCCGGCAGCGCAGCCGTCGCCGCGCGCAGCCTGCGCGGCGACCATCCCGACTGGTGGGTCAGACCCACCCGGCTCGGCTGAGGCCTTCGCCAGGACCGCACCGCCTCACCAGGTCAGTTCGGCAATGGCGATGCGGTTCTCGGACAGCGGGACCGCGCGGGCAATCACCCGTTCCTCGTTGAACAGGCCGACGACCGGCCGGCCGGCCTCGGCGGCGGGCAGGCGCACGGTCGTTGCCGCATCGGTCGGGACGCCGCGGGTGATGTCGGATGGCTCGCGGCCATCGAGAACGACGATGTCGCGCGGAATGCCGAAATAGCCGCGCGGGCGGGTCATCCGGACGATGGCGCCGGCCTGCTGTTCGGCTTCGGCCACGGGCGGCGCGGGCCGCAGATGCACGACATCGGACGAGCGCGGGAAGGGCGAGCGGAACGTGTGGGTCACCGGGTGTCCCTCGACCGCCAGGACGAACTCGAGCCAGTCATCCGGCGAGACCGTCACCGGTCCCCAGCGGCCGTCGGGGCCGGTGGTCTTCTTCAGCAGCGCATCGCCCCGGCGGGCAGCGGTGCCGGGATCGATCCGCCAGATCTCGACGTCCGCCCCGCCGACCGGACGATTGGTCGGCGCGCCACGCGGATTGCCGGTGACGAGGCCGTCCAGCACCACCTCGCTCTCCGGCTGGACGCCGATCAGCCCGGGTTCGCGGCCGGCGATGAAGCGGTAGATCTCGCGGAAGGCCCGCGGGTGGAAGGCGACCTCGCGGTGGTCGAGCTGACCGAGACCGACATTGGTCGCTCCGCGCAGGGTCGGCCCCTCGGTGGTGATGCCGGTCGCAACGCCCGGCCGACCGATCAGCCGTCCGTCCGGCTGGGCGAACTTGTCGTTGCCCTCGCTGTAGAGCGTCATGAAGGCGGTGCCGGGCACCACGTCGCTGTCGCGTGCGTTCAGGCGGGTCAGGAACGGGCCCGCGCCGTTGAACTCGCTGCCGGGTGCCTGCGGCCAGTTGAACACGCCGCGGTTGGGCGTGCCGCACAGGACGGCATGGCTGACCTGCGATGCGCCATCGGCCAGCACGACGAGATTGCGGATGGCATTGCCGCCGCGCGAGGAGCCGACGAGCGCAAGCCGCTGCGCGCCCGTGCGCGCGAGCGTGGCGCGCACCACGGCGGTCAGCTCGCGCAGCTGGTCCTCCGTGCCCGAGCGGCCCGGCATGGGCACGGCATCGTCGCTGCGGGCGAGCGGATCGGTGAAGTTGAAGGCAACGAGCCGGTCCTTCGGCCAGCCGTTCTGCGCGAAGCGCCACAGCGTGGTCATCCACAGCGCGGCATGGTCGCCATTGCCGTGGCAGAACACGATGGGTGGCAGCTGCGCGGCCTGGGCGAGGGCCGGGGATGTCGGCCGGAGCAGCGCCGCGGCCGATACTGCAGCCGCGCCGGCCAGCAACTGGCGCCTTGTGGTCTTCATATGCGTCTCTCCCGATCGATGGCCGGATGCCCCGGCATGCAGGTCAACATGTCCCTCAGTGTGCGGGATGGCGGCGCCGGCGCTCCCTGGCGCCCGCCATGCAGCTGCGGGCGCAATCCCCATCCTGCGCCGGTCAGTTGATGCAGTCGAGAGGCAGGACCACCGGGAAGGCATAGTCGCGCAGGTCCGGCAGACGCTGGCGCTCGCCCGGCGTCACCGCGACAGCCGCCACATCATGCGCCTTCAGGAAGCGCAGGATGGCCTCGTGGCCGATGGCGGTGCCGGCCCGGCCGATGAACTGCGCGTCATTGGCAATGCCCACCACCAGGCCGCTCTGGTCGAGGATCGGCGCGCCCCACGGCTCTTCCACCGTGCCATCCTGGAACCGGAAGCGCGTCGTGCCGGCCGTCGCCACCGGCGGCGCGGTGACCGTCGTCTCGGCCACGGCGACCTTGCCGATGCTGCGGCGGGCCGGATAGCCGACCACGGTCAGGCGCTCGCCCGCGCGCAGCCCCTCGGCGGCCAGCCGGAACGGGGCGACGGGACTGACAAGCCCCGGCACCCGGAAAAGGGCAAGATCCTGTTCAGCGTCCTCGGCGACCCGGGTCAGCGCGATGCGCTGGCCGCCCTGGCGCGCAATGGCAACCGACGCACAGGTGCGGATCGCATGATAGGTGGTCAGCACATGGCCGCTGCGGCTGACGTAGAAGCCGGTAGCGAAGGCGATGACCTGGCCGGGCGCGGCTCGGCCGGCGGCCGTGAGTTCGGACAGGGCGCACAGGTCGATGCCGGTGCGCTCGTCGACATGGCCGCCGGCAAAGACGAGGCGGACATTCCAGCGGCAGCCCTGGGAGGCCTGCATGCGCAGATGGAACCGGCCCTGCGGCCTGAGGGTGCCCGTGCCGAGATGATCGGAGCTCCAGCCGCCGGCGCCCGGGCTCTGGGTGAACAGCCCGACCATGGTGGCCGGGCCCTGGTTGACGATCATCACGTCAACCGCGCGGTCCGCCGGCTGCTGGGTCTGCGCGCCCGGCGGAGAGGGATCCCGGTCGGTGCGGGCGCGGGCCGCCTGGCCGGCAAACTCCACCTGTCCGATCTGGCAGAGGTTCTGGTTGCGCTTCTCCTCGACCTGGTCGTTCTGGAAGACCACGAAGATGTCCCAGTTGCAGCCGCGTCCGCCCTCGCCGCGGAACAGCCAGCGCTGGTTGGTCAGGATGATGCCGGCCAGCTTGTCATAGCCCCAGTTCTGATCGGCGACGGGTGTTGCGAAGACCGCGATGATCGGGCTCGCGTAGCGGTTGACGATGGTCACCTGCGGCGTGGCCGTCGGGAAGGTCTGGGCGGCCGCCGGCAGCAGCGGGGCCATGGCCATGCCGAGCAGGGATACGGCGGCGGCCAGCCGAACGCGCCAGGAACGCAGACGCCAGAGATGCATGATCGAGCCGGATGGTGGCGGTCCAGCCAGTCTAGTCAGCAGGAGCCCGGCTGTCATCCGGCATGGCGGCGTCGGGCCTTCAGGAACAGGCAGCGGCGCGGCCGGCCTCGGACGGACGCAGCGACAGGCTGCCGGTGGCACGGACCGGGCTGCGGGTCAGCCTGTGGGCCGAACGGTCGCCGACCGCCGGTGCATGGTCGCCCCCGCGGGCGGCGAGAATCGGTGCGCTCACCGACCCGGCCATCGCCAGGGACCGGCACGCTCCGGCAAGACCGCCGGCGAGGCTGAGGGCAGCTACCAGCGCGAGGCAGAACGACGCAGTCCTGGGATTGACGCTGCGGAAGACACCGGAGAGGGTTGTGACGGTTGACATGGCCCTGGTCCCGAAGGGTGGCGCCGCTGCGGCCGGCGCCTGTGTCCTCCGGTCTAGCCAGCCGGCCCGGCCGTCGGGATTGCTGCGGGTTGGAGCAGGTTGTGCCTGCCTGCGGAGCAGCTGCCTGTTGTTGCGGCGCAGCATGCGGGATGCTGCGCGGCGCGACCATTCCCGCGTTGACCTTCGTGCGGGAACCTGCTCGATTGCGGCCAGAAGGTGGCCTAAAAGACCAGAGGCACGGCCGCCCGGGGGACGATCGTTGGCTCTCCCCTCGAGCCGGTGGAGGTTTCTTCATGAACGAACATGACATCCGTGGGATGGCCCACGAGGTGAAGGAAGGGCGCTTGTCGCGCCGTGCCTTCATGAGCCGGATGGTGGCCGCAGGCCTGACCGCCCCCATGGCGTGGCACATCCTCGATTTCCACGGCGTGGCCCGGGCCCAGGCCGCCTTCACCTACAAGCCGACCAAGGCTGGCGGCGGCGGCCCGCTCAAGCTGCTGTTCTGGCAGGCGCCGACCCTCATCAATCCGCATTTCGCCGTCGGCACCAAGGACCAGGAGGCCTCGCGCATCTTCTACGAGCCGCTGGCCGCCTGGGATCCGGAAGGCAATCTCGTGCCGGTGCTGGCCGCCGAACTGCCGAGCCGCGAGAATGGCGGCCTGTCGTCCGACGGCAAGCAGGTCACCTGGAAGATCAAGCCGGGCGTGAAGTGGCACGATGGCCAGCCGGTGACCGCCGATGACGCCGTGTTCACCTGGCAATATGCCCGCGATCCGGCAACCGCCGCCGTGACCATCGGCAGCTACAAGGACGTGCAGGTCGAGAAGATCGACGCCATGACCGTCCGCGTCACGTTCCAGAAGCCGACGCCGTTCTGGGCGGACGCCTTCGTGGGCATCGCGGGCTGCCTGCTGCCCAAGCATCATTTCGGTGAGTACACGGGCGCCAAGTCGCGCGAGGCCCCGGCCAATCTCAAGCCCGTCGGCACCGGCCCCTACAAGTTCGTCGACTTCAAGCCGGGCGACATCGTGCGGGGCGAGCGCAACACCGAGTATCACGAGCCGAACCGGCCCTTCTTCGATTCCATCGAGATGAAGGGTGGCGGCGATGCGGTCTCGGCGGCCCGCGCCGTGCTGCAGACCGGCGAATACGACTATTCCTGGAACCTGCAGGTGGAGGACGAGATCCTCAAGCGCCTGGAGAACGGCGGGCGCGGCAAGGCGACCATCGTCGACGGTGCCAATATCGAGCACATCCAGCTCAATGCCACCGATCCGTGGACCGAGGTCGATGGCGAGCGCTCGCATCTGAGCACCAAGCATCCGGCCTTCTCCGATCGCGCCGTGCGCGAGGCCATGTCGCTGCTGATCGACCGCGGTTCGGTCGAACGGTTCATCTACGGGCGGACCGGCCTTGCCACGGCCAACTTCCTCAACAATCCGCCGCGCGTGCGCTCTCCCAACACCAGGTGGGAGTTCAACATCGACAAGGCCAACCAGATTCTCGATGCGGCCGGCTGGCGGCGCGGCTCCGACGGCATCCGTGCCAAGGATGGCAAGAAGCTGAAGTTCGTGTACCAGACGTCGATCAATGCGCCCCGGCAGAAGAACCAGGCGATCGTCAAGCAGGCCGCTCAGCGTGCCGGCATCGACATCGAGCTGAAGTCGGTGACCGCCTCGGTCTTTTTCTCGTCGGACGTGGCCAACCCGGACACGTACACGAAGTTCTACTGCGACATGCAGATGTACACCACGACCATGACGCAGCCCGATCCGGAGCGCTTCATGAACCAGTTCTGCTCGTGGGAATGCGCCACGAAGGAGAACAAGTGGCAGGGCCGGAACATCGTCCGCTGGCGCAGTGACGAATACGACAAGGTCTTCCGTGAGGCGGAAGGCGAGCTCGATCCGGCCAAGCGGGCAGCCCTGTTCATCAAGCTGAACGACCTGGTGGTTGGCGATTTCTACATCATTCCGGTTGTCTATCGCCCGCGCGTGGCGGGCGTGAAGACCGGTGTCGTGTCCCGCCTGACCGGCTGGGACAATGAGCTGTGGCGCGTGGGCGACTGGTACCGCGAATGATTTCGGCCCCTCTGGGGCAGGCCGCTCAAGGGTGGTGAGGAGCCAATGGGAAACTATCTTCTCCGGCGGCTTCTCATCGCCATTCCGAGCCTGCTCGGCATCAGTGTCATCCTGTTCGTCGTTCTGGCGCTGGCTCCTGGAGACCCCTTCGAGGAGCTGGCGACCAATCCCAACATTCCGCCCGAGGTCCGGGCCAACCTGCGCGAGAAGTTCGGGATCGATGATCCCATCATGATCCGCTACCTGCGCTGGCTGATGGCCATGGTGCAGGGCGACTGGGGCTTCTCCTTTGCGAGCCGCGTCAATGTCGACACCCTGATCCTGCAGCGCTTGCCGGTGACGATCTTCGTGATCGGCTCCTCGCAGATCCTGGCCCTGCTGATCGCGCTGCCGGTCGGCATCTACGCCGCCACGCGGCCCTATTCGATCTTCGACCAGATCGCCAACACGCTGGCCTTCGTCGGCTTCTCGCTGCCGACCTTCTTCACGGGCCTGCTGTTCATCCTGGTCTTCTCGATCTGGCTGGACTGGCTGCCGTTCGTCTATCGCTCGGACATACCGGCGACGGGCCTGGCCTGGTACTGGGAGCATCTCAGGCAAGCGATCATGCCGATTGCCGTGCTCGGCCTGTTCCAGGCCGCGTCCTATACGCGCTACGTGCGATCGGCGGTGCTCGACGTGATCCGTCTCGACTTTGTCACGACGGCCCGTGCCAAGGGGCTCAACGAGCGCGTCGTCATCGTCAAGCACGTGGTCCGCAACGCCCTGATCCCGGTGGTGACGCTGGTGGCCCTGCAGATGCCGGGCGTGTTCGGCGGCGCCATCGTCACAGAGCAGATCTTCCGCATCCCGGGCATCGGCTCGCTCCTGATCAGTGCCATTCTCGCCAACGACACACCGGTCATCATGGCGGTGACCTTCGTGTTCGCCATCCTCGTCGTCGTGTTCAACCTCATCGCTGACATTCTCTATGGCTGGCTCGACCCCCGCATCGCCTACCGCTGAAGAGGCGCCCCAGGCTGCCGCCCAGATCGTCCAGGTCTCGCCGGCCATGGACGCCTGGCGGCGCTTCCGTCGCCACAAGCTGGCGGTCGTCAGCAGCGTGGTGCTGCTGACCATCATTCTCGCCGTGGTCCTGGGGCCGTTCTTCTGGCGCGTTCCCATCGACGAGATCGACTTCTCCGCCCGTCTGCAGGGCCCCTCGCTCGCCCATCCGTTCGGCACGGACGATCTCGGCCAGGATCTCCTGGCGCGCATGATCTATGGCGGCCGGATCTCGCTGGCCGTCGGGCTTGCGGCCATGCTGGTGGCCATCATCGTGGGCATCATCATCGGGGCCATCGCGGGCATTTCCGGCGGCGCCGTCGATGCCGCGCTGATGTGGCTGACCGATCTGTTCCTGTCGCTGCCGCAGCTGCCGCTGCTCCTGCTGGTGATCTTCTTCTTCCGCGATTCGCTGAAGGAGATGTTCGGCGTGGAGATGGGGGTGTTCATCCTCATCGTCATCGTGATCGGCGGCCTTCGCTGGATGCCGGTCGCCCGCCTCGTGCGCGCCCAGTTCCTGTCGCTGCGCGAGAAGGAGTTCGTCGAGGCAGCGCGCGCGCTCGGCGCGTCCAAGACCCGTCAGGTCGTTCGCCACATCCTTCCCAATTCGATGGGGCCGGTGATCGTGGCCGCGACCATCGACGTGGCAGCCGCCATCATCGCCGAATCCACCCTGTCGTTCCTCGGCCTCGGCTTCCCGCCGGACATTCCCACCTGGGGGCGCCTGCTGTTCGACGCCAAGGACCAGCTGGATCATGCACCGCATTGGGCGCTGTTCCCTGGCGCGGCCATCTTCCTGACGGTGCTCGCCATCAACTTCATCGGCGACGGCCTGCGCGACACGTTCGATCCCAGAAAGGTCATGTGATGCAGGCAGCAACGGCCAACGGGGCGCATGCCGCACAAGGCGCTCCGCTGCTGGACATTCGCGGCCTGAAGACGTGGTTCAGGACCGATGACGGCATGGTGCAGTCCGTCGACGGGGTCGACATCGCCATCAATGCCGGCGAGACCGTCTGCGTGGTCGGCGAATCCGGCTGCGGCAAGACCGTCACCGCCATGTCGGTGCTGAAACTCATTCCCATGCCGCCGGGCAAGATCGTCGAGGGCCAGGTTCTCTGGCAGGGCCGCGACCTCGTCCCGCTCGGCAAGGACGAGATGAACAAGATCCGGGCCAAGGAGATCGCCATCGTCTTCCAGGAGCCGATGACCTCGCTCAACCCGGTCTATACGGTCGGCGAGCAGATTGCCGAGGTCATCCGCCTGCACGAGAAGCTGAGCCGCCGGCAGGCGATGGAAAAGACCGTCGAGATGCTGCGCCTGGTGCAGATCCCGAACCCGCAACGGCGGGTCAACGACTATCCCCACCAGTTCTCCGGCGGCATGCGGCAGCGTGTGATGATCGCCATGGCGCTGTCGTGCAATCCGCGCCTGCTGATCGCCGACGAACCGACCACCGCGCTCGACGTGACCATCCAGGCGCAGATCCTCGATCTGCTCCAGGACATGAAGGAGCGCTTCGGCATGGCCATCATGCTGATCACCCACGCCATGGGCGTCGTCGCCGAGACGGCCCAGCGCGTGGTGGTCATGTATGCCGGCAAGGTGGTGGAGGAGGCGCCGGTCGAGAAGCTCTTCGGCAATCCGCTGCATCCCTACACGCAGGGGCTGATCCGCTCGATCCCGCGTCTCGACCTCGCCGCCACCCACAAGACCCGCCTGGAGGCGATTGCGGGCGTCGTGCCGAGCCTGCTCAACCCCGCGCCTGGCTGCCGCTTCTATGCCCGCTGCAAGAAGGCCATGCCGGCCTGCAAGGAGGCGATGCCTCCGCTCATCGAGGCGGAGCCCGGACACAAGGTGCGCTGCATCCTCTATTCCCCCGCATCGGCAGGAGCCGCGTCGTGACCGAGCCGCTCCTCAAGGTCAAGGACCTGGTCAAGAACTTCTCCATCACCGGCGGCATCCTGTCGCGCGAGGTGGGCAGGGTGCATGCCGTGGACGGCGTCAGCTTCGAGATCGGCCATGGCGAGACGCTGGGCGTGGTTGGCGAATCAGGCTGCGGCAAGTCCACCACCGGGCGCTGCATCCTGCGCCTGATCGAGCCGACCTCCGGCGAGATCTGGTTCGAGGGCAAGGACGTCATGCAGCTGCAGGGCAAGGCTCTGCAGGCGCTGCGCCGCGACATGCAGATCATCTTCCAGGATCCCTATGCCTCGCTCAATCCGCGCATGACGGTGGGGGCGATCATCGGCGAGGCGCTGGTCATTCACGGCCTGGCCAAGTCGCGCCGCGAGATCGACGAGCGGGTGGCGGAGCTGCTGGCGACCGTCGGCCTGCAGCCGGCCCATGCGCGGCGCTATCCGCATGAGTTCTCCGGCGGCCAGCGCCAGCGCATCGGCATCGCGCGCGCGCTTGCGGTGGAACCGAAGCTGATCGTCTGCGACGAGCCGGTGTCGGCCCTCGACGTGTCCATCCAGGCACAGGTCATCAACCTGCTGGAGGATCTGCAGGAGAAGTTCAGCCTCACCTACATGTTCATCGCCCATGACCTGTCGGTGGTCGAGCACATCTCCTCGCGCGTGGCGGTGATGTATCTGGGGCGGGTGGTCGAGATCGCCCCATCCAAGGATCTCTACACCACGCCGTTGCACCCCTATACCGAGGCGCTGCTGTCGGCTGTGCCGATCCCGGATCCGACGATCAAGCGCACCCGCATCCGTCTGGAAGGCGACGTGCCCAATCCGATCAGCCCGCCAAGCGGCTGCCATTTCCACACCCGCTGCCCGATCCGGCAGATGCCGCGCTGCGGCGAGGAGCGGCCGCAGCTGAAGGAAGCAGCCCCCGGCCACTGGGTGGCCTGCCACCTGCGGGGCTGAACCCGGCTCAGCCGCCGGCGACGCCCTGGGTGTTGACATAGAGCGCATAGAGCCCGCGGCCGGCTGCCATGAACAGCCGGTCGCGGTGGCGCCCGCCGAAACAGACATTGGCACAGCGTTCGGGCAGGCGGATGCGGCCGATCGGCGTCCCGTCGGGTGCAAAGACCATGACGCCGTCGAGTTCCGGCGTGCCCATGCCCCAGCCGCACCACAGATTGCCCTCGACATCGCAGCGCAGTCCGTCCGGCGTGCCGCCCGGCCCGGCATCGACCACCACGCGGCGGTTGGTCAGGGTCATGCCATCGGCAGCCACGTCGTAGGCGACGATCAGGCGATGCGGCTCGGCGCGCGACTCGACCAGATAGAGGATGCGCTCGTCCGGCGAGAAGCACAGACCATTGGGGCCGCGCACATCCTCGACGACGGCCATGATCGCGCCCGTCGCGGGATCGACGCGATAGACGTTCTGGGGCAGTTCGGGCTCGGCCACCTGGCCCTCGTAGTGGCTGAGGATGCCGAAGACCGGATCGGTGAACCAGATCGACCCGTCGGAGCGGACCACGACATCGTTGGGCGAATTGAGGCGCCGGCCACGATAGCTGTCGGCGATTACCGTGATGGCGCCGTCAGGTTCGGTCCGGGTAACGCGCCGTCCGCCATGCTCGCAGGTCACGAGCCGCCCCTGGCGATCGCGGGTATTGCCATTGGCCTTGTTGCTCGGCTGGCGGAAGACGCTGACCTGCCCGGTCGGCTCGTCCCAGCGCAGGATGCGGTCATTGGGAATGTCACTGACCAGCAGGTAGCGCCCGTCACCGAACCAGACCGGTCCCTCGCCCCACCGCAGCCCCTCGGCGAGGCGTTCCACTGCCGCGTTGAACAGCCTGATCCTCAGGAACCGCGGATCGAGGATTTCCACCGCAGGGTCGGGATAGACGTCACTCGGTCGCCACATGCCAGGGCTCTCCATTCACAACTGCGACATCCTGCCCGGGGGCTCCGCCGAAAGGACAGGGGCTTGCGACATCAATAACATGACGCATGGTTCATGTTGCGGTTGACAGTGTGGAAGGGCCATGCAGCAATGCCGCGCAAGGGAACGCACAACGACGGGTACGCATGGCCGAAGCAGCCGACGATATCATTTTGTCGACCGAGGGGCTGACCAAGGACTTCAAAGGCTTCACGGCGGTCAGCGACGTGGACCTGAAGGTGCGCAAGGGAACGATCCACGCCCTGATCGGTCCGAACGGGGCAGGCAAGACCACCTGCTTCAATCTGCTGACCAAGTTTCTGGAGCCGACGCGCGGGAGCATCCGCTACAAGGGCCAGGACATCACGGCGCTGAAGCCCGCCGACATTGCCCGGCTCGGCCTCGTGCGCTCGTTCCAGATTTCCGCCGTGTTCCCGCACCTGACCGTGCTGGAGAACGTGCGCATCGCCCTGCAGCGCAAGCGCGGCGACAATTTCGATTTCTGGACCTCGGAGAGCGTGCTGTCGGCGCTGGACGGCGATGCGATGCGGCTGGTGGAGGCAGTGGGCCTTGGCGCCTTCGCCAGGCTGCCGGCTGTCGAACTGCCCTATGGCCGCAAGCGCGCCCTCGAGCTGGCCACCACGCTGGCGCTCGACCCGGAAATGATGCTGCTCGACGAGCCCATGGCCGGCATGGGGCATGAGGACGTCGACCGGATCGCGGAACTCATCCGGTCCGTGGCCGCCAACCGGACCATCCTGATGGTGGAGCACAACCTGTCGGTCGTGGCGTCGCTGTCGGACACGATCACGGTGCTGGCGCGCGGGCGGGTGCTCGCCGAAGGCGACTATGCGACGGTCTCGAAGGATCCGCGGGTCGTCGAGGCCTATATCGGAGTGGGTCATGGCTGAGACGCTGGAACGGGACCGGCCGGCTTCGGCCGGGGCGGCCATGCTGACGGTGAAGGACCTGCACGCCTGGTATGGCGAATCCCACGTCCTGCACGGCATCAATTTCGAGGTCCGCGAGGGTGAGGTCGTCACCCTGCTCGGCCGCAACGGCGCCGGCAAGACGACGACGCTGAAGTCGATCATCGGCATCATCGGCAAGCGCACCGGCTCCGTGCTCTTCCAGGGCCGCGAGACGATCGGCATGGCTTCCCGCGACATTGCCAAGCTCGGTATCGGCTATGTGCCGGAGGAGCGTGGCATCTTCTCCTCGCTGTCCGTGGAGGAGAACCTGATGCTGCCGCCGCGGGTGCGCGACGGCGGGCTGACCGTCGAGCAGATCTTCGAGCTGTTCCCCAACATCAAGGAACGGCTCACGAGCCAGGGCACCAAGCTGTCGGGCGGCGAGCAGCAGATGCTGTCCATTGCCCGCATCCTGCGCACGGGGGCCAATTTCCTGCTGCTCGACGAGCCCACCGAGGGCCTTGCCCCGGTCATCATCGAGCAGATCGGGCGCACCATCGCCCGCCTGAAGCGCGAGGGTTTCACGATCATCCTCGTGGAGCAGAACTTCCGCTTCGCCCAGACGGTTGCCGACCGTCACTATCTCGTCGAGCAGGGCAGGGTGGTCGACATGATCCCCAATGCCGAGCTCGACCGGAACATCGACAAGCTGCACGCCCATCTGGGCGTGTGAGCTGCCCAAGAACAAGAAAATCCGACCCCTTGACCTGGAGGAGACACCATGACCAGCTTCCGCTTGAACCGCCGGCACCTGATGGCCGGCGCGGCCGCCACCGCAACCGCCTTCACCGCCCGGTCGATGGCGCTCGCCCAGCAGCCCATCAACATCAAGATCGGCGTGCTCAATGACCGCTCCGGCCTCTATGCCGACCTGACCGGCGAGGGCTCCGCCATTGCCGCCCGCATGGCTGTCGAGGATTTCGGCGCGGCCGCCAAGGGCCTGAATGTCCAGATCGTTTCGGCCGACCACCAGAACAAGCCGGATGTCGGCGCCAACATCGCCCGCCAGTGGTACGACAACGACGGGGTGGACGTGATCGCCGACGTGCCGACCTCGTCCGTCGCGCTCGCGGTCAACCAGATCACCCGTGAGAAGAACAAGATCCATCTCAATTCCGGTGCCGCCACCTCCGACCTCACTGGCGCGCAGTGCTCGCCCAACACGGTCCACTGGACCTACGACACCTACATGCTGTCGCAGGGGACCGGAGGCGCCATGGTGAAGGCGGGTGGCGATACCTGGTTCTTCCTGACCGCCGACTATGCCTTCGGCCATGCGCTGGAGCGCGACACGATGGCGGTCGTCCAGCGCAATGGCGGCCGCGTCCTCGGCGCGGTCCGCACGCCCTTCCCCGGCAATGACTTCTCCTCCTTCCTGCTGCAGGCCCAGGCCTCGCGCGCCAAGGTCATTGGCCTGGCCAATGCCGGCGGCGACACGGTCAACTCCATCAAGCAGGCGGCCGAGTTTGGCATCACGCAGGGTGGCCAGAAGCTCGCCGGCCTGCTCGTCTTCGTCATGGACGTGCATGCGCTCGGCCTGCAGACGGCGCAGGGCCTGGTGCTGACCGAGACCTTCTACTGGGATCTGAACGACAATACGCGGGCCTGGTCGCGCCGCTTCGCGCCGCAGCGTGGCGGCAACATGCCGACCATGGTGCAGGCCGGCGTCTATGGCGCCACGATGCACTACCTCAAGGCGGTGGCCGCCACCCGCAGCAAGGATCCGGCGCAGGTCATGGCCTGGATGAAGGGCAACGAGACCGACGACGTGCTGTTCGGCAAGGGAACCATCCGCCAGGATGGCCGCAAGCTGCATCCGGCCTACCTGTTCGAGGTCAAGAAGCCCTCCGAGTCCAAGGGCCCCTGGGACTATTACAAGCTGCTGGCCACCCTTCCGCCCGAGGAGGCGTTCCGGCCGCTCAACGCCGGAAACTGCCCGTTCGTGCGCGCCTGACCGGCGCATCGGGCCGCCCCGCCGGGGCGACCCGATCCTCATGACACCCGGGCGGCGGCCTTTGCGGGCCGCCGTCGCTCCCGGTCCACCGCAGGTCATCCATGTTCGAGCTCCTGGGTATTCCACCACAGGCCCTGTTCGGCCAGTTGCTGCTCGGCCTCATCAACGGGTCGTTCTATGCCATCCTCAGCCTCGGGCTGGCGGTGATCTTCGGCATGCTGAACATCATCAACTTCACCCATGGCGCGCAGTACATGATGGGCGCCTTCATCGCCTGGATGCTGCTCAACTGGGCGGGGGTCGGCTACTGGTGGGCGCTGGTCCTGGCACCGGTCACCGCGGGCCTGACGGGCGTGCTCATCGAGCGCATCTTTCTCCAGCGGCTCTATCACCTCGACCATCTTTACGGGCTGCTGCTCACCTTCGGCCTCGCGCTGATCATCCAGGGCCTGTTCCGAAACTATTTCGGCTCGTCGGGCCTGCCCTACCAGATCCCGGACGCGCTGCGCGGCGGGCAGAATCTCGGCTTCATGTTCATGCCCAACTATCGCGGCTGGGTGGTCGTGGCCTCGCTGGTGGTCTGCCTTGCGACCTGGTTCCTGATCGAGAAGACGAGGCTCGGCGCCTATCTGCGCGCGGCCACGGAGAACCCGACCCTCACCCAGGCCTTCGGCATCAACGTGCCGCTCCTGATCACCGTCACCTATGGCTTCGGCGTCGGGCTGGCCGCCTTCGCCGGCGTGCTCGCTGCACCGATCTATTCGGTGAACCCGAACATGGGTGCCGACCTCATCATCGTGGTCTTTGCCGTGGTGGTCATCGGCGGCATGGGCTCGATCATGGGCGCCATCGTCACCGGCTTCGGTCTCGGCCTCATCGAGGGCCTGACCAAGGTCTTCTATCCTGAGGCCTCGGCGACCGTGATCTTCATCATCATGGCCATCGTCCTGCTGGTGAAGCCGGCCGGCCTGTTCGGGAGGACTGCCTGATGGTCGATTCCACCATCCGCTCCGCTGCTGCCGATCCCGTCGTGGAAGCTACGTCGACGGCGGCCCTGCATCGCTCCATCTTCATCGGTCTGGCGGTGCTGCTCGTATTCCTGCCCTTCATCCCGGTGATCGGCTATCCGTTCTTCCTGATGAAGGTGCTGGCCTTTGCGCTGTTTGCCTGCGCCTTCAACCTGATGCTCGGCTATGGCGGCCTTCTGTCCTTCGGCCATGCCGCCTATTTCGGGCTGGCGAGCTATGTCTCGGCCTATGTCGCCAAGCACTGGGGGCTCTCGGCCGAACTGTGCATTCTGCTCGGCACGCTGTCCGGCGGCATTCTGGGCCTGGTCTTCGGCTCGCTGGCCATCCGCCGGCAGGGCATCTACTTCGCCATGATCACCCTGGCGCTGGCGCAGATGGTCTATTTCTTCTCGCTGCAGACGCCGCGCTTCACCGGTGGCGAGGACGGCATCCAGGCCGTGCCGCGCAACGCCCTGTTCGGCGTCATCCCGATCAGCGACGACCTGTCGGTCTATTACCTCGTCGCCATCATCTTCATGGCCGGCATCCTGCTGATCTACCGGATCATCCACTCGCCCTTCGGCCAGGTGCTCAAGGCGATCCGCGACAACGAGCCCCGCGCCATCTCGCTCGGCTACCGCACCAGCCAGTACAAGCTGGCAGTGTTCGTGCTGTCGGCGACGCTGGCCGGGCTCGCCGGTGCCACCAAGGCCGTGGCCATGCAGCTCGCCTCGCTGACCGACGTGCACTGGTCGATGTCCGGTGAGGTGGTGCTCATGACGCTGGTCGGCGGCATGGGAACGGTGTTCGGGCCGATCATCGGCGCGGCCGTGATCATCTCGATGCAGAACTTCCTTGCCGGTCTCGGCGCCTGGGTAACCGTGGTGCAGGGCGTGATCTTCGTGATCTGCGTGCTGCTGTTCCGCGAGGGCATCGTCGGCGTGATCGCCCGGCTCACCCGCAAGCAGCTGTGATGGCTTCCTGAACGGCGGCTTCGGCCACCGTTCAGGCAATTGCCCCGTTGTTCCCTCGCAGTGGTCCTGATTGTGCCGCCTTTGCCGGATGCGCTAGGCGTCCGATCCAAGGGCCCTGCGCGGGGCCTGATGACGTCAGGGAGACAAGGATGAGCAGGATCAAGGCGGCGCTGCTGGCGGGGACCGTCCTGCCGTGGATGGTGGCGGGCAGTCTCGCCGAGGCCCAGGTTGCGGCCGGTCCTGCTCCCCTGCTGCTGGCGCAGGCGCAGGAGTGGAACCAGCCCCGGCCGGGACAGCGGCCCCAGGGCACCCCGCCAGGCCAGGCGCGGCCCGCCGCCCCGGCAGCGCAACAGGTTCGCCCCGCTGCGCCGCCGCCCCAGCAGGTGCGTCCGGCTCCACCGGCCCAGGCGCGACCCGCGCCTCCCGTCACCCAGCCGCGCGGTCCGGCCATCACGGCTCCCACACAGCCGCGTCCGCCCGTCATGAGCCAGCCACAGGCCCCCAGCGCGCCGCAGGGTGTGCGCCCGCCGGTCCAGGCGCAGCCGCAGGGCGGGGCTCCCGGCCGCCCGGCCTTCGGCCAGCAGCGTCCCGGCGGCCCTGCCGGACAGCCACCCGTCCAGGGCCAGCGCCCCGGCCAACCGCCGCCCGGTCCCGGCCTGGCCCAGCCGCCTGCCGGTCAGCCAGCGCCCGGCCGCCCCGCCTTCGGCCAGCAGCGTCCCGGCGGCCCTGCCGGACAGCCACCCGTCCAGGGCCAGCGCCCCGGTCAGCCGCCCGGTCCCGGCATGGCCCAGCCGCCTGCCGGCCAGCCCGGC
>JBKBOA010000032.1:0-35926 GCA_046295035.1 Phreatobacter sp.
GGTCGAGGACACGTGGCGACAGATCGGAGCCCTCGTCGGCACCATCGAACCCAGCGAGTGCAGCAACTACTTCGCCAACGCCGGATACGCTTCCGTCAAAACATGAACCGCTCTAGGCGGCCGGACCCGTCACCACCGGGCAGTCGTCGCGCGCGCCCCATTCGGACCAGGACCCGTCATAGAGCCCGGCCGGCTGCTTGCCGAGCGCGTCCATGGCGAGCCAGAGGATGGCGGCCGACACACCCGAGCCGCAGCTGGTGATCACCGGCCGGTCGAGATCAACGCCGGCAGCCTCGAAGGCGGCGCGGATGCGCTCCTGGGACACCAGCCGGCCATCCTCGACCAGGCTCGCGAAGGGCAAGTTGAGCGCCCCCGGCATGTGCCCGGATCGCAGGCCGGGGCGCGGCTCCGGCGTCTCGCCGCGGAAGCGGTCGGCCGGCCGGGCATCGACAACCTGGGTGCGGCCGCTCGCCAGCGCCTTCTTCACATCGCCCAGATCGGCCACGGCCCCATGGTTCCTGCGGGCGGTGAAATGGCGCGCCTCGCGGCCGCGCGCCGGTCCGGTCTCCAGTGGCCGGCCCTCGGCCACCCATTTCGGCAGGCCTCCATCTAGGATGAACACGCGATCGACGCCGAAATTGCGGAACATCCACCACACGCGCGGGGCCGAAAAAAGGCCGAGCGCATCGTAGATCAGCACTGACTTGCCATCGCCGATGCCGAGCGTGCGGCAGGCCGAGGAGAAGACGGCGGCTGGCGGCATCATGTGCGGCAGGTCGCTTTCCGGATCCTTCACCGCATCGATGTCGAAGCGCTGGGCGCCGGGAATGTGGGCGGCCTCGAACTCGGCCGCCGCATCACGCCCCATGGTGGGCAGGAAATAGGTGCCGTCGAGGATGACCAGATCCGGATAGTCGAGGTGATCGGCGAGCCAGTCGGTGGAGCGAAGCCAGGGCGAGGGCAGGGCGGTCATCATCACTCCTCAGGCGAACACGACGCGCACGCGCCGGTTCTGCTTGCCTTTCTTCTCGATGGACGAGATGGCCAGCCGGCCGATCTCGCGGGTGTTCCTCACATGGGTGCCACCGCACGGCTGCAGGTCAAGTCCATCGATGGCGACGAGGCGGACGCGCCCCGACCCCATGGGCGGCTTGACCGACATGGTCTTGACCAGGCCCGGATTGGCCTCCAGCTCGGCATCGGTGATCCAGCGTTCGGTCACGGCTGCACCTCGGCCGATGAGGTCGTTCAGCTTCTCGGTGATCTCGTCACGGTCCAGCCCGGCCTCGGGAATGTCGAAGTCGAGCCGACTCTCCTCATGACCGATGGCGCCGCCGGTCACAGGAAAGGGCAACACGACCGAGAGCAGGTGCAGTCCCGTATGCATGCGCATGCGGGCGAGGCGCAGCGGCCAGTCGAGCCGGGCCGTCACGGTCTCACCGAGGGCCGGAACGGTGGAACCCGGCGCCAGCACGTGGGTGATCTCCTCGCGACTGGCACCATAGACGGTCGTGGCAACCGTCACGGGACCGCCGGCGGTTTCCAGCGTGCCCTGGTCGCCCGGCTGTCCGCCGCCGGTTGGATAGAACACGGTGCGATCGAGCACGACCCCCTGCAGGCCGTCCTTCTCGGTATGGCCGATGACGGTCGCCTCGCAGGACGCCAGATAGGCATCGTCGCGGAACAGGAACTGTGTCGCCATCACGTCACCGGCACCAGATCGACCAGCGGCATGGACGGGCGTTCGAGCCAGGCCGGCACCGGCAGGCCCTTCGAGCGCAGGAAGGCGGGATTGTAGATCTTCGATGCATAGCGGAAGCCGTAGTCGCACAGGATGGTCACGATGGTGTGGCCGGGACCGAGCTGGCGCGCAAGGCGCATGGCGCCGGCGACATTGATGCCGGTGGAGGGGCCAACGCACAGGCCCTCGTGCTCGAGCAGGTCGAACATCACCGGGATCGCCTCCTCGTCGGGAATCTGGAAGGCAGTATCGACGGGGGCGCCCTCGATGTTCTTCGTCACGCGCCCCTGGCCAATGCCCTCGGTGATGGAGGAGCCGGATGCCTTCAGCTCGCCCGCCGTGAACCAGGAATACATGGCCGCTCCCATGGGGTCCGAGCAGGCCACCGTGATGGTCGGATCCCGCTCCTTCAGCGCCATGGCAATGCCGGCGAGCGTGCCGCCGGAGCCGATGGCGCAGGTAAAGCCGTGGATCCGCCCACCGGTATCGCGCCAGATCTCCGGGCCCGTCGTCTCGACATGGGCCTGCCGGTTGGCGACATTGTCGAACTGGTTGGCCCAGAAGGCGCCATTCGGATTCTCGCGGGCGAGGCGCTCGGCGGTGCGCGCAGAGACCTTCACGTAGTTGTTCGGATTGGCATAGGGGACGGCGGGCACCTCGATGAGGCTGGCTCCCAGCTGGCGCAGCGCGTCCTTCTTCTCCTGGCTCTGGGTCTCGGGAATGACGATGACGCAATCAAGCCCGAGGGCCCGGCCGACCATGGCCAGCCCGATGCCGGTATTGCCGGCCGTGCCCTCCACGATGGTGCCGCCGGGGCGCACGAGACCCCGTGCCATGGCGTCGCGGATGAGAAACAGGGCAGCGCGGTCCTTGACCGACTGGCCGGGATTCATGAACTCCGCCTTGCCCAGAATGATGCAGCCGGTCGCCTCGCTGGCGCGCCGCAGCCGGATCAGCGGCGTGTTGCCGATGGCTTCGACGACCGAGGAATGGACGGGCATGGGACGCTCCGGGCCGCATCGGGGGGAGGGCGGACGCTATCCGAGGCCCGTCGGGTGCTCAAGCCTTCAAAGGGCAGGCGAACCCGTCAGCGGCGCGCATAGACGAACTGCCTGACATCGATCGTGCCGGCGCGAAAGCCAGCCTCGCAATAGGCCAGATAGTAGGTCCACATCCGCTTGAAGCGCTCGTCGAAACCGAGCTTGGCGACATCGTCCCACACGGCCAGGAAGCGGCGGCGCCACTCCTCCAGGGTGCGGGCATAGTCGAGGCGGAACGCCTCCTCGCCCGTCATGGCCAGCCCGGCGGCGCGCGGCAGGTCGCGCATGTGGCTGGCGGTCGGCAGCATGCCGCCCGGGAAGACATAGGCGCGGATGAAGTCGATCTCGCGCAGATAGTCGTCCCACAGGGCCTCGTCGATGGTGATCACCTGCACGCCGGCCCGTCCGCCCGGCTTCAGGCAGCGTGCCAGCCTGTCGAAATAGGTCGGCCAGTATTCACGGCCCACGGCCTCGAACATCTCGATGGAGGCGATGGCGTCATAGGCGCCGGTCTCGTCGCGATAGTCCTGCAGCTTGATGGTGACCCGGTCCGACAGGCCCGCCTCGGCCATGCGGCGGGTGGCATAGGCATGCTGCTCGTCGGACAGGGTGAGCCCGGTGACGCGCGCGCCGAACTCGGTGGCTGCCAGCTCCGCGAAGCCGCCCCAGCCGCAGCCGATCTCCAGCACGTGATCGCCGGGCTTCAGCCCGATCTCGCGGGCAAGGCGCCGGTACTTGTCGCGCTGCGCGGCCGGCAGGTCGGTCGCACCGGCTCCGAACCAGGCCGAGGAATAGGTCATGGAGGGGTCAAGCCAGGCTCGGTAGAAGGCATTGCCCAGGTCGTAATGGGCAATGATGTTGCGCCGTGCCTGGGCCTTGGTGTTGCGGTTGCGCCAGTGGCGGAAGCGCTGCATCAGCCGGGCAAAGGGGTTGTAGCGCGTCAGGTTGCGCGCCGCCTCCATGTTGACGCAGAAGAAATAGAGGAAGCCGGCCGGATCCGGGCTGTCCCATTCGCCGCGGATGAAGGCCTCGGCAAAGCCGACATCCCCATCCAGGACGAGTCGGCGGGCGAAGCGGAAATCGCGCACCACCATCTCGGCCTGCGGCCCCGGCTCGCGGCCGCGGAACACGAGGCGGCGACCGTCGGGCAAGGTCAGGGTCAGCGTGCCCGAGCGGATCTTGAGGGGATAACCGAGAGCGTAGCGCACGAAGCGCGGCAGACCGGCCGTGACCCGCCCGAGGGTTTCGCGCGTGACCTCGATGGTTTCGGAGAGGCCGCTGCGGCCGCGGCCGGGCATCTGCGTGGTCGTGGTCATGACATCATCGCCCATTGCCGAACGGATGACGGATGATCCCGTCTCGCTGACGCACCCGAACGGTTCCTCGGGTTCGGCGCGCACATGCCAAACGGTGAGGCCAACCCACCGGTTCCCTCACGGGAAAGATTAGTAGAAATACCTGCCGAATCAATGCCGTGACCTCAGGCGCCATGCTGCAGCGCATCATCGCCGGTGCGGTCACGGGGCCTCTCCGCTACGCTCGCCGAGCGAACCGAACGCGGCGAGGGCCCGCTGGCGGGCCTGGTCATGGTCCACCATGGGCCCTGGATAGGTCTCGCCCAGACGCAGGCCGGCTGCGGCGCGCTGCTGCGGACTGGCCGTCCAGGGGGCATGGATCAGGGCAGCGGGGAGCCCCGCCACCTCGGGCACCCACTGGCGGGTATAGGCGCCGTCCGGATCGAAGGTCTGGCCCTGCTTCACCGGATTGAAGATGCGGAAATAGGGAGCGGCATCCGCGCCCGAACCGGCGACCCATTGCCAGCTGGCGGGATTGTTGGCGACATCGGCATCCACCAGCGTGTCCCAGAACCAGGCCTCGCCCTGGCGCCAGTCGATCAGGAGGTGCTTGGCGAGGAAGGAGGCCACCACCATGCGCACGCGGTTGTGCATCCAGCCGGTGTGCCACAGCTGGCGCATGCCGGCATCGACGAACGGATAGCCGGTGAGCCCGCGCTGCCAGGCTTTCAGTCCCGCAGGGTCGTCGCGCCAGGGAAAGGCGTCGAAGCGCGACTGGAAGTTGCTGCAATGCAGGTTCGGCCAGTGGAAGAGCAGGTGATAGGCGAATTCGCGCCAGCCGATTTCGGACAGGAACTTGTCCAGCCCGCGGCGACGGCCGGTGGCGGCCGCCATGCTGGCCGCATGCCAGATCTGGACCGGCGAGATCTCGCCGAAGCGCAGATGCGGCGAGAGGCCCGACGTGGACGCCAGGTCGGGACGGTTGCGGTCGGTGGCATAGCTGTCGAGGGCCGTGTCGAGGAAGGTCGCAAGGCGTGCGCGCGCGCCGGCCTCGCCGGGCATCCACCAGCGCGGAAAGTCGGCGGCCCAGTCCGGGGCGGACGGCTCAAGGCCCCAGGCCTCGAGCGCCTCGCTGGCAAGATCCGGCGCGCCGTCGACGAGCCGCGCGGGGGCCGGCAAGGCCGCCCGGGGCTCGCCCTGGCCGAGATGGGCGCGCCAGAAGGGCGAATAGACCCTGAACGGTTCGCCGCCCTTCGTGCGGACCTCCCAGGGCTCGCGCAGCAGATTGGCGGACCAGCTGTCGGCAGCCACGCCCGCCTGCTTCAGTGTGGCCTTGACCGCCGTATCGATGGCGATGCCGGGTGAATCGTAGCGGCGGTTCCAGACCACCAGCCCGGCGCCGGTCTTGCGGGCAAGCTCCGGCAGGATGACGCGAGGATCGCCAGAGCGCAGCACCAGCCGGCCGCCCCGGCGCGCGATGTCCGTCCCGAGCGCCCTGAGGCTGCGCGACAGCCACCAGGCGGCCGCGCCTTGAACCGGCCGGCGGTCGACATCCCGTTCGAGGATGAAGAGGAGAATGACGGGCCGACCGGCGCCGATGGCGGCGGTCAGGGCAGGGTTGTCCGCAAGGCGCAGATCATCGCGGAACCAGACGAGGGCAGGGGATGGGCCGGGCATGTCGGCTTCGTTACGGGGTGCGGACCCTTCCGGATCAACGCCGGCGCGAGCCGCCTCCCGCAACCGCGGCGGTGCGGCGGGCTGGCCCCGCGGGTTCGATGACGGCTTGCCGCCCGACAGCAAGAAGGGGTTAGCCGGTTTCGGCTAACCCCTTCCTGAAACTGGCTCCCCGGGCCGGATTCGAACCAGCGACCAACCGGTTAACAGCCGGTTGCTCTACCACTGAGCTACCGAGGATCATCGCCTGAAGCGAGTGAGCGGCGCGAATAACACAGGACGTTCGCGCTTGCCAAGAGCTAATGTCGCCGCCCGTCCACAGGGGCCTATCCCGATCCATGGCACTGACGGTCCCATGGCCTTGTGGCGGCAGAAGGGCAGGAGGACGCGTGACGACCGACCGAACGGGCGACAGGGGGGCATCCGGCCGCATCGTGATTCTCGGCCGGCCCTTTGCCTTGCCGCGCACGCCGATGCGCCGCCGGCTGCTCGGCTGGGGGTTCATCGCCGGCGGGGCCTTCAGCTTCCTGCCCGTGCTCGGGCCGTGGATGGTCCCCGTGGGCCTGTGGATCCTGTCGGTGGACAGCCACCGGGCACGGCGCATGCGCCGGCGGCTGACCATCAAGGTGGGCCGGCGCTGGCCGCGTCTCAACGAGCGGCTGAAACCGCCGCCGGGTGGCTGAGCCTATGCCCTACGCCGTCAGCCGCGGCCGCCATCGGCATCGAGCCGCACCCAGGCCGAACCCCGTTCGGCCGAGCGCTGGGCCGCAGCGATGAAGGCGACGCCGGCAAGACCGGCCTCCACGCCGGGGAACAGGCCGGAGGTCGACCGGCCTGCACGGGCTGCCCGGATGGCCACTGCGGCTTCGGTGTAGAGGGTTGCGAAGGCCTCCAGATAGCCTTCGGGGTGGCCGGAGGGAATGCGCGTCACGGCGGCTGCATCGGCTGACAGGCCGGGACCGGCGCGGCGCAGGATGCGCGGCGGTTCGCCGAAGGGTGACCAGACGAGCTCCTCCGGCGTCTCCTGGCGCCATTCCAGCCCGCCCTTCTCGCCATAGACACGCAGGCGCAGGTTGTTGCCGTTGCCGGGGGCGACCTGGCTCGCCCAGAGCATGCCGCGGGCGCCGCCGGGATAGCGCAGGAGAACCTGCACATTGTCGTCCACGCGCCGGCCGGGCACGAAGGTGGTGAGCTCCGCGCAGAGGGATTCCGGCTGCAGGCCAGTGACGAAGCCGGCCAGATGGAAGGCATGGGTGCCGATGTCGCCGATGCAGCCGGCGCCGGCCTGGACCGGGTCGGTGCGCCAGCCGGCCTGCTTGGAGCCCTCGCGCTCCAGGGCAGTGGTCAGCCAGTCCTGGACATATTCCACCTGCACCACCCGGATGGCGCCGAGCTGCCCGGCCGCCACCATGGCGCGGGCCTGGCGGATCATCGGATAGCCGGAATAGTTGTAGGTGACGCAGAACACCTTGCCGCTCGCGGCCGCTGCCCGGGCGAGCGCCCGGGCCTCCTTGAGCGTGGCGGTCAGCGGCTTGTCGCAGATGACATGGATGCCCGCCTTCAGGAAGGCGAGGGCGACGGGCGCGTGCAGGTGGTTGGGGGTGACGATGGCCACGGCCTCGATGCCATCGCGGCGCCGCCCCTCGGCTTTCGCCATGGTGGCGAAATCGGCATAGCAGCGGGCCGGTTCGAGGCCGAGGGCGATGCCGGAGCGCCGGGCCCGGTCCGGGTCTGAGGAGAAGGCACCCGCGACCAGGCGATAATGTCCGTCGAGGCGGGCCGCCATGCGGTGGACGGCACCGATGAAGGCGCCTTCGCCGCCGCCGACCATGCCGAGGCGGACGGGTTCGGTCTCGGGGGTGGACGCCGAAGCGGAGACCATGGTTCAGCCCTCCAGACCGAGCATGCGCTTCACGCGGGCGGCATCGTCGGCACCGCCGGCAAAATCGTCGAAGGCCTTGTCCGTGACGCGGATGATGTGGCTCTCGATGAAGGGAGCGCCCTCGCTGGCGCCATCCTCCGGGTGCTTGAGGCAGCATTCCCATTCGAGCACGGCCCAGGAATCGTAGCCGTAGCGGGCAAGCCGCGAGAAGATGCCGCCGAAATCAACCTGGCCGTCGCCGAGCGAGCGGAACCGGCCGGCGCGGGCGATCCAGGGCTGGTAGCCCGAATAGACTCCCTGGCGGCCGTCGGGGTTGAACTCCGCATCCTTCACGTGAAAGGCGCGGATGCGCTCGTGATAGATGTCGATGAAGGCGAGATAGTCGAGCTGCATCAGCAGGAAATGCGAGGGGTCGTAGTTGATGCAGCAGCGCGGGTGCTGGCCGAGCGCGTCGAGAAACATCTCGAAGGTGGCGCCGTCGAAGACATCCTCGCCCGGATGGATCTCGTAGCAGACATCGCAGCCGGCCTCGTCGAAGGCATCGAGGATGGGCCGCCAGCGGCGGGCAAGTTCGGCAAAGGCAGTCTCGACGAGGCCCGGCGGACGCTGCGGCCAGGGATAGACATAGGGCCAGGCCAGCGCGCCGGTGAACGAGACATGGGCCTTCAGGCCGAGATGGGCCGAAGCGCGGGCCGCGCGCTTGAGCTGTTCCACCGCCCAGGCCTGCCGCGCGGCCGGCTTTCCCTGCACCGCCGGCGGCGCGAAGGCATCGAAGGCCGCGTCATAGGCCGGGTTGACGGCGACGAGCTGGCCCTGAAGGTGGGTGGACAGCTCGGTGATGGCGACGCCATTGGCCGCCGCGATGCCGGCGATCTCGTCGCAATAGGTCTTGCTGGAAGCGGCCTTCTCCAGATCGAACAGGCGCTGGTCCCAGGTCGGAACCTGCACGCCCTTGTAGCCGAGGGAGGCTGCCCAGCGGGTGATCGCGTCCCAGGAGTTGCACGGTGCCTCGTCCGAGGCGAACTGGGCGAGAAAGATCGCCGGTCCCTTGATGGTGGCTGGCATGGTCGCTCCCTTCTGCTCTGTCCTCAGCCGGTGGCGAGGATTTGCCGCTCGGCCCCGTCGATGACGAGGCAGGTCAGCCGTCCGCTCTCCCAGGCCCTTGTGTCGATGCCGATGCGATTGGTGCGGATGGCCGGTTCCGCGACCGGCGTATGGCCATGCACCACGACAAGGCCGAGATCGGTCGGGTCGTCCAGGAAGCCATCGCGGATCATGACGAGATCCGACGGATCCTGCTGCTCCAGCGGCACGCCCGGGCGGATACCGGCATGGACGAACAGATAGTCGCCATGGCGGACCGCGTCGGCGAGAGAGGCGAGCAGGGCCCGGTGCGCGTCCGGCAGGGCTGAACGGATCGCGCAGGCCAGCTCCCCGGTCGGCCGCAGATTGCCCGCCACATCGCGCGCGGCGATGCCGTAGGAGGCCAGCGCCGCCTCGCCGCCATACTGCATCCAGCGCGCGAAAGACTCTTCGCCAGCCAGCGCGTCAATCAGATATTGCTCGTGATTGCCGCGCAGCACCGTCAGCTCTCGGGTGTTCCTGCGCGCGATCACGGCATCCATCACGCCAGCCGAATCCGGGCCGCGATCGATCAGGTCGCCGAGAAGGATCTCGACCGGCCTGCGGTGGGGATGGGCGGCGGCGTCGGCATCGATCATGGCGGCCATCGCGGCGAACAGGTCGCGCCGTCCATGCACATCGCCCACGGCGTAGATGCGCAGGCCGTCGGGTCCGCGCGGCGGCCGGCCGCCGGCCCGCGGCTGAGGGGGCTCGGGGCGGATCGCCGTGCCGGTCACTTGCCCTTCCGGGCGGGCTTGGCCTTTCCACCGGCTCGGGCGGTCCCGCCGCCCGCCTTGTCCTTGCCGCCGGCCCGCGACGCACGGCTTGTCTTGCCACGGGCGAAGTAGCGCGCATTCAGCGTCTCGAAGGCCTTCTGGTAGACATTGGCCTCGGTGTTGGGGATCAGCGTCAGATCGTCATGGGGGCTTGCCACCCAGTCGCCGGTCCACACCGCGAAGGTCTCGTCGGTCTCCGTGATCGGCCACAGGCGAGGCCCGGAGACATAGTGCATCCAGGGCATGTCGCACTTGGTGATCCGGTAGGAGAATGACCGGTTCATGTCGTCGAGATGCAGAAGCTCCTCGTTGAGGTGGCCGGCGCCGAACAGGAAGTCGCGCACGCCGGACACCTTGTCGGAGCGCACGCCGCCCAGCATGTGCATCTTCGTGATCTCGGGATGCCAGGCGCCCATGCCGGCGAAGTCCCGGATGCGCTTCCAGACCTTGTCGACAGGGCCATGGATTACCGCCGAGGTCCAGACCTTGTTGGGCGCCCAGGCCTTCCAGCGCTGCAGGCCCTCCGGCTTCTTCGGCTTGTCCCTTGCGATCTGCTTGCGAAGGGCCGCCCAGCCGGCGGCGAAGACGCCGTTGGAGACGATGTCGACATATTTGCCCTCGTCGCCCGGCGCCTCGTCGAAGGTGGCCTCCCATTCGCAGAAGGTGGCATCGCCCCTGGTCACCGGATAGAGCCTGACGGTGGCAATGTAGTTCTTCACCGGGAAGGCTGGCTTCTCGAAATTGTAGGCGAAGGTGAAGCGCGCATCGTCGAGCATCAAAAGCCGCTCGCGGATATGCGTGCCGTCCTGCAGGTGGAAGGAGCGCACGCACCCGACCACGTCGGCGTCCAGCCCGCCCTCGATCTCGGAGCGGGCAATGGCCGGATGGAAGCGGGGAAGTCCGTTGAAGTCGCGCATGTAGGGCCAGACCACCTCGATGGGTGCCTCGATGATCGCGCTCGCATAGGCCCGGGCCATGGTGCTCTCCCTCGTCTTGTCGTTTCAGAACGTGATCGCCTTGAAGGCGGCGGTCTGCGCGGTCAGCGCGGTCTCGGTCGGCAGGCGCTCCATCGACGAGGCGCCGTAGAAGCCGTTGCAGTTCTCGGTGTTGCGCAGGATGTAGGCCGCGTCCGCGGGCGTGGCGATCGGCCCGCCATGGCAGAGCACGATGATGTCCGGCCGCACGCTGCGCGCCGCTGCTGCCCATTCGTCGATCAGCGCCGGGCAGTCCTCCAGCCTGAGCGCGGTTTCCGCGCCGATCGAGCCGCCGGTGGTCAAGCCCATATGCGGCACCAGGATGTCGGCGCCGGCCCGCGCCATTTCGCGGGCCTCGTCGGCATTGAAGACATAGGGTGTTGTCAGCAGGTCCTTCTGGTTGGCGAGCCGGATCATGTCGATCTCGTGCCCGAAGCCCATGCCCGTCTCCTCCAGGTTGGCCCGGAAGGTGCCGTCGATCAGGCCGACGGTCGGGAAGTTCTGCACGCCGGAAAAGCCGAGCGCCTTCAGCTCGTCGAGGAAATGGTCCATGATCACGAAGGGGTCGGTGCCGTTGACGCCGGCAATGACCGGCGTGTGCTTGACGACCGGCAGCACCTCGCGCGCCATCTCCTTGACGATCTCGTTGGCATTGCCATAGGCGAGCAGGCCCGCCAGCGAACCGCGGCCGGCCATGCGGTAGCGACCCGAGTTGTAGATGACAATCAGGTCGATCCCGCCAGCTTCCTCGCATTTGGCCGAAAGGCCCGTGCCGGCGCCGCCGCCGACGATCGGCCGGCGCTCGGCCACCATGGCATTGAATTTTTTCAGAAGGTCCGCGCGGGTGAAGCGGGGCATGGCGGTCGTCCTGTTGGTGGGCGGAGGCCGGGGCCTCAACCGGTGATCGAGCGGAACTGTTTGACGGCCTCGGCCGCAAACTTCGGATCGTTGATGTTGGCCGCCACCTCGACGAGCTTGCGATTGGCGGCCTTCTTCCAGCCCGAGCGGATCGCCTCGAACAGGGCCTGGTCGGCCTCGGGGTCGTGGAAGGGCATGTTCGGCGCGTCGATCGCCGAGACGCCGCCAAGCGGCAGGAGGAAGCGCACCGGGCCGTCCATGCGGTTCAGCCGCGCCACGATCCATTCGCCGATCCGGCGGTTCTCCTCCGGCGTGGTGCGCATCAGCGTCACCTGGGCATTGTGGACATAGAGGTTGCGGCCGGAAAACTGCGGCGGGACCGTGTCCCTGGCACCGAAATTGACCATGTCGACGGCCCCGACCGAGCCGATATAGGGCAGCTGCGTGCGGATGATCGCGCCAAACCGGTCCTCGGTGCAGGGAAAGACGCCACCCACCAGCAGGTCGGGCACCTCGGTGGTCGTGATGTCGATGACGCCCTTGAGGAGGCCGGATTCGGCCAGCTTCTCCATGGACTGGCCGCCCGTGCCGGTGGCATGGAACACATAGGGTTCGAAGTTCGCCTCGATGGCCTCGCGGATCTGCGTGACGCAGGCGGTGGTGACCCCGAACATGGTCATGCCGACGCCGGGCTTGTCCTTGCCGGAGGCGCGCACGCGGTTCATCGCCATGCCCGCGGCCGCATGGGCGGCATTGCCGATCACCTTGCGCGAGATCGCATTGAGCCCGGCGACATCGACCACCGAATACATCATGGCGATGTCGTTCGGACCCACATAGGGCCCGACATTGCCGGAGGCGACGGTGGAAACCATCAGCTTCGGCACGCCGATCGGCAGGGCGCGCATGGCTTGCGTGACCAGGGCGGTGTTGCCCGAGCCGCCGAGGCCGAGCACGGCGCCGATGTCCCTGCGTCCCGTCAGATAGGCGGTCAGCGCGGTAGCCATGGCACCGACGGCCGCACCTCGGTCGTCAAGACCGAGCACGGCCTTCTCGCCATCCGGATGATGGCGGGCGACGGCACGCGCCGAGACGTCGGCGAGGGTGGAGGTGGAGCGGGTGCCGACATCGACGAGCACGGCGGCAGCGCCAGCCTTCTCCACCATCGCCTTCGCATAGGCGAGTTCGGCCTCCTTCGTGTCGCAGGTGCCGATGACATAGACCTTGCCCATGGTGCGCTCCTGTGGGGTCAGTGGTGGCCGGTGGAGACGCCGAGATAGCGGCGCTGCAGGTCGGAATCGGCGGCCAGCTCCGCCGAGGCCATGCGGGCGGCGACGCGGCCGGTGACCATGATGACGACCTGCCCGGCAACCTCGGTGGCCACGCGCAGGTTCTGCTCGACCAGCAGCACGCCCATGCCCTCGCGCGAGAGGCCTTTCAGCACCTCGATGAGGTGATCGACGATGACCGGGGCCAGCCCTTCGGACGGCTCGTCCATGATGACCAGCTTCGGGTCCATCAGCAGGGCGCGGGCAATGGCGAGCATCTGCTGCTCGCCGCCGGAGAGCTGGGTTCCGCCATTGCCACGGCGTTCGGCAAGCCGTGGGAAGGTCTCGTAGATGCGTTCGATGGTCCAGGCGGTGCCGCGGCGCGCGACCAGCCGGAGATGTTCATGGACCGTCAGGGACGGGAAGGTGCGGCGGCCCTGCGGAACCAGCGCGATGCCGGCGCGGGCGATGCGGTCCGGGCTCAGCCCGGCCAGCTCGCGCTCGCCGAAGCGGATGGAGCCCTCGGAAGTCGCCACCATGCCCATGATCGCCTGGCAGAGCGTGGTCTTGCCCATGCCGTTGCGGCCGACAATCGCGAGGGGATCGGAGCCGACCGTCAGATCGATCCCCTGGAGGATGTGCGCCTCGCCGAAGCGCACGTGCAGGCCGGAGATCGCCAGCATCAATGGCCTCCCCCCAGATAGATGGCCTGGACAACGGGATCGCTTTCGATCCGGTCGGGCGGGGCCTCCACCACCACCTCGCCGTCCTTCATCACGGTCACGATGTCGGCGGCCGGCAGGGCGATGTCCATGTCGTGCTCGATCAGCACCAGGGTGAGATCGCGCGGCAGTTCGTTCAGCAGCTTCAGCAGCTCCGGCCGGTCGCCAGGCGACAGGCCGGCGGCCGGCTCGTCAAGCATCAGGACGCGGGGATTGCTGGCGAGCGCCATGCCGACCTCGAGCTGGCGGCGCTGGCCGTGCGACAGCTCCTGCACATCGCGGTGAAGCAGGTGGTCGAGGCGCATGCGCGCGGCCATGGCGATCGCGGCCCGCCGATCGGGATCGGATGGCGCAGGCACGCGCATGGAGAAGCGTCCGCCCTTCACGCCGCGCACGGCCAGGAACAGGTTGTCGAGGACGGTCAGCCCGTTGAACAGCAGCGAGGTCTGGTAGGTCCGGCCGATGCCGAGGCGGGTGCGCCGGTGGGGCGGCAGACGGGTGATGTTGTGCTCGAACAGGAAGACCTCGCCATCGCTGGGCGGGAAATCACCGCAGATGGCGTTGAACAGGGTCGTCTTGCCGGCGCCATTCGGGCCGAGGATGGCGCGCCTCTCGCCGGGCATGATGCTCATCGTGACCGACCGCACGGCATGGAGGGCGCCGAAGCGCCGTGACACATTCGCAAGCCGGATGGCGGGAAGTGGGGACATGAAGAGGGACTGCTGCCTTGAGGTCAGGCGATAGGCCGGGAGGGGCCCGCGATCCGACCCGGCATGGGAGCCGGGTCGGATGCGGAGCGGGCCAGGGCCGTCAGCTGCCAGCGATGCAGCCGGCATTGTCACGGGAGGGGGCGCCAAGGGCGAGGAACTGCGCCTCGGGAACGCCGAGGGTCTGGTTGACCTGGCGGGCCCGCGCGAAGGCCACCGTCTGGGCGCGGCCATCCCGCTCCTCGATCCGGTTGAGGAAGATGTCGGAAATGGCCTGGCGGTTCTTGTCGAGGGACACATCCGCGCCCATCGGGTTCTTGAACTTGGCCTCCGCCATGGCCTTCTGGAAGGCGGCGTGACTGCCCGCCACGTCGCCGCGCACGGCCTCGATGCCGGCGAGGATGCCCTGGAGGTTGGTCACGTAGTTGACGCCATGGATGGACGGCGACTGGAAGCCGCCCTCGTTGAGCCAGCGGCGGCGGTAGCGGGCCACGAACTCGTTCCAGTTCGGATCATCGTTGATGTCGGCGATCGGTCCGCCGGAGATCATGCCCATCATCACGCGCCGGTGCGGGCCGCGGGCCGAGAGCATGGTGGCATCCGCCATGATCGAACCGCCGATCAGGGGAAGGTTGCCGCCGGCCTGGGCGTACTGGGTCATGAAGGCCAGTCCATCCGTGCCGCCATGGACAACGACGAGGGCGCCGACATTCGAACGGTTGATCTGGGCGATCTGGGCCGAGAAATCGGTGGTTCCGAGCGGCGACCAGTAATGCGTGACCTTGCCGCCGGCCCGGCAGAACTCGATGTTGAAGCCGAACACCTGGGCATAGGGGAAGGCATAGTCACCGGCGACGATGGCGACCTCCTTGATGTTCATGGTCTTGAACACATGGTTGCCGAGTCCGGCCATCCACTGCGTGCCGTCGGTGTTGAAGCGGAAGAAGTTGGGCGAGGGATTGCGCAGGGTGGTGTCGGCGGCGCCCGAGGAGCCGTTGACGATGCTCTTGTTCGTCAGGGTGCGCGAATAGTCGCGCAGGGCGATGCCCTCCGCGCCGGACAGCGGGCCGAGGATGATGTCGACATTGTCCTGCTCGATCAGCTTGCGGGCGCGGGCGAGGGCGACATCCGCCTGGGCGTTGGAGCTCTCGCGGATGAACTCGATCTTGCGGCCGCCGGCCGTGTAGTTGATGCGCTCCAGCTCCATCTGGACGCAGCGATAGGCGTCCTGGCCGCCGGTCGCGAAGGGGCCCTCCAGCGTGGTCAGCCCGCCGAGCCGGATCGGCGCGTTCTGGGCGATGGCCGGCGCCTTCACGCCCGCTGCCGTCGCAAGCGCCACAGAGGCGGTTCCTGCAAGAGCCTGTCGGCGGGTCAAGCGGATGGTCATGGCTTTTCCTCCTGTGTCGTTCGGCTCCCGGGTCAGAGCACCGCCGCCGGGAGCCTTGCGGGGCGGTGGGATGCTAAAGGGGGCGGGCGGACCCGCCGGTTTACGGCGGCGTTCCCTCCTGCCGCGGGGCGGGGCGTCGCGCGAACAGGGCGGCAACCCGCTGTCTGAGGCCGATCACGCCATCCGGCGAGATCAGGACGATGACCAGAAAGACCAGTCCGATCAGGGTGTTGAAGCGGTTCCGGTCGTAGATCGTGGCGGCAAAGGTGTCGAACACGGCAAAGATCAGCGCACCGATGAAGGCGCCGATCGGATGACCGAGGCCGCCGATGACGCTCATGATGAGGATGTTGACGGTCGCCCCGAGACCAATGGAGCCGGGCGAAATGCCGATGTTGTAGAAGGTGGCGAGCACGCCACCGCAGGCGGCGATGAAGCCGGCGACCCCGAAGGCGGCTATGCGATGCAGGCCGACATGGTAGCCGAGCGCCGCCACGCGCCGCGGATTGTCGCGGATGCCCTGCAGCACCAGCCCGAAGGGCGAGCGAACGAGGTAGAGCACGAAGGCATAGAGCAGGGCGGCGGTGGTCAGCGTCGCATAGTAGAAGATGTAGGTGCTGCGGAACGGCTGACCGAACACCTCCGGTCCGACCACGTTGCGGATGCCCTCATAGCCGTTGAACCAGGTGATGTTCGTCTCGATGAAGCGGAAGACGCCCATGGCCAGGGCCAGCGTGATCATCAGGAGGTAGATGTCGCGCGTGCGCACCGCGATCGCGCCGACGATCAGGCCGGCCACGGTTCCGGCCAGCAGACCAAGCGCAATGGCCGGCGGATAGGCGAGACCGCCCACAATGGTCGGCACCGCCCCCTGGACGAAGATCGCCACCGTGTAGCCGGCAATGCCGGCCACCGTCATCTGGGCCAGCGAGATGAAGCCGCCATAGGTCGCAAGGAAGGTCAGGGACATCGCGATGATGCCATAGACGAGCGCCCGGCCGAGGATGTTGGAGGTCCAGAACTGGGCCTGGTGGGTCGGCAGCAGCCCGGCCAGGACGAAGGGCACCAGCGCCAGCACCGCGAGGGCGATCAGCGACCAGGTCACGGCGGAGGGCAGGCGGCTCATGGCAGGGCCCTCCCCATCAGGCCCTGGGGCCTGAGCGCCAGGACGACCACCATGATGACGAAGGTCAGGATGACCGAATAGGTCGGGAACAGGGCGAGGCCAATCTGCTCGGCAAGCCCGATGAGGATCGCTCCGATGGCGGTGCCGACGATGGAGCCCATGCCGCCAACGATGACCACCACCAGCGAGATCAGCAGGAAGCGGCCGTCCATGCCCTGGGCGAGCGGCTGGGCAGTGGAGCCGACCACGCCGCCGAGACCGGCCAGGCCCGCGCCCAGCGCGAAGACGGCGAGGGCCACCAGCGGCACATTGATGCCGCAGGCGGCCAGCATCTGGCGGTCGTCGACGCCGGCGCGGATCATCAGGCCGAGCCGCGTGCGGTTGAGGAGCAGCCACAGGCCGATGCCGACGGCGAGCGCAATGCCGATCTGGACCAGGCGGAAGGTGGGATAGTTGCCGACACCCGGCACCCAGGTGGATCCGAAGATCGCATCGGGAGCGAAGAACTGCCGCGGATTGCCGCCGAAATGGGCGAGCAGCTGGTCGGCCATGATGATCGACAGGCCGATGGTCACGAGCGCCTGCCGGAGCTCCTGGCCCTGCATCCAGCCCAGAAAGACCTGCTGCATGACCAGGCCCATCACGGCCGCAAAGGCGACCCCGGCGGCCAGGCCCGCATACCATGCGTACCAGATGTCGCGGTCATAGAGCGGCTCGAACACCGCATAGCCGACATAGCCGGCGACCAGGTAGAGCGCGCCGTGGGCCATGTTGACCGTGCGCATGAGGCCGAAAATGATCGAGAAGCCGGACGCCACGATGAAGTAGAGCGCGGCCAGCGTCAGTCCGTTCAGCACGACGGTGAGTGCGAGCTCCATGAGCGGGCGTTTCCTGGCTTCCCTGTGCGGACCGTCGCCGACGGTCCCGGCCGCCCTCTCGCGGGGCAGTCCGTCAACGCCCGTGATGAGGGGACAGTCGGCCGGACAAGTCCAGTGGACGGGCGGTCGCGGTTGGGTAAGAATGGGTAATGCTGCCCCCGCCGATCATTCCCGTGACGCATTGGCCCGAGGTGATGCGCGCGACAGCGGTGCGTTGCATTTTCGTGCCGGCTCTGGGGCGTTTTCCCGTCGAAACGCGCGAAATGATGGGACTTCTTCCGGTTTGCGACATCAACGAGGCGCTGCTCGCGGCGCTGGCGCAGGCACCTGCCATGGTGCCGCGCCATTGCGTCGCGGGTCTGTTCGCTGCCGATCCCTTCCTCGATCCCGGCGCCATGGCGCGCGCCTTGCGGCGTGCCGGCATGACCGGCGTGGCGAACTATCCGACGGTGCAGCTCATCGACGGCGCCACCGGCCATGGCCTTGCAGCGGTCGGCTATCACGCCCGCTCCGAGTTCGTACGCCTCGTCGAGATGAAGGCCGGCGGCTTCGACGTCCTTGCCTACGTGGCATCGGCTGCGGCAGCGGAGGAGGCACTGGCCCTCGGTCTCGACCAGCTCGTTCTCCATCCGGGGCTGGCACCCGAAACCGTCGCCCGTGCGGGACCGGGCCGCATCGAGGCTTTGGCCGAGGCGGCCGGCGCCTGCCTGTTCCGCCATGCCGGCTTCGGCGCGCGGGCCGGCATCGGTCAGCCGGTCAGCCCGTAGCGGCGCATCTTGTTGTAGAGTGTCTTGCGCGACAGGCCGAGGGCCCGCGCAGTCTCCGTCCGGCGGAACCGGTGCCGCGCCAGGGCCGCGACGATCCAGGCGCGCTCGTCGGCCGGAGCATTGCCGCCTGCCGGGTCGGCGTCCGCGCCGAGCAGCGGGGCGAGGGCGCGGCCATCGATCGTGCCGTCCACGGACTGGGCCGTGGCCCGGGCGAGCACCGAGGCCAGTTCGCGCACATTGCCGGGCCAGCCGTAGCGGATGAGCTCGCGCATCCCGTCCGCCGTCACGGTCGGGGCCGGCTGGTCGCGGCGGCGCTTCTGGGATGCCAGGATGGCGCGCACCAGCAGCGGGACGTCCTCCAGCCGCGCCCGCAGCGGCGGAACCTCCAGCCTGTGGCCCGACAGCCGCGCCGGCAGGTCGCCCGGACAGCGGTCGAGATCGTGTGCGGTAAGGATCAGCCGCGGATGCTGGGGGCGCTGGTTCTGCGGCAGGAAGCGCTCGAAGATGCCGCGCTCGATCCAGTCCAGAAGACGCGTGGCCGTGCTGGCCGGCAGACGTTCGATGTTCTCCACCACCAGGAGGCCGTCCGGTGTCTGCACGAGGCCGGGCCCGTCGCGGCCGAACAGCTTCGCTTCGATGTCGGGATCGCCGGCGTCCAGGATCAGGAATGGCCCTTCGCTGCGGCTGGCGACGTGGATGGCCCGGGCGGCGGTTGTCTTGCCGGAGCCGGCCTCGCCGGTGATGCAGACAGCCAGCTGTGTGCGCGCCAGCTTGCCGATCTGCCCGATCAGCGCCTCCATGGCCGGTGACTGGCCGATGAGCCCGGCAATGCCGCTGATGCGCGAGCGTTCGCGGCTGGCGTGAAAGGCCTCGCTGCGCAGGACGCCCGCCGCCTTGAAGGCGGACGTGGTCTGCATGACCGACATTTCGAGCGGCAGCCGGTCGAGGGTCGAACCGCCGATATAGCCATCGGCACGGGCGGCATCGCAGACGGCGATGGCATCCTTCGGCAGAATGATCGGCCCGCCCTCGACAAAGCACAGGCAGCCGGGCAAGGCACGCTTGATCAGCGCCACCATGCGCCGGGCATGGTCGGTCGCCGCAGCCAGATCCATGGCCCCGCCAATGCCCATCGAGCCGCCGGCATTCCATCCGAAATTGACGCAGATCATGTCAACGCCGGCTTCGACCAGCTGCTCGATCTCGGGTCGTGTCTTCGCATAGCCGATGGTGGCGAGGCCGCGGGCCCGGGCCTGTCGCAACAGCTCGACCTCGCGGGCAAAGCCGAGACCGGCCTCGTCAAGAGCAGCGCGCAGCCGGCCATCCAGGTGGATGGAGGTCGGGAAATTGGTCAGCCCGCTGTAGCCGGCCTCCACCGTCCGCTCGGCAAGGGCGCCGATATCGAGGGTGGGGTCCATGACGCAGGCTCCGAAGAATACCGGCACCGACACCCGGCCGAGGATCTCGTGGCGGGCAAAGCTGTCGGTGAAGGCATTGGCCTCCCGGATTGGCAGCAGCGCCGCGTTGGAGGCAGCTCCCATCACCCGGAGCCGTCCGGCATTCAGGGCCAGGAGGAAATCGGCGCCGCCCTGGACGGCGCCGCGCGCCGTCATGCCGAGGCCGATGGCCGCGCCGACCAGAATCTCCCCCGGTCGCGCCGGGCCGAGCGCGAAAGTCCGGGCGCCGTCGGGAGGTTGCGGTTGCGAGGGAGTTCTGGGTGCCACGGGCCGTCCTGCCGCGCAGCCAGGGGCAGGGCGCCCCGGCCAACGCGGGCGTCATTGAACCGCAGGACATATCTTTCCGGCAAGATTGCCGGAACGCGTCAGGGCAGGATGCGAGCGAAGGGGGGCCGGGCGCATGCGCGTCGATCCGGTCGGGAACCGGCCTGTTCCCGACCATCCGATCGGGGGCTGTCATCGGGTAAAGGGTGGAGGCCTCGCCCGGAATCGAACCGGGGTGCAAGGATTTGCAGTCCTCTGCGTAACCACTCCGCCACGAGGCCGTCCGCCAGCGCCGGCACGGCCGGTCTGGAGCGGGCCTCGCTCTAGCACGGGGAAAGCTGCCGCCGCAACACAGGCCTTGGCCCTGCGGACGGCACGGCCGCCTTGCCAGGATCGGGGCGGCGCCGCTAAGAGGCTCGTCGGCGGAGCCGCCGCGGGCGGCCGGCAGTCGAGGACCGGACAATGATCGATTATGCGCGCGCCAGGCGGACCATGGTCGATACCCAGATTCGCGTGAACGACGTGACCGATGCGCGGATCGTCGAGGCGCTGATGGCCGTCCCGCGCGAGACCTTCGTGCCCGAGGCGCGGCGGGCGCTTGCCTATCTCGACGACGACCTGCCGCTGAATGACCCGGCCCCCGGCAGTGCCGCTCGCTATCTGATGGAGCCCATGGTCTTCGCACGCATGCTGCAGGCCGCGGCCATTGGCGAGACCGACCGGGTGCTCGATGTCGGGACGGCCACCGGCTATTCGGCGGCCGTCCTGGCACGGCTGGCCGGCTCGGTGGTCGCGCTCGAATCGGACGAGCCGCTGGCCTCCGAAGCCCGGCGCCATCTGGCGGGGCTTCCGGCCGTGACCGTTGCGACGGGATCGCTCGCCGATGGCGCATCCGCGCTCGGCCCGTTCGACGTGATCCTGCTCGAGGGATCGGTGGAAACGATCCCCCAGGCGCTGATCGACCAGCTTGCCGATGGCGGCCGGCTGGTGGCGGTGGTCGGCAGCGGGCGGGCGGCCAGGTGCCAGGTCCATGAGAAGCGCGGCGGCGCGGTCGGCGTCAGGACCGTCTTCGATGCCGCAATCCCGCCGCTCCCGGGCTTCGAGCTGCCGCGCGGCTTCGTGTTCTGATCGTGCCTGACGGTGTGGCCCGGATGCCCCACCCCGGTTTGGAATGCCGGTCTAGGCCACCTGGGGGCTTTCCTCAGGGGCGCGAGTTCTTTAACGAGTCGTGTCCACGTCCTGGCAACGGGCGGACGAGCCAGGGCACCATAGGATGCAGGTGTTCCCCATGACCGGAGCCACGGTTCATCGTGCCCGCTCCGCGGCTGTTGTTGCTGCCGCGCTCTCCGCCCTTGTCCCGACCTTGCTGGCTGCCGATCCCGCGTGCGCCCAGTCGATGGAGCAGACGCTCATCCGGGCCTATCAGAACAATCCGGACCTGAATGCGGCGCGCGCGGGCGTGCGCATTGCCAATGAAGGCGTGCCTGCAGCCCTTTCGGGATATCGGCCCTCGGTGAACGCCACCATTGGCATTGCTGGCCAGTATGGGGAATCGAGCGCCGGTTTCCGCGCCTATCCGCCCCCCGGCTCGCCCGGGTACAATGTTGCGGCGCGCAGCATGCCGCGTTCGGCGACACTCTCGGTCACCCAGCCCCTGTTCGACGGCAACCGGACGACCAACAGCGTCCGGCAGGCCGATCAGAACGTGCTGGTGGCGCGCGAGACGCTGCGCAACACCGAACAGACGGTTCTGCTGGCCTCCGCCACCGCCCACATGAACGTGCTGCGCGAACAGGCCGTGCTCGATCTCAGGCGGCGCAATGTCGAGGTCCTGCGCGAGCAGCTGCGGGCCACCCGTGACCGCTTCAATGTCGGCGAGGTGACGCGCACCGATGTGGCGCTGGCCGAATCCGCCCTTCAGGGGGCCATTGCAGTTGCCAATGGCGCAGAGGCCGATCTGGCCAATGCGCGGGCCGTCTATCAGCAGCAGGTCGGTGTCGCTCCCGGGCGGCTCGTGCCGGCCCGGACGGTCGAGGGCCTGCTCCCGCGCTCGCTCGACGGCGCGATCATCGCCGGGCAGAGCGAGCATCCCGCCATCCGTGGCGCCCGTCACGGGGCCGATGCGCAGTTGCTGCAGGTGCGCATTGCCGAATCGGCGCTCTATCCGACCCTGTCCCTGACCGCCTCGATCACCCGCGCCGCCGAGCAGTCGACCTCGGTCAACCAGGCGGTCTCGGGATCGATCGGCGCCACCTTGACCATTCCCATCTTCGCCAATGGCGGGCGCGACTATGCCTTGATCCGTCAGGCGAAGGAGGCCTATGGCCAGCGCCGCATCCAGATCGAGACGGCAGCCGCGAGCGTGCGTCAGGCGGTGACCCAGGCCTGGGCCGCCCTCCAGGCCGCCAAGGCCCAGATCCAGGCCGCCGAGGTGCAGGTCCGTGCCCAGGAGATCGCCGTCAACGGCATCCGCGAGGAATACAAGGTCGGCCAGCGCACCATCATCGACGTGCTGAATGCCCAGCAGAACCTGACCGAGGCGCGCGTGTCGCTCGTCCGCGCCCAGCGCGATCGGGTGGTGTTGTCCTATTCGGTTCTGGCTGCCATGGGCCGGTTGAACGCCGCGCGCCTTGCGCTGCGAACCGACATCTTCGATCCCACGCAGCACTATCATCAGGTCCGTGACCAGTGGATCGGCGTGCGCACGCCTGACGGCCGCTGAGGTTTGTCACGATCTTCCTGTGGATGGAGGAGCGGGCGTTTTGCCGGCCACGCCAGCGGGTGCATAGTAAAAACTGTTGATTCGGTGCCCGGGATGGCTGCATCCGCAGGATGTCGCGGGTTCGTGCGTGCAACAGTCGGGGTGGGCGCGGATGACGCAGACGGCCAAGGCAAGCGAACCGTCGATGGAGGAAATCCTCGCGTCGATCCGCCGCATCATCGCCGACGACGAGCCTGCCAAGCCCGCTCCGAAGCCTGCACCGGCGCCGCCTCCCGCGCCGGCGGCGGAGGAAGCGCCGAAGTCGCAGGACGACATCGATGCCCTGCTGGCGGGGTTCGATGAGGTCGCAGAGGAGCCGCCCCCCCCGCGCGTGCCCCCGCCCAAGCCCGAAGCCGACATTCTCGAGCTCAGCACGAGCGATGCGGTGCCGGACCATGTCGGCATCATCAAGCCGATCGCGCAGCGCGCCGACATCGACTTCATGGACTCCCCGATGCCGGCGCCGCCACCACCGCCCGCGGCTGTTCCCCTGGCGCGCGCGCCGGTGGCCGACGGCCCTCCGCTCATGTCGCCGGAGACGCATGCGGCGGTTGGCGCGGCCTTCGGGTCGCTGGCCAACACGATGTTCTCCGGCGGCTCCAAGACCATCGACGACGTGGTCAAGGAGATGCTCCGCCCGATGCTCAAGACCTGGCTGGACGACAACCTGCCGCAACTGGTGGAGCGGCTGGTGCGGGCCGAGATCGAACGGGTGTCGCGCGGTTCAGGTCGCTGACGGCGGCGGTCCGACCCGCCGGATGCCCAGTGCAAAGGCTGCGACCAGAAGGGGAAGCAGCAGGGCCGAGCCCGTGAACAGCGGCGCGGCGCCCGCATGGTCGAACACCCGGCCGGCAATCACCACGCCGACCGTCTGACCGGTAAAGAACGCAAAGGCGAACACCGCGAAGGATGCGCCGCGCGCCTCCGGGTTCATCTGCGTTACCATGATCTGAAGGGCATTGTGAAAGCAGGCGAAGCCGGCGCCGCCGAGGGCAATGGCGGCGGCCATCATCCAGAGCGGCGGCGCGGCCGCGAAGGTCAGGAAGGCGACCACGAACAGCGCCGCCGAGGCGGCGATCAGCCTGTTCTGGCTGAACCGGGCGAGCAGCATGGGGCCGGACCAGGCATAGAGCACGGCGCCGCCAGCGCTCAGCGCGGTGAGCGTGCCGATGGCGGAATAGCTGATGCCATAGGCCGCCCTGAGATGGGCGCCGAGGAAGGTGAACGCGCCGAAGAAGAGGGCCGCCTCCAGCGTCACGGTGAGCAGCACCAGGCGGGCGAGGGGCGAATGGCGCAGCGACAGCATCTGGAGGAAAGCCGCCCTGATGCCGCCGGCCGGCTCCTGAGGCTTGCTGGCAAGAACCGGATTGACGCGCATCTGGACCAGAAGCACGAGACCGGCGAGGGTCAGAAAGGCACCCACCAGCACGAACACGCCCTGCCATCCGACGAGATCGGCCACGATGCCGCCGATGGCTTGGCCACTGACGGCCCCACCGCTCATGAACACCATGTAGCGAGCCAGCACTGCCTGGCGGCGCGGCATGGCAATGGTGTCGCCGATGAAGGCCAGGCAGTTGGGGATGATGGCGGCCCCGCTCAGGCCCGCCGCCAGGCGGAACAGGGCGATCAGCTCGAGACTGGTGGCCATGGCACTCGCCAGGGTGAACAGGCCGCACAGGACCGTGCCGATGGCGACCACGGCAACCTTGCCGAAGCGATCGCCGAGCGGGCCGGTGACAAGCTGGAAGACGCCATAGGCGACCGAGAAGGTGGTGACGACGATGGCGGCCGCACCCGGCGTGGTCATGAAGCTAGTGGCGAGCTTCGGCAGCAGCGGATCGCAGAATCGCAGGGCCGCGGATGAGGCGAACGAGGCTGCCCCGAGCACCAGGAGCGCAACCCAGGGCACGTCCTGCTCGCTGTCGAGGGCGGGGCTGTCGCGCATGAAACGCAAAGGCCACGCCTGCTGCATCGCGGCAAGTCATGCCGTCGCATGGCAGAAATGTTGACTTCCAGCCTCGGGCGCGGCTTTGGTGCGCTCCCCTGACCGCTGCCGCCTGACCACCGGACCGCCATGCTCGAGAAGACCTACTCGCCGAAGGACATCGAAGCCCGCATCGCGGCGCTGTGGGACAAGGTCGGAGCGTTCCGCGCGGGCCGTCCCGAGCGCGCCGGCGCCGAGCCCTTCTGCATCGTCATCCCGCCGCCCAATGTTACCGGCTCGCTGCACATGGGCCATGCGCTCAACAACACGCTGCAGGACGTCTTGTGCCGCTACGAGCGGATGCGCGGAAAGGACGTCCTCTGGCAGCCCGGCACCGATCATGCCGGCATTGCCACGCAGCTCGTTGTCTCGCGCCAGCTGGCCGACAAGCAGATCCAGATGCGCGATCTCGGCCGGGAGGCCTTCATCGAGAAGGTCTGGGAGTGGAAGGCCGAGAGCGGGGGTCTGATCGTCAACCAGTTGCGCCGGCTCGGTGCCTCCTGCGACTGGTCGCGCGAGCGATTCACCATGGACGAGGGCTTGTCGCGGGCGGTCCTCAAGGTGTTCGTCGATCTCTACCGGCAGGGGCTCATCTACCGCGACAAGCGGCTGGTCAACTGGGATCCGGAGTTCCAGTCGGCCATCTCGGATCTGGAGGTCGACAATCTCGAGGTGAAAGGCCACCTCTGGCATTTCAGGTATCCGCTCAAGGACGAACCGGGACGCTTCATCGTTGTCGCCACGACCCGGCCGGAGACCATGCTGGGCGACACGGCGGTGGCCGTTCATCCCGACGACGAGCGCTACAAGGCGCTGATCGGCAGGACCGTGGTGCTGCCGCTGGTCGGTCGTGAGATCCCGATCGTGGCGGATACCTATTCGGACCCCGAGAAGGGGTCTGGCGCGGTCAAGATCACGCCGGCCCATGACTTCAACGATTTCGAGGTCGGGCGCCGCCACAATCTGGAACTCATCAACATCTTCGACGCCTCGGCCGTGCTCAACGAGAACGCGCCGGAGGCCTATCGCGGCCTGCCCCGCTTCGAGGCGCGCAAGCGGATCGTGGCCGATCTGGAGGCGCTCGGCCTGGTCGAGAAGATCGAGCCCCATACGCACATGGTTCCGCACGCCCAGCGCGGCGGGGCCGTGGTCGAGCCCTGGCTGACGGAACAGTGGTATGTCGATGCCGCGACCCTGGCCAAGCCCGCCCTGGAGGCAGTGCGCAGGGGCGACACGCGCTTTGTTCCCGAGCGCTTCGCCGGCGACTATTTCCGCTGGCTGGAGAACATCCAGCCCTGGTGCATCTCGCGCCAGCTGTGGTGGGGGCACCAGATTCCCGCCTGGTATGCGGAAGACGGCACGGTTTTCGTCGGGCTGAACGAGGCCGAGGCCCAGGAACAGGCCGATCGGCACTTCGGCCGGGCAGGGATTGCGCTGACTCGTGACCCCGATGTGCTGGATACCTGGTTCTCCTCGGGCCTGTGGCCGTTCTCGACCCTTGGCTGGCCCGACGAGACCAGTGAACTGAAGCGCTTCTATCCCACGTCCACCCTCGTCACCGGGTTCGACATCATCTTCTTCTGGGTCGCCCGCATGATGATGCTCGGCCTGCACTTCATGGAGGAAAAGCCCTTCTCCGATGTCGTGATCCACGGCCTCGTCCGCGATGACAAGGGCCGCAAGATGTCGAAGACCATCGGCAACGTGGTGGATCCGCTGGGGCTCATCGACGAGTTCGGAGCGGACGCCCTGCGCTTTGCCCTCGTTGCCCAGGCGAGCCTTGGCTCCGACGTCAAGTTCTCGCGCTCGCGCGTGGAGGAATACCGCAACTTCGCAACCAAGCTCTGGAACGCCGCGCGCTTTGCCGAAATGAACGAATGCCGGCGTGTGGCAGGCTTCGACCCGGCCGCCGTGAAGTCGACCCTGGCGCGCTGGATCGTCGGGGAGGCCGCCAAGGCGGTCGCCGAAGTCGAGGCGGCGATCGGGGCCTATCGCTACAACGATGCGGCGGCGGCAGCTTACCGCTTCGTCTGGAACATCTTCTGCGACTGGTTCCTGGAATTTGCCAAGCCTGTCTTCACGGGTTCCGACGAGGCGGCCAAGGCGGAAATCCGGGCAACGGCTGCCTGGACGCTCGATCAGATCCTGAAGGTGCTGCACCCGTTCATGCCCTTCGTGACGGAGGAGCTGTGGCAGGTGACAGGCGAGAACGGGCCGACACGGGAGGGAGTGCTGGCGCTCGCGTCCTGGCCGCGGCTTGAGGGGCTCGAGAATGCGGAGGCCGAAGCGGAGATCGGCTGGCTCGTCGATACCGTGACCGCAATCCGTTCGGTTCGCGGCGAGATGAATGTCGCGCCAGGCCTTCAAATCCCCATGATGCTCATTTCGTCAGGCGAAAAAACCATCGAGAAAGCAAATCGCTATCGCGATCTCCTCATGCGACTTGCGAGGCTCTCGGAGGTCACGGTGGCCGAGGCCGTCCCGGCAGGCTCGGTTCAGGTCGTGGTGCGCGGCGAGACGATGGCCCTGCCGCTCGCGGGGCTGGTCGACATCGGCGCCGAACGAGTCCGTCTCGGCAAGGCGCTGAAGGAGGCCGAGGCCGATATCGCGCGCTGCGATGCCAAGCTCGGCAATGCCAACTTCATGGCGCGCGCCGCCGAGGAGGTGATCGCGGAACAGCAGGAGAAGCGAGCCGAGGCGGCCGATCGCAAGGCCAAGGTTGTGGCGGCGCTGGCGCGGCTCGAGGCGATCAGCTGAGGCGCGCGGGCAGGGACGGCCGCAGGTGGCAGACCGCCACCCGGCGCATGCGGTCGCCGTGTTGTTTATGCAACAGTCCTGGAATGGTCGCAGGCGAGCAGGTCGTTCACCATCTTCCGCCCCAATCCCGCCACAGGCCAAAGTGAACTCATCGCACGACGAAAGCCGCTGATCTCCGGCGGTCATCTGCGTGCATGTGTGGCCCGAAAGCGTGATGCCTGGCTGTCTTCCCGCAACCGTCCCGAAAGGGCTTCGCTATGCCGGCCAGCCGGCTTGTGGCCCTATTGGGGCGAAGGGGTTGCCGCCGGCCATGATCGGGCCGCGGGCAGCCAAGCGGCTGCTCCAAACGCGCCTTAGGGTCGCCGGATTGCGGGAGCCAATGATGGTTTCACGGGCCTCGCAGCATGCCATGGGCGTCTTCGGGGCGATCTGGACATTCTCCCGGCGGGTCTTGCCCGTGCGGGCTGGCGCGACGGCTGTTGTCATCCGCGCCTCAGACAGGCACGGCCATGTGGATATCTGAGCGTTCCGGCCTTGGCACCCTGGTCCTTGCATTGGCCCTGTCGACCGGCCTGATGGGTCCGAGTCCGGCCCTGGCCTTTGACGGCCGGCCGACCGATGCCCGTTCGCCCCTGGATGCCTTCCGGGCCGGGGCACGGGCGCTGCGCGACGGTCGTGCCGAGGAGGCCGTAACCGCCCTGCAATATGCCGCCAGCAACGGCCATGTCGCCTCCGCCTGGCGGCTCGGCCGCATGTACATGGACGGGCAGGGGGTTGCGCGCAGCGATCTGAAGGCGTTCGAGACCTTTCTACGGATCACCCGCGAAAGGGGCGACGAGAATCCCAATTCGCCGGATGCGCGCTTCGTCGCCTCGGCCTTCGTGGCGCTCGGCAATTATTTCGTCGAGGGGATTCCGAACACCTACGTGCGGGCCAATCCGCAGCGGGCCTTCGAGCTCTATTTCTATGCGGCCTCGACCTTTGGCGACGCCGACGGGCAGTTCCGCCTCGGCCGGCTGATGCTGGAGGGGCAGGGCACCCGGCGCGATCCGGTGCAGGCAGCCCGCTGGCTGTCGCTGGCGGCGGCGAAGAGTCACCATCAGGCGCAGGCCGTGCTCGGCCACATGCTGTTCATGGGTCGGGACGTGCCGCGCCAGGCACCGCGCGGCCTGATGTTCCTCACGCTCGCCCGTGAGGCGGCCTCGGAATCCGAGACGTGGATCAACGATCTCTATGAGGAGGCCATGCGTGCCGCCTCGGATGACGAGCGCAGCGTGGCGCTGCGCATGGTCGAGACCTGGCTGAAGACGGTTCGCCGCTGAGGGGAGGGGCATGACCCTCGTTGAGAACGCAAGGTTCACCCCGCACGGCCTTGATCACCCCGCGGAGCAATTGCGCCCCCTGCGCTTCCTGCGCACGCTGATCCGCAATCCGCTGGAAACCTGGCCGCAGGCGCTGTTCGAGGAGCGTTCGCTCTGGCTGAACTTCGCCAGCCGTCCGCTCCTGTTCGTCATGGATCCGCCGCTGGTCGAGGAGGTGCTGGTCACCCGCGCCGAGAGCTTCCCCAAGGCCCCGATCGTGCAGCGGGCCATCGGGGCGGCGGTCGGAACGAAGTCGATCTTCACCGCGGAGGGCGCCGACTGGCGCTGGCAGCGACGGGCCTCCTCGCCGCCGTTCCGTCATTCCACCATCCTCAGCTTCGTGCCTGCGATGGCGAAGGCGGCGGAAGACATGGTCGAGCGTCTTGCGGCTGCGCGGCCGGGTGAGCCGGTCGATGTGGCCGAGGCCATGATGGAGACCACCTTCGAGGTGATCGTCGCCACCATGCTTTCGGGCCGGGGCGGCTTCGACGTGGAGCGCTTCAGCGCCGAGATCAGCCACTATTTCGAGACCGTCGGCTGGGTTGCCGCGCTCACGGTTCTGCGCCTGCCGATGTGGCTCCCCTATCCGGGCAAGCTGCGCGCGCGCGCCGGCAACCGCTTTCTCAAGGCCGAGATGGCCCGGGTCGTTGCCGAGAGGCGTGCCCATCCGGGGGCAATGCCCGACCTTCTGGACGCGCTGATTGCGGCCAAGGATCCGGAAACCGGCCGGGCCATGAGCGATGCGGAGCTGGCCGACAATCTGCTCACCTTCGTTGTCGCCGGCCATGAGACGACGGCGCTGGCCCTGACCTGGGCGCTCTGGCTGGTGGCGCATGCGCCCGATGTCGAGCAGCGACTGCTGGAGGAGATCGCCGATGTGGCCGGCGATGCGACCATTACCGCCGATCATGTCGACCGTCTGGTGTTCACCAAGCAGGTGGTCCAGGAGGCAATGCGGCTGTTCCCGCCCGCACCGCTGATCCCGCGCATCGCGGCCGAGGACATCCGGCTCGGCGAGATCGAGGTCAAGGCGCGCACGCCGGTCTATGTGCCGGTCTATGCCATTCATCGCCACAAGCTGCTGTGGGATGCTCCCGGCAGCTTTATTCCGGAGCGATTCGCGCCCGAGCGCGCCCGCGGCTATGGGCGCGGCACCTATCTGCCCTTCGGCGCCGGCCCGCGGATCTGCATCGGTGCGGCCTTCGCCCAGATCGAGGCGTCGGTGATTCTCGCCACCATCCTGCGGCATGTGAAGCTGACGGCCATTGCCGGGCATCGGCCCAGGCCGACTGTCAGGCTGACGCTGCGGCCGGAGGGCGGCATGCCCATGATGGCGCGTCGGCGCTGATCTAGACGCGCAGTTCGCACCAGACCGGAACGTGGTCGCTCGGCTTCTCGAAGCCGCGGACGTGGCGGTCAATGCGCGCCGTCACGAGCCGGTCGGCGGCCTGCGGCGAGAGCATCAGATGGTCGATGCGGATGCCGTTGTTCCGTTGCCAGGCACCGGCCTGATAGTCCCAGAACGAATAGAGCCCCGGCGAGGCATCGCAGGCGCGGATCGCATCCGTGTATCCGAGCGCCGCGAGCTGGCGGAACCGGGCGCGCGCTTCCGGCTGGAACAGGGCATCACCCACCCAATCCTGCGGGTTCTTCGCGTCCTCGGGCGTCGGAATGACATTGTAGTCGCCGGCCAGCACGAAGGGCTCCTCGAAGGCGAGTCGTGCGCGCGCATGGGCGATCAGCCTGTCCATCCAGGCGAGCTTGTAGCCAAACTTCTCCGTACCGACGGGATTGCCGTTCGGCAGGTAGAGCGAGGCGATCCGCAGGGCGCCGGAGCCGGTGGAAATCACCGCTTCCAGATAGCGCGCCTGTTCGTCCGCCTCGTCGCCCGGCAGGCGCGGCGTCACATCCTCAAGCGGTCTTTTCGAGAGGATGGCAACGCCATTGTAGGTCTTCTGGCCATGGATCGCGATGTTGTAGCCGGCCGCCTCGAAAGGCTCGCGGGGAAAGGCCTCGTCAACGCATTTCAGCTCCTGGAGGCAGAGGACGTCCGGCTGGCGTTCGGCCAGCCAGGCCAGCGTGTTCTCCACCCGGATCTTGATCGAATTGACGTTCCACGTGGCAATGATCATGGCCTGCTCGCGATTCTGTCCGCCAGCAGTCTAGACCCTTGCTGCCACGCATGCGCCAGCAGCGCGCCGACCGGGACTGGAGGAACGGACGAGGGCAGTGGCCGCCCGATGCCCCAAGGGGGGGATGGCTCACACGGAGAAGCTCGTGCCGCAGCCGCAACTGGCCACGGCATTCGGATTGCGCAGCTTGAAGGCGGACCCGATGAGATCCTCCACCCAGTCGAGTTCCGTGCCGGCCATGTAGGGCAGGGAGATCTCGTCCACGAGCACGGTGGCGCCGGCCTTCTCGATCACGAGATCGTCGTCGTTGCGCTGGGTGGTGAAATCGAAGCGGTACTGGAAACCGGAGCAGCCGCCGCCTTCAACGGAAATGCGCAGCATGGAGCCGGGCGGTTCGCTGGCCATGATGGCCGCGATGCGGGCTGCGGCGCGGTCGGTGACGGTGACGGGTGCGGCTGCCTCTGCGGCGAGGGTCATCGGCTGGTCTCCCCGGTTCAAGGCCGGAAACACGCGGGTCTTGACCCGGTCAGTGACTTGCCCGGGCCTGAACCAATAGGTATGTGCGCCCCACGGGCCGGTCAATCGGGCCGGTCCTGCCCGCAGGACGTGCGGAGGGCATGCGAGGAAGCCGATGGCGGTCGCGAGCTATTTCTATCCGCCCCTTGCGCCCTATGCCTGCGATGCGCGGATGAGCCGCGGGCGCCTGGTGGCTGAGCCGGCGTCGCCGACGCGCACGGATTTCCACCGGGACCGCGACCGCATCGTTCACGCGACGGCGTTCCGGCGCCTCAAGCACAAGACCCAGGTCTTCGTGTCGCCCGAGGGCGATCATTACCGGACGCGGCTGACCCACACGATCGAGGTGGCGCAGATCGCCCGGTCGCTTGCCCGGGCGCTGGGCCTCGACGAGGATCTGGCCGAGACGCTGGCACTGGCCCACGACCTCGGCCATACGCCCTTTGGTCACACCGGCGAGGAGGCGCTCGACGAGGTGATGCGCGCCTATGGCGGTTTCGACCACAATGCTCAGTCGCTGCGCATCGTCACGCGCCTGGAGCGCCGCTATGCCGGCTTCGACGGGCTCAACCTGTGCTGGGAGACCCTGGAAGGCCTGGTCAAGCACAACGGCCCGCTCCTGAACCGGGATGGCACGCCGGTCGAGCGCTATCGCGAACGTGGCATTCCCGTCGCCATCCTGGAATATGATGAGATCCATCCGCTCGATCTGGCCAGCCATGCCAGCGCCGAGGCGCAGGCTGCCGCGATTGCCGACGACATTGCCTATGACGCGGCCGACATCGACGACGGGCTGAGGGCCGGGCTGTTCACCCTCGACGATCTCGGCGCGCAGGTGCCGTTGGCCGGGGCCTTCCTCGAGGAGATCCGTTCCCGCCATCCGATGCTGGAAAAGAGCCGGGAGATCAACGAACTGACCCGTCGCGTGATCACCCGGCTGGTCGAGGATGTCATCACCGAGGCGAGCCGCGCGATCGCGGACCTGCAACCGGCCTCTGTGCTCGACATCCGCGCGGCGGGGCGCACCCTCGTCCAGTTCTCGCCGACGATCCGCGCCTATGATGAGGGGATCAAGACCTTCCTCTATGCGAATGTCTATCGGCACCCGCGCGTCGTTCCGATCCGCCGGCAGGCGGCCGACGTGGTCCGGGATCTGTTCGCCGCCTTCTACGAGCATCCGCGTGCCATGCCGCCGCAATGGTCCGCCGGGATCGAGACGCTCGACGAGGCCCGGCGCGCCCGCCGGGTGGCGGACTACATTGCCGGCATGACCGATCGCTACGCGCTCGACGAGCATCGCCGCCTGTTTGCCCATACCCCCGATCTGCGCTAGAGCCGGCCTCCGGTTGTCCCAGGTCGTAGCATGAATCTCTTTGCCGATTACACCCAGCATGTCCGTTCGGCCGTGGTTGCGCTCGGCCCCGAGGGCATCGCGGTTCCCGAGGCCGCCCTCGATCGCATCATCGTCGAGGCGCCGCGCGATCCCAGTCACGGGGATCTGGCCACCAATGCCGCCATGGTTCTGGCCAGGGACGCGGGACTGAAGCCGCGGGAGCTTGCCGAGAAGATCGCCGCTCGCCTTGCAGCGCTCGACGAGGTGGCGCGTGTCGAGGTGGCCGGTCCAGGCTTCATCAATCTTGCGCTCAAGCCCTCCGTCTGGCCGCGGGTGCTGAAGTCGGCGCTGCTGGCCGGCGAGGCTTACGGACGCGCCATGATCGGTGGCGGCCGGCCGGTCAATGTCGAATATGTCTCGGCCAATCCGACCGGACCCATGCATGTCGGCCATTGCCGGGGCGCGGTGTTCGGCGATGCGCTGGCCAATCTGCTGGACGCTGCCGGATTTGCCGTCACCCGCGAATACTACATCAACGATGCCGGCGCCCAGGTTCAGGTGCTTGGCCGCTCGGCCTATCTGCGCTACCGCGAGGCGCTCGGCGAGACGGTGACCATTCCGGACGGGCTCTATCCCGGCGATTATCTGAAGCCTGTGGGCGCGGCGCTGGCGGCGCAGCATGGCCGCTCGCTTGTCGATGCGCCGGAGGAGGAGTGGCTGCCGATCTGCCGGGATGCGGCCATCGCCGCGATGATGGCGGAAATCCGCGCGGACCTCGCCGCGCTCAATGTCAATCATTCGGTGTTCTTCTCCGAGCGCTCGCTGCAGGCACCGGTCGACAAGGTTCGTGCGGCCATCGAGGCGCTGCGCGCCATGGGCCACATCTACGAGGGCGTCCTCGAGCGGCCGAAGGGTGCTGATGCCGATGATTGGGAGGAGCGCGAGCAGACGCTGTTCCGCTCCACGGCCTTCGGTGACGATGTCGATCGGCCCCTGATGAAATCGGACGGCTCCTACACCTATTTCGCCTCGGACATCGCCTATCACCGGGACAAGGCCGAGCGGGGTTTCCTCGAGCAGATCGACGTCTGGGGCGCCGACCATGGCGGCTATGTGAAGCGCATGCAGGCGGCGCTGAAGGCCATCACCGCAGGCCGGGCCAGCCTCGACATCAAGCTCGTGCAGCTCGTCCGGCTGTTCCGCAACGGCGAGCCAGTCCGCATGTCAAAGCGCTCGGGCGATTTCGTCACATTGCGCGAGGTGGTCGACGAGGTCGGCCGCGATGCGGTGCGCTTCATGATGCTCTACCGCAAGAACGATGCGACGCTGGATTTCGATCTGGCCAGGGTCCTGGAGCAGTCCAGGGACAATCCGGTCTTCTATGTCCAGTATGCCCATGCACGGGGCCGCTCGATCCTGCGCAATGCCATGGCGGCCACGACCGATCTTTCCCTCGATGCAGCCGCGCTGGCCGCGGCCGACCTCGCCAGCCTCGATGATCCGGGAGAGGTGGCCATCATCCAGCGGCTCGCCCAGTATCCGCGGCTCATCGAGGCTGCGGCCCTTGCGCATGAGCCGCACCGGATCGCGTTCTACCTTTACGACCTCGCCTCGGACTTCCACTCTCAATGGAATCGGGGAAAGGATTCGCCCCATTTACGCTTCATTATGGAAAATGATCGACAAATGACGTCGGCGCGCCTTGCGCTGGTCCAGGGTATCGTGACCGTTCTCAGATCGGGTCTTGCGATCCTCGGTGTCGAGGCCGTCGAAGAGATGCGTTGATCGCGCCGCAGGACGTTGCGGCGCCCACCGACGGCGGGGCCCATGGCCAACGAGAACAGTCTGCGCAGCTATCGTGACTATGACGCCTACGATCGGCAGGGCCGGTCCGGGCAGGTCGTTGCCGGCGGTGACGGGGATCCCCTGGCGGAGCTCGTCCGGATCATGGGTCGGGACGACGCCTATGCGGAGGTCTTGAAGAGTATCGCTCGCACCCAGGGCCACGGCGCCGAGCCTGCGAGGACTGCGGATGCGATCGCGGACGAGCCCATGGATCTGCCGGCCATGGAGCTGCGCGGCGCGGTGCCCCTGCAGACGGCCGAGGCCGATTGGGATGATCTGGAGGCCGAGCTGGCATCCTATGCGCGCCAGCGGCAGGCGGCCGGATCTGAGGGCGGGTCTGGTGCCGCCGCGGCGGGCGGGCAGGGGCTTGGCGACGATAGCTGGGACGGGCGTCGCGATGCGGATCTGGAGCGGCTGCTCGCCGGCGAGTTCGGGCGCAGCGTGGCGGAATCCGAGCCCTACTGGGATCACTCCCGCGCGGTTGATCCGGCGGATGAGGATCTGGACGCGCGGCTTGCGCATGCTCTGGAAGGGGAGGCTGTCAGGCCCGGACCGGCGGCAGCGGCCGTCGGTCTGGCCGCCGGAGGGCTCGCCGCTGGCGCGGCCATTGCGTCCTGGCGGGCGGGCACGGGCTCGCAGGCGCGGACTGGCAGCGAGGCGCCGGCGGCCCTGCCGCAGGATCTTGCAGTCCCCCATGGCGAGGAGGACGAATTTGCCCCGCCCCGGCGTCGCCGGGCCGGTGTGGCGGCCATTCTGGCGGTTGTCGGTCTGGCCGTTGCCGGCGGCGGCGGCGTGCTGGCCTATCGGGCGCTGACGGGCGGCGCGACGGTTGCGGGCGAGCCCCGGATCATCCGGGCCAATGCCGAGCCGGTGCGTGTCGCCGTGCAGCCGCCGCAGGTGCCGGCCGGCACGACCGGGCGGCCGGCCGAGGGCGAGCGGCTGGTGTCGCGCGAGGAGCGCCCGGTCTCGACCCGTGAGCAGGAGGCCCTGGTCCAGGCGCCGCCGGCGGCCCCGCGGGTCATTCCGCTTGCAAACGGGGCGCGGGAACCGGCCGGAAGCATTGTCGATCCGGGAGCATCCCCGATCCGTCCGACGCAGGATGTCCCGCTCGTCGCAGCCCCGACGTCGCGGCCCGCGCCGCAGACCTCGCCGGTGCCGCCTGCAGCGCCCGCCTCGCCCGTCGCCGGCGAGGCACCGCGCAGGGTCCGCACCGTGGCCGTTGGCCCGGATGGTCAGCCCGTGGCGGCGGCTCAGCCGGCTGCGCGCCCGGCGCCGCCGCCCGGCGGCCTGCCGCTG
>JBKBOA010000033.1:0-35662 GCA_046295035.1 Phreatobacter sp.
GTCATGCCGCCGCAGACATAGAGCACCTGACCGGTGACGAAGCCCGCGCCCTCCGACAGGAAGAAGTCGACGGCGTGGGCGATGTCCTCGGGCTGGCCGAGCCGCCGGACCGGAACGCCGCGGATGATCGCCTGGGTGCGCGGCGAATTGTGCGGGTTGGCGCTCCTGAACAGCTCGGTCTCGATCGGCCCTGGCCCGACGGCGTTGACGGTGATGCCGTGCGGGGCAAGCTCCAGCGCCCAGGTGCGGGTGAAGCCGATGACGCCGGCCTTCGTCGCCGCATAGGCGGTGCGCAGTTCCTTGCCGAGCGCCACGCGCGAGGAAATGGTGACGATCCGCCCCTTCCCCGCCGCCTTCATGCCGGGCACCACCGCCTGGGCGGCCAGCATGACCGCGCGCAGGTTGACCGCCACCACGCGCTCGAAATCCTCCAGCGTCGTGTCCTCCAGCGCGGCGGGCGGGGCAATGCCGGCATTGTTGACCAGCCAGAGCACCGGCCGGGCCGAGACGATCGCGTGGAGCGCGTCGCGGGTGGCGTCGACATCGGTCAGGTCCACCGCGACATGGTCGGCGGGCGAGCCGGGCTCGGGCGGGGCACGGTCGATGTTGACGACCGGGATGCCACGGCGGGCGAGGCGCTCGACGATGGCGGCGCCGATGCCCCGCGAGCCGCCGGTGACGATGGCGGCGGGTTCGCCGGAGGAAAAAGTCATGCGCTTCGCTCCCATGGAGGCTTTGGCGAGCCCTGTCGTGTCATGCCCGGCCCCTGGCCTTGGCATCCTCGACCTGTCTTCCGGCGAGTGTTCCAGTCGCGGAGGACCGGGACAAGTCCGGCCACGGCGCGGGTGCCCCGCCGGCGGGGGCACGGGTCGGCCCGGCCGGCGCAGACGGCCCCACCCGCACCCTCCGCTCGCAGCGCGGGGAGGATCAGGATGGAGCTCGTCGCAGAGACGGTGCGCCCACCTCTCCCCGCCGGGGAGAGGTGATGATGGCGCCCGCACCCGACGCCACCTCCCCACCTGCGAAGGGCAAGGGCGCGACGGCCGTGCCCGGACTTTATCCAGGCGGACTGCGGGTCGCATCGCCAAGCCTGCCGGGCGGCGGGCTCGCCTGCGCGCGCCCTCACCCGTTACATCCTGAACACGCCGAACCTCGTCGGCGGGATCGGCGCATTGAGGCAGGCCGAGAGCGCCAGCGCCAGCACGCGGCGCGTCTCGGAGGGCAGGATGATGCCGTCGTCCCAGAGCCGGGCGGTCGCGTAATAGGGGTGCCCCTCGGCCTCGTAACTCGCGCGGATCGGCGCCTTGAAGGCCTCCTCCTCCTCGGCGCTCCAGTCCCTGCCCTCGGCCTCGAAGTTCTCGCGCTTGACGGTGGCGAGCACGCTCGCCGCCTGCTCGCCGCCCATCACCGAGATGCGCGAATTGGGCCAGGTGAACAGGAAGCGGGGCGAATAGGCGCGCCCGCACATGCCGTAATTGCCCGCGCCATAGGAACCGCCGACCAGCAGGGTGATCTTCGGCACCTGCGCGCAGGCGACCGCCGTCACCAGCTTGGCGCCGTCCTTGGCGATGCCCCCGGCCTCGAACTGGCGGCCGACCATGAAGCCCGTGATGTTCTGCAGGAACAGGAGCGGAATGCGCCGCTGGCAGCACAGTTCGATGAAATGGGCGCCCTTCATGGCGCTCTCCGAGAACAGGATGCCATTGTTGGCGATGATGCCCACCGGCATGCCGTGCAGGCGGGCAAAGCCCGTCACCAGCGTCGTGCCGTAGAGCGCCTTGAACTCGTCGAACTCGGAGGCATCGACGAGGCGTGCGATCACCTCGCGGATGTCGTACTGGGTCTTGAGATTGGTCGGAACGAGGGCCTCCAGCTCCGCCGGGTCGTGCTGCGGCTCGCGCGGCTCGCAGAGCGCGATGTCGACGTTCTTCACCGAATTGACGTTCGCCACGATGCGCCGGGCGATCGCCAGCGCATGGGTATCGTCGACGGCATAGTGATCGGCGACCCCCGACTGGCGGGCATGGACATCGGCGCCGCCGAGATCCTCGGCCGAGACGATCTCGCCGGTGGCCGCGCGCACCAGCGGTGGGCCGCCGAGAAAGATGGTGCCCTGGCGGCGCACGATCACCGTCTCGTCCGACATGGCCGGCACATAGGCGCCACCCGCCGTGCAGGAGCCCATGACCACCGCGATCTGGGGAATGCCAGCGGCGGAGAGATTGGCCTGGTTGTAGAAGATGCGGCCGAAATGGTCGCGGTCGGGAAAGACCTCGGTCTGGTGCGGCAGGTTGGCGCCGCCCGAATCGACCAGATAGACGCAGGGCAGCCGGTTCTGCAGCGCGATTTCCTGGGCGCGCAGATGCTTCTTCACCGTCATCGGGTAGTAGGTGCCGCCCTTGATGGTGGAATCATTGGCGACGATCATCACCTCGCGGCCCTCGACCCGACCGATGCCGGTGATGATGCCGGCCCCGTGGATCGGCTCGCCATACATGCCGTTGGCGGCGAGCTGCGAGAGTTCGAGGAAGGGCGAGCCGGGGTCGAGAAGACCCATGACGCGGTCGCGCGGCAGCAGCTTGCCGCGCGCGACATGGCGCTGGCGGGCGCGCTCGTTGCCGCCGAGGGCGGCTTCCGCGCGTCTGGCCTGCAGGTCGGCGACCAGGACACGCCAGGCCTCGGCATTGGCCCTGGCCTCGGGGCTCGACGGATTGAACGCGGATTTCAGGATGGCCAAGGCGGCGGGCTCCGGCGGGTGAGGGTCGGGCCGCCTTGGTTAGCGCGGCACGCAGGGCCTGTCATCCGGGCGAAGGGGTGAGGCCTCAGCGCTTCTGCTTCGGCACCCAGGCCTCGACCGGCCCGCCGGACTTCTTCCAGGCCGAGAAGCCGCCCTCGACATGGGCGACCGGCTTCAGCCCCATGATATGGGCGGTATGGGCGGCCAGCGCCGAGCGCATGCCGCCGGCGCAGAAGAACACGAACTTCTTGTCCTGCTGGAAGATCGGCTTGGCATAGGGGCTTTCCGGGTCGATCCAGAACTCCAGCATGCCGCGCGTGCAGTGGAAGGCGCCGGGAACCTGGCCGTCGCGCTCCAGCTCGCGCGGATCGCGGATGTCGACGAACACGACATCGTCCCGGCCGTGGAGGGCCCTGGCCTCCTCGATGGTGAGGGTCTCGATCACGGCATTGGCCTCGTCGACAAGGGCCCTGAATCCCCTGGTGATGGTCTGCGGCATGATGTCCTCCGGTCGCGGGCGGCGAGACTAGCACCGGCCTGAGGCGCTGCGACAGGCTCCGGGGCGCAACGGACTCGACCCCGACCTGCATGGCTTGCTAGGCCTTGTCCATGTTCGGCCTGACCGCGCTCGACGCCGCCGCCTTCGGCTATTTCGTCCTCTGCTGGGCAGCCTATGCCTGGATCGTCGAGATCTGGGGCGGCAACCGGCGCGGGCTGACTGCGATCCTCGCCGACTACCGGGCCCGCTGGATGGACGAGATGCGGGTGCGCCCGAACCGCATCGTCGACACCCAGATCAACATGACCCTCCAGCAGGGTTCGTCCTTCTTCGCCTCCACCTCCCTGCTGGCGGTGGGCGCCTGCCTCGGCCTGATGAACGCCTCCGACCGGGCCGTGCAGGTGGTCCAGGTGCTCTCCTTCGGCCATGCCGGCACGCGCGAACTGTGGGAGTTCAAGCTCGCCGGGCTGATGGTTATCTTCGTCTATGCCTTCTTCAAGTTCGGCTGGGCCTACCGGCTGTTCAATTACTGCGCCATCCTGATCGGCGCGACACCGGAGGGCGACCGGCGCACCACCGAGGAGGCCAGGGCCATGGCGGCGCGGGCCGCGCGCATGAACACCATCGCCGCGGCCCATTTCAACCGCGGCCAGCGCGCCTATTTCTTCGCGCTCGGCTATCTCGGCTGGTTCGCCGGGCCGCTCGTGTTCGTCCTGGCGACGACGGCGGTGTTCGCCGTGCTCTACCGACGCCAGTTCCATTCCGACAGCCGCCGCGCCGTGCTGTGAGCGCGGGGTCTCGACCCCGGCGGGCGGCTGGTGCATCAGGGGGCATGACCATCGAATCCGACCTTGAGGCCGCCATCCTGCAGCTGGCCCGCGCACGCGGACCGGGCAAGTCGATCTGTCCGTCGGAGGCCGCCAAGGCCGTCGGCCAGGGGCGCGGGGTGGACTGGCACGGCCTGATGCAGCCGGCGCGGCGGGCGGCGGTCCGTCTCGCCCTGGAGGGACGGGCGGTGATCCTGCGCAAGGGCAAGCCGGTGGATCCCACCGATTTCCGGGGCGTCTATCGCATCACCGTGCCGCATGAGGACTGAGCCTCACGGCGCCGGGAACAGGGCATCGGTGCGCCCACCGACGCGATAGGCAACGAGCCCGAGCCATTCGCGCGCCATGCGATCGACGAGGTCGAGGCCGCGGCTTGCCGGCAGGATCGGCCGCCAGAGCTCGCGCCCCGTGCCGCGCGTCTCGAAATCGGTCGGATAGGCCGTCACCTCCCAGCCGGCCTGCCGGAAGATGCCGATGGCGCGCGGCATGTGCCAGGCCGAGGTGACGATGAGCCAGCGCTCGCCCGGCTGCGGCCGGACGATCTGCCGGGTCAGCACGGCGTTCTCGAAGGTGTTGCGGCTCTCCCGCTCCAGCGTGATGCGCTCCGGCGCGATTCCGAGCGCGGCGAACAGCCGGCCGGCCGCCGCCGCCTCATCGCTGGCATCGGCGCGCAGCAGGGCCGCCGAGCCGCCGGTGAAGACGAGGCGGGCCTGCGGAAAGCGGCGCGCCAGCGCCACGGCCTCGGTGATCCGGCCGGGTGCGGCCGAAAGCGTCACCTGACCGCCGCGTGCCTGCGTGGTCAGCTGGTCGATGGAACCGCCCAGAACCATAATGCCGGCGGGAGCGGCCATGTCCGCCGGCGGCTGGGGAAAGCGGTCCTCGAGCGGGCGTGCCAGCCAGATGCCGAGCGGCGAGACAGCGCAGATGGCAAGACCCAGGGCGCCGGCCAGCACCAGCCGCCGCCCTGCCCGGCTCCAGCGCGTGAACAGGGCCAGCGCACCCAGCAGCAGCAGGCCGACGAGCCCATTGGAGGGCGCGGCGAACCACCAGAGGATCTTCGACAGGTAGAAGAACAGGTCGCTGGCCAGGCTCACATCGTCTTCGCGAACAGCTCGCGCCCGATCAGCATGCGGCGGATTTCCGAGGTGCCCGCGCCGATCTCGTAGAGCTTGGCGTCGCGCAACAGGCGGCCGGTGGGGTAGTCGTTGATATAGCCATTGCCGCCGAGCAGCTGGATGGCGTCAAGCGCCATCTTCGTGGCGTTCTCGGCCGCATAGAGGATGGCGCCGGCGGCGTCCTCACGCGTCGTCTGCCCCCGGTCGCAGGCCTTCGCGACCGCATAGACATAGGCGCGGGTGGCATTCATCGCCACATACATGTCGGCGATCTTGCCCTGGACGAGCTGGAACTCGCCGATCGGCTGGCCGAACTGCTTGCGCTCGTGGATATAGGGCATGACCACGTCCATGCAGGCCTGCATGATGCCGATGGGGCCGGCGGCGAGCACGGCGCGCTCGTAGTCGAGGCCGCTCATCAGCACGTTGACGCCCCGGCCGACCTGGCCGAGCACATTCTCCTCCGGCACCTCGCAGTCCTCGAAGACGAGCTCGCCCGTGTGCGAGCCGCGCATGCCGAGCTTGTCCAGCTTCTGGGCGCAGGAAAAGCCCTTGAAGCCCTTCTCGACGAGGAAGGCGGTCATGCCGCGCGGGCCGGCCGCCGGATCGGTCTTGGCATAGACGACGAGCACATCGGCGTCGGGGCCGTTGGTGATCCACATCTTCGTGCCGTTGAGGATGTAGCGGTCACCCTGCTTGTCGGCCCTCAGCTTCATGGACACGACATCCGACCCGGCGCCCGGCTCGGACATGGCGAGCGCGCCGACATGCTCGCCGCTCATCAGCTTGGGCAGGTAGCGGCGCTTCTGCTCGTCCGAGCCGTTCTTGCGGATCTGGTTGACGCACAGGTTGGAATGGGCGCCGTAGGACAGGCCGACCGAGGCGGAGGCCCGCGAGATCTCCTCCATGGCCACGCAGTGCTCGAGATAGCCGAGGCCGGTCCCGCCGTAATCCTCCTCGACGGTGATGCCGAGCAGGCCGAGCGAGCCGAACTTCTGCCAGAGATCCATGGGGAACTGGTCGGTGCGGTCGATCTCGGCCGCGCGCGGGGCGATCTCGTTCTGGGCGAAGGCGAACACCGTCTCGCGCAGCATGTCGGCGGTCTCGCCGAGGTCGAAATCGAAGGGGCGCGGCGCGTTCCTCAGCATGGCATTCTCCCGGCTCACGGTGCTTGCCGCGGTTATAGAAGCGCGGCAAGGACCTGTCATGATCGGCCGTGCGGCGGGCGAACGGAAGGATGAACGAATGGCGGACCACAATCCCTATGCCGAGCGGCCCAACCGGCAACCCCTGCCGCCGCTGATCTTCTTCGGCTGCGTGGCGCTTGGCTACGGGCTGAACCTGGTGCTGCCGGGCCTGCCGCCCTCGCAGGTGCTGAAGGCGGCCGGGGCACTGGCCCTCGGCGCGGGACTGGCGCTGGTCATGTGGGCTTCGCTGACCCTGGCGCGGGCGCGGACGGCGATCCTGCCGCACCATGCCGCCCGGCATCTGGTGACCAGCGGCCCCTTCGCCTTCTCGCGCAATCCGATCTATCTCGGCGAGGCGCTGATCCTGTCGGGGCTCGCCGGCATCGAATCCTCGGCCGGCTATGCCGCGGCGGCGGCGCTGTTCGTCATCCTGGTCACGCGCCTCGCCATCGTGCGGGAGGAGGCCCATCTGGCCGCCCGTTTCGGCGCGGCCTGGGAGGCCTATGCCGGCCGCGTGCGCCGCTGGCTCTAGCGGGGCGAACCGGCCGCCCCGGCGTCAGAATCGCGGGCGGGAGGGCGGCAGCGGCGCAGTCGTCATGGCCGGCGTGTCGGGCGGGGGAAGGGCCGCCGCCGGAACCTGGGTCGAAGCTGTCGGCACCTGGGCGGGCTCAGCCTCCGCACCGGCAAAGGCGAGCGCACGGGCCGGGACCTGCGGCTCGGCCTCGGCGGGGGCCGCCGGCGGGCTCGCCGCGGCGAGCGCGGTCGCGCCGGCGCCGTGATGGTTGAACCGGTTCTGCGCGAGCTGCTGCCATTGCTGGCGTGTGCCGGCAAAGACGTTGCGATCGACGGGCGTGCTGATGCCGGCGACCCGGCCGGTCGCGGTGATCTGCCAGAAGGCCCAGCGGCGCCCCGGATAGCGCTCGTGGGGCAGGTCGCGCACCGACCTCACCCAGAACGGGTACTGGGCGAACTCGCCATTGGCCAGCACCTCGCGGTGGAACTTGATGTCGGCATAGATGATCGGGCGCTTGCCGTAATGGCGCTCCATGGCGTGCAGGAACTCGCGCATCTTGGCCTGGGCCAGCGCCACGGGGATGCGCCGCGGGCAGGTCGGCGACTGGAAGTTCCACTCCACGTCGAGCACCGGCGGCAGCGCGTCGGGATCGCGCGGCACGTTGCGGATGAACCAGGCGATCTGGTCGGCCATGGGCCGGCACCAGTAGGTGAAGTGATAGGCGCCGCGGGCAATGCCGGCGCGGCGGGCGCCCTCCCAGTTCTCGTGGAAGCGCGAATCGAGGCGGTCACCGCCCTCCGTCGCCTTGATGAAGGCGAAGGACACGCCGGCCTGCCTGACCTGCTCCCAGTCGATCTGCCCCTGATATTTCGACACGTCGATGCCGTGGACCGGGTGGGCATGGTGCCCGACCGTGTGTGTCACGGTCGGGAACGGATGGCCGCCGCCGGTCGGCGCAGCCACCTCGGTTGGAACCGAGCCACAGCCGGCCAGCGTCAGGCCGGCCAGCGCGGCGAACAGCGAGGGGACGAGAGCGGACCGCATGGACTGGCCTTGCCGGCAAATCGTGGCCGGCGCAAGGCCGGATGGTTCCCGATCCTATGCTTTACGACCCGTTTCCTTTTCGTAACGGGCCTTGGTCTCGGCATTGGGCGGATAGAGGCCGGGCAGCGGCACTCCCTTCTCCACCTCGCCCATCAGCCAGGCCTCCAGGTGCTCCTGGGCGACGGCGGCCTCGACCGCCTCCTCGACCAGCGCCTGGGGAATCAGCACGGCGCCGTCGCCATCGGCCACCACGACATCGTTGGGGAACACGGCGACCCCGCCGCAGCCGATCGGCTCCTGCCAGTTGACGAAGGTGAGCGCGGCGACGGACGCAGGCGCCGCGGCACCCGAGCACCAGACTGGCAGGCCGGTGGCCCGCACGCCATCGGCATCGCGCACGACGCCGTCGGAGACGAGCGCGGCGACCCCGCGCTTCTTCATGCGGGCGCACAGGATGTCGCCGAAGATGCCGGCATCGCGGATGCCCATGGCATCGACCACGGCGATCACGCCCTCCGGCATGGCCTCGATGGCGCCGCGGGTGGAGATGGGGTGCGACCAGCTCGCCGGGGTCGCCAGATCCTCGCGGGCGGGAACGAAGCGCAGCGTGAAGGCACGGCCGACCTGGCGCTTGCCGGCATGGCTGAAGGGCGCCGTGCCGGCCATCCAGACCTTGCGCAGCCCCTTCTTGAGAAGGACCGTGGTGAGGGTGGCGGTGGTGATGGTCTCGAGTTTTGCCTTGAGGGCGGGATCGAGCGGCAGGACATCGGTCATGGCGGTGTTCCGCTTGGGAGGACAAGGGGGCGGACCCTGCCCCAGAGGCCCGGCGATGTCGAGCACCGCGACCGCTGGCGTGCCATTCCGGCCCGGACCGCGTCGGCCGCCAGGGATGACGCCTCGGCCGGCTCAGGCCACGGCCTTCAGGCGATGGGCCGGCGCGAAGCGCTGGGCAAAATCCTGCGGCGACAGCGGCGGGCTGAAATGGAACCCCTGCATGTGGTCGCAGCCGGCCGCGCGCAGGAACCGCGCCTGTTCGGGGGTCTCCACGCCTTCCGCCACCACGGTCAGCCCGAGCGCCCGGCCGAGACTAACGACACAGTGCAGGATGGAGGCGGCCTCCACCCCGCTGTCCAGATCGGCGACGAAGGACCGGTCGACCTTGAGGATGTCGAACCGGAACGTGCGCAGATAGTTGAGCGAGGAATAGCCGGTGCCGAAATCGTCGAGCGAGAGCCGAACCCCCATGGCGCGCAGGCGGGCCATGGTGGCACGGGCCTCGTCGGGGTTCTCCACCATCACGCCCTCGGTGATCTCCAGCACCAGGCAGCCGGGCTTCAGCCCCGTCTCGGCGAGAACGGCGGCCACCGTCTCGACGAAATCCGGGCGGCGCATCTGCACGGGCGAGATGTTGACGCTGACGACAAGCCCCTCCCAGGCCGCGGCCAGCCTGCAGGCGCGCCGGAGGACGGCGGTGCCGAGCTGGTGGATCAGGCCGGTCTCCTCGGCGAGGGCGATGAACTGCGAGGGCATGATCCGGCCGCGATAGCTGTGGCTCCAGCGGGCGAGCGCCTCCACGCCGCGCAGTTCGCAGCCATCGGCGGAGAAGATCGGCTGCAGGTCGACATCGATCTCGCCATTGATGATGGCGCCGCGCAGTTCCCGCTCCAGGAAGCGGCGTTGCGCGGCATCGCGATCCATCTCCACGTCGAAGGCGATCGCGCAGCCCTTGCCGCGGGCCTTGGCGGCATAGAGCGCCCGGTCGGCCTGGCGCATCAGGTCGTCACGGCTCGCCGCCGGGGTCGTCGCCGCCACGAAGCCGATGGAGACCCCGACATTGAACACATGGCCGTCCCACAGGACCGGCCGGCGGACCGCCTCGATGATCAGACGGCAGGCGGAGGCGACATCGGCCGTGCTGGCCGCGGCCCCCAGGACGATGCCGAACTCGTCGCCGCCGAGGCGGCCGATCACCGCCTCCGGTCCGCAGACCTGGCGCAGGCGCCGGCCGACCTCGGCCAGGACGATGTCGCCGGCATGATGGCCATGGGTGTCGTTGACCAGCTTGAAGCCGTCGAGATCGAGCAGCAGCAGCGTGAACGCCTCGCCGCTCTGGCTGCGGTCGATGGCCCGGTCGAGCGCGCGGGTGAAGGCGGCGCGATTGTCCAGCCCGGTAAGGCCGTCGATGCCGTCGGGCAGCAGGAACCGCGCGCCGCGGATGACATCGGCCTGGGCGATCCTGAGGCGGACCAGCAGAGCGAGGGCCAGGGCCGCGGAGAGGACCGAGGCCACGGCCACATGGCCGACCCAGCTCTGGTCGGCCCCCCAGACGAGCCGGGCCGGGTACCAGCCGAGGATGCCGGTGGTGGCGGCCAGCGCGCCGGTCAGGCCAATGGCGATGCCGACGGCCCAGACGGAGCCCCTGAGGGCTGCATCAGCGCGACGCTTGGCCGACACCGTCATGTGGATTCCCCGCCTTGCCGCAACCGAACCTGGCGGCGGCACACCTACACAGGGCGGGTGAACGAAGTGTTTTTTGCGGTGCGGTATCGCGTTAGGGATCAAGCACTTGGCTAACGAAGCCCTGCCGTCGCGATGAGCCGGCTAAAGCCCGAACCACCAGGAGGCAATGGTCAGGAACACGAAGAATCCGGTGACATCGGTGACGGTGGTGACGAAGGGCCCCGAGGCAATGGCCGGATCGACCCTGAACCGGTCGAGCGTGAGCGGGATCAGCACGCCGCCCAGCGACCCGGCCACCAGGTTGCAGATCAGCGCCAGGCCGATGACGAGGCCGATATGGGCGTTGGTGAACCAGAAGCTGGCGACGCTGCCGGTGATCAGCGCAAACAGGCAGCCGTTGATGAGGCCGACCATGGCCTCGCGCCGGATGACGCGCGCGGCATTGTGATGGCCGAGATCGCGGGTGGCGAGCGCGCGCACGGCCACCGTCATGGTCTGGGTGGCGCCGCTGCCGCCCTGGCTTGCCACGATGGGGGCGAGAACGGCGAGGGCGACCATGGCTTCCAGCTGGTGCTCGAAGGATTTCAGCACCGTGGTGGCGGCAAAGGCGGTGACGAGATTGATCATCAGCCAGCGGAACCGGCCCCTGGCCGTGGTCCAGACGCTGTCGGAGATCTCCTCGTCGGCCTTGACGCCGCCGAGCGCCTTGATGTCCGCGTCGGCCTCCTCCTCGATGACGTCGACGATGTCATCGACCGTCAGGACACCGACCAGCCGCCGCGCCTCGTCCACCACCGGCGCCGACAGCAGGTTGTAGCGCTCGAACATCAGCGCCACGTCCTCCTGGTCCTCGGAGGCGAGGACGGTGCGCATCTCCGCCTCCATGATCTCGGTCACGATCACCGGCCGCTTGCTGCGCAGCAGGCGGTCCAGCCGGACATGGCCGAGCAGGCGGTAGGCCGGGTCGATGATGAAGATCTCGGTGAAGTCGTCCGGCAGGTCGTCGGACTCGCGCAGATGGTCGATCACCTGCCCGACCGTCCAGAACGGCGCCACCGCGATGAAGTCGTCCTTCATGCGGCGGCCGGCCGAGCCTTCCGGATAGTCGAGCGCCCGCTTCAGCGCGAAGCGGTCGATCTCGGGCATGCGCTCGAGGATCTGCGAGCGCTCCTTCTCATCGAGATCCGCGAGCAGCGTGACCGCGTCATCGGTCTCGAGCTCGGCAATGCCCTCGGCGACCTGGGCCGGCTCCATCTCCTCCAGGAGCTCGACACGGATGGTCTCGTCCACCTCGGTCAGGGCGGTGAAGTCGAAGTCGGTGCCGAGCAGTTCGACCAGCTTCAGCCGGTCATCCGCCTCGAGCTGGGCGATGAGCGCGCCCATGTCGGCTTCGTGCGCCTCGCCGACCAGCGCGGCGAGGCTGGCCCGGTCACCGGCCGCGATCAGCCGGCTGACCGCCTCGACCACTTCCGGCCGCAGCTCGCCCTCGTCGTCGCGCCAGTCCTCCTCCCGCCAGTCGATCTCGCCTGACGTGCGAGGCAGAACGGTGTCGACCATGGGGGCCTCCGTGACATGCTGCTGCGATGGGAGATGGTCGCGGCCCGCTACGGAGGCGCCGGGTCTTCTTGGCGGCCGGCGCACGATTTGGCAAGGGCGGCGGAAGCCGGATCAGGCCATGCGGTAAGGGGATGGATCGCCCCGCTCGACGATCACCTGCTCATAGGCGCGCGCCACCGCACGGCCATGGCGGCGCCAGATGGTGCCGAGGCCGGGCGAGGCCTCGCCGAGGGCTCTGTCGATGGCGGCGAGCGTGGCCTCGGCCGGCTCGTTGGCGGCCTGCCGGGCGAAGGCGAGCGCGTCGAGCGGGACGGCCGTCCCGCTGCGGGCGTTCAGATCATCCACCAGCAGGCGGATGGCGCGGATGCGCACGCGGAACTCGAAATCGTCCAGCCGCGCGCATTCATGCTCCTGCTTGCGGGTCAGCACCTTGGCGATGTCGAGCGGCGGCATGGAGCGAGTGTGGGCAGGCGCCTGACCGATGGCAAGAGGCGCGGCCGGCGGGGCAGATGGCCATGCCGGGCGCCTTCCGGTCAGGTCAGGGCGCGCTCGATCTGCGCGGCGGCCAGCCGCAGGGCCTCGACGATCTCGGGAATGCGCCGCTGCGAGAGCCGGCGCGTGACGCCGGCGACCGTCAGGGCCGCCACGGCCCGGCCGGCCGGGTCGCGCAGGACGATGGAGACCGCCCGCGTGCCCGGCACGATGCCGCGGTCGCGCAGCGCATAGCCCAGCCGGCGCGCGTCGCGCACCAGCGCCAGCACGCCATCGAGGGTCAGGCGGTCGTCCGACAGCCGGCGCGCGTTCTGCTGCAGCACGGCCAGGGCCTCGTCCGCCGGCATCGCGGCCAGCAGCGCCAGCCCGGCGCTGGAGACCCCGAGCGGCCGGCGGTCGCCGACGCGCAGCGGCACGACCTGGACCGGATAGGCACCGAGCCGGCGGGCGATGCAGATGGTTTCCGCGCCGGTGCGCTGGGTCAGGAACAGGGTGTCACCGAGCAGGTCGGCGAGGCGGGACAGCGGCACCTCGGCCGCCTCGACCAGCGGCGGCTGACGCTCGCGGGACAGCGCGAGGAAGTGGATCTGCTCGCCGAGCCGGTAGCGCTGCGTCGAGGCCTTCTGCTCGACCAGTCCCTCGTCCATGAGCGCCCGCAACATGCGGTGCACGGTCGGATGGGCAAGACCGGTCAGGCGCGCCAGGTCGGTCAGGCCATAGCCGGTCTCGCGCGCCATCGACAGCACGCGCAGCAGCTTGATGGCCCGGCGGATCGCCTGGGCCCCGTCGGCGCCTGGCTGTTGCCCGTCCATCGCTCCTCCGGCCCATCCCGCAACGGGGATCATGGCCTGATGTCCATCATGTGAACAACCCGCACCGGATTCGATTGTCCGCGCGCCCGCCTCCGCCATGATCGCGGCCAAGATCACGCGGTCCCGCAGGGGGCCGTGTGACAAAGGCATCGGGAGACGTCCATGAGGATTGCGAGCTACAGCCTGGCCGGACGGCCGAGTTACGGCATCGTCCGCGACGATGGCATCGTGGATCTGGGCGGGCGGGCGGGTGCGGCGCCCAGCCTGAAGGAGGCCATCGCCCGGGGCCAGCTCGCCGAAGACCTGCATGCCGGAGAGGCTGCCGATGTCGCCCTCGCCGATGTCGCCCTCGGCATTCCCATACCCGACCCGGAGAAGATCTGGTGCATCGGCGTCAACTACGCCGACCGCAATGCCGAGTACAAGGACGGTTCGCCGCTGCCGAAATATCCCAGCCTGTTCTGCCGCACGCCCTCCTCCTTCGTGGGTCACGGCACGCCGCTGGAGCGGCCGAAGGTCTCCACCCAGCTCGACTACGAGGGCGAGATCGTGCTGGTCATCGGCAGGACGGGCCGGCACATCCCGCGCGAGCGCGCCATGGACCACGTGTTCGGCTACACGCTGTGCAACGAGGGCAGCGTCCGCGACTGGCTGCACCACGGCAAGTTCAACGTCACCCAGGGCAAGAACTTCGACCGCTCGGGGTCCATCGGACCGTGGATCGTCACCCGCGCCGAGGCCGGCGATGACAGGCCCTTCGAACTGACCACGCGGGTCAATGGCGAGGTGCGCCAGCACGAGACCACCGACCGGCTGATGTTCCCCTTCGACTATCTCATCGCCTACCTGTCGACCTTCGCCACACTGAGACCCGGCGACATGATCGTGACCGGCACGCCGACCGGCGCCGGCGCTCGCTTCGATCCCCCGCGCTGGCTGAAGCCCGGCGACACGGTCGAGATCGAGGTGCCGCGCATCGGCCTCCTGTCCAACGGCGTCGTCGACGAGGCCTGACCCGCCCCCTCCCCGTCACCATTCGCGATCCGCTGCCGCGAGGCCCCCATGCTCACCCAGGACCAGATCGACGATGCGGCCCGAAGGCTGGAGGAGGCCGAACGCACCGGCCGCCAGATCGGCCAGCTGAGCCTGCAATATCCCGGCCTGACCATCGACGACGCCTATCGCATCCAGAGCGCCTGGGTGGCCCTGAAGGTGGCGGGCGGGCGCACCATCAAGGGCCGCAAGATCGGCCTGACCTCGCGCGCCATGCAGCTGGCGGTCAATATCGACGAGCCGGACTATGGCGTGCTGCTGGACGACATGTTCTTCGCCGACGGCGGCACGATCCCCACCGACCGCTTTGTACAGCTGCGGGCGGAAGCCGAGCTCGCCTTCGTCCTGAAGGACCGCATCGCCGGCCCCGACTGCACCATCTTCGACGTGCTGAACGCCACCGACTACGTTGTGCCGGCGCTGGAAATCCTCGATGCCCGCATCGAGCGGATCGATCCCGCCACGAAGGCCACCCGCAAGGTGGTCGATACCATCGCCGACAACGCGGCCAATTGCGGCATCGTCATCGGCGGCCGGCCGTTTCGCCCGCACGAGGCCGACCTTCGCTGGATCTCGGTGATCTGCTCGCGCAACGGCCGGATCGAGGAGACGGGGGTTGCCGCCGGCGTGCTCAACAATCCGGCCAACGGCATCGTCTGGCTGGCCAACAAGCTCGCTGTCCACGGCGTCGCACTGGAGCCGGGTCAGGTCATCCTCTCCGGCTCGTTCATCCGGCCGATCGACTGCCGGAAGGGCGACACCATCCAAGCGGATTACGGACCCTTCGGCACCGTGTCCTGTCATTTCGGCTGAGGGCAGTCCCATGGCGCGCAGAACCAGCATCTATGTCGAGGGCTTCGGCCACAAGAACCCGATCCCGGCAGCCTGCCGGGTCGGCAACATGCTCATGTCCGGCATCGTGTTCGGCCTCGATCCGGCGACCGGCAAGCCGGCCGAGGGGCTGGACGAACAGTGCCGCCTGATGTTCGGGCACATCCGCGCCATCATGGCGGCGGCCGGTGGCAGCACCGATGACATCGTCAAGGTGACGGTCTGGCTCGCCGACCGCAACCAGCGCGAGCCGGTCAACCGGGAATGGCTCGCCATGTTCCCGGATCCGGCGACGCGGCCGGCGCGTCAGGCCATGAGCGGGGCGCTCGACGGCGGCAAGCTCGTCCAGTGCGACTTCGTGGCGGTGATGGACTGATGGACGCGATGACGCCGACCACGGACATTGCCGCGGCGGACCTTGCCGCCGAGCAGAGCTACCGGCTGCTGACCGGGCTCGTCGTGCCGCGGCCGATCGCCTGGGTGACGACGCTCTCGACGACGGGGATCGTCAACCTCGCCCCGTTCAGCCATTTCACCTTCGTCTCGCCGAAGCCGCCCCTGCTGGCGATCAGCGTCGGGCGCAAGGGCGACACCTACAAGGATACGGCGACCAACATCCTCAGAACCGAGGAGTTCGTCGTCCATATCGCCGATTCCACATTGCTGGCGCCCCTTCACGAGAGCGCCGAGGAACACCCCCCCGAGGTCAGCGAGGCGGAGGTTCTGGGGCTTGCGACGACCCCGAGCCTGCACGTGGCGGTGCCGCGGCTGATGGCCCCGCCGGTCGCCATGGAATGCCGCCTGCGCCACTGCATCGAGTTCGGCGAGACGCGCAGCCGGCTCTTGGTCGGCGAGGTTCTGGTGTTCCGCCTGCGCCCCGATCTCCTCGACAACGGCAAGGTCGACACCCGCCGGCTCGACCCGATCGGGCGCATTGCCGGGCCGAGCTATACCAGGCTCGGCGAGATCATCACCCAGCGCGCCCTTCACCAGACGTCGAAATCGTGACGGCGCGGCAGGACATCGCCATGGCACCCTATCTTCCGTTCGATCCCCATCCCCGCCCGCCGGCGCGGCCACTGCCGCCCCAGGCCTGCGACAGCCAGTTCCACGTCCTGGGGCCGGCCGACCGCTACCCCGTCCGGCCCGGCGCGGTCTATGAGATGCCGACGGCGACCATCGAGACGGCCCTGAAGCTGCACGCCACGCTCGGCATCGCACGCGGCATCATCGTCCAGCCGACCACCTACGGCGCCGACCATGCGGTGACGCTGGACGGCCTGGCGCTCGCCGGCCCGAACTATCGCGGCTGTGCCAATGCGGCGGTCTTTGCGGAGAAGGATGACCGCTATCTGGAGCGCTTGCACGAGGCCGGGGTCAGAGGCGCCCGCTTCACCCGTGCCGGCCTCGGCATCGCCTTCGATCAGGCCGGCTTCGAGCGGACGCTGGCGCGCATCCGTGCGCTCGGCTGGTACGTGAAGATCCAGCCGGAAGTGGAGGGTGTCGCGGGAAATATCGCGCCCTTCGAGGCCCTCGATATTCCCGTGCTGATCGATCATATGGGCCGGCCCAATCCGGAGAACGGCGCGCGGGATCCGAGCCTCATCAAGGTCATCGACCTGCTCAAGCGCGGCAATGTCTGGGTGATGCTGTCGCTGACGGAGAAGATCTCCCGGACCGGCGCGCCCTGGGACGACGTCGTTCCGATCGTCAGGCGGTTGATGGAAACGGCGCCGGACCGGGTGGTGTGGGGGAGCGACTGGCCCCATCCCGTCTCCACCAGGCAGCCGCCCAACGAGGGCGCCCTGCTCGACTTCCTCGACCGCGCCCTGGCCAGCGATGACGAGCGACAGGCCGTGCTGGTCGACAATCCCGCCCGTTTCTTCGGCTTCGACACATGACCGCAACCATACCCTGGGAGGAACTCATGAAGCGCAGACTGGCTGTCGCCCTGGCGGGCGCGCTCCTGGCGTTCGCGCCGTTCGCCGGAGCGCAGGCGCAGGAATGGCCCAACCGGGCGGTGCGTCTGGTGGTGCCCTACCCGCCCGGCGGCAATGTGGATGTCGCCGCGCGCATCCTCGCCGAGCGGCTCCAGCACGAGCTGGGCCAGCCCTTCGTGGTGGAGAACCGCGCCGGCGCCGGCGGCCTGATCGGGGCCGAGGCCGTCGCCAAGGCGGAGCCCGATGGCTATACGGCGCTGGTCGGTGCCAATGGCCCGATCCTGTTCGCGCCCGAAATGGCCGCCCGGCGGGCCTATGAATGGCGCCGCGATTTCATTCCGGTCACCACCGTGACGCTCACCCCGCTGGTGCTGCAGGTGCGGCCCAATCTGGGCGCCGCCACGTTCGAGGCCTTCATCGCCCTCGCCCGCCGGCCGAACGAGCCGCTGAAGATGGCTTCCCCGGGAGCAGGCACCACCAATCACCTGATCAGCGAGGTCATGCAGTCGAGGCTCGGCGTCACCTGGACCACCGTGCAGTATCGCGGCAATGCCCCGGCCACCAGCGATGTCATCGCCGGTCACATGGATTTCAATCTCGACCAGCTGTCGGTGGCCATGCCCTTCCTGCGCGACGGCCGCACGCGCGCCCTGGCCATCACCGGGTCGCAGCGCAACCCGGACCTTCCGGACGTGCCCACCTTCACGGAGCTCGGCTACCCCGAGTTCGACGGGCAGACCTTCACCGGCCTGATGCTGCCGGCGCGCACCCCCGAGGCGATCGTCGAGAAGCTGCATGCGGCTGCCGTGAAGGTTCTGTCGGAACCGGCCGTCCGGGAGCGCCTGCGGTCCATCGGCACCATGGCGGCACCCATGAGCCGGGCCGCGTTCACCCGGTATCTGGAGAAGGAGGACACGACCTGGCTGCCGGTCATCAAGCGGCTAGACATCCGCTCGAACTGAGGGCTCGGACCGCCCCCGCCACGTGCGGGCGGGGCCGGTTGGCTGCCAGACAGCGCAGGCCAGGCCGGAGGCGCCGCCGGCATGGCTTGCGGGGGTCCATGGGGGTCGCCGCGCGCCCCTGGAGGCCCCATGCTCATGGCGTCAAGGCCCGGGCGCTCCCCCAGCGCCGCCTTGCAATCCGCAGGGCGGTGATCTTGGGGAGACCGGTCCTTGCCTGGGCCGGGGCCCCAACCGCCGCTAGGGTTTCGACTCGAGGCTGCGGCCGGGCTGCCGGGACGCTGCGACCCTCCAGAAGGTGCGATCCATCGCCCCCGTGCGGCTCATCAGCCAGGGAAAGTGACCGTAGCGAAACGACAGCTGGCGTTCGGCCTCGACCGGATCCTCGCCCTTGTTGATGAGCTTGTAGAGCGCCGAGGCCAGGCCGGAGCGGTCGGCGCCCGCCTCGCAGTGGATGAGCATGGGCTGCTCGGCCGTGCCGAGTGTTGCGATCAGGCGGTCGAGAAGCGCCTGGCTCGGCTCGGCATTGGCGGACAGCGGCAGGCTGATGTGCCTCACCCCCGCTGCCGTCGTCACCCGCACCTCGTCGTCATACCAGTCCCGACCGGGATTCTCGCCCCGCAGGTTGATCACCGTGCGGATCCCCTTGTCGTGGATCAGGCTGGCCAGTTGCGACGGCCACAGCTGGCCCGAGCGATAGACCCGTCCCGGCTCGACCTCATGGATGTTGCCGGTCGCCCGCAGATAGCCCGCCCAGGCTCCCGCCCCGGCCGCCAGGCCGGCAAGCGCGATGAGGGCGACAGCCAGCGCCTGGCGCCACAGCGGATAGGATCGAAACGGTTTGGGGCGCAGACGCTCCCGCAGGCCGGACAGGACCGTCATCAGAGCACCTGACGCATGAGGAGAAGGCCGGCCATCAGGCTGGCGACGGAGACGATGAAGGTGGTGCTCACATAGGTCAGCAGCGCGAGCAGGTCATGGCGCTCCCAGAGCAGGGCGATATCGAGGGAGAAGGCCGAGAAGGTGGTGAAGCCGCCCAGGATGCCGGTGGTCAGGAACAGCCGCCAGTGCTGCGAGGCATCACCCTTGAAGGCGAACCAGCCTGCGATCAGGCCCATCAGCATCGAGCCAAGGATGTTGACGGCGAGAGTGCCGAAGGGAAAGGCCGTCCCCAGCAGCCGCGCCGCCGCAAGGTTGACCGCATGGCGGGCGGCGCCCCCCAGACCGGCCCCAAAGAACACGATCACGAACCCCACGAGTGCTCCTCCGCGGCGTTCTGCAGGGCGCTCCATAGCAACAGCACCATGCCTCCGCCAATGATGGACCCGTCAACAACGAAGGCGGGCGCATGCCAGAGATAGGCCTCCACGGTGGAGGCCGCCACGGAGGCAAGGAGCCCCAGCGCGAGGCCCTCCTCTGCCAGGAAGGCGGTCAAGAGGGCCCTGGCGGCTGAGAGAATCAGCATCATGCGGTGACCTCCGGCAGAAACCGACGACGGATGGCGAGAAACCCGACCAGCGCCAGGGCGGTGAAGGCGGCGCCTGCCAGGAAGGTCGCCTGCGCGCCGAACCGGTCCCACAGGGCGCCCGCCAGGATGCTGGCCGCAAGCACGGCAACGCCCGAGACGAGATTGAAGATGCCGAAGGCGGTCCCCCTGAGCTCGGCTGGCGCGGAATCGGCCACGAGCGTGGAGAGCAGCCCCTGCGTCAGGCCCATGTGCAGGCCCCACAGCACCACCCCGAGGCCGGTCAGCGCGACATTGCCGGCCATGGCCAGCACCAGGTCGGCGGCCACGAGAAGCCCGAGACCGATGACCAGAACCCTGTCCCGCCCGCCCGGACCATCGGAGAGCACGCCAGCCGGATAGGCGGCGAGCGCATAGACGATGTTCATCACCACCATGACGGCCGGCACGAGGGCGATGGGAAGGCCGACGGCCTGCGATTTCAGCACCAGGAAGGCCTCGCTGAACCGGGCGAGGGTGAACACCGCCGAGACGGCCACGACGAACCAGAAGGCGACCGGCAGGCGACCGACTTCGGCCCGGTGCAAGGGAAAGCGCACCTTGCGCAGCTCCTTCGGCCGCTCCGGCTCGGACACGGCGAAGGCCATCAGCGCAAAGGCGATGAAGGCGGGGATGACGGCGATCCAGAACACGGTGGTAAAGCTGTTCGCCGTCAGCAGCATCAGCCCGATGGCGAGCAGCGGGCCGACAAAGGCCCCCACCGTGTCGAGCGACTGGCGCAGGCCGAAGCTGGCCCCGCGCAGATGGGCCGGGGCGAGATCGGCGACCAGCGCATCCCGGGGCGCCCCCCGGATGCCCTTGCCGATTCGGTCGATGAAGCGGGCGGCGACGAGCCAGCCGACGGAGCTGGCCAGCGGGAAGACGGGCTTGGTGAAGGCCGCCAGTCCGTAGCCGGTCACGGCCAGCAGCTTGCGCTTGCCGAGCCAGTCGGAAATCGCGCCGGAGAACACCTTGGTGATCGAGGCGGTGGCTTCGGCAATGCCCTCGATGATGCCCACGGTGAGGGTCGAGGTGCCCAGCACCGTGACCAGATAGATGGGCAGCAGGGCATGGATCATCTCCGAGGAGACGTCCATGAACAGGCTGACGAGCCCCAGGGCCCAGACCCCGCGGGGGATCTCCTTCAGCTGGGCGAGGCTCAATGTGACTTTCTTGGCCATGCCGGGGCCTCCTGGCGCTTCGCGGCGTAGCCAAGTCCCGCCGCGCATGTCACTGTGGCACTCGCCTCCAGAGACGATGGAGCCATCATATGTGTAACGGCTGTAACAATCAAGGTGTGCGATGAGTTCCCTCGAATGGTTGCTGCTGACCTACAAGATCCCGGCGGAGCCTGCCCGCAAGCGGGTGTCGGTGTGGCGGAAGCTGAAGGGAATGGGCGCGGTCTATCTGCAGGGCGGCGTGTGCCTGCTGCCCAAGACCGACGATCACCTGCGGCGGCTCAAGGTGCTCGAGAACGAGATTGCGGAAGCTGACGGCGAGGCCCTGCTGCTGACCACGGTGGGCCTTGACCAGAAGCAGCAGGAGAAGGTCATCACCCGCTTCAACGCCGACCGGGACGACGAGTACAAGGAACTGATCGAGAAGTGCATCGCCTTCGAGGCGGAGGTCGCCGAGGAGACCCGCGTCCAGCACTTCACCTATGCCGAGCTGGAAGAGAACGAGCAGGAGTACAAGAAGCTCAAGGACTGGATCACGCGGATCCAGAAGCTCGACTTCTACAACGCCCCCCGCGGGGCCGAGGCCGTGGAGCGCCTTTCCCGGTCAGAGGCGGTGCTGGATGCCTATGCCCACAATGTCTTCGCCGCCCAGGAGGAGAACCGGACCCCGGAAGGACGCAAGGCCTGATCCCCGGCGCGCCGATGGTGTCGCGCCGGCGGCGGCAACGGCTCCGCCGGCCATGGGTTCAAGGCGTGGGAAACCAAGCCGTGTCCGGGGCTACAGGCGACGGCAAGCGTCCAATGTCGCCGAACGATGTCAGGGAAACACGCCGGGCTGGCTGGGGGACCTGGATTCGAACCAAGACTAACGGAGTCAGAGTCCGCTGTTCTACCATTAAACTATCCCCCAGCAGGGCCGCGCTGAAGCAGCCCGTCGCCGGTGCGAGGCGGCGTGATAGTCGATTAGGTCGCCGGGTTCAAGACCCTGATCGCGGCTGGCCGCCGACCGCAGCTCCCGGGGCGAGCCGGCCGGTCGGCCCGCTCCTGCCGATCGATCGGCCTTGCGGCCCGGCCCCGCGCTGCTAGACTTGATCCCAACTGAACGAAACAACCCTCGGCCTGTCGAGCGCCCGGCGCGCTCCCGGCCGTCGGTGGAAAGGTCGCCATGACCCACGAACCGCGCGGCGGTTCGCCGGGTTCCGGGGGCGTCGGGGCCCATGCGGGACATCCGAACGGTGCTGGCCGCCCGTCCCAACAGGCCAGGCCGCGCCAGCTCTATGCCGCCCTCGACCTGGGAACCAACAATTGCCGCCTGCTGGTCGCCCGGCCGGAGGGGGCGAGCTTTCGCGTGGTCGATGCCTTCTCGCGGATCGTCCGCCTGGGCGAGGGCCTTGCCCAGACCGGACGGCTCAGCGAGGCGGCCATGGACCGTGCCGTCGATGCCCTGAAGGTCTGCCGCATGAAGCTGCGTGACCGGCAGGTGGCCCGGGCCCGGCTGATCGCCACCGAGGCCTGCCGCCAGGCGGAGAACGGCGCCCTGTTCATCAACCGGGTGCGCGAGGAGACCGGCCTGGCGCTGGAAATCGTCGACCGCCATACGGAGGCCCAGCTCGCGGCCCAGGGCTGCGTTCCGCTCGCCGATCCGCGGGCGCGCGGCGTCATCCTGTTCGATATTGGCGGCGGCTCCTCCGAGCTCGTCTGGCTGCTGCCGCGCGGCCCCGGCCGCCAGGGCGGGCCACCGGCCGCCGAGATCCTCGGCTGGACCTCGCTGCCCGTGGGCGTCGTCACCCTGGCCGAGCGGCACAACGGCAAGCATGTGACGCGCGAGAACTTCGCCCGCATGGTCGAGGAGGTCGCCGGCATGGTCGAGGGCTTCGCCCATCGCGCCGCCATCCGGGCTCAGATCGAGCATCTGCACATGCTCGGAACGTCGGGAACGGTGACGACGCTTGCCGGCGTGCATCTGGGCCTGCCGAAATATGACCGGCGGCGCGTTGACGGGGCCTGGCTGGAAGCGGACCAGGTTGACGCCATTCTCGGGCAGCTGCTCGCCATGAGCTACGAGGAGCGCATCGCCCATCCCTGCATCGGCGCCGAACGGGCGGATCTCGTGCTGGCCGGCTGCGCCATCCTGGAAGGCATGCGCCGGCATTTTCCCTGCCAGCGGCTGAGGGTGGCCGACCGCGGACTGCGCGAGGGCATCCTGGTCGGCCTGATGCGGCAGGATGGAGTCTGGCGGCGGCCGTTCCATCATCGCCCCTGGGAACCACGGCACGGCAGCGAGGGGGGTGCGCGGTGACGGCGAAATCCGGAAGCGGGCGCCAGCTGTCGGTGCGGCTGAAGACCGCCAGGAAGCGCACGACAAGCCAGCAGAAATGGCTCGAGCGGCAGCTCAACGATCCCTATGTCGCGCGGGCACGGCGCGAGGGCTGGCGCTCGCGCGCGGCCTTCAAGCTGATCGAGATCGATGACCGGGTGAAGCTGCTGAAACCGGGCCAGCGCCTTGTCGACCTCGGCGCGGCGCCGGGCGGCTGGCTGCAGGTGGCGGCCAAGCGCATCGGTCTCGACCAGGGCAAGGGCCGCATCGTCGGCATCGACCTCCTGCCGATCGATCCGGTGCCGGGGGTCGACTTCATCCAGGGTGACTTCACCGCGCCGGATGCACCGGACCGCCTGAAGGCCCTGCTCGGCGGCGAGGCCGATGTGGTGCTCTCCGACATGGCGGCCAATGCCACAGGTCACAAGAAGACCGATCACCTCAAGATCGTCTATCTGGCGGAGCTCGCCATCCACTTCGCCCGCGAGGTGCTGGCGCCCGGGGGCCACTTCCTGTGCAAGGTGCTCCAGGGTGGCACGGAGGGGGCACTTCTGGCCGACCTGAAGCGTGACTTCGCCGTGGTCAAGCACATCAAGCCCAAGGCCAGCCGGCAGGATTCCAGCGAGCTCTACGTGCTCGCCATGGGGTTCCGCGGGCGGAGCACCGCTCCGGACCCGTCCTGAGCAGATCGCGCCCGACCGGCGGCCCGTGATCCGCGCGCCGCGCGGCATCCCGCAGCCCGCAGAACCCTGACGGGGCCTGCGTCAGGCCGCGGCCTCGAAGCCGCCGAGCACGGCGGTGAGATTCGGTCCCAGCCGGTCCGACAGATAGCCGCCCTCCTGCACGAACAGCGTCGGCAGCCCCAGGCGGGCGATCGCCGCGCCGGCGCGGCGGAAACCGGCTTCCGTGACCTTTGCCCCGCCGAAGGGATCGTCGGCCGAGGCATCGAGGCCGAGGGCAACCACCAGGATGCCCGGGGCGAAGGCCGCGATGGTCGGCGCGGCAGCTTCCACCGCCGCGCCATAGGCCTCGTCGCCCGACCCGACCGGGATCGGCAGGTTGAGGTTGCAGCCCTCGCCCGCCCCCTCCCCGCGCTCGTGGGCATAGCCCCAGAAGAAGGGATAGAAGCGCGCCGGATCGGCATGGACCGAGACGGTCAGCACGTCCGGCCGGTCGTAGAAGATCGCCTGCGTGCCGTTGCCGTGGTGGATGTCGATGTCGAGGATCGCCACCCGGTCATGCACGGAGCGCAGATACTGGGCGGCAATGGCCGTGTTGTTCAGGAAGCAGTGACCGCCGGCCATGTCGCGATAGGCATGGTGGCCGGGCGGCCGGCAGAGGGCATAGGCCGCGCGTTCGCCCTCGATGACGAGTTCCGCGGCGGTGATGGCCACGTCGGTCGCGGCGGCCGCGGCCGTCCAGGTGTGCGGGCCGATGCCGCAGGCCATGTCCTGCATGTACCAGCCGGCGCGGCCGGTGATCGACTGCGGCAGGGTGCCCTGCCGGCGCACGGGATGGACATTGCCGAGCACCTCGTCGGAGGCGTCCGCCAGCGTCTGCCATTCGGCGGCCGCCTCCTCGAGGAAGCGCAGATAATCGACCGAATGGACGCCGAGCCGCGGCCCCTGGCCGAAGCTCTCCGCCGGGACCAGTTCATGATGGCCCGCCTTCAGCCCGGCCATCAGCCGCTCGGCCCGCTCGGGGCGCTCCTCGCCGGGCGCGAACTTGCCGCGCAGGATGAAGCGCCTGGGGTCGTGGCCCTTATGGAGGTCAGTGAAGACGGCTTTCATGCGGCAGGTCCGGCAGCTTGTATCGGGAGCGTGACCATCCAACGTGGCAAGCGGTCCGGCAAGCCGGCCCGCGCGCATCTCCGCTGCGCCCCGTGCGGTTGATCGGGGCGGTGCCCCCGCTAGGCTGACCACGACTGTCCCGGAGCCTGTCGCATGCCTCTTGATCCAGCCCTCGCCGATCGCATCCTCCAGGCCGTGGACGAGGGGTTCGATGCCCAGCTCGACTATCTGAAGACCCTGGTGCGCTTCCCCTCCCAGCGCGGCGAGGAACATGCGGCGCAGGATTTCGTGTTCCAGGAGCTCAGGAAGCGCGGCTTCGCCATGGAGCGCTTCGCCATGGACGAGGAGGCGATCAGGCGCCATCCGGGCGGCTCGCCCTTCTCGCCGACCCATTCCACGGCACCGATCGTGGTGGGCATCCACCGCCCCCGCGAGGAGACCGGACGCAGCCTGATCATGCAGGGCCATATCGACGTGGTACCGGTCGGGCCCCTGGAGATGTGGACCTCCCCGCCCTACGAGCCGCGCATCGACGGCGACTGGTTCTACGGGCGCGGGGCCGGCGACATGAAGGCCGGCCATGGCGCCATGGTCGCCGTGTTCGACGCCTTGAGGCGGGCGGGCGTCCAGCCGGCCGCGACCGTCTATGTCCAGTCGGTGGTGGAGGAGGAATCGACGGGCAACGGCGCGCTCCAGTGCCACCTGCGTGGCTACAAGGCGCAAGCAGCGCTGATCCCCGAGCCGAGCCAGGGTCGGATCACCCGCGGCAATGTCGGCGTGGTCTGGTTCCAGTTCACCGTCCAGGGCTTTCCCGTCCATGTCCGCGAGGCCGGCAACGGCCAGAACGCCATCGAGGCGGCCTATGGCATCATGCGCGCGCTGCGGGAGCTCGAGGCCTTCTGGAACACCAGGACGAAGGACCATCCCCTGTTCAAGGACGAGCCGCATCCGATCAACCTGAACTTCGGGCTGATCAAGGGCGGAGACTGGGCCTCCTCGGTGCCGGCCTGGTGCACGGTCGACTGCCGCATCTCGATCTTCCCTGGCGAGAAGCCGCAGGACATGATGCGCGCCATCGAGGACACCATTGCCAGGGCCGCGCGCCAGGACCGGTTCCTCGCCAACAATCCGCCGAAGGTGGTGTTCAACGGCTTTACCACCGAGGGCTACATCCTGAAGCCGGGCTCGGAAGCGGAGGCGGTTCTGGCCCGGGCGCATGAACGGGCCTGGGGCGAGCCTTTGCAGGAGGCCGTCACGCCGGCCTATCTGGATGGGCGCGTCTATGCGCTGTTCGACGACATCCCGACGCTCAACTACGGGCCCACCGCCGAGCGGGTCCACGGCTTCGACGAGCGGTTCTCCATCGAAAGCCTGCGCAAGGCGACGAAGTCGATGGCCCTGTTCGTCGCCGAATGGTGCGGCACCGAGCCGGTGCGGGCGCCTTGACCTGACAACCCTCGATTTCCGACAGTCGCCCTTCCCTTCCAGCCGGAGTGCCGTCCATGCCCACGCCCGTCCGCGATGCGCTTGAAGCCTCGCTCGCCCGCATCGACGATCCGAGCTCCGACGGGCGGGTGACCTACACCAAGGTCTATGCCGAGCGGGCGCGGCTCGACGCCGACGCCGCCGATGCGCGGCTCAAGGCGAGCATGCCGCTGTCCCCGCTCGATGGCTGGGTGGTTTCCATCAAGGATCTGTTCGACGTCGCTGGCGAGACGACGACTGCTGGTTCCACCATCCTGCGGGCGCGCCCGCCGGCCAATGCCGATGCGCCGACGGTGGCGCGGCTCAGGCGTGCCGGCTGCGTTATCGTCGGCAAGACCAACATGAGCGAGTTCGCCTTCTCCGGCATCGGCATCAATCCCCATTACGGCACGCCCGGAAATGCCGCCGACAAGAGCCGCGTGCCGGGGGGCTCCTCCTCGGGAGCCGGCGTCTCGGCGGCCGAAGGAACCGCGCGGATGGGCCTCGGCTCGGACACCGGCGGCTCGATCCGCATTCCGGCGGCCCTCAACGGCTGCGTCGGCTTCAAGCCGACCTATGGCCGCATCCCGACGGAGGGCGCCTTCCCGCTCTCCTATGCGCTCGATTCCATCGGCCCGCTGGCGAGGACGGTGGCCGATTGCGCCGCCACCGATGCCGTGCTTGCCAACGAGGAGCCCTGGACCGTCGAGCCCGCGCCGCTGGCCGGCCTCAGGCTCGGCATTCCGCGCGGGCGGCTGTTCGGGCAGATCGAACCGGAGGTCGAGGCCGCCTTCGAGGCTGCCGTGACGGTCCTCGGCAAGGCCGGTGCGCGGGTCGCGGAAGTCGATATCGAGGATCTCCTGCAGGAGCTGGCCGATGCCATGGCCAAGGCGCCCTTCGTCGCCATGGAGGCCGCCGCTGTCCATGCCGAATGGATGGAGGAGCGCGCCCGCGAGTTCGATCCGCGCGTCCTCGCCCGCATCCGCGTCGGCGCGAAGGCCGCCGCGCCCGACTATATCCGCCTGGTCAACAAGCGGTCCGAACTGGTGGCCCGCATGCGGGAGCGCCTTGCCGACCTCGACGCGCTGATCCTGCCGACCACGCCGATCCGGGCCCCGAAGATCGCCGACCTCGTTGCCTCGGATGACCAGTTCTGGACGGCCAACGGCCTGATGCTGCGCAACACCACGGTCGGCAACATCTTCTGCTTCTGCGGCATCTCGCTGCCCTGCCCGGTGGGACGGGCGCTGCCGGTCGGCTTCATGATGACCGCGCTGGGCGGCCAGGACCGGCGGCTCTTGCGCATGGCGGCGGCCGTGGAGCGGCTGTTCGCCAGCTAGGCCGAGCGTCCCGGCCTCATGGCCGGGACGAACCGGGCCATGACGCCATCGACGGGCCCGAACGGCGGTCAGGCCGCCTTGACGCGCTGGAGGAAATCGCCGACGGCAGCGCGCAGGCCGGCAACATCGGCCTCAAGGCCCCTTGCCACGTCATTCAGCGAGCCCACTGCCGCGCCGACCGCCCCGAGCCGTTCGGTGACGTCGCGCACCGACTGTCCGGCCGTCTGGGCGACCGCTGCCGTGCCCTCGACGCTGACCCCGATCTCCCGGGTGGCCTGGGCCTGCTGGTCGATGGCGGTCGAAATGGCCTCGCTGGTGCGGCGCATCTTCACCACCGTGTCCGTGATGCCCGTCATCGAGGACACGGTCCGGCCGGTCGCCTGCTGGATGGCGGAGACCTGGGCGCCGATATCCTCGGTCGCGCGGGCGGTCTGGGAAGCGAGCTGCTTGACCTCGGAGGCCACCACCGCAAAGCCGCGGCCGGCCTCGCCGGCGCGGGCCGCCTCGATCGTGGCATTCAGCGCCAGAAGGTTGGTCTGCTCCGCGATGGCGCGGATGAGTTCCACCACTTCGCCGATCTTCTCGGCGGTCGAGGCCAGGCCCGAGACATCGGCAGACGCCGATTCGACCGCCCGCGTCGCCTCGGTCGAGACATGCATCGCCTCTTCGGTCTGGCGGCGGATCTCGACGATGGCCGCATTCAGCTCCTCCGTTGCCCCGGCAATGCCGGTGACACGCTGCATGGTCTCCTCGGTTGCGTGAACGGTCTCGCGGGCGCCGACCTCGGCCGCCTCGCCGGAAGCGCCGACCGTGCTGCTGGCCGTGGTGACGGCCTCGGCCCGCGAGGCCACCCGCTCCATCAGGGAGCCGATGGCGGCATCGAAGGTGGCGATCGCCGCCTCCATCTCGCGCCGGCGCGCCTCATCGGCGGCGATGCGCTGGTCCTCGGCGGCGCGCATCTCGGCCCGCTCGGCCAGGCTGCGGGCCAGCGTCTCGACGGCGCGGGCCATCATGCCGATCTCGTCCCCGCGGCCGGCATGGCGCGCCATGTCGACGGAGCGTTCCTCGGCCAGCGCCTTGACGGCATCGGCCGCCTCGCGCACCGGCCGCAGGAACCAGGTGAGCAGCAGGAAGATGCCGACCGCAGCCGCAAGGGTAAGGATGGCCAGAGCGACCACGACGCCCTGCCGCATCGCAGCCGAGGATTCCTCGGCGGCCGACCGGCTGATGCCGCCGGCGATGGCGCCAAGGATCTGGTTGTCCGGGGTGACGATCGGCGTGTAGCGGGCGATGCGCGGAATGTTGGCGATGACGATATGGTCCGTCATGACCTCGCCGCGCCGGATGGCCTGGGCAATCGGCGAGCTGGCCGGAATGCGATTGCCGATGACGCGGTTGCCCTGGGCATCCCTCACCGAGCTGGAGTGACGGATCAGGTCGCCGGTGGCCGGATCGAGGCGGAACATGCTGGCCGCGTCGCTGGCATGGTCGACGATGCGGTGGTCGCCCTCGGGGGACAGCGCGGTTGCCCGGATCCGCAGGACCGGTCCGGCCGTGCCCTGCCGCTCGATCTTGCCGCCGGGAAGCCCGAGCTCGACGGCCCGGGAGATCGCCAGGGTGCGCTCGGCGATCTGCCCCTCAACGATCTCGTCCATGCGGGCGTCGATCTGGCGGATGGCATGGAAACCGGCCCCGAGGGCAACGGCGGTGATCATCAGAACGGCGAGGCTGGCCACCTTGGCGGCCAGCGGCATGCGATTGAGAAGCTGCATGGAATGCCTCGCAATGGAACCCGAGGCGACCATTGTCGAGGGTGGTTAACAAACGGTGCCCCAACACCGTTCCTGCCGAAAATAGCGTGGGACTGCCGAGGGTTGCCTATCGTCACCTTGACCGGATCGGCTCAGAGCGGTTCCGTCATGCGCAGCAGCCAGGCCAGGTCCGCACCGGTCACGCGGCCCTTGAGCTTGCGCCGCACCGTGGCGTGATAGGCATTGAGCCAGGCACGCTCCTCGGCCGACAGCAGCGACACCTCGATGGCGCGCCGATCGATCGGGCAGAACGTGATCGTCTCGAACTCGAGAAACCCCGCCAGCGCGCTGTCGCGGACCACGATCAGGTTCTCGATGCGGATGCCATGGGAACCGGCTTCGTAGAAGCCGGGCTCGTTCGACAGGATCATTCCCGGCTCCAGGGGCACCTGCGAGAGCGGCGAGATCCGGGCGGGCCCCTCATGGACGCCAAGATAGACGCCCACGCCGTGGCCGGTGCCATGATCGAAGTCGAGACCGGCCTGCCACAGCGCCCGCCGCGCGAAGGCGTCGAGCGCGATGCCGCCGGTGCCCTTCGGAAAGCGGGCCGTCGCCACCGCGATATGCCCCTTGAGCACGAGGGTGAACTGCCGTTTCAGGCGCGCCGGCACGCGGCCGACCGGCACGGTGCGGGTGATGTCGGTGGTGCCATCCAGATACTGGGCGCCCGAATCGACCAGCAGGAAGGTGCCCGTCTCGACCGGCCGGGTGGTTGCGGACGAGGCGCGGTAATGGACGATGGCACCATTCGGCCCGGCGCCGGCAATGGTGGTGAAGCTCGGGCCGCGATGCAGCGGATCGGCGCCACGGATGTCCTCGAGCTTCGCCATGACAGCCAGCTCGTCCTGCCCCACCGCCTGCCGGTCGATCCAGTGGAGGAAGCGCACCATGGCGGCGCCATCGCGCAGATGGGCCCTGCGCGTGCCGGCAAGCTCGACCGGGTTCTTGCAGGCCTTGGGCAGCACGGCCGGGTCGGGCCCGTGGATGATGGTGGCGCCGCGCTGCTTCAGCACGTCCTCGATCCAGGCGGTGGCGGTTTCCGGCTCGATGGTGACCGCCTGGCCGGCAAGATCCTTCAGGCCCTCGGGGAGGGCTTCCAGCGGGCGCACGGTGACGCCGTTGCCGAGATGGGCGGCAAGCCCGGGTGTGAACTTGGCCTGGTCGACGAACCAGGTGGCATGGCCGTCGGATGCGAGGATCAGGAAGCTCTGGACGAGCGGTGTCGAGGGCGTATCGCCACCGCGCACATTCAGGATCCAGGCAATGGAATCGAGCTGATTGAGCACGGCGGCCTGCGCGCCGCGCCGGGCAATCTCCGCCCCGAGGCGGGCCCGCTTGGCCGCACTGTCCTCGCCCGCATAGGCAAGGGGCTGGGCACGAATCGCCGAGAAGGGATTGCCGGGCTGGTCCGACCACAGACGGTCGATCGGATTATGGTCGAGCCCGACCAGGTCGGCGCCGACCCTGGCCAGCGCCTCGCGCCAGCGCTCGGCCTCCTTCACCGGCGTGATCGTCGGATCGAAGCCGACCCGGTCGCCCGGGCGCAACTGCTCCACCAGCCATTCGGTCGCGGGTGGCTTCTTGAAGTGCCGGCATTCGATGACGGAGGCATCCGTCTCGGCGGGAGCCTGGAGCGTGTAGCGCCCGTCGACGAAGAGCGCGGCGCGCTTCTGCATCACGATGGCGAAGCCGGCCGAGCCGGTGAAGCCGGTCAGCCAGCGCAGCCGCTCGGCGCGGGCGACGATGTATTCGCCCTGATGCTCGTCGGCCCGGGGCACCAGGAAGGCGGCAAGCTTGTCCCTGCGCAGCAGCTTCTGCAGGGCGCGGATGCGTGTCGGGTCTGGGGTGAAATCCGGCTCGGGAACCGTTGCGAGCGCCGCGCGCAGCGCATCGCGCTGCGCCCGGGAGGCGGACGGCGCGGCGGCCGCCATCCAGTCGTCGGGATCCTTGGCGGGCGGCGTTGCCCGCACGCGGGCGAGGATGGTGGCGAGCACCTTCGGATCGGCGGTTGCAGCGGACCTGGACTTCGGCATGAGCTTCCCGGCGCGTCAGTGGACCAGTCGGGCCGCCTCGCCGCCCGCGATGCGCCCGAGCACCACGGCGGTCAGCAGGCCGTTGCCGGAAAGATAGCCAGAGGCATCGGGCCCGGACACCCCCACCGCCGCACCGCCAGCCGCAAACAGATTGGGAAGCCGCGATCCGTCAGGCCGCAGGACACGCGCACCGGCGTCCACGGCAAGACCGCCCTGGGTATGGAACAGGGCGCCGGTCACACGGACCGCGTGATAGGGCGCTTCCAGCTGGGGCACGCCGGACCAGTCCCGTCCTGAGAAATCGATTCCGCCACGGCGCTTGAAGTCCGCGACCGATTCGAGAGTCCGCTGAATCACTTGCGGCCTCATGTTGAGACGGCGGGCCAGTTCAAGCGATGATTCCGCTTGAACGACCGCGCCGGCCGCCTCGGCGCGGCGGAAGTCCTCGAACTGGCGCGCAATGGCCGCGATGCGCGCGTCGAAAATGTCGAAGGCGATGCCGCCCGGCTGGCCGAGAACGGCGAGAGCCGCCTCCGAATAGCCCGAAGCCTCGTTCCAGAACCGCTCGCCCTCGGCATTCACCTGGAACCCGCCCTCGGTCATGGTCGCCCAGGTGATGAGGATGCCATGCGGATGAGCGACCGAGCCGTGGCCCTGATGCCCGCTCATGTGCTTCAGCTCGGCGCCGAGCGCCCGTCCCCAGAGCACCGCATCGCCCTGGTTGCCGGGATGGCCGAAATAGAGGGCATCCTTCAGGGCCGGGATATGCTCGGCGACCAGCGCCCGGTTGCCGCCATAGCCGTTGCAGGCCAGCACCAGCGCGCCACAACCGATGCGTTCGGTGGTGCCGTCCGGGCGGGTCGCCACGAGACCGCGGACCATGCCGGCGGGGGTGGCGATCAGGGCGGTCACGTGGGCATCGGTGAGGATGTCGATCTGCGCCGCCTCGGCAGCGGCGCGCAGCCGGTCGATCAGTTCGGCGCCCGAGCGCGAGGCAAGCCCGTGCATGCGGCGGGCGGAATGACCGGGATAGGAGAAGTCGGTGATGACCGTGAAGCCGAAGCCGTGCCGTTCGGCAAGCCAGTCGATGGCAGGGGCAGCGCCTTCGGTCACCGTCCTCAGCACGACAGGATCGGCCGCCCCATGGGCCTTGGCCTGGATGTCGCGGGCGAAGAGGTCGACGCTGTCCGCGATTCCCGCAGCACGTTGCGCCGCGGTTCCGGGCGCCGGAATGAGGCCCGCCGAGAGGGATGTCGAGCCCTGCGGGAGGCTGTCGCGCTCCAGGACCAGCGGCTCGACCCCCACCTCCCGGGCCGCGAGCGCGGCGCACAGGCCCGCCGCCCCGCCTCCGACGATGGCCACGGGCACGGTCAGGTCGAAGGGCTGATCATCGATCAGGACGCGCGACAAGGCGATGGAGCCCCCGAATTGCGCCGTCCAGCCGTTCGTCTAGCCCGCACCGCCGATCTCCGCGGTCAGTTCGGCCACCGTCGCGATCCGCGCCACGGGCTGGAGCCCGGCAATGGCCTCCTCATGCACCCTGGGCGAGAAGGCGGCGCAGCCATCCGCGATCACGGTCACATGGAACTCGCGCACATGGGCATCGCGCACGGTGGAGGCGACGCCGCCATTGGTGACGATGCCACAGGCGAGAAGGGTGTCGATGCCGGCCTTTCTCAGCACCCATTCGAGGCGCGACATGTAGAAGGCGGAATAGGCCACCTTTTCCACCCGGATATCCACCGGCTGCAGCGCATCGACCGTGTCGTGCCCCCACGAGCCCGGCACGAAATCGCCCTTGCCCAGGAAGGGGCGCAGCGCCTTCAGGTGGTCGGAGATGAAGGGCTCGCCCCCCTTTCCCGGCACCAGCGTGAAATGGGTGGAGACGATCCAGCCGCCCAGGGACCGGATCAGGTCGGCCAGCGGCTTCAGCCGGTCCGGCAGGGCCGCGATTTCCGGAGCCGTCTGCCCGGCCCGGCCATAGGCGCCATCGGGATGCAGGAAATCGTTCTGCAGGTCGCAGACGAGCAGGGCCGTGCGGGCGAGATCCATCACAGGCGCTCCAGGACGAGATTGCCGAACCGGTCAACCCGGGCGCGCTGGCCGGGCGGCACAAGCACTGTCGCATCCGGCTGCTCCAGGACAGCCGGGCCCTCCACCACGGCCCCCACGGGCAGATCGAGACGCGAGAAGACTTCCGTCGGACACCAGCCACCAAACCAGACCGGCCGGCGGCCGGAGCGGGCCTTGTCCACCGAGGCCCCGGCAGCGGGCGCAAGCGCGGCAAGGTCGATGGCCGGCCGGCGACCGATGGCGGCCGTGCGCAGGTTGACAATACGGATGCCGAGCCCCGGCAGGAGGCGCGAGAAGGCCCGCGAATAGGCCGCCTCGAAGGCCTTGCGGACGACAGGCTCCGTGACGCCGGTGCCGCCGGCCCCGAGGGTGAGCGGCAGCGGCACGGCCACGGTATGGGTCTGGCCGACATAGTGCATGTCGAGCTCGTAGACGATGTCGATGCGCTCGACCGACAGGCCGGCGGCCTCCACCACGGCCCGGGCCGCCCTGCCCTCCTCGACCATCCGGCCATCGAGCACGGCGGCGTCGAGGCCGTCGAGCGTCAGGTTCAGAGTCCGGACCTGGTCATGGCGGATATCGGCCATGACGCATCCCATGGCCGAGGTCACGCCCGGAAAGCGCGGCACGAGCGCGGCCTTCAGCCCGATATCGGCGATCAGCGCGCCGGCATGGAGCGCGCCGCCGCCTCCGAACGGCATGAAGGCGAAGCGGGCGGGATCATGGCCGCGCTCGATGGAGACCAGGCGGATGGCACCGGCCATGCGGGCATCGGCAACACGCACGACGGCCTCGGCGGCCGCCTCCGGCGACAGGCCGAGCGGTTCGCCGACATGGCGGGCCAGCGCCTGCCGCGCCGCCTCCACGTCCAGCCTGGCGAGCTTGCCGCCGATCGGGCGCTCCGCATTGATGCGGCCGAGCACGAGATTGGCGTCGGTGAGCGTCGGGCGGTCATTGCCCTGGCCATAGGCCACCGGCCCGGGGCGAGAGCCCGCGCTTTCCGGCCCGACCTCCAGGAAGCCGCCGCGATCGACGCGCGCGATCGAGCCGCCGCCCGCGCCGATGGTGGTGATCTCGATCATCGGCGAGCGGATGACGAGGCCGAAATCGATGGTGGTCTGCGCCGCCAGCGCCGCCTCGCCGCCTGCGATCAGCGACACGTCGAAGGAGGTGCCGCCGAGATCGCCGGTGATGATGTCGGGATAGCCCGCCGCGGTGGCGATGGCACCGGCCGCGATGACGCCGGCCGCCGGCCCGGACAGGGCCGTGCGGACGGGGATCCGGCGCGCGGTCGCCGTCGACATGACGCCGCCGTTGGACTGGACGATGTGGAAGGCGCCGGAGAAGGACTCGGAGGCCAGCGCCGCGTCCAGCTTGCCCAGATAGGAGCCGACCACCGGCTGGAGATAGGCATTCAGCGCGGTGGTGGAGGCCCGCTCGAACTCGCGGATCTCGGGCAGAATCTCCGAAGACACGGAGACATGGTCGTTCGGCCAGACGGCACGGGCCGCGGCCGCGGCCGCGCGCTCGTTGGCCGGATTGGCATAGGCGTTGACGAAGATGATGGCGAGGGCCGTCGCGCCCCTGTCGGCCAGGGCCCTCGCCGCGGCCGCCACCTCGGCCGGATCGACCGCCTGGCGCACGGTGCCGTCGGCCAGGGTGCGTTCGGCCACCTCCACGCGCATGTCGCGATCGGCGATGGGCGTGAAGTCGCCCCACAGGCCCCAGGTGTTGCGCCGGTCGCGGCGGCGCATCTCCAGCACGTCGCGGAAGCCCGCGGTAGTAATGACGCCGATCCGTGCCCCCTTGCGCTCCAGAAGGGCATTGGTGCCGACCGTCGTGCCATGGACGATGGAGCCGAGGGCGGACAGCGCGCCGAAGGTCTTGAGCCCCTCCAGGAAGCCGACGGCCTCGTCGCCACGGTTCGACGGCACCTTGGCCGTGCGGAAGGTGCCCGCGGCCTCGTCAAGGAAGAACAGGTCGGTGAAAGTGCCACCAACATCAACGCCGACAAGCGTGGTCATGCCCTCGCTCCGGTCACATAGCCGAGCCGCAGATCGCGTTCGCGGGCCGCCGGATCGCGCGCCGCCGGATCACCGAAGCCACCGCCGCCCGGTGTTTCCAG
>JBKBOA010000034.1:0-35428 GCA_046295035.1 Phreatobacter sp.
GGCCGGGCGGCCGAGCGGCAGGCCCGCGCCGAGCGGCTCGCCGCCCAGCTGCGTGCCAATCTCGCCCGCCGCAAGGGCCAGGCACGCCGGCGCGCGGCGGATGCCGGGCCGGACCGCGATTGAACGGCGCCTTTCCGGCCGCCGCCCTCGGCCTCCGCCCCCCTGGCAGCCCGCCTTCGCAGCCGGCCTTGTCCGGCGCCCTCGCGCGGCCGCGCGCGGTTCCTTGTTTCGCCTCCTTTGGTCGGCTAGACGGGGGAACGCCGCTCCGGCGCGTTCCGTGTTCCGCCCCGCCAGCCGCATCCAGAGCCCTTTCGGAGACCGACAGATGGATCGCATCCTGATCAGGGGCGGCCGCCCGCTCAACGGCACCCTGCCGATCTCCGGCGCCAAGAACGCCGCCCTGCCGCTGATGATCGCCTCGCTGCTCACCGAGGACGAGCTCACCCTCGCCAACGTGCCGCGCCTGTCGGACGTGACCAATCTCGGCCGCATCCTCGGCAATCACGGCGTCGATGTGACCATTGCCGGCAAGCGCACCGGCGATGATGACCTGGTCGGCCAGACCGTTCGCCTCAACGCCCGCTCCATCGTCGACACCACGGCGCCCTACGAGCTGGTCTCCACCATGCGGGCCAGCTTCTGGGTGATCGCCCCGCTCACCGCCCGCATGGGCCGCGCGCGCGTCTCGCTGCCCGGCGGCTGCGCCATCGGCACGCGGCCCGTGGACCTTTTGCTGATGGCGCTGGAGCGGCTCGGCGCGCGCATCGAGATCGATGGCGGCTATGCGGTGGTGGATGCCGCGGGGGGCCTGAAGGGCGCCGAGATCGTCTTTCCCAAGGTGACGGTCGGCGGCACCCATGTGGCGCTGATGGCGGCCGCGCTCGCCGACGGCACCACCGTCATCCACAATGCCGCGCGCGAGCCGGAGATCGTCGACCTCGCCGACTGCCTGGTGAAGATGGGCGCGCGCATCCGCGGCCAGGGCACCGGGACCATCGAGATCATCGGCGTGACCCGGCTGAAGGGCGCCCACCACACGGTGGTGGCCGACCGCATCGAGGCCGGCACCTATGCCATGTGCGTGGCCATGACCGGCGGTGACGTGATGCTGGCGGGCGCCCGGCCGGAGCTGATGCAGGCCGCCCTCGACGTGCTGGTGGAGGCCGGCGCCGAGGTCAGCGCCACCAACGAGGGCATCCGCATCGCCCGCAACGGGCATGGCATCCACCCGGTGACGGTGACCACCGATCCCTTCCCCGGCTTTCCGACCGATCTCCAGGCCCAGCTCATGGGCCTGATGACGCGCGCCAGCGGCACCTCGCGCATCACCGAGACCATTTTCGAGAACCGCTTCATGCATGTGCAGGAGCTGGCCCGGCTCGGCGCCCGCATCCATCTCGACGGCCAGACCGCCACCATCGAGGGCGTTCCGGTGCTGAAGGGCGCGCCGGTCATGGCGACCGACCTGCGCGCCTCGGTGTCGCTGGTGATCGCCGCCCTGGCCGCCCAGGGCGAGACGACGGTCAACCGCGTCTATCACCTCGACCGCGGCTTCGAGCGGCTGGAGACCAAGCTCGCCGCCTGCGGCGCCGATATCGAGCGCATCAAGGCCGGCTGACGGGCGGCCGGGCGCCGGCCTTCGGCTCGGATCTGCCCTGCGCCAGGCGCGCCCCCGGGGCAAGACTTCGTCAACCCCGCCCGTGCCAGGATAGCGCAGATGACCCAGCGTCATGGGTGACCCTGCGTCATGATTGTCCGGGCAAGGCTCCATGGCGCGTGATCGCCGCACCCTCGACCAGCGCGACCAGCGCCGGGCAGCCCGGCGCGACCTGACCTATCCCATGGCCATCGAGCTTCCCGCCGAGGCGGGCATGCTGGCCTGCATGATGGACGATGTGTCCCGCGGCGGCGCCCGGCTGACCCTGCGCGAGCCGGCGGACGAGGTGCCGGCCCTGTTCGTGCTCCGGCTGGACGCGGCCGGCCGCGCCCGCCGCCGCTGCCGGCTGGTCTGGCGGCGCGGCAGCGAGCTCGGCGTTGCTTTCCTCGAGGCCGAAGCGGACTGAGCCGGCGCGGCCGCTATGCGCCGCCCGCCATCACGCCCCCCATTGAACCCTTTCGGCCGTCGGGCCGACCCATGGGCATCCATGCCGGCCGGTGATGCGGCCGGTCCCTGACCCCGATCCGAGGATGGACCCCATGTTCAAGACCCGCAGCTTCGCCCTTGCCGGCGCCCTGGCCCTCTCCGTCGCCGCCCTGTCCACCGCAGCCATGGCGCAGAGCGCCGGTGGCAATGGCGGTGGTGGTGGCGGCGGTGGCGGGGCCGGCGGCGACATTCAGCTGTCGCTCGATGCCCCCGTCACCCATGCCGTGCCCGGCGGCCAGACCCACGGCCGCGGCGGCGCGGCCCCGCAGGCGCGCATCATCAGCGGGCCGTGCCTGTTCGACCCCGATGGCCGGCCGCTGCGCTGCGAGTTCCGCGGCTATCGCCGCTGAGCCCGGCGCCTTCGCTGCGACATGAGGCCGGGCGGCAGGGCAACCTGCCGCCCGCTGCCGTTCGGGCAGGCCCCGGGGGGGCCTGAGCCGCATCCCCCAATGCAAAACGCCTGCCCCGGAAGCCGGAGCAGGCGTTTGGAACTGGTGCCCAGAAGAGGACTCGAACCTCCACGACTCTCGTCACTGGTACCTGAAACCAGCGCGTCTACCAATTCCGCCATCTGGGCGAAGGCCGCTCTCATAGCGACTGATGCGCAGGGCGTCAACGCGCCCGTGCGCGCTTTGTGACAGGGCCGCCCTGCGGCCCCTCAGCCGCCGAACACGAAGACCCGCTTCGGCACGAGCTCGCCGTTCTCCACCTCGCACAAGGCCACCGGTTCGCCTGCGGCCGAGGCCCAGACCGGGCCGGCCAGCGGCGCGTCGCGCCCGCGCAGGATGGCGCTCTGGCCGCGCACCAGGCGGGCGGCGACGTCGCGCGTCACCTTCACCTCCGGCACCTCGGCCAGCGCCGCCTCCACCGGCAGCAGGGCATCCTCCAGCGTCTGGCCGGCAATGCGACCCTCGGCCAGCTCGCGCAATTCCTCCAGCGTCACCGTGTCGTTCTCGCCGAACGGGCCGACGCGGGTGCGCCTGAGCTGGGCGACATGGCCGAGGCACCCCAGGTCGCGGCCGAGGTCGCGGGCAATGGCGCGCACATAGGTGCCCTTGCCGCATTCGGCCTCCAGTTCGGCGCTGTCGGGCGTGACGGCGACCAGCCGCAGGCTGTCGATGACGATCGGCCGCGCCTCCAGCGCCACCGCCTCGCCGTCACGGGCCAGGTCATAGGCGCGCTCGCCATCCACCTTGATGGCGGAGAACTTCGGCGGCACCTGCAGGATCGTGCCGGTATAGCGCGGCAGCAGCGCCTCGATGGCCGCGCGGGTCGGGCGCAGCTGCGAGCGGGCGGTGACCTCGCCCTCGGTGTCGTCGGTGGTGGTCTCGGCTCCCCAGGCGACGGTGAAGCGATAGGTCTTGCGCCCGTCCATGACGAAGGGGACGGTCTTGGTCGCCTCCCCCAGGGCGATCGGCAGCAGGCCGGTGGCGCGCGGGTCGAGCGTGCCGGCATGGCCGCCCTTCTTCGCGTTGAACAGGCGGCGCACCTGCGAGACCGCATGGGTGGAGGTCTGGTCGAAGGCCTTGTCGAGCACGATCCAGCCGTGCACGTCGACCTTCTTCGCGCGCGGGGCGTTCATTCGCCGCGCTCCGGCCGGCGCGGCGCCGCGCCGGTATCGCGGCGCACCCGGTCGCTGTCGAGCAGGTCGTCGATGCGCGAGCCCTCATCGAACGAGCCGTCGATGCGGAAGCGCAGGTCCGGGGCGAATTTCAGGCTGGTGCGCCGGGCCAGCTCGGCGCGCAGCACGCCCCGGTGGCGCGCCAGGGCGGCAATCACCGCCTCCTTGTCGCGTCCGCCCAGGGGCATGACGAAGCAGGTGGCGATCTTCAGGTCCGCCGACATGCGCACCTCCGGCACGGTGACGACATGCGTCTCCAGCACCGGATCGTGGATCTCGCCCCGCTGGAGCACCTCGGCCAGCGCATGGCGCATCAGTTCGCCGACGCGCAATTGCCGCTGGGACGGGCCGGAGCCCGTGTCGAAACGCCTCGCCATCCTGTCTCCTTCGCCCGGGATCGGACCGGGTCAAAGCCAAAGGGAGCGCGCTCATACACCCTGGACGCGGCAAAGGGAAGGCGGGGGCCGGCTATCGGCTACCGCCCGACCGCATAGCCCTGCATGCCGCGCGGATTGGCGGCGGCCTTCAGGCGCACGCCCTCCTTCCGCGCGCCGGTGAGACGGCCCTCCGACCAGGCCCCGCCGACCTCGACCGTGTGGCCGCGCCGGCGCAGCTCGGCAAGGGTCGCCTCCGGGAAGCGGCTTTCCACCACGATCACACCTGGCCGCGAGGTGCGCGGCCAGAACGAGCCGGGAAAGTGCTCGGTGTGCCAGGCCGGCGCATCGATCGCCTCCTGCAGGTTCATGCCGGCATGGACATGGCGCAGGAACATCTGCGGGATCCACTGGTCCTGCTGGTCGCCGCCGGGCGATCCCCAGGCCATGTAGGGCTCGCCGTCGCGGAAGGCGAGGGTGGGCGTCAGCGTCGAGCGCGGGCGCTTGCCGGGCTGGAGCGCGGCCGGATGGCTCTCGTCCAGCCAGAACATCTGGGCGCGCGAGCCGAGGCAGAAGCCGAGCTCCGGGATCACCGGCGAGGATTGCAGCCAGCCGCCGGAGGGCGTGGAGGAGACCATGTTGCCCCAGCGGTCGATGATGTCGAAATGCACGGTGTCGCCGCGCGTGCCGCCGCTCTCCGTCGTCTCGATCTCGCCGACCGTCGGCTCGCCCGCCCCGGTTGCGCCGACCGCCAGGCGCCGCCCGGAGGCCGCCCGCGCCTCAACCTTGGCGCCGGCCCCGGCAATGGTGCCCGGCACGAGATCGTGCGAGGCGCGCTCGCCGATGAGGCGGCGCCGCTCGTCGTTGTAGGCGTCGGAGAGCAGGGTCTCGATCGGCACGTCGACGAAGTCCGGGTCGCCATAGAAGGATTCACGGTCCGCGAAGGCCAGCTTGGCGGCTTCCGTCACCAGATGGACGAAATCGGGGCCGGCGACATCCAGCCCGTCCAGCCCGAAGCCCTTGAGCAGGGCGAGCTGCTGCAGGCAGACCAGGCCCTGGCTCCAGGTGGTCGGCTTGAACACCCGGTAGCGGCCGTAATCATAGTGGATCGGCGCTTCCACCGTGGCCTTCCAGCCGGCCATGTCCTGGCCGGTCAGCACGCCGCGATGGTGCCGTCCGGTGACGTCGAACACCGCCTCGGTGCGGCAGAAGCGGTCGATCGCCTCGGCGACGAAGCCCTGGCTCCAGATGAAGCGCGCGCGGGCGATCTCGTCCTCGCGCGTGCCGCCCTCGCATTCGCGCAGGATGCGCTCATAGGTCTCGGCCAGCTTGACATTGGTGAACAGGTCGCCCGGCTGGGGCACGCGGCCGCCCGGCAGATAGACGGCCGCCGATGTCGGCCAGTGGTCGCGGAACAGCGCCTCAACCGTGCGGATGGTGGCCGGGATGCGCTCGACCAGCGGATAGCCGTTGCGGGCATAGCCGATGGCTGCTTCCATGACGTCGCGCGGGCGCATGGTGCCGTAGTCGCGCAGCATCAGCATCCAGGTGTCGAAGGCGCCGGGAATGCAGGTGGCGAGCAGGCCGGTGCCGGGCACCAGATCGAGGCCCAGCGAGCGGTAATGGGCGATGGTGGCGCCGGCCGGCGCCGGGCCCTGGCCGCAGATCACCTCCACGGCCTGCCGGCGGGCGTCGTAGAGGATTACCGGCACGTCGCCGCCGGGCCCGTTCAGGTGCGGCTCCACCACCTGCAGCGTGAAGGCGGCCGCGCAGCCGGCGTCGAAGGCATTGCCGCCGCGCTCGAGAATGCCCATGGCGACCGCCGAGGCGATCCAGTGCGTGGTGGTCACCACCCCGAAGGTGCCGTCGATCTCGGGGCGGGTGGTGAAACGGGGAATGCTCAAGGGGCTCGTCCTTGCAGGGCCGGGTCGGGGGGTGGCGCATGGTGATGACCCGGACGGACCGTGGCAAGACGACCGCTGACAGGACAGAGGGTCCGGCAAACGGCTCTTTGCCCGATGCCTCCCGAAAGGGACAAATCGCTCTGCATGGACGCCTTATCGGAGAAAATCATTCAGTCTCCGGGATTTGACTTGATCCTGGCGCGGACAGGCGTTTCATTCTTCCAGCAGGTTCGAAAAAGGAATGCCCGACCATGGCTCCCCCCTCTCAGGCGACCGGCACGGTCATTCCCCTGTCCAAGGACGCCGGCGAGCTGGCCTGGCAGCGCCTGAGGGCGGAGGCCGAGGCCATGGCCGCGGCTAATCCGGAACTGGCGGCGCTGGCGCTGCGCACCATCGGCCGCTCGGCCTCGTTCGAGGATGCGGTGGCGCGCCGCATCGCCGCGCGCCTGGCCAATGATGACGTGCCGCTGGACGTGCTGCACGACAGCTTCCGCGAGGCCTTTGCCCGCTCGCCCGCCATCGTCCAGGCCATCCAGGCCGATGCCGCCGCCGTGCTCGACCGCGACCCGGCCGCCGACCGGCTGATCGAGCCGGTTCTGTTCTTCAAGGGCTTCCACGCCCTCCAGACCCATCGTCTCGCCCATTGGCTGCTGCTGCAGGGCCGGCGCGATTTCGCGCTCTACCTGCAGAGCCGCTCGTCGGAAGTGTTCCAGACCGACATCAACCCCGCCGTGCCGATCGGCAAGGGCATCTTCCTTGACCATGCCACCGGTCTCGTGGTCGGCGAGACGGCGGTGATCGAGGACGATGTCTCGATCCTGCAGAACGTCACGCTCGGCGGCACCGGCAAGGAGGCCGGCGACCGCCATCCCAAGGTGCGCCGGGGCGTGCTGATCGGCGCCGGGGCGAAGATCCTCGGCAATATCGAGATCGGCCGCTGCGCGCGCGTGGCCGCCGGCTCTGTGGTGCTGCATCCGGTGCCGCCCAACACCACGGTCGCCGGCGTGCCGGCGCGGCCGGTGGGCACGGCCGGCTGTGCCGAACCCGCGCGCCAGATGGACCAGATCCTCGCCGAGCGTCCGGCCGGGGCCGCCACCGACGAGATCTGAGCCACGCCTCTCCGCCCTCTGGCGGATGCCGCCGCAGGGCCGGCCATGCTTGTCTGGCGCCCTGCCAGAGGAGGCCAGCCCATGCCGACATCCCGCCGCGTCGTTCTCGCCGCCCGTCCCGACGGCATTCCGCAGGCCGAGCACTTCGCCATCACCACGGCCGAGGTGCCCGAGCTGAAGGACGGCGAGATTCTCGTCCGCAACCAGTTCCTGTCGGTGGAGCCGGCCATGCGCGGCTGGGTCAGCGCGGTGGCCAACTATTCCCAGCCGGTCGGCATCGGCGAGGTCATGCGCTCCTTTGCCAGCGGCGAGGTGCTGGCCTCGCGCCATCCCGGCTACGCCCCCGGCGAGAAGGTCACCGGCCTGTTCGGCTGGCAGGAGCTGGCCGTGGTGCCCGCCGCGGCGGTCACGCGCAAGGTGACCGAGACCGACCTGCCGCTCTCCGCCTCGCTCGGCGTGCTCGGGCTCAACGGCCTGACCGCCTATTTCGCCCTGCTGGATGTCGGCGAGCCGCGGCCCGGCGACACGGTGGTGGTCTCCACCGCTGCCGGCTCGGTCGGCTCGGCGGTCGGCCAGATCGCCAGGCTGATGGGCTGCCGCACGGTCGGCATCGCCGGCGGGCCCGACAAGGTGCGCCAGTGCCTCGAGGATTTCGGCTATGACGCGGCCATCGACTACAAGGCCGGCGGCGATCTCAGCGCGGCCCTTGCCGCCGCCGCGCCGGATGGCGTTCATGTCTATTTCGACAACACCTCCGGGCCGGTCTCCGACACCGTCCTGGCGCAGCTGGCCATCGGCGCGCGGGTGGTCATCTGCGGCACGGCCTCGGTGCCGAGCTGGGATCCCTGGCCGGCCGGCCCGCGGCCGGAGCGGCACCTCCTCATCAAGCGCGCGCGCATGGCCGGCTTCATCGTCTTCGACTATGCGGCCCGCTACGGCGAGGCCCTGCCGCGCCTCGCCGCCTGGGTGCGGGCCGGCCGGCTGCGCTATGCCGAGGACATCCTCGACGGGATCGAGGCCGCGCCCGGTGCCATTGCCGGCCTCTATCGCGGCGAGAACCGCGGCAAGCGGCTGATCCGCCTGCATGAATGACAGGCCCGAAACGACAGCGGGCGGCCCCGGGGCCGCCCGCCGCAGGCGCCGCGATGCCGGTCAGCTGACCAGCGCCCAGTTGCCGTCCTTCACGGTCAGCAGCACGCGGGCGCGGGCATCGACCCCGTAGCGGTCCTCTTCGGTGAAGTTGAACACGCCCTGGCTGGCGGCGATGTCCCGCTCGGTCAGCAGCGCCTTGCGGATCGCCTCGCGGAAGTCCTGCGTGCCCGGCCGCGCCTCCTTCAGCGCCACCGGCACGACGCGCTCGAGGATCTTGTAGGCGTCGAACAGGTGCGCGCCGAACTGGGTGCGCGTGTCCTTGCCGAACTTGGCCTCGTAGGCGGTCACATAGGCCAGGCCCGGCGCCTTGGTCGGCGAGGAATCCGGCTGCAGCTCCGGCACGATGACCGGCCCGGAGGCCATGATGACGCCCTCGGCGGCGCGGCCGGCAATGCGGATGAAGTCGCGGGTGACGGCGCCGTGGGTCTGGTAGATCGGCCCGCGATAGCCGCGCTCGCGCAGGGCGATCTGCGGCAGGGCGGCGCCGGTGCCGGAGGCGGCGACCAGCACCGCATCCGGGCGCAGCGAGACGATCTTCAGCGCCTGGCCGGCGACCGAGGTATCGGCGCGCGCATAGCGCTCGTCGGCCACCAGCTGCATGCCGGCCGGCTCGGCCTGGGCCTTGAACTCGCGCAGCCACAGATCGCCCCAGCTGTCGGAGAAGCCGATCAGGGCGACCGTCTTCACATTGGTCTTCTTCATGTGCTCGAACAGGCCGCCGGCCATCAGCGCCACCGGCTGCGGCATGACCACGCTCCACTTGCGCCGCTCCGGCGGGATCGGGATCGGCGCGAAGGAGAAATGCGGCACATTGGCCTCGGCGGCCACGTTGGACACGGCGATGCCGGGCGGCGTGGTGGACGAGCCCATGACCACGTCGACCCGGTCCTGGGTGGCGAAGCGGCGGGCATTGGTGGTGGCGGCGGTCGGGTCGCCGGCATCGTCCAGCACGATGGCGCGCAGCCGCACCCCGCCGATCTCGGTGGGGGCGATCTCCACCGAGTTGCGGATCGGGATACCGAGCGCCGCTGCCGGGCCGGTGATGGAGATGGTGATGCCGATGGTCATCTCGCTGGCCTGGGCGCGCAGCCCGCCGAGGCCGGCAAGGCCGAGCGCGGTGCCGCCGATCAGCGTGTTGCGCCGGGTGATCCGAGTCATGAAGTCCTCCCTTTCGATGATCTGCGGCCGCCGGGGCGGCGGCCGGGCAATGGTGCGGCCCGTGCAGCGGGCTTCTGGTCTTGGCCGGGCGCGCGGCCCGGCCTCATCCTGTCGGCAAGGCCGGCGGACCGGCCTCGATGATGGCCGGGGGCGCCGGCCGCGCATAGAGCATCTCGACCAGGTCGGCGCGGTGGCGCAGCACGGCGCGCTGGTTGATCGAGCCCTTGTCGGTGATCTCGCCGGCGTCGATCGAGGGCGCCTCGTCGAGGATGACGGCGCGGGCGATGCGGCTCGCGGACCCGGTCGCCGCCGCGGCGAAGGCGGACAGCCGCTCGCCCAGCAGCGCACGCAGGCGCGGATCGGCGGCCATGGTCTTCAGGTCGGCGCCGGCCAGGTGCGGACAGGCCTGGCGCGCGCCGTCGGGATCGAGGATCACGATGGCGGCGAGCTCGTCGCGGTCGATGCCGGCAATCACCACGTCGCGGGTGAGCGGGGCGGTGGCGGCGATGAAGCGGGCCCGCAGCGGCCCGACGCTGACCCAGGTGCCGGTCGAGAGCTTGAAGTCCTCGGCAATGCGGCCGTCGAAATCGAAGCCGCGGCTGAAGTCCTGCGGATCCACCGGTCGCAGCGCGTCGCCGAAGCTGTAATAGCCCTCGGCATCGAAGGCCTTGGCGGTCATGTCCGGCTGGCGCCAGTAGCCGGGCGTGACATTGGGCCCGCGCACGCGCACCTCCAGCTTGTCGCCCACCGGCACCAGCTTGATCTCGTTGCCGGCCACCGGCAGGCCGACATGGCCGGAACGGCTCGTCTCGGGCGTCACCGACAGCGAGAAGGGGGCGGTCTCGGTGGCGCCGAGGCCGGTCAGCATGGGCAGGCGGTGGCCTGTCTCCATCACCGCCGCCTCGTCCAGCGCGCGCCAGACATGGGTGGCGAGCGAGGCGCCGGCGAAGAACAGGCAGTTGAGCCGCGAGAAGAACTGGCGGCGCAGCCCGGCATCGGCATGCAGGTGCCGGACGAGCTCCTCGTAGCCCTTCGGCACGTTGAAATAGACCGTCGGGGCCACCTCGCGCAGGTTGCGCACCGTCGCCTCGATGCCGCCCGGCGCCGGCCGGCCGTCGTCGATGTAGAACGTGCCGCCGTTGAACAGCACGAGGCCGACATTGTGATTGCCGCCGAAGGTGTGGTTCCACGGCAGCCAGTCGACGATGACCGGCGGCTCCTCCTTCAGGAAGGCGAGGGTCTCGCGCAGCATGACCTGGTTCGCGCAGAGCATGCGCTGGGTGTTGATCACCGCCTTGGGATGGCCGGTCGAGCCGGAGGTGAGCAGGAACTTGGCGATGGTGTCGGGGCCGACCGCCGCATGGGCGGCCTCGACGGCCGGGCTCGGGCTGCTGTCCCGCAGGGCGGCGAAGGGCGTGACCGGCCGATCGGCCAGGCTGCCGCGCGAGGCCGAGATCTCGACATCCGGGCCGACCGCCGCGGCGAGCGCCGGCGCCAGGGCGCCGGCATCGTCGACATGGACGAGGCCCGGGGTCAGCAGTTCCATCACATAGCTGAGCTTGGCGAAGTCCCGCGAGGCGGTGGCATAGGCCGGCGAGACCGGGCAGAACGGAATGCCGGCATAGAGCGCGCCAAGCGCGATCAGCGCATGGTCGATGCTGTTGCCGGACAGGATGACCAGCGGCCGCTCGGCGGACAGGCCGCGGGACAGGAGCGCGGCGGCGAGCGCGCGCGTGGCCGCCAGCGTCTCGCCATAGGAGATGGCGCGCCAGTCCCCGCCGGCGCGCTCGGCCATGAAGATGCGGTCGGGATCGACGGCGGCCCAGTGCAACAGGCGGTCGGTCAGCCGGTCGGGATAGGGTGCGAGCGGGGCCGTCGGGCGCACCAGCACGGCCCCGTCCTCCCGCCGCTCCACGGTCACGTCGGGGCGATGGAAGCGGATCGGGCGCAGCGGATGCGGCGCGTGGGCATTCATGCCCGTCTCTCCCTGTTCGTTTCCTTCGGTGCCGCCCCTCTTGCCGGGGGCTGGTCCTGCCAGCAGGGCTCAGCCCGGTTTCACCTTGGCCGCCCGCTTGGCGAGGAAGTCCTGGATGCGGTTCTTGGCCTCCTGGTCGCTCTGGGCGATGGCGGCCATCAGCGATTCCATCATCAGGCCGGCCTGCGGGTCGCTCTCGGCGATGCGCGGCAGGGCCTGCACGACGGCGAAATTGGTCATCGGCGCATTGCCGGCGATCCGGCCGGCGAGCTCCAGCGCCTTGTCCAGACCGGCGCCCGGCTCGACCAGATATTGCGCGAGGCCGATGGCCAGGCCCTCCTCGGCCGAATAGGTCCGGCCGGTCAGCATCATGTCGGCCATGCGTGCCACGCCGATCAGCCGCGGCAGGCGCATCGAGCCGCCGCCGCCGACGAAGATGCCGCGCTGGCCTTCCGGCAGGGCGTAGAAGGCGCCCTGCTCGGCCACCCGGATATGGCAGGCCGAGGCCAGTTCCAGCCCGCCGCCGATCACTGCCCCCTTCAGCACGGCCACCACCGGAACCGGACCGAACTGGATGCGGTCGAACACCCGGTGCCACATGCGCGAATGCAGCATGCCCTCGGCGGCGTTGCGCTCGCAGAGCTCCGACAGGTCGAGCCCGGCGGAGAAATGCTCGCCCAGCCCGTGCAGGACGGCCACCCGCACGCCCTCCGGCACCGCCGAGAAGCAGGCCTCCAGCGCCAGGACGGTGGCATCGTCCAGCGCGTTGCGCTTGTGCGGCCGGTTCAGCCCGACCGACATCACCGCCCCCCTGACCTCGGTCAGGAGCGGGCCTGCGGGGGAGAGTCCGGCCGGGGACAGACCGGCCGTCGCCTGGGCGTGCGGCATGATCCGCGCCTCCTTCGATAACAGTTATAATGCATAACGAAATTGCCTGTTCAAGATGGCAGGTGGCCCGTGCACGCGCGGGCGCTGCCTGCTAGCACTGGCGCCGCCGATCCGCCGGGAGATGCACCATGGCCGACTCAGCCTTCGTTCTCGATCCGCGGCTTCAGGCCGACACCCTGGCGGTGACCGATCTGCCGCTCTGCACCGTGCGGCTGATGAACGATGCCACCTATCCCTGGCTGGTGCTGGTGCCGCGCCGGGCGGGCGCTGTCGAGCTGATCGACCTCGCGCGCGCGGAGCGCATCCAGCTGATGGACGAGGTGGCCGCGGCCTCGCAGCTGCTGCGCCGGCTCACCGGCTGCGAGAAGCTGAATGTCGCCGCCCTCGGCAACATGGTGCGCCAGCTTCATGTCCATGTCATCGGCCGCTTCTCGGCCGACCCGGCCTGGCCGGGTCCGGTCTGGGGCAAGGTGCCGGCCCGCCCCTATGGCGAGGCCGCAAGGACGGGCCTGGTGGCCGCGCTCGCTGCAGGGCTCTCCGCCGCCTGACCGCGTTGCCTGGGACGGGCCGGGCATGCGAGCGTCGCGGCCCCGACCCCTCGCGCGAGCCGCCATGTCCGACTTCGATGCCCTGCCGCCCCTGCCGCCGATCACCCTCGGCTACACGGACAATCCGCTCGACCGGATGAGCGCCAAGCGTGGCGACCCGCTGTGGATCGCCGCGACCCTGGCCGACCCGCGCGCGCGCCTCTATGTCTTTGCCGGCGAGACGCCGATCCTGCGGCGCAACGAGGACCGCGGCGATCCGCTGTTCACGGTGGCCGAGGCCGAGGCCTTCGGGGAACCGATCGAGACCGCCTTCCTCGGCCTGGCCAATGGCGCGCCGCGCTTTGCGCGTCTGGTCAAGGAACTGGCCAGGGCCGACCCGAACGCCTATCGCATTGCCGAGATCAAGGTCGATGATCCGACGCTGCTGATCACCGACATGCGCACCATCGCCGTCCAGGGCATCGTCGAGCCGCACCATCTCGGCCCCATGGCCGAGGGCAAGGCGCTGATGCACTGGCACGCCACGCACCGCTTCTGCGGCCGCTGCGGGGCGCGCACCGAGACGGCACAGGCCGGCTGGCGGCGCGACTGTCCGGGCTGCGGGGCGCAGAGCTTCCCGCGCACCGATCCGGTGGTCATCATGCTCCCCGTTCATGGCGACCATTGCCTGATGGGCCGTCAGCGACGCTTTCCGCAGGGCATGTATTCGGCGCTCGCCGGCTTCCTGGAGCCGGGCGAGACGGTGGCGGGCGCCGTGCGCCGCGAGATCATGGAGGAGGCCGGCGTCGCGGTCGGTCGGGTCGGCTACCTGTTCGACCAGCCCTGGCCCTATCCGGCCTCGCTGATGATCGGTTGCCATGCCGAGGCGCTCGGCCGCGACATCGAGATCGACACGGAGGAGCTGGAGGACGCCCGCTGGTTCTCCCGCGAGGAGTGCTGGATGATGCTGGCCCGGCAGCATCCGGGCCGGCTGTCCTGCCCGCCGCCGCTCGCCATCGCCCATCATCTCATCCGCGCCTTCGTCGACGAGGGCCTGGTGCTCAGCCGGATCGCGTCCTGACCAGGGCGATGGCCGCGGCCGCCGCGGTGCCGGCCGGCTGCGGCAGCCAGACGGCATGGAGGGTCCAGGGCGCGAGCTCCTCGGCCTCGACCAGCGGCAGCACGGTGGCGCCGGCCACGGTCAGGCGCTTCGCCACCACCGCGGGGACCAGAGCCGACCCCAGCCCGAGGCCGACCAGGGTCATCACGCAGGGCCAGTCGGGCGCCTCCTGGACGAAGGCCGGCTCGGCGCCGGTGGCGCGCAGGGCGGCGGTCAGGGTGTGCCGGGCCAGGCCGGCGGCTTCCGCCGCCAGCGTGACCAGCGGCTTGCGGGCGAGCTGCGACAGGCTGGCGGTCTTCCTGAGCCGCGCCTCGGCATCCGGCACCACCGCGGACCATTTCGAGACCGCCACCGGACGGTGCTGCAGTCGCGGCAGCACCGGCAGGGGCGGCGGCAGGAGACCGATGGCGATGGCGCCCTCTGCCAGGGCGCGGGCCTGATCGCCGGCGGGCATGAGGCGGATGTCGAGCCCGAGGCCCGCCTCCGCCAGGGCCGGATCCGCGACGAGCTCGCCGAGCGGGCCGAACAGGCCATCGGCGGTCGTGCCGATGGCAACCCGCGCCGGTGCCGCGGCAACCGCCCGCGCCAGCCGGCCGGCCCGCTCCATCGCGGCCAGCGCCAGCCGGGCCTCGCCGATGAAGGCCTCGCCGGCCGCGGTCAGGCGCACCGGCGTGCCGGCATGGTCGAACAGCACGGCGCCGACCTGGCGTTCCAGCTGCGCGATGCGGGCGGCGACCGTCCGCCGGCCGATCCCGGTGGCCGTGCCGGCCGCGCCGAGGTCGCCGCTGTCGGCAAGGGCCACGGCCAGGCGCAGCGCGGCGGGATCGGGCCGCTCGTCAGTCACGGCGCGCGATCCGCCCGGACGGCCCGGCTGCCCGGCTGACCATGGCTCACTCCGCGATCTGCTTCTCGACCTCGGCACGCCAGGGGTGCTGCGGATAGACCCCGAGGATGGTCAGTTCCTTGGCGAAGAAGTCGAGTTCCTCGAGCGCCAGCTTCACCGGCCGGTCGTCGGGATGGCCCTCGATCTCCGCGTAGAAGCGCGTCGCCACGAAGCGGCCATCGACCATGTGGCTTTCCAGCTTGGTCATGTTGACGTGGTTGGTGGCAAAGCCGCCCATGGCCTTGTAGAGCGCCGCCGGCACGTTGCGCACCTGGAAGACGAAGCTGGTCAGGCAGTTCTGTCCGGGCGCCGCCCAGATCTTCTGACGCGACAGGATGACGAAGCGCGTGGTGTTGTTGGCGGCGTCCTCGATGTCCTCGGCCAGGATGTCGAGGCCATAGATCTCGGCGGCCAGACGCGGGGCGATGGCGGCCTGGGTCGTGTCGTTCATCTCGGCGACCTCGCGGGCGGAGCCCGCCGTGTCGGCCGCCACGATCGGCTTCAGGCCGAGCTTGCGGATGATCTGGCGGCACTGGCCAAGGCCCATGATGTGGCTGCGCGCGGTCTTGACGGTGGCGAGCGACGAGCCCTTGACCCCCATGAGCTGGAAGCGGATCGGCAGGAAGAACTCGCCGATGATGTTGAGGCCGGAGGTGGGCAGCAGGTGGTGGACATCGCCGACGCGGCCGGCGATCGAGTTCTCGATCGGGATCATGCCGAGATCGGCCTCGCCGGTCTGGACGGCGGCGAAGGCATCCTCGAAGCTCGGGCAGGGCATGACCTCGGCCTGCGGGAAAACGGCATTGGCTGCCTGGTGCGAGAAGGCGCTGAGCTCGCCCTGGAAGGCGATGCGCTTGGGCGCGAGGATCATGGGACGCTTCACTCCGATGGGGCGGCTGTCATAGCCGATGCTTCAGATTTTGGCGATGAGCCGGCGCGCGCGCTCCAGATCGTCCGGCGTGTCGACGCCGAGCGGCACCGTATCGACCACCGCGACATCGATGCGCATGCCGTTCTCCAGGGCGCGCAGCTGCTCCAGCCGCTCGCGCTGCTCCAGCGGCGCCGGCGGCAGCGACACGAAGCGGTCGAGCGCGGCCCGCCGGTAGGCATAGAGGCCGATGTGATGGTAGAGCGGCCCCTCGCCGGAGGGGGCCGTGGCGCGGGTGAAATAGAGCGCCCGCAGGTGCCGTGGCGACAGCGGCGTGCCGACCACCTTGACGACGTTCGGATTGCCGATCTCCTCCGGCCGGGTGATGACGGTTGCCAGCGTGCCGATATCGACGGCCGGCTCGTCGAGGAGACCGGCGGCCGCCCTGACCAGCGCCGGCTCGATGGTCGGCAGGTCGCCCTGCACATTGACGATGCGGCTGCAGCGCCGGTGCGGATCCACGATGTCCGCCGCCTCGTGGATGCGGTCGGAGCCGGTGGGATGGGCGGCGCTGGTCATCACCGCCCGGAAGCCGGCCTTTTCCACGGCCGCCTGGATCGCCTCCGAATCGGTCGCCACGACCACCTCGCCGAGATCCGCCGCGGCCGCGCGCCGGATCACATGGACGATCATCGGTTCGCCGGCGATGTCGGCGAGCGGCTTGCCGGGCAGGCGCGAGGCCGCCATGCGGGCCGGAACGAGGACGAGGGTGCGGTTCATGAGCTGTCTGGCGTGCGGGGCGCGGCTGAAAGTAGCATGCCCGGCGCGTGCATATACGGGTTGCCTCGCGCGGCGCAATTTGATTAGTGTCCGCGCCAAATCGGCCGGGTCCGGGCGTCTTCCCCCCGCAGGGTCCCGATTCGAAGACAGGATGCCGATCGGCTGGAGCTGGTCCTGATGGACGGATTCGAAATCAACAAGACCTTCATGGCCCTGCTGCTGGTCGGCACGGCAACGCTTGGCGGCAACATCCTTGCCAGCGAGATCCTGTTCAAGCCGTCGAAGCCCGCCAAACCCGGTTTCGAGGTGGCGGTGGCTCCGGCCGGCGGCCAGCAGGCCGCGCCGGCGGCGGCCGAGCCGACCAAGTCGATGGCCGAGGTCTTCGCCTCGGCCAATGCCGCCAACGGCCCGGCCGTGTTCCGCCAGTGCGCGACCTGCCACACCATCAACAAGGGCGGGGCCAACGGCGCCGGCCCGAATCTCTACGGCATTGTCGGCCGCAACCACGGCGCCGCCCCCGGCTTCAACTATTCCGCGGCCATGAAGGCCAAGTCCGGCGAGCCCTGGACGCTGGAGGCGATCTACGAGTTCATCACCAATCCGCGCCGGGCCATCCCTGGCACCACCATGGCCTTTGCCGGCATCCGCTCCGAGCAGCAGCGCGCCGATCTCCTGGCCTATCTGCGCGAACAGTCGGACAGCCCGGTCGACGTTCCGAAGTGAGGCCGTCGCCCCGACAGGCTGCTGCAAGGCCGGGTTCGCCCGGCCTTGTGCATTTCGGGGTGCTGCTGCACCGAATATTCAAGGCATGACAGGGCGCTAACACCGCATTATCCTGCGTGAGTCCCATTTTTGCCACGCTTGCCGCGTTGGAACGGCGGCCTTCACCGCCTCAAGACCTGCCGTTGAACAAGGTTTCGACATGCCGACCATCGCACTCGTCGACGACGACCGGAACATCCTGACCTCGGTTGCGATCGCGCTGGAGGCCGAGGGCTACCGGATCGTGACCTACAATGACGGGGCCTCGGCGCTTGACGGATTCAAGCAGGCACCGCCGGATCTGGCCATCCTCGACATCAAGATGCCGCGCATGGACGGCATGGAGCTCCTGCGCCGGCTGCGCCAGAAGAGCGACATGCCGGTGATCTTCCTCACCTCCAAGGACGAGGAGATCGACGAGCTGTTCGGCCTGAAGATGGGCGCGGACGACTTCATCCGCAAACCGTTCTCCCAGCGCCTGCTGGTCGAGCGCGTCAAGGCAGTGCTGCGCCGCGCCGCCGCCAAGGATCCCTCCGCCGAGGCCAAGTCGGATGCCAAGGTGCTGGAGCGCGGCAAGCTGCGCATGGACCCCGAGCGGCATACCTGCACCTGGGACGGCCATCCGGTGACGCTGACGGTGACCGAGTTCCTGATCCTGCAGGCGCTGGCCCAGCGCCCCGGCGTGGTCAAGAGCCGCAATGCCCTGATGGACGCGGCCTATGATGACCAGGTCTATGTCGATGACCGCACCATCGACAGCCACATCAAGCGGCTGCGCAAGAAGTTCAAGGCCGTCGATGACGATTTCGAGATGATCGAGACCCTCTACGGGGTCGGCTACCGCTTCAAGGAGTGAGGAGGCGACCTCCCGGCCCCATGCTCGACCGCACCCAGAACGCCGCGCCGCCGCAGGCCAGGGACGCCGGCCCCGCCGTGTCCGCCCGCGTGTCGCGGCCGGTGGCGCGGCTTGGCCGGGTCGCGGCGCGCTTCGTGCGGGCGGTGCTGAACCGCTCCTTCTCGAGCCTGACGCGCCGGATCGTCCTGCTCAACCTGGCCGGCCTGGTCGCGCTCGTCTCCGGCATCCTGTGGCTGTCGAGCTTCCGCGCCGGGCTGATCGAATCGCGGGCGCAGAGCCTGATCGTCCAGGGCGAGATCATCGCCGGGGCCATCGCCGCCTCCGCGACCGTCGACAGTTCGGTGATCCCCATCGACCCGGACAAGCTGTTCGAGCTGCAGCTCGGCGGCTCCGGCTCCTCCATCGACGATCCCTCGGCCCTGCTCGAGTTCCCGATCAATCCCGAGCGCGTCGCCCCCATCCTGCGCCGCCTGACCGGGCCCACCGAAACCCAGGCGCGCATCTACGATCGCGAGGGCAACCTGATCCTCGACAGCCGCAACCTCTATGGCCGCGGCGACATCCAGTCCCTCGACCTGCCGCCGATCGGCGCCAAGCCGCCCGTCTGGGAGAAGTGGTGGAACGAGATCCGCCGGTTCCTGCGCGGCGGCAGCAATTTTCCGATCTACCGGGACATCGGCTTCGCCAATGGCACGGCCTATCCGGAAGTGGCCCAGGCGCTGGCAGGCCAGAAGGCCAGCATGGCGCGCGTCAACGAGCAGGGCGAGATCGTCGTCTCGGTGGCCATCCCGGTGCAGCGCTTCCGGGGCGTGCTCGGCGTGCTCATGCTCAACACGCGCGGCGGCGAGATCGACGCGGTGATCGATGCCGAGCGTCTCCAGGTGCTGCGCGTGTTCATGGTGGCGGCCTTCGTCATGGTCGTGCTGTCGATCCTGATGGCCCGCACCATTGCCGGGCCCGTGCGCAAGCTGGCCGAGGGCGCCGAGAAGGTGCGGCGGCGGCATCGCTCGCGCGAGGAAATCCCCGACTTCAGCCACCGGCGTGACGAGATCGGCCACCTGTCGCGCTCGCTGCGCGACATGACCGATGCACTCTATGCCCGCATCGAGGCGATCGAGCGCTTCGCGGCCGATGTCGCCCATGAGCTGAAGAACCCGCTCACCTCGGTCCGCTCGGCGGTCGAGACGTTGCCACTCGCCAAGACCGACGCCGCGCGCGCGCGCCTGCTGGCGGTCATCCAGCATGACGTCAAGCGGCTGGACCGCCTGATCACCGACATCTCGGATGCCAGCCGCCTCGATGCCGAGCTCCAGCGCCAGGAGGCGACCCGGGTCGATCTGACCAGGCTGCTCACCACGCTGGTCTCCATCGCCAACGAGGTGAAGGCCGGCGAGAATGTCCGGGTCGAGCTGAGCTTCCAGGGCGGCCGCCCGCACGATTTCGCGGTCAAGGGGCACGACAGCCGCCTGAGCCAGGTGGTCACCAACCTGATCGACAATGCCCGTTCGTTCTCCCCGCCCGGCGGCAAGGTGCGGGTGATCGCCAGCAAGCTGAAGGGCGTGATCGAGATCGCCGTGGAGGATGACGGCCCCGGCATCCGCGAGGATGCGCTGCAGAAGATCTTCGAGCGCTTCTATACCGACCGGCCGCACCAGGACTACGGCCAGAACTCCGGGCTCGGCCTGTCCATTTCCCGCCAGATCGTCGAGGCCCATGGCGGACGCATCTGGGCGGAGAACCGGCCGGGGCCGGCCGGGCCGGACGGCGCGCCGACGGTCGCCGGCGCGCGCTTCGTCGTCAGGCTGCCGGCCGCGTGATCCCCCCCGCCAGCATCCATGGGTCGGTCGTGCTGGTCGGCAGCCGGGCCGTGCTGATCCGCGGTCCCTCGGGCGCCGGCAAGTCGCGCCTGGCCCTGCGGCTGATCGACGGGCCGCCGCTCGCCGGCGCGCTGCCCTCGCGCCTGGTCGCCGACGACCGCGTGCTGCTTCAGGAGGCGCATGGCCGCCTGCTGGCCCGCCCGCCCCCCGGCCTTGCCGGCCTGATCGAACTGCGCGGCGTCGGCCTTCTGGCGCGGCCGCACGAGCCGGCGGCGGTGCTGCGCCTCGTGGTCGATCTCGCCGCCGCGGATGCCGCCCGCCTGCCGGAGCCGGAGAGCGGCCGCGTGGCCTTCGGCAGCGTCATCCTGCCGCGGCTGGCCGTCGCGGCCGGGGCGGACCCGCTTGCGGGGCTGCGCGACTGGCTGTTGAGGGGCGACAACCGGGTTTCCACAGCGCCGCCGTGGCGATAGTCTCATGCGCGGGTCACTTGCGCTTGCGGGCGACTTGGTGATCATTACCGCCTCTTTCGGAAGGGTGCGCGCAGGGTTCACGCGCGCGGAGTGCCGGATGATCGGACTCGTCATCGTCACGCATGGCCAGCTGGCCGTTGAGTTCCGTCATGCGATGGAGCATGTGGTCGGCCCGCAGCGTCAGGTCGAAACCATTGCCATCGGTCCCAACGACGACATGGACCAGCGCCGGCGCGACATCATCGCTGCCGTCGATCGCGTCAATGCCGGCGACGGCGTGGCGGTCCTCACCGACATGTTCGGCGGCACGCCCTCCAACCTGGCCATCTCGATCATGAGCGGGCGCCCCGTGGAGGTGGTCGCCGGCATCAACCTGCCCATGCTGGTCAAGCTGGCGACGGTGCGCCAGGAAAAGCCGCTGCAGGAGGCCGTGCTGCAGGCCCAGGAGGCCGGCCGCAAGTACATCAACATCGCCAGCCGGGTGCTGGCCGGCCAGTGACGGCGCGCGCAAGCCCATTGTGATGGCGCCCGCGCCTGCTAACATGCGACAGGATGACCGTTTCTGCCTGCGCCGTGGCGGCGCCTGCGGCGCGGATCGATACCGGGAGAGTGGCGTGATCGGGGATGGCGAAGCCTCCGGCGGAACCGCGGACAGTCTGGCTGCGGCCCCCCTCACGCGCGAACTGCCCATCCTCAACAAGCGCGGCCTGCATGCCCGCGCCTCCGCCAAGTTCGTGGCCTGCGTTGACCGCTTCAACGCCCGGGTGAAGGTGTCGCGCTGCGGCGAGACCGTCGACGGCACCTCGATCATGGGCCTGATGATGCTGGCGGCCGGCATCGGCACGACCATCACCGTCGAGGCGAGCGGCCCCGAGGCGCGCGCGGCCCTGGACGCCGTGGCGGCGCTGGTGGCCGACCGGTTCGGCGAGGGCGAATAGGCGGATTGCGGCGGCCCATCCGGCGGAGATCAGGGATCATGAGCGAGATGTCGCAGGCTCCGGTTGCGCCCCAGCGCGTGGAGCATCGCCTCGAACGGGCGCTGTTCGCCAGCCGCTGGCTGATGGCGCCGTTCTATGCCGGGCTGGTGCTCGGCCTGGCCGCCCTCATGGTGGTGTTCATCCGCGATCTCATCGGCTTCATCATCAAGGTGCCAATGGCCAAGGAAGCCGACGTGATCCTCGGCGTGCTGACGCTCATCGACCTGTCGCTGGCCGGCAACCTGGTCGTCATGGTGGTGTTCTCCGGCTACGAGAACTTCGTCTCCAAGATGGACCATGTCATGGACCGCGACCGGCCCGACTGGATGGGGACGATCGATTTCTCCGCCCTCAAGCTGAAGCTGCTCGCCTCCATCGTGGCCATTTCCGCCATTCACCTGCTCAAGGCGTTCATGAATGTCGCCGCCATGAGCGACCGCGAGATGATGTGGCTGCTCGCCATCCACATCACCTTCGTGGGCTCGGGGGTGCTGCTCGCCCTCACCGACCGCCTGACCGGACATTCGCACTGATGGGCGACTGGCGCAGCTTCTGGGACGGCGAACACGCCATCTATGTGAGCGACCGGCACAAGCAGGTGCATTACCGGGCGATCGCCGACGGCATTCTGGAGCACCTGGCGGCCACCGGCGCCGGCCGCCAGGCGGTCGTGCTCGACTATGCCTGCGGCGAGGCCCTCGAGGCCGGGCGGGTGGCGGCGGCCGCGGGCCGCCTCGTCCTGTGCGACGGTGCGCCGAGCGTGGTGCGCAAGCTGGCGGACCGCCATGCCGGCAACGCGGCGATCGCCGCCGTCCTGCCGGAGGATCTCGACGCCGTGCTGGCCGACCGGTCGGCCGATCTGATCGTCGTCTCCTCGCTGATCCAGTATCTCGGCCGGGACGACTTTGCCGGCCTGCTCGACCGGTTCCGGCGCAAGCTCAGGGACACGGGCCGGCTCGTCGTCGCCGATGTCATTCCGCCCGATGCCGGCATGGTCGCCGACGTGCTGTCGCTTCTGCGCAATGGCCTTTCCCACGGCTATCTGGCCGCGGCGGTCGCGGGGCTGGCGGCCACCGCCGTCTCGCCCTACCGCAAGCTGCGCGCCGAGCTGGGCCTGACCACCTATGCGGAGGCCGACATGCTCGACCTGTTCGCGCGCGCGGGCTTCCATGCCAGCCGCCACCGGCCCAATCTGGGGCTGACCCCGCACCGCATGACCTTCGTCGCCACGCCCCGCGCCTGAACGAGGCGGTTTGACAGGGCCGGAGGCTTTCGCCATACCGATCATTCCGTTCGGCGTAGCGAACGCACCAGGGTGGTGACGCCATGAATCCGATCTTCGCCAGCCTTCCGACCACCGTCTTCGAGGTGATGTCGCAGCTTGCCCGTGAGACGGGCGCGATCAATCTCGGCCAGGGGTTCCCGGACGATCCGGGCCCCGAGGACGTGCGGCAGAAGGCGGCCGAGGCGGTCGTCTCCGGCTGGAACCAGTATCCGCCCATGATGGGCCTGCCGGAGCTGCGCCAGGCGGTGGCGGCCCATTACCGCCATCACCAGGGCCTTGCCATCGACCCGGACCGCGAGGTGATGATCACCTCCGGCGCCACCGAGGCCCTGGCCGGCGCGCTGCTCGCCCTGATCGAGCCGGGCGATGAGGTGGTGCTGTTCCAGCCGATGTATGATGCCTATCTGCCGCTGGTGCGGCGAGCCGGCGGCGTGCCGCGCTTCGTCACCCTGAAGCCTCCGCACTGGCGCTTCACCGAAGCGGATCTGCGCCAGGTCTTTTCCGAGCGGACGCGCGTGGTGCTCCTCAACAATCCGCTGAACCCCGCCGCCTCGGTGTTCCCGACCGCGGATCTGGAACTGCTCGGCCGCTTCTGCGAGCGCTTCGGCGCCACCGTCATCTGCGACGAGGTCTGGGAGCACGTGGTCTTCGACGGCCGCAGCCATGTCTCGGTGCTGGCGGTCGACACGCTGCGCCCGCGCGCGGTGAAGATCGGCTCGGCCGGCAAGATCTTCTCGCTCACCGGCTGGAAGGTCGGCTTCGTGGTCGCCCAGCCGGACATCCTGCGGGTGCTCGGCAAGGCACACCAGTTCCTCACCTTCACCACCCCGCCCAACCTGCAGGCGGCCGTCGCCTATGGCCTGGCGAAGGACGATGCCTATTTCACCGGCATGCGCGCGGCCTTCCAGCGCGCCCGCGACCTGTTCGCCCGCGGCCTCGCCGATGCCGGCTTCGACGTGCTGCCGAGCGCGGCCACCTATTTCATCAACGTGGATCTGGCGCGCGCCGGCATCGACGACGACGTGGCCTTCTGCCGCCGCCTGGTCTCCGATCACGGGGTTGCGGCCATTCCCGTCTCGGCCTTCTATGCCGAGGCCCCGGTGACCTCGGTGGTGCGCTTCTGCTTCGCCAAGAAGGACTCCACGCTGACCGGCGCCCTCGACCGCCTGGCCTCGGTGTTCGCCCGCGCCTGAGCGGCGGGCCCTACAGGGCCGCCACCGCCTCGGGCCGGCCCTGCAAGCGCTCGGCCTCGTCGCACAGCTCCGCCAGCGTGATGCGGCGCAGCATGTCGAAATAGTGCTCCTCGGCCCGGGAGACGGCCGGGCAGACGACCGAGGCAACCAGCGGCGAGAGGGCCTCCACCTCGCCATCCTCGCCGCCGATGGCCGCCAGCACGATATCGGCGCAGGTGATGTCGGCCCGCTCGCGGGCGATGTCATAGCCCCCGCGCGGCCCCCTCATGCCCTTGAGGATGCCGACCCGCACCAGCTGCTGGAGCAACGGCTCCAGATGGCGGGGCGGCAGCTGGTTGCGTGCGGCGAGGGCCTTGGCCGCAACAGGCCCCGTCCGCGCATGGATGGCAATGTCGATGACCGCGGCAATGGCGAGCCGGCCGCGACGTGAAAGCACTGGCATGTCTGTCCCGCATCGGATCGAAGCCTCATCGATCCGCCAGACAGCAAATCACGCCGGGTCGGCGCACCAGAAGACCTTTTCGTGCATGTGGCCCGTGCCTACAACGCAGAGAACATTTTTCTCAACGTCCGGTTGATCCGAAACCGCCTGTTCCCCGTTCGGTGTCGTCCAGAGGGCGGCCCGCCACCAGCACGGCCGGCGTCACCGGCGCGATCACCAGCTGGGCGATGCGCTCGCCGCGCCGGAGCGTCACCGGCTCGCTGCCCAGATGGATGAGGATGACCTTCACCTCGCCGCGATAGTCGGCGTCGATGGTGCCGGGCGCATTGGCCACGGTCAGGCCGTGCTTCAGGGCAAGGCCCGAGCGCGGCCGCACCTGCCCCTCGAAGCCGGGCGGGATCGCCATGCGCAGCCCGGTCGGCACGGCCGCGCGCGCGCCGGGGACAAGCACCAGCGGCTCGCCCTCCGGCAGGGCGGCCATCAGGTCGAGGCCGGCGGCATGGGCGGTCTGGGCCGCGGGCAGGGGCAGGCCCTCGCCATGCGGGAGGATCTCGACGGCAATGGCCAGGGGCCGGGTCATGCGCCGGCAAGCCTTTCGGCCAGCCGCGCGACCAGGGCGCGGGCCACCGCCTCCTTGGACTGGCGCGCCCAGGTCTCGACCCCCCCTGCGGAGACGAGATGGACCGTGTTGGCATCGCCGCCGAAGGTGCCGGTGCCGGTCGCCACGTCATTGGCCACGATCAGGTCACAGCCCTTGCGGGCGAGCTTGGCGCGCGCATTGGCGATGACGTTCTCGGTCTCGGCGGCAAAGCCGACGACCAGCCGCGGCCGCCGCTCGGGATGGCGCGCCACGGTGGCGAGGATGTCGGGATTCTCCACGAAGACCAGGGACGGCGGCCCGCCCGGCCCCTTCTTCAGCTTGTCGCCGGCAATGTCGGCCACCCGCCAGTCGGCCACGGCGGCGGCGAACACGGCGATGGAGGCCGGCAGCGCCGCTTCCACGGCGGCCAGCATGTCGCGGGCGCTCTCCACCTTCACCACGCTGACGCCGACCGGATCGGGGATGCTGACCGGGCCGGTGATCAGCGTCACCTCGGCGCCGGCCTCGGCGGCGGCCTTGGCGATGGCATGGCCCTGCTTGCCGGAGGAATGGTTGGAGATGTAGCGCACCGGATCGATCGCCTCGCGCGTCGGGCCGGAGGTGACCAGCACGCGATGGCCGGCGAGCGGGCGCCCGACGGCCGGATCGGCCATCAGCGCCTCGATGGCGGCGATGATCTCCGGCACCTCGGCCATGCGGCCGGGGCCGAACTCGCCGCAGGCCATGCCGCCGGCATTGGGGCCGACCACGGCGACACCGTCGCTCCGGAGGGTGGCGAGATTGCGCTGCGTCGCCGGGTGCAGCCACATGCGCACGTTCATCGCCGGCGCGATCAGGATGCGCTTGTCGGTGGCCAGCAGGGCGGTGGAGGCGAGGTCATTGGCATGGCCCTGGGCCATCTTCGCCATCAGATCGGCGGTTGCCGGCGCCACCACCAGCAGGTCGGCATCGCGCGACAGTTCGATATGGCCCATCTCGTTCTCGTCGGTCAGCGAGAACAGCTCCTGGAACACCTTCTCGCCGGTGAGCGAGCCGACCGACAGCGGCGTGACGAACTCGGCTCCCGCCCGGGTGAGGATGGCGCGCACCTTCGCGCCGCGGTCCTGCAGCCGCCGGATCAGCTCCAGCGCCTTGTAGGCGGCAATGCCGCCGCCGATGACGAGAAGGATGCGCTTGGCCGTGAGCATGTCCGGAAGGGCTCCGCGGAGGTCGCGCGACGTTAAGCCTTTGATCGCGTCATTCAAGGCCGCCGAGCGGGGGGCAGGCGGGCGGCGGCCGTCAGCGGAACGGCGGCTCGTCGAAGCTTCTGAGCTTGCGCGAATGGATGGCACCGCCGGCGCGCTTCAGCCGTTCCACCGCGTCGAGCCCGACGAGCAGGTGCTGCGCCACGGCATTGGCATAGAAGGCATTGGCTGCGCCCGGCAGCTTGATCTCGCCGTGCAGCGGCTTGTCGGAGACGCACAGCAGCGTGCCGTAGGGCACGCGCAGCCGGTAGCCCTGGGCGGCGATGGTGCCGCTTTCCATGTCCACCGCGATGGCGCGCGACAGATTGAACAGGCGCGCCTCCTGCGTGTAGCGCAATTCCCAGTTGCGGTCGTCGTTGGTGACCACCGTGCCGGTGCGCAGGCGGTGCTTCAGCGTTTCGCCGCTCGCTCCCGTGACTGCAGCGCAGGCCTCCTGCAGGGCGGTCTGCACCTCGGCCAGCGCCGGGATCGGAATCTCCGGCGGCACCAGCGCATCGAGGATGTGGTCGCGCCTCAGATAGGCATGGGCGAGCACGTAGTCGCCGATCTCCTGCGCCTGCCTTAAGCCGCCGCAATGGCCGATCATCAGCCAGCAGTGCGGGCGCAGCACGGCGAGATGGTCGGTGATGTTCTTGGCGTTCGACGGGCCGACGCCGATATTGACCAGCGTCACCCCCGCCGTGCCCTCGCGCTCCAGGTGATAGGCCGGCATCTGGTAGCGGTGCCAGGCGGAGGCGGCGATGCGCGCCACGCCGCCGTCGAGGTCGTCGCGGGTGATGGTCAGCCCGCCGGGGGCGGTCAGCCGCCGGGCCCGCCCAGCCTCGATCTCGGCCGCGCTCCAGGCCACGAACTGGTCCACATAGCGGTGGTAGTTGGTCAGGAGGATCCAGGGCTGCACGGCGCGCCAGTCGGTGCCGGTATAGTGGACGAGCCGGCGCAGCGAATAGTCCACCCGGACCGCATCGAACAGCGACAGCGGCAGCTTGCCCTGGCCGAGATCGACGAAGATGCCGTCGGCCACCTCGTCGCCGACCAGCGCGAGCAGCGGCGAGGGGAAGTGGCGGGCAAGCTCGGACGGGCTGCGGCCGCCGGCCGCCAGTTCGTCGACGCCGTCGAGCACATAGGGATAGGGGATTTCCTGCGCGCTCGGCCGGACCGCGATGGTCGCGCCATATTCGGCGACGAGCGGGCGCAGCTGGTCGAGCAGATAGCGGCGGAAGAAGCCGGGCTGGGTGACGGTGGTGGCATAGAGGCCGGGCCGCGAGAACTTGGCATAGGCCCGCCGGTTGCGCGGGGCGGCGCGGTCGGGCGTGTAGGTCACGGCCAGCTCGGGATAGACGAAGCGCGCGCGCTCCTCGGCGGTGGGCGGCGGCCCGCCGGCCAGGAACCGCTCCAGCGCGCCGCGCAGGGCGGAGGTCGCCGCCTCGTAGAGCTCCTCGAGCCGGTCGACGGCGGAATCGGGTGTCATCGCTTCGGTCATGGGGCGACTATAGGGGCTGGCGGGTCGAAAGGGCAGGCAGGGCGCGTCAGTCGAGGGAGGGCTTGCCCTGCCGGCCCTTCTTGATGCCGGAGCGCCGGGCCTTGCCCTCCAGGCGGCGCTCCTTCGAGGCGAGCGTGGGCCTCGTGGCGATGCGGCGCTTCGGCCGGACGGCGGCCCTTGCCACCATCGCGACCAGGCGGGCCAGCGCATCCTCGCGGTTCATCTCCTGGGAGCGGAACCGGTCGGCCTGGATGACGATGACCCCGTCCCGGGTCAGCCGCGACCCGGCCAGCGGCACCAGCCGCGCCTTGACGTCGGGCGGCAGCGCCGAGGCCGCCAGGTTGAAGCGCAGCTCGCAGGCGCTCGCCACCTTGTTGACGTTCTGCCCCCCGGGGCCGGAGGCGCGCACGAAGCTGTAGCTGATGTCGGCCGGGTCGAGCGCCAGCCGGGGCGTGACGGGGATCGGTTCGGCCATGGCTGCCACCCGCGGGTCGGCTCCGGTCGGGCACGCCCGCCAGCCGGGCGGCACCGGGCTCAGTAGGCCTGCTCCTCGAACACCCGGTCAATCTGGCCCTGCCAGGGGCCGAGATATTTCTCGATCAGCACCTCGGCCGGCGTGCGGCCGTCATCGACGATGGCCTGGATGGGGTCGAGATAGCGCGTCTCGTCGCAGCCGTTCATGTCCAGCCGGTCCCGGCGGCGCAGGCCCGTGCGGGCGAGGGTGAGCATCTCGCGGGCCAGTTCGCCGACGGTGCGCCCGCCGATCTGGGCCCGGAAGCCCAGCTTCGGCACCTCGGCGCGCAGCCTCTGGCGCTCCTCCGCCGTCCAGTCCTTGACCAGATCGAAGGCGGCATCCAGCACGCCGTCGTCATAGAGCAGGCCGACGAACAGGGCCGGCAGCGCGACGATGCGCGACAGCGGCCCGGAATCGGCGCCGCGCATCTCGAGGTAACGCTTCAGCCGCACCTCGGGGAAGATCGTGCCGATATGGTTGACCCAGTCGGACAGCACCGCGCGTTCTCCGGGCACGGCCGGGTTCCTGCCCGCCAGCAGGTCGCGGAACGAGGTGCCGGCGACGTCGTGATAGGTGTCGCCGCGCTTGACGAAATACATCGGCACGTCGAGGGCATAATCGACATAGCGCTCGAAGCCCATGCCGTCCTCGAAGGCGAATGGCAGCATGCCGGCCCGGTCGTTGTCGGTGTCCATCCAGATGGCCGAGCGATAGGACAGGTAGCCGTTGAGCCGGCCTTCCGTGAACGGCGAATTGGCGAAGATGGCGGTCGCCACCGGCTGCCAGGCCAGCGACACCCGCAGCTTCTTGACCATGTCGGCCTCGGACGAGAAGTCGAGATTGGCCTGCACCGTGGAGGTCCGGTACATCATGTCGAGGCCGAGATTGCCGACCTTCGGCATGTAGCGCGTCATGATCTGGTAGCGCGACTTGGGCATGACCGGCGTCTCGGCGCGCGACCATTTCGGGCTCATGCCGAGGCCGAGGAAGCCGATGCCCAGCGGGTCGGCGATCTCGCGCAGCTGGGCGAAATGGGCATGGGCCTCGATTGCGGTCTGGTGCAGCGTCTCCAGCGGCGCGCCGGACAGCTCGAACTGCCCTCCCGGCTCCAGCGAGATGGCGCCGCCGCCGGTGACATCGGCAAGGCCGATGATGTTGTCGCCGTCCAGGATCGGCTCCCAGCCGAGCAGGCCCTCCATGCCTTCCAGCAGCGCGCGGATGCCGCGCGGGCCGTCATAGGGCACCGGGCTGTTGTCCTCGCGGTAGAAGCCGAACTTCTCGTGCTCGGTGCCGACGCGGAAGCGGGCCTTCGGCTTCACCCCCTTCTCGATCCAGGCGACCAGCTCGTCGCGGGATTCGATGGGCGTGAGATCGACTGTATCGCGGGCCATGCAGCGGTCCTGATGCGGATGCGGACAGGCGAGGGGCGGCGAGAGAAGCACGCCGCACCCCGGGATGCTAGTGCCGGGAGATAGCCATCAGGCCCGCCATCCGAAAGGGGGCCTGCCATGAAAGCGCCGCACCCCGATCACATTCGCGCCATGGGCGGGCAGCGGTCGCCGGCCGCTTTCGGCTGGTTCTGCAAGGCCTTGCCCGTGCCTGTCAGCAGCATGGCGCCCGCCTCGGCGCGCAGGGCCGTCATGCTATGGTGACCGGACCGATTCGACCGGAGACCCGACACATGCCCTGTCCCGCTCCGATCCGTGCCGGCCTGGCGGCGGCCGCGATTCTGGCCTTGGCCGGCCTGGCGGCGCCCCTCGGCGCGCAGACCACGCAGCAGGTGACGCCTACCCTTCAGCCGCCCGACCGCGTGGTGCCGGCGCCGGTCGGGCCGACGCCGACCGACATTGCCGCGCTCGCCGAGCGGGCGCGCGAGGCGGCCGCGGCCGGCCGCGCCATCGAGGCGCTCGACGCCCTCGACGAGGCGGCGGCGCTGATCGCCGAGCGCATGCCGCTGACCATCCGCCGCGCCACCTTCGTCGCCGAGGAGCCGCAGGGCTATGGCGTGTTCAACCCGCGCGATTCCAACGTGTTCGAGGCCGGCCAGCCGCTCCTGATCTATGCCGAGCTCGCCGGCCAGGGCTGGCGCCGCTCCGGCGACATCTTCCGCACCGACCTGGTGCTGGATTTCGAGCTGCTGCGCGCCGACGGCCAGCCCCTGGTCGCCCAGCAGGCCTTCAACACCATCGCCACCGCCAGCCGGCGGCGCAACCGCGAGTTCTTCCTCTATGTGACCTATGGCTTCACCGGCATCGAGCCGGGCGCCTATGTGGTGCGCACCCTGGTGCGCGACCGGGCCGGCAACAAGCAGTCGTCCTTCGACCTCGCCTTCCACGTGCGCTGATGCGGCTGGCCCCGGCGCGGCGCCCGCCTAGCCGAAGCCCGGCTTGACCCCCTGCTCGGCGGCGGCCCGCTCCTGCGCCGCAAGGGCCCGGCGAAAGCCGTCGCGCTCCTTCAGGCGCGCCCAGTAGGCCGCCGTCTGCGGCTGGAAGTCCTTCGCCAGCCCGATGGTCTCGGCCAGCATCAGCGCATAGCCGACCGCGATGTCGGCGGCCGTGAAACGGCCGGCGGCGAGCCACGCATGGGTCATCAGGTGGGCGTCCAGCATGCGCATGCGCGCCAGCGTCCATTTGGCATAGTCCTCGACCACCTGCGGCTGGCGCCGCTCGGGCGGCTCGAAGCGCCCGTAGCGCAGCACCAGGGTCTGCGGGAAGGTGAGGGTGGCATCGCTCTGGTAGAGATAGTTGAGCCAGGTGCCATAGTCCGGCTCGTCGGGGGCGACCGCCAGCGGCGTGGGGCCGTGGCGGGTGGCGAGATAGTGGCAGATGCCGGTCGATTCGCTCATCCGTGTCTCGCCGTCGATCAGGAACGGCACGGTGCCGAGCGGATTGAGCGCCAGGAAGTCCTTGGCCAGCACGCGCGGCGGGAAGGGCAGCATCTTCAGCTCGTAGGCCAGGCCCATCTCCTCCAGCATCCACAGGGGCCGGAAGGAGCGCGCCGAGACGCAGTGATAGAGCGTGATCATGGACTGGCTCCGTTGCGCGCGGTCAAGACCATCGACGACCTGAACCGGGCGCGGACATGCAGGCGGTCGGGCCCGGCGCAGGGCCGGGCATGACATCTGCGACAGGACGGGACTGCGGGTCCGCGGCCAGTCCTCATGACCGGTTGCTCATGCCCGGCAGCGTGCCCATGGCCTTTGCAATGATCGACAGCATGACCTCGTCGGCGCCGCCGGCGATCGAGGTCAGGCGCGAGTCGCGATAGTAGCGCGTCACCGGCGTCTCGTTCATGTAGCCCATGCCACCCCAATACTGCATGCAGCTGTCGGCGACCTCGCGGCCGAGCCGGCCGGCCTTCAGCTTGGCCATGGAGGCGAGCGTGGTCATGTCCTCGCCGGCCAGCATCTGCTCGGTCGCGCGATAGACCAGCGAGCGCAGGAGCTCCACCTCGGTCTTCAGCTCGGCGAGGCGGAAATGCACCACCTGGTTGTCGAGGATCGAGCGGCCGAAGGCCTTGCGGTTGCGGGTATATTCGATGGTCTGGTCGATGATGCGCTCGGCCGGCTTCAGCTTGGCGGCCGCGCCCCACAGCCGTTCCTCCTGGAACTGCATCATCTGATAGGTGAAGCCCTTGCCCTCCTCGCCGATGCGGTTGCGCTTGGGCACCCGCACCTCGTCGAAGAAGATCTGCGCCGTGTCGGAGGAGCGCATGCCGAGCTTGTCGAGCGTGCGGGCCACCGTCACGCCCTTCTCCTTCATGGGCACGCAGATCAGCGACTTGTTGCGGTGAACCGGCCCGTCGCTGGTATTGGCGAGCAGGCAGATCCAGTCGGCCTGCGAGCCGTTGGTGATCCACATCTTGCCGCCGGTGATCACGTAGTCGTCGCCGTCGGAGCGGGCGGTGGTCTTGACCGAGGCCACGTCCGACCCGGCGCCCGGCTCGGAGACGCCGATGCAGGCCACATAGTCGCCGGCGATGGAGGGGGCGAGAAACTCGCGCTTGAGCTCGTCCGAACCGAAGCGCGCCAGGGCAGGGGTGGCCATGTCCGTCTGCACGCCGATGCCCATGGGCACGCCGCCGCAGGTGATGCCGCCCAGCTCCTCGGCCATCAGGATGGCATAGGAATAGTCGAGGCCCATGCCGCCATATTCGACCGGCTTGTTGAGGCCGAGCAGGCCGAGATTGCCCATCTTCTTGAACAGCTCATGGGCCGGGAAGCGGCCCGCTGCCTCCCAGGCATCGACATGGGGGTTCACCTCGGAGGCGATGAACTTCTGCAGGGTCCGGCGGACCTCGTCGTGCTCGGCGGTGAACAGCATGGGCGTCGCGTCCTGGTCGAGGGGATGGGCGGCAAGGCTAGTGAGGGGGCATGGCCGCCGGCTTGCGTGGACTGGTCATCGGCAGCGGCCCTAGGGACGGTCGGCATCCCCCGAACGGAAGATCTCCAGCTCCCGCGAGCCGGAGAAGATGGCGCGCGGCTGCAGTCCGTAGAAGCGGCGGATGGAATGGGAGAAATGGGTGGAATCGGGATAGCCGATATCCAGCGCCAGATGCGCCATGTTGATGGTCTCGTTGGCGTAGTTGAGCAGGTGCCGGGCCCGCTTCCAGGCGCGCAGGGCGCGGAAGGAGAAGCCGGTCTCCTGCTTGAACAGGTGCAGGAAGCGCGAGACGGACAGGCGCGTCAGCCGGGCGCAGGCGTCAGCGCTGAGCAGATCGCCCGGGCGCTCGGCCAGGATGGCAAGGATGCGGGCGATGCGCGGGTCGAGCCGGCGCGGGGCGAGCGCCCGGCCCAGCGCCGCCTCGTCGAAGGCCGCGGTCGTCATCTCGTGCTTGAGCGGCGTGATCCGCAGGCGCTGGTAGGCCTCGCGCAGCCGGCCGGCGAGCAGCTTCTGGTCCATGGCGCGCGCCTCGGCCTCCAGGCAGGCGAGAGCCTGCGGATCGACGCTCTCCGGCTCGATCAGCACGCCGATCACGCAGCGGTGCTCGCTGGCGATCGAATGTTCGGCATAGGCCGGCAGCACCGCCGCCTCGAGCACCCGCGTCGGCTGGCCCGTCACCGACAGTTCCAGCCGGCCCTCCATGCTGCAGAACAGGATGAACGAGCCGAGGGTGCGCTTGCGCGGCCGCCCCAGCAGCCCCGCATAGAAGACGCGTTCTGGACCCACGAGCATGAACCGCTCGGCGCAGGGCCGCATTGCCTCCATGCTTTCCTCCGATGGGCGGCGGTCGGTGCCGCGCTCCTTGACGTTAGCGGAAAGGCTACAGGAACTGCCCGCCGGCGCGCCAGCCGTCCGGATGGACGGGGGCGGCGGCTGTGGCGCGATGAATTTCACAGCAACATCATGATATTGATCCAAAGTATCAGCGCTTGGCTGCCCTGCATTGGCAGCCTTGCTCGGCTTGCCGCCGGCGGGGTCTATGGCGCCTCCGGCGCCATCCCCGCGGAGGGCGCCCGACCAATCCCCCAGGAGGAAATCGCATGAAACGCCGGAATTTCCTGACCGCCACGGGCGCCGGGCTTGCCGCCGCCGCGGTCGCGGCCCCCGCCGTCGCCCAGTCGGCTCCCGAGGTGAAGTGGCGCCTGACCTCGTCGTTCCCGAAGTCGCTCGACACCATCTATGGCGCTGCCGAGACCATTGCCAAGCAGGTCGCCGAGCTGACCGACAACCGCTTCCAGATCCAGGTCTTTGCCGCCGGCGAGATCGTCCCCGGCCTGCAGGCGCTCGACGCCGTGTCCAACAACACGGTCGAGATGTGCCATACCTGCTCCTACTACTATGTCGGCAAGGATCCGACCTTCGCCATCGGCACTGCCGTTCCCTTCGGCCTCAATGCCCGCCAGATGAATGCCTGGCTCCTCCAGGGCGGCGGCAACGAGCTGTTCAACGCCTTCTACAAGAAGTTCCAGATCCATGCGATCCCGGCCGGCAATACCGGCGCCCAGATGGGCGGCTGGTTCCGCAAGGAGATCAAGACCGTCGACGACCTGAAGGGCCTGAAGATGCGCATTGCCGGCATCACCGGCCAGGTGCTCACCAAGCTCGGCGTCGTGCCGCAGCAGGTCGCCGGCGGCGACATCTATCCGGCGCTGGAGAAGGGCACGATCGACGCCGCCGAGTGGGTCGGCCCCTATGACGACGAGAAGCTCGGCTTCAACAAGGTCGCGCCGTTCTACTACTATCCCGGCTGGTGGGAGGGCGGCCCGACCGTCCACGCCATGATCAACCTGGACAAGTGGAACGCGCTGCCCAAGGCCTATCAGGCGGCGCTGAACAATGCCTGCGCCACGGCCAACCAGACCATGCAGGCGAAATACGACCTGCAGAATCCGGCCGCCCTGCGCCGCCTGGTCGCCGCCGGCACGCAGCTGCGCCCCTTCCCGCAGGAGGTGATGGAGGCCTGCCTGACGGCCGCCAACCAGCTCTACAGCGAGATCAGCGCCCGCAACGCCGACTTCAAGACCATCATCGAGGCCATGCAGGCGACCCGCTCCGAGCAGTATCTGTGGTGGCAGGTGGCCGAGTTCTCCTTCGACGCCTTCATGATCCGCGCCCGCGCCCGCGCCGGCCGCTGATCGCCAGCCTCCGCGCCTTCCGACAGGGGCCGCGCCGCAGGGCGCGGCCCCTGGCGTTTCGCGCCGGCCGGACGGGAGGCCTGCCGGAAAAGCGGGGCTGGGCTCTGGCCTTCGGCCCCTGAACGGTGGCAGGTTCTCCGCCCCATATCCGGAAGCCGCCCGATCGGGGCGCTTTCCGACTGTCGCGGAGGAGCGAGGCGATGTCGAACAACCTCAAATTCTACATCAACGGCGAGTGGGTGGCCCCGCTCGGCAGCAAGACGCTCGATGTCATCGACCCCTCCACCGAGGAGGCTTTCGCCACCATCGCGCTCGGCACCGAGGCCGACGTGGACCGGGCCGTGGCCGCTGCCCGCCAGGCCTTCAGAACCTTCTCGCAGACCAGCCGGGAGGAGCGCCTCGCGCTGATGCGCAAGGTGCTGGAGGCCTACAAGGCCCGCTATGCCGATATTGCCGACACGCTTTCCCGCGAGATGGGCGCGCCGAAGAAGCTCGCCCACACCGCCCAGGCCGGCATGGGCACCGCCCATCTCACCAAGATGATCGAGACGCTGGAGACCTTCGCCTTCGAGGAGCTGCGCGGCACCACCCTGATCTCCCGCGAGCCGATCGGCGTGGTCGGCATGATCACCCCCTGGAACTGGCCGATCAACCAGATCATGTGCAAGGTCGCCCCGGCGCTGGCCGCCGGCTGCACCATGGTGCTGA
>JBKBOA010000035.1:0-34115 GCA_046295035.1 Phreatobacter sp.
CCCGTGCGGCGCTGGCCGCCCGGGCCCCCCTGCTCCCGCACCGCGGGGCCTCATGACCTCCCGCACGGCAACCCTGCTCGGCTTCGGCGCCATCGGCCTATGGGGCCTTCTGGCCCTGTTCACGGCCGCATCCGGTCATGTGCCGCCGTTCCAGCTCACCGCGATGACCTTCGCCATCGGCGGCGGGCTCGGCCTTGCCGTGGTCGCCGCCCGACCCGGCGGCCTTGCCCTCATTGCCCAGCCGCCGGTGGTCTGGCTGCATGGCATTGCCGGCCTGTTCGGCTATCACGCCCTCTACTTCAGCGCCCTGCGCCACGCCCCGGCGGCGGAGGCCAATCTCCTCAACTATCTCTGGCCGCTGCTCATCGTGGTCTTCTCCGCCTTCCTGCCAGGCCACCGGCTGAAGGCCCATCATGTCGCCGGCGCCCTGCTCGGCCTTGCGGGCACGGCCCTGCTGATCGCCGCCCGCGGCGGCCTCGGCGCCGGCTTCTCGCCGGGCCACCTTGCCGGCTATGCCGCGGCGGCCGGCTGCGCCGTGGTCTGGGCCACCTATTCGGTCACCGCGCGCCTCCTGCCCGCGGTGCCGACCGAGGCGGTGGCCGGCTTCTGCCTGGCGACGGCAGCGCTGGCGCTCGTCTGCCACCTGGCGCTGGAGACCACCGTCTGGCCGCAGGGCGCCGGGCAGTGGCTGGCGGTCCTCGCCCTCGGCATCGGGCCGGTCGGGGCGGCCTTCTACCTCTGGGACCGGGCGATGAAACAGGGCGAGATCCAGGTGCTCGGGGCGGCCAGCTACGCCGCCCCGGTCCTCTCCACCCTGGCGCTGGTGGTGACCGGCTTTGCCGCGCCGACATGGGCCCTTGGCGTGGCGGTGCTCCTGATCGTGGCGGGCTCGCTCATCGCCTCGAAGGACATGCTCCGCGGCTAGCGCCTGGCTCGTCCGGCCCTCGAACGGGCTGCCGCTGGCGGGCGAAGGGCAGCCCCGGAGGGGCTCGAGGCCCCTCCGCATCCGTCAGGCGCAGCTTTGGAACATAGCCAGAATCTAGCAAACCAGCGTAACGCTGTCAAGGTCCGTTTTCCTATTATTCACCGAAAGCGGACAATCATCCGCGCGGCGGTTTCCGGCACCAGTAGCGGTACACGTCCGCAAAGCCGAGCCGGCGGTAGAGGGCCTGCGCCCCCGTATTGGTCTCCCGGACCTGGAGATAGCCGGTGCTCGCGCCATTCCGCACGCCCCAGGCCAGCAGTTCGGTGACCATCCGCGCCCCGACGCCCCGGCCGCGCGCCGCCGGCGTCACCGCCAGATCGTAGAGCCCGACATAACCGCGCTCGGCCACGGCCAGGCCATAGCCCAGGGCCTCGCCGTTCAGGGAAACGGTGGCGAAGGCGGTATCGACGCGGATGCTGGCGACGATGCGCCCGAGAATGTCGCGTTGCCAGTCGGCCAGTTCATAGGCGATCGCCGCGCCGCGCACCCAGTCATCGCAGGGGGTCTCCTCCAGCCTGACCACCGCCTCGGCGTCACCGCCGATCGACAGGCTCGCGCCGAGGGGCGCGGCCATCACCCTGGTCGGATCGTAGAAGGTCCAGCCGGCGGCCTCCAGCGCCGTGTCGATGCCCGGCGCGGCAAGCGGGGTGATGCGCACCATCGGCTCGATGCCGGCCTTCGTGTAGAGCCGGCGGACCGCCGCGATCAGGTCGTCGGCGGAGAGATCCGAGGGCAGCCACGGGCTGGCGGCATTGGCGCGCTTGGTGTGGCCGCCGGCCATGCGCAGCAGCCAGCCATCCATGTGGATGGTCTGCAGCGCCGGCCAGGCATTGAACATGCGTTCTTCCAGCGCCCGCACCAGGGCGAGGTCGGTGGTGGCGGCCATGCCGGTCATGCGGGAGGCCTCCAGCCCGGCGGGGCCAGCACGAAGCCGGCGAAATCGAAACCGGGCGCCACCGTGCAGCCGACCAGTGTCCAGTCGCCGAGGCTTTCGGCCGCCTGCCAGTGATGGGCCGGCACCACCGCCTGCGGCCGCTCGCCGGCGGCCAGGTCTGCCCCGAGGATCGTCTCGGTGACCGGCCCGGCATCGCCCGCCGCCGTCGACAGCCTGAGCGGCGCGCCGGCGTGCCAGTGCCAGACCTCGGCCGCATCGACGCGGTGCCAGTGCGAGCGCTCGCCGCGCTTCAGCAGGAAGTAGATGGCGGTCGAGGCCGAGCGTCCGTCGGGGCCCGCAGCCGGATCGCGGAAGGTCTCGCGGAAATGTCCGCCCTCCGGATGGGGCTGAAGGCCGAGGAGCGCGATGATCGCCTCGGCGGAAAGACCGGAGGCGGTCATTTGCGCCCGCGTCCGAAATCGGGATCGGCCGTGTCCTGCCGCTGGTCGATGATCGAGCGGCGGATGGCCCGGGTGCGGGTGAACAGGTCGAACAGCGCATCGCCCTGACCCCAGCGGATGTTGCGCTGGAGCGCGATCAGATCCTCGGTGAAGCGGCCGAGAACCTCCAGCACCGCGGTCTTGTTGTGCAGGAAGACGTCGCGCCACATGGTCGGGTCGGAGGCGGCGATGCGGGTGAAGTCGCGGAAGCCACCGGCCGAGAACTTGATGACCTCGCTCTCGGTGACCTGTTCGAGATCCGAGGCCGTGCCGACGATGTTGTAGGCGATGAGATGCGGCACGTGGCTGGTGATGGCGAGCACCAGGTCGTGGTGCTCGGGCGTCATCGCCTCGATCTTCGATCCGAGCGCCTGCCAGAACGCGCCGAGCTTCTCCACCGCGGCCGGGTCGGTCCCCTCCGGCGGGGTGAGGATGCACCAGCGTCCGTGGAACAGTTCGGGAAAGCCGGAATCCGGGCCCGAATGCTCGGTGCCGGCCACCGGATGAGCCGGGATGAAATGCACGCTCCCCGGCAGGTGCGGCTGCATCTGCGCCACCACCGAACCCTTGGTGGAGCCGACATCGGAGACGATGGCGCCGGGCTTCAGATGCGGACCGATGATCTCCGCCACTGCGCCCATGGCCCCCACCGGCACGCAGACGATGACGAGATCGGCATCCCGGACGGCCGCCACCAGGTCGGTGGTCGCCTCGTCCGCGAAGCCGAGCTCGCGCACCCGGTCGATGACCGCCTGCGAGCGGTCGGCAGCCACCACGGTGCCGGCCAGCGGCACCTGCCGCAGGGCCCGGGCGATCGACGAGCCGATCAGGCCGATGCCGATCAGCGCGACGCGGTCGAAGGAGGGATGGTCGGTCACCGCGACATGAACTCGGCAAGGGATGCGACAAGGTGGCGGTTGGCCTCCTCCGACCCGACGGTCAGGCGCAGGGCATGCGGCAGGCCATAGGCCGCCACCCGGCGCAGCACCAGCCCCCGGGAGACAAGGAAGCCATCGGCCTCGGCGGCGGTCCGGCCGGCCGTCTGGGGGAAGTGGATCAGCAGGAAATTGCCGACCGAAGGCGTCACGGTCAGACCGAGCTTCTCGATCTCCGCCGTCAGCCAGGGCAGCCAGTGCTCGTTGTGCTCGACCGCCTTCTGGATGAAGGCCTGGTCCCCGATCGCCGCCGCGCCGGCGGCGATGGCCGCCGCATTGACATTGAACGGGCCGCGGATGCGGTTGACCGCATCGATCAGATGGGCCGGGCCGACCATCCAGCCGATGCGCAGCGCGGCGAGGCCGTAGATCTTCGAGAAGGTGCGCGTCATCACGACGTTCTCGTTGGAGGCCACCAGTTCCAGGCCGCTCTCGTAATCGTTGCGCCGGACATATTCGGCATAGGCGGCATCGAGCACGAGCAGAACGTGCTTCGGCAGGCCGGCATGCAGGCGCTTGACCTCGTCGAAGGGCAAGTAGGTGCCGGTCGGATTGTTGGGATTGGCGAGATAGACGATCTTGGTCCGCTCGGTGACCGCCTTCAGGATCGCATCGACATCGGCCGTCAGGTTCCGTTCCGGCACGACGACCGGCGTGCCGCCAGCGGCGAGGATCGCGATCCGGTACACGAGGAAGCCGTGCTCGGTGAACACGCCCTCGTCGCCCGGCCCGAGATAGGCGTTGGTGATGAGGGAGAGCAATTCGTCCGAGCCAGAGCCGCACAGGATGCGGTCGGGATCGAGCCCATAGAGGCCGGCGATGGCCTCGCGCAGCGCCGCCGAGGAGCCTTCCGGATAGAGTTCCAGATGGGCGGCGAGATCCTGATAGGCCTTGATGGCCTTCGGGCTGGCGCCGAGCGGCGACTCGTTGGACGACAGCTTGTAGACCTTGGCCACCCCAGGCGCGCCGGACTTGCCCGGCACATAGGCGTCGATCGCCATCACGCCGGGGCGGGGAACGGGACGCGAGGCTTGGGAGGTCATGACGGCACCGGCAGGAAGGGGCGATGGGAGGCGGGGCGCGCTCAGGCGGCCACGGGCCTAGCCGTGTAGCCGACCGTCCGGGCCTCTTCAACAGCCATGCCGCCGGCCACCCCTGCCGTGATGGTGGCGGCATCGGCCTCGCGCGGCCCCCAGGCGAGCAGGTGATGGCGGCCGCCCTCGTCGGCGCTGGCCAGAACGGCATCGCTGTGCGCGGCCGGCACGCCAGCCAGCACCACCGCGACCAGCCGGGTATCGAGGCCGGCCGTGTCGATGGAGGGATGGCCGATGACGAGGGCCTGCGGCGGCCGGGGATGGGCGGCGGGCGTGACCGCCGGCGCCGCGGCCATGGCGACCGGCTGGCCGTCGCGGCCGAGGCGCTCCCACCAGGCCTCGCGCGCCGGGCCGAGGCCGACCAGGCCGAGATCGCCGCGGTCGCGCAGGATGGCATCCATCACCGAGGCCGGCGAGGAATGACGGACCAGCGGCACGCCGAACCCGAAATGGAAGCGGGCAAGCTCGCGGGCATTCTCCTGCTCCGGGCCCATCAGCACATGAACCGCATGCGGGGCCTGGATATAGGTGAAGGTGGAGATGATTTGCCGCCAGATCTGGACCACCAGTTCGGCCGGCAGCCGGCCCCGGTGGCGGGACACCAGCCGACGCACCACATCGGCCTCGCGCGCCGGGCGGAAGGCCGATCCGGTCTCCGCGGTCTTCTTCACCTCGATCAGCCGCTCGATGATGCGCCCGCGCTCCATCAGCAGGTCGTGCATGGCATCGTCGATGCGATCGATCTCGGCGCGCAGGTCGGCGAGGCTGGGCTGGGCTGGGTCGGCCATCGGCATCGGCTCAGGAGAACAGGGCGCCGGCCGAGGCGATGCCGGGCATGGCGGCGGTGACCTCGATCTCGATCTTCATCTCCGGCCGGTAGAGACCGGCCACCACCAGCAGCGTGGCCGCCGGGCGGATGTCGCCGAACACCTCGCCGACGATCGGGAACACCCGGTCGGCATCGGCCGCGTCGGTGATGTAGTAGGTCGCCCTGACCACCTCGGCCATGGAGGTGCCGGCCTCGGCGAGCGTCGCCGCAATGGTCCTCAGGCAGTTGCGCGCCTGGTCCTCGACGCTCTCCGGCAGCGTCATGGTCGCATAGTCGTAGCCGGTGGTGCCGGCAACGAAGACGAAGCCGCCCTGCACGACGGCCCGCGAATAGCCCGCCGTCCGTTCGAACGGAGACCCCGTGGAGATCAGGCGACGGTCCATGGCGCGGCCCGCCTCACATCCAGGGGCGCGCGGCGGCGGCCGTTGCCTCGAAGCGGTCGATGGCCTGTTCCTTGACCATGGTGAGCCCGATATCGTCCAGGCCGTTGAGGAGGCAGTGCTTGCGGAACGGGTCGATGTCGAAGCGGATCGTGCCGCCATCGGGCCCGCGGATCTCCTGGGCCTCCAGGTCCACGGTGAGGGTGGCATTGGCGCCGCGCTCGGCATCCTCGAACAGCTTCTCCAGATCCTCCGGCGAGACCTTGATCGGCAGGATGCCGTTCTTGAAGCAGTTGTTGTAGAAGATGTCGGCGAACGAGGTCGAGATCACGCAGCGGATGCCGAAATCCAGCAGCGCCCAGGGCGCATGTTCGCGCGAGGAGCCGCAGCCGAAATTGTCGCCGGCCACCAGGATCTGGGCATTGCGGTAGGCCGGCTTGTTGAGCACGAAATCCGGGTTCTCCGAGCCGTCGTCCCTGTAGCGCATCTCCGAGAACAGGCCCTTGCCGAGGCCGGTGCGCTTGATCGTTTTCAGATACTGCTTGGGGATGATCATGTCGGTATCGACATTGATCGTGCGCATGGGCGCAGCCACCCCGGTCAGCACAGTGAACTTCTGCATGGGTTTACCCCTCGGCTTCGTCGCGGGCATGTAACAGAGCCGTGGCGGGCCCGGCAAGGCGCGCGGCCCGCGCGGGCGCCCTGCATGGCGCTCCTGCCGGCTTGCGGCGCCGCCGCCGCGGGCCGATATGGACCGTCACCGGAGGAGCCCCATGACCGTTCGCGCCACCATCACCGACAAGCTGACCGCAGCCTTCGCCCCGCTCTCCCTCGCCGTCATCGACGAGAGCGAGAACCACCGCGGCCATGGCGGCTGGCGCGAGGGTGGGGAAACCCATTTCCGCGTCCGGCTGGTCAGCGCGGCCTTTGCCGGCAAGTCGCGCCTCGACCGCCATCGCATGGTCAACCAGGTGCTGGACGCCGAGCTGAAGGGCCGGGTCCATGCCCTCGCCATCGAGGCGAGGGCGCCGGGGGAATAGGCTCAGAACTGCCCGATCAGCATGTCGGCCGTGGCGAGATTGCACGCCATCGGCACGTCATAGACCACGGCGAGCCGGGTCAGCGCCTTCACATCGACATCATGGGGATGCGGCGAGAGCGGATCGACCAGGAAGACCAGCAGGCCGATCCGGCCCTCCACGATCAGCGCGCCGATCTGCTGGTCGCCGCCGAGCGGCCCGCTCTGCATCGGCGTGATGTCGAGACCGGGATGGGCCCTGGCGATCTGCGCGCCGGTCGTGCCGGTGGCCACCAGCCGGTGCCGGCCGAGCACGGCAAGGTGCCGGCCGACCCAGGCGAGCATGTCCGGCTTCTTCTGGTCATGGGCGATCAGCGCGATGGCACGGGCGGGGGCATCGGTCATGTGCTCACCCTACAGGCGATAGACGCGCCGGGCATTGCCGGACAGGAAAAGCTCCTTCGTCTCCGCGTCGAGGCCGAGATCCTCCAGCCCCTCCAGCGCCTTTGCCGGCGCGATCATCGGCCAGTTGGAGCCGAACAGCACCTTCCGGCGCCCATGAGCCTTCAGATAGGCGACGATCTCGCGCGGATAGCGGCGGATCGTGTAGGCCGAAGTGTCGATGAACACGTTCGGATGCTTCGTGGCCACCGCCACCGCCTCCTCGGTCCACGGATAGCCGATATGGCCGCCGACGATGACGAGGTCGGGGAAGTCGATGGCCACCTGGTCGAGATAGATCGGCCGACCGACCTCCGAGGGCATGAGCGGGCCGGTATGGCCGATCTGGGTGCAGAACGGCACGCCGAGCTCGCAGCAGGCGACATAGACGGGATAGTAGCGCCGGTCGGTCGGCGGCGCCTCCCACAGCCAGGGCAGCACGCGGATCGCCCGGAAGCCAAGCTCGGTGACGCAGCGGCGGATCTCGGCCACCGCCCTCATCGGTTTCGAGATGTCGACCGAGCCGACGCCGACCAGCCGCCCGCCGGACTGGCGGCAGAAAGCGGCCACCTCGTCATTGGAGATGAGCGTGCGATAGGGCGCGCTCCAGGCGCTGATCAGCATGCGCTCGACGCCCGCCGCATCCATGGCTGCCAGGGTCGCGGCAACGGGCAATTCGGTGGCCGGCAGGCTGTCGCCGGTCCAGCGCCGCAGCGAGGCCAGCATGTCCTCGCCCAGCATCCGCAGGGTCGGATGCTGGCCCCAGGCATCGATGATCCCGCTCATGGTCAAGCCCCCTCTCGCACCGGAGGCACCATCCTAGCCCGTCAGGCGGTCGCCAAGGCGAGGGCCTTTCGGGGGAGGCTCGGGGCGCCGGTGCCGGACCCGGCGGCTCAGCTGAGCCGCTCCAGCGGCGTGATCTTCAGCACGGTGATGCGGTTGCGCTGCTTGCGCAGCACCTGGAACCGGAAGCCGTGGAAGGTGAAGGTCTGGCCGGCCTCCGGGATCGAGCGCGCCTCGTGGATGACGAGGCCGGCAATGGTGGTGGCCTCGTCGTCCGGGAGCTTCCAGTCCATGGCGCGGTTGAGGTCGCGCACCGGCACCGACCCGTCGACATTGACCGACCCATCGGCCTGCGGCCGCACGCCGGTCACCTGCACGTCATGTTCGTCACGGATGTCGCCGACGATCTCCTCCAGGATATCCTCCAGCGTCACCAGTCCCATCACCACGCCATATTCATCGACCACCAGGGCGAAGTGGGTCTTGCGCCGCAGGAAGGCCTTGAGCTGCTCCTGCAGGCTGGTCGATTCCGGCACGAACCAGGCAGGCAGGGCCAGGCTCTCCGGATCGATCTTCGAGATGTCGCCCTCCGCCGCGGCCAGGGCGCGCAGGAGATCCTTGCCGTGCAGCACCCCGATGATGTTGTCGGGGCTGTCGCGCCAGAGCGGAATGCGGGTATAGGGCGCCGCCAGCACATCGCGCACCACCTTGTCGGGCGGATCGCCGGCGTCGATGGTGACCATCTTCGTGCGATGGACCATGACATCGGACACGGCCAGATCCTTGAGGTCGAGGATGCCGCCGAGCATGTCGCGATCGAGCTTCTCGAACGATCCTTCCTTGTGCATGAGATCGACCGTGCCGCGCAGCTCCTCCGCGCCGGTCAGCACGTTCTGGTTCTCGTCGATGCGCAGCCCCACCAGCCTGAGCGCGAAGCGCACGACGGCTTCCACGCCGATCAGCACCGGGCCGAGCAGCGCCACCACCCAGGACACCGGCCGCGCATAGAGCAGCGCCATGCGCTCGGGACGGGCGATCGCGACGGTCTTGGGCAGCACCTCCGCAAAGACGATCAGCAGCACCGACATGACCGCCGTCGCGTAGATGACCCCTTCCGCCCCGAGCACCGCCACGAACAGGCTGGTGGCGAAGGCCGAGACGCCGACATTCACGATGTTGTTGCCGACCAGCATGGCGCCGATCAGCCGCTCGCGCATGTCGAGGAGGCGGCTGACGATACCGGCGCGCGCATCGCCCGCACTCTCCAGCGCCAGCATGCGCGCCTTGGAGGCGGCCGACATGGCGGTTTCGGCACTGGAGAAGAAGGCCGACAGCATGAGGCAGAACAGGATGAGCCCGAGCGCCAGCCAGGGATTGATACCGAGGTCGTCCATGATGATCCGGTCCGCGCGGGGCCCGGTCCCTGTCGCAACGGGAAGGACACCCCTTCCCCGCCCCCTAGACCTAATGGCTTTCAGGCCCGCCGCAAAGGATGCCCGGCCCCTCGGCCCGGCGGAGCCATCCCGGTTCAGGGTGCACGCGCCTTGGCGATCACCGTCTCGTCCGACCAGTGGTCCGCAAATCCCATGCGGCTGTAATAGGCAAGGCCGCCGGCATTCTCCCGGCGGATGGTGGCGTCGATGGCCTTCACCCCGGCTTGCCGCGCCGCGGCGCGGGTGGCGTCAAACAGCCGCGCGCCGATGCCCTGGCCCTGCGCGTCGATGGCCACGAAGGTGGCGATGAAGGCCCAGTCCGCCGGCAGGGGATTGGGGCCGGTCCAGTCCGGATCGGCCCATGCGAGCGCCTGGAAGCCGAGGATCCGGCCGTCCCGTTCGGCCACCACGCAGCTCACCTTGCGCTCCGGCCCGATATAGTCCTGCGTGATCCGCTCCGCGCTGAACGGGGTGCGATGCGCCGTGGTGCCGCCGCGGGCGATGATGGCATTGAGGAGCGCGGCCATGGCCGGCGCATCGGCGCGGGTGGCCGGGCGGACGTGGATCACCTCGGACACGGGCAGGCCCTCAGCCGCCGGCCAGCTCGTCGGCCAGGAACGTCTTCACCGCCGCGGGATCGACATCCCGGGCGATGAAGCTCTCCCCGATGCCGCGGGCGAGGATGAAGGTCAGGCGCCCGCGCGCCACCTTCTTGTCCTGGGCGATGGCCGCCATCAGGCCATCGACATGGCCGGCACCGCCTGGAATGTCGGCAAGCCGTGTCGGCAGGCCGACGGCCTTCAGATGCGCGACGACCCGTTCCGGTGCGTCCGGGCCGCAGAGACCGAGCCGGGCCGAGAAGCGGAAGGCCTGGGCCATGCCGATGGCCACCGCCTCGCCATGCACCAGCCGGGCGCTGTCATAGCCCGTCACCGCCTCCAGGGCGTGGCCGAAGGTGTGGCCGAGATTGAGCAGGGCCCGGTCGCCGGTCTCCGTCTCGTCACGCGCCACCACCGCCGCCTTGGCCCGGCAGGAGGTGGCAATCGCCTGGACCCGGTCGCGGCCGCCCTGGAACACGCCCCGCCAGTGCGTCTCCAGCCAGGCGAAGAAGCCGGGATCGTCGATCAGCCCGTATTTGGCGACCTCGGCATAGCCGGCGCGGAACTCGCGGGTCGAGAGCGTGTCCAGCACGTCGGTATCGGCGATGACGAGACCCGGCTGATGGAAGGCGCCGATCAGGTTCTTGCCGTGGCGGGAATTGATGCCGGTCTTGCCGCCGACGGAGGAATCGACCTGGGCCAGCAGGCTCGTCGGCATCTGCACGAAGGCCATGCCGCGCCGGACGATGGCCGCGGCAAAGCCGGCCAGGTCGCCGACCACCCCGCCACCGAGGGCGAGGATCAGGTCGCCGCGTTCCAGCCGGTGGTCGAGGATGCGGTCCACCACCTCCTCCAGGACGGCGAAGCGCTTGGAGGCCTCGCCGGCCGGCACGGTGATGCGGGAATGGCGGATGCCCGCCGCCGCAAGGCTCGCCTCCACGGCGGGAGCATGCAGGGGACCGACCACGGCATCGGTCACGATGCCGACGGCCCGGCCGGGGAAGCGGCGGGCGATCTCGGCGCCGGTCGCGGCGATCAGGCCCGAGCCGATGAGGATGTCGTAGGAGCGCGCGCCGAGCCCGACGCGGACATGCTCGGCCGCCAGCGCTGCGGTCATGGCGATGTCTCCGGGCTGGCGATTCGCAGATGCGCGGCAAGCGCGGCCAGCACCTCCTCGACGATCTCCTCGTGGGTGGCCTCGCGCGAGATGACGGTCAGGTCGGCCTCGGCATAGACCGGGTAGCGCTCCTCCATCAGGCGGCGCAGCACCGCCCCCGGATCCTCGGTCCTGAGCAGCGGCCGGTCGTTGCGCCGGCGCACACGCTTCATCAGCACGTCGAACTCGGCCTTCAGCCAGACCGAGATGCCCTTGGTGCGGATGCGCGCGCGCGTGTCGGGATTCATGAACGCTCCCCCTCCGGTCGCCAGCACCTGCGGCCCGCTGTCGAGGATGCGTGCCACGACGCGCACCTCGCCGGCCCGGAAATAGGCCTCGCCATGGCGTTCGAAGATTTCCGGGATGGTCAGGTCGGCGGCGCGCTCGATCTCGGTATCGGCATCGACGAAGGCAAGGCCGAGCCGGTGGGCCAGCCGGCGGCCGATGGAGGACTTGCCGGCACCCATCAGGCCGACGAGCACCACCGAGCGCGGGCCGAGGGCTTCACGCAGGGCTTTCACATCGATCTCGGTGGCCGCTTCCGCCATGGCGTTTCCCGTGCCCGTTCCCTGTGTCACGAAGCCGTGACGAGGGCAACCGCCCCGGGCGCTCAGGCCGCCTCGCGGGCGGCGATGGCTTCGGCCACGGCGACCAGCCGGCGGGCCATCTCGGCATGCAGGCGCTCGACCATGCGCCCCTCCACCTGCAGCGCGCCCTTGGCAGCATTCTCCGGCCGGTCGAAGGCAGCGATCACGGTGCGCGCCCAGGCGACCTCCGCCTCGCCGGGCGAGAAGGCCGCATTGCACGGGCCGATCTGGTTCGGATGGATCAGCGTCTTGCCATCGAAGCCCATGTCGCGGGCCTCCTGACATTCGCGGGCAAGGCCGGCCTCGTCGGCAATGTCGTTGAACACGCCGTCGATGATGGCAAGGCCATGCGCGCGCGCGGCGGCAAGGCAGGTCATCAGCCAGGGCACCATGGGCGCCCGGCCCGGCACGAGACGCGCGCCGGTCTCCTTGGCGAGATCGTTGGTACCCATCACGAAGGCGGCCAGGCGGGTGGTGCGGTCGCGCGCCGCGGCGGCGATGGCTCCCGCGTTCAGCATGGCGAGCGGGGTTTCCATCATCGCCCAGACGACGGTCCGGTCGGGTGCGCCGGCCGCCGCGATGGCCCGGCCGGCGGCGATCAGGTCCGGCCCGTCATCGACCTTCGGGACCAGGATGGCGTCGGCGCCGCTGGCGGCGACGGCGGCCAGATCGTCGCGACCCCAGGGTGTTGCGAGCCCGTTGATCCGCACGATCACCTCGCGATGGCCGAAGCCGCCCTGCCTGACCGCCGCAGCCACCTGGTCGCGCGCGGTCTGCTTGGCATCCGGGGCGACCGCATCCTCCAGGTCGAGGATGACCGCGTCGGCCGGCAGCGCCCGGGCCTTCTCGAGCGCGCGCGCGTTGGAACCGGGCATGTAGAGAACGGAGCGGCGGGGACGGACGACCATGGCGGATCACCTGAAGACGGGCTATGAGCCCGCGAGGCTAGCTGCATTGCAGCATCGGTGCCATCGTCCTTGAGAACGAGGCCGGTGGCGTGGGAAACGGGCGGGCAGAGCGTGAACAGGGCGGATGTGCTGATCGTCGGCGGCGGGATCATGGGCTCCTGCACCGCCTATTTCCTGAAGAAGGAACTGGGCTTTTCCGGCTCGGTGCATGTGATCGAGCGGGACCCGACCTATGCCGAGGCCTCCACCACGCTCTCGGCCGCCTCGATCCGCCAGCAGTTCTCCACGCCGGAGAACATCCGCATGAGCCGGTTCGGCATCGAGGTCATCCGGTCCCTGAAGGACCGCTTCGGCCCGCACGCCGATATCGGCTTCCGCGAGGGCGGCTACCTGATCCTCGCCTCCGACGAGGGCCGGCCGGTGCTGGAGGCCAACTGGCGCACGCAGGTCGCCGAGGGCGCCGACATCGTCCTGCTCGACCCGGATGAGATGCGCGCCCGCTTTCCCTGGCTGTCGACCGACGGGCTGGCGCTCGGCGCCTATGGCCGGTCCGGCGAGGGCTGGTTCGATGCGGCCATGCTGCTGGACCTGTTCCGCAAGGCGGCGCGGGACGCCGGCGCCACCTACGAGAAGGCCGAGGTTGCCGCCCTCACGCGCAACGGCAACCGCATGACCGGCGTGACGCTTGCCGATGGCACGACCCGGACCTGCGGCACGCTGGTGCTGGCCGCCGGCGCCCGGGCCGGCCGCCTTGCCGCCGGCATCGGCGTGCCCCTGCCGGTGGAGCCGAGAAAGCGCACCGTTTTCGTGGTGAAATGCCCCGAGACCTTTCCCTCCATGCCGCTGATCGTCGATCCGTCGGGCGTCTGGATGCGCCCCGAGCGTGACCTCGTCATCGGCGGCTGGGGCCCCGGCGAGGATGATCCCGACCCGCCCGCCTACGGCGATTTCGAACCCGCGCACGAGGAGTTCGAGGCCCATGTCTGGCCGGCCTTCGCCCACCGCGTCCCGGCCATGGAACAGCTGCGGCAGATCCGCGCCTGGGCCGGGCACTACGACTTCAACACGCTTGACCACAACGCCATCCTCGGTCCCCATCCCGAGATCGCCAACCTGATGTTCATCAACGGCTTCTCCGGCCACGGCCTGCAGCAGGCTCCCGCTGCCGGGCGGGCCGTCGCCGAGCTCATCGTCCATGGCGGCTGGCGCAGCCTCGACCTGTCCGTGTTCGGCTTCGAGCGCATCCTGGCCAACGCGCCCGTTCGCGAACTCAACGTCATCTGAGGCCTGGCTCCCAGACGCCTGCCCCCGGAGGTTTCCCGATGAAGGTCTGTGTATTCGGCGCCGGTGCGGTCGGCGGCCATGCGGCGGCGAGGCTGATCGCGGCCCGCAAGACGGAGGTTTCCGTGGTGGCGCGCGGCGCCCATCTCGCCGCCATTCGCGAGAAAGGCCTGACGCTGCACACCGATGGCGAGACGCTGGGCGGCAAGCCCCATGCGGCCACCGACGACCCGTCCACCCTGCCGCCGCAGGATCTGGTTGTCGTGACGCTGAAGGCCCATGCGCTACCGGCCGTCGCCGGCCAGCTTCGCGCCCTGCTGAGGCCCGGCGCGGCCGCCTTGTTCTTCACCAACGGCGTTCCCTGGTGGTGGAATCATGGCCTGAGCGAGGACGGCTCGCTCGCCCTGCTGGATCCCGAAGGGCGGCTGTGGCGCGAGCTCGGCCCGGAGAGCGTGCTGGGCGGGGTGGTCTATTCGGCCAATGCCGTGACCGAGCCGGGCGTCATCACCCACAGCGCCGGCAACCGCTGGATCATCGGCGAACCGACCGGCGACATCTCCCCGCGGGCCGACGCCGCCGCCGAGGTGTTCCGCGAGGCCGGCCTGATGGGCGAGGTGTCCGCCGACATCCGCCGGGCCATGTGGCAGAAGCTGGTGCTGAACATCGCCGCCAACCCGCTCTGCGCACTCTCCCGCCTGCCGCTCGGCCGCTGGCACGAGGTTCCGGGCATCGGCGAGCTCGGCGTGGCCATGATCCGCGAGATGCTGGAGGTGGCGCGAGCGCTCGGCTGGGATCTGACCGACGAGGTCGATCCGGTCGCCGCGGTGCCGGCCCGGCCCGGTCGTGCGGGCGGCAAGCCGTCCATGCTGCAGGATGTCGAGGCCGGACGGCCCATGGAGGTGGAGGCCATCGTCGGCCAGCTTCAGGCTTTCGGGCGCGAGAACGGTGTGCTGACGCCGGCCATCGACGTGGTGCTGCCCCTGCTGCGCGCGCTCGATGCGGCGGTCAGCCGGGAGCCGGTGAGGATGTAGCCGTCCGGCTGGTGCCGCCTCGCCGCTCGATCCGGAGCATCGTGCGGGCGCCCCCGGACCGCGCGCAGCCGCATCACCTCTCCCCGGCGGAAAGAGGTGAAGAGGCGCGACTGCCGGTGTCCCGCTGTCTCAATGGTTCGACATGGGCCGCCGGCGCACGTTCGGCCTGAGGTGCCGGAACGGGATCACACCGGTATCGTCCAGCGCCGCACCCGGCGAGGCGCCGACCACCACCGAATCCGCATAGGGCTGCCAGTCGCCGCGGAAATGCACCGAGCTCTTCAGCACGACCACGTCGTAGCCGGTGATGTCGATGCCAAGATGCGTGCAGACTGCCACACAGTGCGGCTGCTGGCGCACCGAACAGACGACCACATCGACACCGCCGATGCGCAGCCAGGCGGAGGGGCCCATGTTGATCGGCTGGCCGCCGACCATCGGTCCCGTCCCGGTGAAGCGTCCGTCGGAGACCGCCATCACCTCCGCCTGCGCCGTCAGCGGTTCCTCGCCCGGCCCCTTGCCCTTCGCCGCGAAGGTCACCTCGATGGTGGCGCCCTTGCCGGCCTGTGCCGCCGCCAGAGCAATTTGCGGCTCGTGATGGAGCGCCATCAGCGTGTTCTTCGCACCGCGGCCGATCATCGCCTTCAGGAAGCCGGTGGTGATGGAAGAGCCGCCGGCCCCGGGATTGTCCTGCGTGTCGGCGATGATGACCGGCTTCGACACGAGGCCCGCCCGCGTGAAGGCGAGCGCGATCGCCTCGTCCTGCGGCTTGGCCAGATGTTCGAGGAAGGCCGCCTCGGAGCGCAGAACGGCCTCGGCCAGCCGCCCGACCGCCGCGTCCACCCGATCCTGGTCGGCCCCGTAGCCGATGACGGTGGCGCCCATGTCGTAGATGTCGGCGGAGGGAAAGCCCGGGCACAGGGACAGGTGCACGCCGGTCTCCTGTTCGATCGCGCCGAGCAGGGCATAGAGCCCCTTCATCGGCTCGATCATCGAGCAGCCGGAGGCGATCGGGATCAGGAAGGGCATCTGGCGGAAGGCGCGGGCAGGCCGGGGGCCCCAGCTCACCACCCGGTCGAACCATTCGGCAACGCGCTCGCCGGTCTGCCGCCAGTCGATATGCGGGTAGGTGCGGTAGGCCGACAGGAACGAGGCATTGTCGACCATCGTCTGCGTGACATTGGCGTGCAGGTCGAGCGAGGCGACCACCGGCAGGTCCGGCCCGACGAGACGGCGCACGCGCGCGAGCAGTTCGCCCTCGGCATCCTCGATGGTCTCGGTGGTCATGGCGCCGTGCAGCTCGAGGAACACCGCGTCGGGGGCGGCATCGGCGAGGTCGGCGAGGAGATAGGACACCGCCCGCTCGAACACCGCATCCTCGACCCGGCCCGAGGGCTGGGCGAAGGACCAGGACAGCGGCACCATGGTGTGGCCGGCCGCCTCCGCCACCTTCATGAAGCCGGCGATCGCGATGTTGAACGGCCGGAACTTCGTCAGGACATCGGGGCCGCGCGTGAAGCCCGGCCAGGCGCCCTCCTGGTTGAACATGGCCCAGGGCGTCGGCTCCGGGACGAAGGTGTTGGTCTCGTGCATGAAGCCGCCGACGGCGATACGCATGGGGATGTCTCTCGAAAGCGGTGAGCGTTTGCAGGTTAGTCCAGGTGCCCGAGGTCCAGTGCCCGCAGGAGGCTGGCGCAAGTGCCGCCATTTCAGCCGCGCCAGTCGGCAAGCGCGATGGCTAATGGCGCATAGGAGGTGCCGGCAAGGCGCAGGATGAGACGTCGGTGGCTTGTGACGAGGACGGTCCCGGCGCGACGAGCACAGGCGAGATACAGGCAATCGTAGATGGGATGGCCGAGTTCGGCCGCCATGGACCAGGCGTCATCGACGAGCTGGGCGTCCTCAATCAGTTCGCCGAAGTATCGCGGCAGGGACATTCTCGCGAAAGCGGCATCCTCGACGCTGAACAAGCCGGTCCGGTGCTTCTTCAAGAGCGTGTTGGCGACCTCAACGAGGATGATGGCAGGAGCTGCAAGACTTGCCTCGCTGTTGGCGAGTTCCAGCGCGCGGTCACTTCCCTCCTCGACCGCGAACCACTTGATTGCGACGCTCGCATCGACGATCAGGGTCGTTCAATCGAGACCCTCGCGGATCTCGTCAAGCGTCAACGAGGGTTGAACGCCGGGATTGCGGGCATGAAACCAGCGGCTGAGTGCCGCCCGCTCCTCGGGCGTGAACCTGCGGTTGGCTTCCAGAAGGTCGCGCAGTTCCTGTTCCGGCGACTTGCCCTTCAGTTCCGCCTTCTGGCGGAAGCTGGCGAGCGTCTCCTCGGGAATGTTCCGAATGAGAACCTGGGCCATGGTTCACTCCGTGCTATCAAAAATGATAGCACGGAGACGGAGCCGGACAGAATCAGGTCACGCCATGGTCGGGATGACGAAGCTGGCGCCGTCCTTGATGCCCGAGGGCCAGCGCGAGGTCACCGTCTTGGTCTTGGTGTAGAAGCGGAAGGCGTCGGGACCGTGCTGGTTCAGGTCGCCGAAGGCCGAACGCTTCCAGCCGCCGAAGGTGTAATAGGCCAGCGGCACCGGGATCGGCACATTGATGCCGACCATGCCGACCTCGACCCGGGCGGCGAAGTCACGGGCGGCATCGCCGTCGCGCGTGAAGATGGCGACGCCATTGCCATATTCATGGTCATTGGCGAGCGACAGCGCCTCGTTATAGGTCTTCGCACGCACCACCGAGAGGACGGGTCCGAAGATCTCCTCCTTGTAGATGCGCATGTCGCGCGTCACGTGGTCGAAGAGGCAGCCGCCCATGTAGAAGCCGTTCTCGTAGCCCTGCATCCGGAACGCCCGGCCATCGACCACGAGCTTGGCGCCTTCCTTCACGCCGATGTCGACATAGCCCTTCACGCGCTCCAGCGCCTGGCGGGTGACGAGCGGGCCGAAATCGGCATCCGCCGAGGTGGAGGGGCCGATCTTCAGGCTCTCGACGCGCGGCACCAGCCGCTCCATCAGCCGGCTGGCGGTCTCCTCACCCACCGGCACAGCCACCGAGATGGCCATGCAGCGCTCGCCGGCCGAGCCATAGCCCGCACCGATCAGCGCATCCGCCGCCTGGTCCATGTCGGCGTCGGGCATGATGATCATGTGGTTCTTGGCGCCGCCGAAGCACTGCACGCGCTTGCCCGCCGCGCAGCCGCGCGCATAGACATATTCGGCGATCGCGGTCGAGCCGACGAAGCCGACCGCCTTGATGTCGGGATCATCCAGCACCGCGTCAACCGCCTCCTTGTCGCCGTTGACGACATTGAAGATGCCGGGCGGCAGGCCGGCCTCCAGGAACAGCTCCGCCAGCATCAGCGGCACGCCGGGATCGCGCTCGGAGGGCTTCAGCACGAAGGCATTGCCGGCGGCGATCGCTGGGCCGGCCTTCCACAGCGGAATCATGGCCGGGAAGTTGAACGGCGTGATGCCGGCGACAACGCCGAGCGGCTGGCGCATGGAATAGATGTCGATGCCGGGGCCCGCGCCTTCGGTATATTCGCCCTTCATCATCTGCGGCGCGCCGATGGCGAACTCGACAACCTCGAGCCCGCGCTGGATGTCGCCCCGGGCATCGGCAATGGTCTTGCCGTGCTCGCGCGCGAGCAGGTCGGCCATCTTGTCGTTGTCGCGGGCGCAGAGCTCGAGGAACTTCATCAGCACGCGGGCGCGGCGCTGCGGATTGGTCGCCGCCCAGGCCGGCTGCGCCGCCTTGGCGTTCTCGACCGCCGCGCGCACCTCCGCCTTCGAGGCCAGCGCCACATGGGCGAAGACCGAACCGTCGAGCGGCTGGAACACCTCGGCCGTGCGGCCGGACGTGCCGGCGACATGCTTGCCGCCGATGAAATGACCGTAAGTGCGCATGGGCCTGTCTCCTCCGGGCTTCCTCTGGGTGGCGCCATCCCTAGTGCGGAGCAGGCCGGGGACCAAGAGCCAAGTTGGCGCATGCGTTGTGCGCGGTTTGGCGTAAGATCGCGGCATGACGCCAAACTGGGATCATGTCCGGGTCTTCCTCGCCGTGGCGCGCTCCGGCCAGTTCCTGGCCGCGGCCCGTGCCCTCGGCCTCGACCATGCCACGGTCGCCCGCCGCATCTCCCTGCTCGAGGAGGCGCTCGGCACCCAGCTGGTGGCGCGCTCCACGGCCGGGGTCACCCTGACGCTGGCGGGCGAGAGGTTCCTCGGGGCCGCGGAGGCCATGGAGACCGCCTGGCTCGACGCCCAGGCCGGCATCTCGCAGGTCGACCGGGTGGTGTCCGGCACGGTGCGCATCGGCGCGCCCGAGGGCTTCGGCGCCCTGTTCCTCAGCGCCCGGCTGGGGCGGCTGGCCAGCCGGCACCCGGCCCTGACCATCCAGCTGGTGCCCCTCCAGCGGACCATGTCCCTGTCCAAGCGCGAGGCCGATCTCGCCGTGGTCATCGACCCGCCGTCCGACGGCCGCCTCACCGTCCGCAAGCTGACCGATTACGGCCTCGGTCTCTATGCCAGCGCGGCCTATCTCGCCCGCCATGGCGCCCCGGCGACGCCGGACGAGCTTGTCCGCCACCTGATGGTCACCTCCGTGCAGGAGCTGCACTACTCGGAATCGCTGACCTACTACCCCCCAGCTTTCGCGGCGGCCCAGCGCCGCTTCGAATGCGCCAGCGTGCTGGCCCAGATGGAGGCGGTGAAGGCCGGCGTCGGCATCGGCATCCTGCATGACTATGCCGCCCGCGACACGCCCGGCCTGATGCGCGTGCTGCCGGACCTTGTCATCCGGCGCACCTATCACCTCGTCGCCCATGTCGACACCCGACGCATCGCCCGCATCGACGAGGCCTATCGCTTCGTGGTCGACGAGGTGGCGGAAGCGGGCGCGCTGTTCGGCTAGAGCGCGCGCAGCGCCGGCCGGGCGCCATGGATGTCGAGGTCCAGCGCCTCGGCCACCCGGGCGCTCGCCGGATGGCGCAGCACCTCGGCAGGCGGCCCGGTCTGGATGATGGTGCCGCGGTCGATCACCGCCATGGTATCGGCAAGCCCCGCCGCCTCGCCGAGATCGTGGGTGACCAGCAGGATCGGCACGGCGATGGCCGCGCGCAGGGCCCTCAGCTCCGCATGCAGCGCGCGCCTCACCCGCCGGTCGACCGAGGAGAAGGGCTCGTCGAGCAGGAGGATGTCGGGCTCGCGCGCCAGGGCGCGCGCCACCGCCACGCGCTGCTGCTGCCCTCCCGACAGCTCGGCAGGATAACGCGCGTCGAGGCCGTGGAGATGGACCAGTTCCAGAAGCCGCAGCGCCTCCGCCCGCCGCTCGGCCTTGGGACGGTGCCCCATCGCCGCCATGACATTGCCGGCGGCAGTCATGTGCGGGAACAGCGCATGCTGCTGGAAGACGAGGCCCACGCGGCGCCGGTGGGGCGGCAGGTCGATCCCCGCCGCGCTGTCGAACCAGACCGTCGCGCCGGCCCGCACAAGCCCCGAGGCCGGCCGGTAGAGCCCGGCAATGGTTCTCAGCGTGGTCGTCTTGCCGCTGCCTGATGGTCCAACCAGCGCCAGCATCTCGCCGGCGGCGCAGGTCAGCGAGACGTCGAGCGGGATCGGACCGTCCTGCCGGATCGTCACGTGGAGGGTCTGGTCGCGCGTTTCAGTCATGACGCCCGCCGATCCGCGAGGACATCCGGTAGGTGACGGCCAGCACGACGATGGTCATGGCCAGAAGGGTCGCCGACATGAGGCCGGCCGAGGCATCGTCGAAGGCCTGCACCCGATCGTAGATCGAAATCGCGATGGTGCGCGTCTCGCCGGGGATCGAGCCGCCGACCATGAGCACCACGCCGAACTCGCCGAGCGTATGGGCGAAGGTGAGCGCCAGGGCCAGCACGATGCCCGGCCAGGCCAGCGGCAGGTCAATGCGCAGCAGCACCTGCCAGGGCGGCATGCCCGAGACGGAAGCCGCCTCGCGCACCGCCGGCGGTATGGCCTGGAAGGCCTGCTGCATGGGCTGGATGGCGAAGGGCAGGTTGACGATGATGGAGGCAACCAGCAGCGCCTCGAAATGGAACACCATGGGCCGGCCGAAGATGGCCAGCCAGGCCTGCCCGACGGGCGAGGCATTGCCCATGGCCACCAGCAGGTAGTAGCCGAGAACGGTCGGCGGCAGCACCAGCGGCAGGGCCAGCATGGCCTCCACCAGCTTGCGGCCGCGGAAGCGGCGGAAGGCCAGGATGCGCCCGGCCGCGATGCCCACCGGCAGCAGCACCGCCACGGTGGCAAGGCCCAGCCGCAGCGTCAGCCAGAGCGCCTCCCAGTCCATGCCCTCACCCCCTCGGTGGGCCGTCCGTCAGGACGTCTCGCCCGGCAGGAGGAAACCGTACTTGCGGAAGATCGCCCGCGCCGGAGGTGTCTGGACGAAGCGGTAGAAGTCGCGGGTGACGGGGCCCGCGTTCTTCATCAGCACCATGCGCTGGAGCAGCGGGGCGTGCCATTCGGATGGGATCAGCGCGAAGGTGCCGAGCCGGCTGACCGCCGGGGCCAGCGCCAGCGAATAGGCGATGATGCCGCCCTGGGAGGCCCCGCTGGTGGCGAACTGCGCCGCCTGCGAGACGTTCTCGCCCAGCACCAGTCGGGGCTGGATCGCATCCCAGAGCCCTTGGCTCTTCAGAGCCTGCTCGGCGGCGCGGCCATAGGGTGCATGTTCCGGATTCGCGATGGCAAAGCGGCTGATGCGGCCGTCGGCAAGGGCGGCGCGCAGATCGTCCAGCTTGCTATCGGGCTTCAGCGCGGAACCGTGCGGCGCCATGATGACGATGCGCCCCTCGGCATAGAGCGTGCCGCGATCCAGTGTCAGTCCGGCATCGGCCAGCTGGAAGACGAAGCCCTCGTCGGCCGACAGGAACATCTCGAAGGGCGCGCCCTGCTGCAGCTGGCGGGCGAAGTTCCCCGATGAGCCGAACACGAGACGCACCTGCTGCCCGGTCTGGCGTTGGAACAGCTCGGCCGCCTCCTCCAGGGCGAACTTCAGGTCAGCCGCTGCGGCGATCGCCGGCGCTCCCTGCTGACCGAGAGCGGGACCGGCCAGGCCCGCGGCGATGGCAAGGCCGGCAAGGGCCGATGTCAGGCGGCGTGTGAACAGCATGGTGGAGGATCCCAACGATATGTATGAATGGAAATATCGCTGCACCCGAGAAGCGTGTCAATGCGGTTCCCGCGCTCATCCTGGAGGGCGAAAGGCCGAGGCCAGACGCGCCAGGTCGCCAGATCCGTCGGCGGTGGCAGCGGCCTCGATCCGCCGGTAGGCTGCAAGCACCTGCCGCCCGAGGTCGGTGAGCTCCGCGCCGCCACCGGCACGCCCGCCCTTCGTCGACACCACCAGCGGTCCGCGGAACATGGCGTTCAGGGCTTCGACCAGCATCCAGGCGCGCTTGTAGCTCATGCCCATCTGCCGCCCAGCTGCCGCGATGGATCCGGTTCCGGCAATGCCCTCCAGCAGGTCGGCCTTGCCCGGCCCGAGACGCATTCCGGGCGCGAAGTCGATCCTGATGCTGACGACCGGCCTGACGGGCTGAAGGTGATCGGCCATGACGCCCTCCCTGTCAGCATCAAGCTCTAGGAGAGGATGGCCGGCCTGTCAGCCCCCGATGCAGGGAGCCCGGCATCCAGGGGGCGGACCCGCGACGCCGGGCCCGGGCTGCACCCCGCGTGTCCGGGAGGCCCGGGCCCATGCCCTACTCGGCCGCAACCCGCAGCGGTGGCGGCGGATGCGGCGCGGCCACCGGCGGCGGGCCATGACCATGGGCGGCGGGCTGGTCCGGTTCGTCGACCGGGCCGACGAAGCGACCGAAGGCCCAGGAGAAGAAGCGGCTGACATCGTCCATGACCGTGTAGAAGGACGGCACGAAGACCAGGCTCAGCACGGTGGAGACCAGCAGGCCGCCGATGACCGCGATCGCCATCGGCGCGCGGAACTCGCCGCCGTCGCCGGAGCCGAGCGCCGGCGGGATCATGCCGGCGCCCATGGCGATGGTCGTCATGATGATGGGCCGGGCGCGCTTGCGGCCGGCATCGAGGATGGCAGTGCGCCGGTCGGCGCCCTCCCTCACCTTCTCCACGGCGAAGTCCACCAGCATGATGGCGTTCTTCGTGACGATGCCCATCAGCATGAGGATGCCGATCACCACCGGCATGGAGATGGCATTGTTGGTGAGCAGCAGCGCGATGATGACGCCGCCGAGCGACAGCGGCAGCGACATCAGGATGGTCAGCGGCTGGAACACCGAGTGGAACAGCAGGACGAGGACACCGAGCACCATCAGCAGGCCTGTGCCCATGGCGACGGCAAAGCCCTGGAACACCTCCTCCATGATCTCGGCATCGCCACTGCGCTGGAAGGAGACGCCCGGAGGAAGGTTGCGCGCTGCGGGCAGGGCGAACACCGTCTCCAGCGCCGGACCGATCTCCAGCCCCGCCGCGAGGTCGGTGCCGATGTTGACGCGGCGCACGCGGTTGTAGCGCTCGATGGACGAGGGCCCCTGGCCGAAGGAGATGTCGGCCACGGCGGTCAGCGGCACCTGCTGACCCGTCGTGGTGGTCACCGACAGGGCCGCGATCAGGTCGAGATCGGCGCGGGCCTCGGTGTCGAGCTGCACGCGGATCGGCACCAGGCGGTCGCCGGCATTGAACTTGGCGAGATTTGCCGCCACGTCGCCGATCGTGGCGATGCGCACGGCTTCCGAGATCTGGTCGGTGGTCACGCCATAGCGGGCTGCCTCGTCCGGCCTGGGCACCACGCGGATCTCCGGCCGTTCCAGGCCGGCGGTCGCCGCGACATTCACGAAGCCCGGCACCTGACGCATCTGCGCCTCGATCCCGGCCACCGCCCGCGACAGGTTGTCGGCGTGGGTGCCGCGCACGATGATCGAGAGCTCGCGCTCGCCGCGGTCGTTGACATACCAGGCGCGGATATCCGGAACCCGGGTGAACAGCGGCGAGGTGGCCTGCTGGATCTGGCGCTGCTTGCGCTCGCGCTTGGTCTTGTGGACCAGGCGGACGATCATCGTCGCGCGGCGGATCTCGCGCGTGCCGACCGGATTGGAGCCGCCGACCGTCAGCACCGATTCCACCTCCGGGATCTCGGCCCGGATCAGCTTGGCCAGTTCGTCCGTGCGCCGGCGCGTATCGTCCAGCGTGGAGCCCGGAGGCAGTTCGACCGAAATCACGAAGCGCGCCTCGTCGGGGAACGGGATGAAGCCGGTCGGCAGGAAGCGGATCGCCCAGATCGACAGGGCGAACACGCCGATGCCGGCCAGGAGCGTCAGGTAGCGGAAGCGCAGCGTGCCCGACAGGAAGCGGAGGTAGCCGCGCATGAGGAGACCGTCCTTCGGCTCCCTGTGGGCATGGGCCCTGAGGAAATAGGCCGCCACCATGGGCGTGATGAGCCGGGCGACCAGCAGCGAGAACAGCACGGCGACCGCCACCACCAGGCCGAACTGCTTGAAGTACTGCCCGGCAATGCCGCCCATGAACGAAACCGGCGCGAATACCGCGACGATGGTCAGCGAGATGGCGATGACCGCAAGGCCGATCTCGTCGGCCGCCTCCATGGAGGCGCGGTAGGGCGATTTGCCCATCTTCATGTGCCGGACGATGTTCTCGATCTCGACGATGGCATCATCCACCAAGATGCCGGTGACCAGGATGATGGCCAGCAGCGAGACGAGGTTCATCGAGAAGCCCATCAGCTCCATGACCCAGAAGGTCGGGATGATGGACAGCGGCAGCGCGATGGCCGAGATGATGGTGGCTCGCAGGTCGCGCAGGAACAGGAACACCACGATGATGGTCAGGCCTGCGCCCTCCATCAGCATGGCCATGGCCGACTTGTGGTTGCCGGCCGTGTAGTTCACGGAATTGTCGATCTCCGTGAAGGTGATCCGGGGATGGGCCGCGCGCAGCTCGTCGATCTTGGCGCGCGCCAGGGCCGCCACCCGCACATCCGACGCCCCCTTGGAACGGAACACCTGGAACGCCACGGTCGGCGTCTCGCCGTTGAGCCGGGTGAAGGAGCGCGGCTCCTCGTAGAGATCCTCCACCTTGCCGAGGTCGGCAAGCCGCACCTCGCGTCCGCCGGACAGGACGATGCGCGTGTTGGCGAGCTCCTCCACCGTGCGCGCGCCGGCGAGCGTGCGGATGGACTGCTCCTGCCCGCCGACATCGCCGCGGCCGCCGGCCAGGTCGACATTGGTCGCACGCACGCGGGCATTGACCTCACCCGCCGTGATGCCCAGCGCCATCAGCCGGTCGGGATCGAGCGAGACGCGGATCTCGCGCGCCACCCCGCCGTTGCGGCTGACGCGACCGATGCCGCGCAGGCCCTGCAATTCGCGCTTCACGGTGTCGTCGACGAACCAGGACAGCTGCTCCAGCGTGAGGGACGGCGCGGCAACCGCCACCGTCATGATCGGCTGGTTCTCGACATCGAGACGCTCGATGATCGGCTCCTCGATGTTGCGCGGCAGGTCTGCCCGGATCTTGGCGATGGCATCCTTGACGTCGTTCAGCGCCCGGTCGGTGTTCACCTCAAGGCGGAACTCGACGATGGTCGTCGACTGACCATCGGTCAGGTTGGAGATGACGTTCTTGACCCCGGCGATATTGGCGACCGCGTCCTCCACCTTCTTGGCGACCTGCGTCTCCAGCTCCGCCGGAGCCGCGCCCGCCTGCACCACGGTCACCTGGATCAGCGGCACGTCGATATTGGGAAAGCGCGTCACCGGCAGGTTGAGATAGCTCATCCAGCCGAGGAAGCAGAGCACCACGAACAGCACGATCGAGGGGACCGGCTGGCGGATCGAATAGGCGGAAACGTTGAACGCCATGGCCTGGCCCTCAGCGCGCGGCCAGCGCGACCGGGGTGACCCGGTCGCCATGGCGCACGAAGCTGCCGGAGACGGCGACCACCTGCTCGCCCTCCTTCAGACCCTCGCGGATCTCGACGCGGCCATCGGCTCGCAGGCCCGGCACGACGGCCCGCGTCTCCACGACGCCATCCTTCACCACCTGCACCGAGGGCTGGCGCCCGAACATGACCGAGGACAGCGGCACGAGAACCCCCTCGCTGCGCGCGACCTCGACGGTGGCGCGGCCGAAGGAACCGAGCGGCGGCATGCGCTCGGACACCACCGCGATGCGAACCCGGCCGAGCCGGTTGATGCGGTTCACCTCCGGCGCGACCAGCCGCACCTTGCCCTCGATGGCGCCGTCGAAGCCGGCCGCCTCCACCGCCGCCGTCTGGCCGGGCCGCAGGCGGGCCAGCGTCGTCTCGGGGACATCGGCCTCCAGCTCCACCGCCGAGTCCGCGATGATGCGGAACAGCGGCTCGCCGGCTGCCATCGCCACCGCGCCGAGCCGGGCGGTGCGACGCGAGACGGTGCCGCCGACCCGCGCGCGGATCTCGGTCCGGCTGATCCTCAGCTCGATGTCGCGCCGCTGGGCGCGGGCAAGCGTCAGGTCGGCCTCGGCGAGGGCCAGGGCATTGGTGACCGCCTCCACGCGCGCGGCCGCCGTGCTGGCGGCCGTGGTGCGCTGGTCGAGGACATCGAGGGTCGCCGCGCCGGCGCGCTGGAGCTGGCGGGTGCGCTCCAGCTGCTGGTCGGCGAGCGCGCGCGAGGCCGTCGCCTCCGCGATCGAGGCCCGCGCCTGGGCAACGGCCGCCTCGGCGCGGGCGATCTGCGCGCCGTTCTGGGCCAGCTGCACGTCGAGCATCTCCCGGTTGAGGCGGGCCAGAACCTGACCGGCGACCACCCGATCGCCCTCCTCAGCCAGGATGGCGACGATGGACAGGCCGTCCACCTCCGGCGAGACGAGCACCTCCTCGCGCGCGACGAAGGATCCGGAGGCAATGACCGTCTCGCGGATCGTGTCGCGGACGGCGGTAGCCACCGTGACCGATGGCGCCGCCTGGCCCGGCAGCGGGGCGGCCGTCTGCGCGACGGCGGGGGCGGCCGCGGCCAGCAGCGCGGCGAGGACGAGGGCGGGGGACGCGGGGCGCACCATCGGAAGGGCTCAGGTCGTGTTGTCGTTGGAGGCGGGTGGCGGCTTCAGCAGCATGTCGCGCAGCACCGAGAACATGATGTCCACATGCGGCACGGGATCAAAGTCCGGATCGCGCGCGCGCCGCAGCATCAGGCCGTCGGCGAAGGTGATGAGGAACTGGACGGCGCGCTCGATGTCGGCGTGCGGCGAGGTCTCGCCCCGGGCCCGCGCCAGGTCGAGGGCGCGGTAGATCCGGTCGTGGATGAAGGCATCGACCCGCCCGCGCAGCGCCGCGATCTGCGGATTGCGCGCCACCTCCGACATGGTCTCGATCCACATCGCGCAGTGCTCGCGCGGCTCCTCGATCAGGTGCAGGCGGGCGATGGCCTCGAAGGCCTGCCAGATGTCGGGCGCCTGTTCGAGCCTGGCGAACTGCTCGCTCGCCTCGTCGAAGTCGCGTTCGCACAGGCCCTCGATCATCGCCTCCTTGGACGGGAAATAGCGATAGAGATTGCCGGGGCTCATCCCCGCCTCGGCGCAGATCTCGCTCATCGAGGCGCCATGGAAGCCCGAGCGCACGAAGCAGCGCTCGGCCGCATCGAGGATGGCCGACTTGCGATCCGTTCGCTGGATGTCATCGATGCGGGGCATGAGGGGGGTTCCGGAAGCCGGCCGTTCCCATAGCTGGAACCCGATTGTATCGCAATGCAATAATGAATGAACGTTCGCTTTTCTGGGACAGACGACCAGACAGGCAGGGCGCGGCCGGTGGCAGGATCGGCTTGAGCGGTGGGGCCGGCGGTGCTTGCATGGCCGCGTGGAGCCACGGCGATTCCCGGCAAGGCGCGCGACCGCCAGCCGACCGGGTGCCGGGGTGCCGCAGAGGACCCAAGGGGAACCAGCCATGTTCAAGAGCCTGATCGCCGCCACGCTTCTCAGCCTCGCCGCCGGGACGGCCCTCGCGCAGACGGCCACGCAGCCGGCGACGCGGCCGGCACCCGCGCCCGCGACCACGCCGGCTCCTGCCGCCCCGCAGGCCGCGCTCATCGACATCAATTCGGCGAGCCGCCAGGAGCTGATGACGCTGAGGGGGATCGGCGAGGCGCGGGCCGACGCGATCATCCGCGGCCGTCCCTATCGCGGCAAGGACGAGCTGACCCGCCGCAACATCATCCCCCAGAACGTCTATGACGACATCCAGAGCCGGATCATCGCGCGTCAGGCCCGCTGAGGCGCTGCCGGCTCAGTCCGTCGGCAGGGCATGACGGCGGGCGCCGATGCCGGCGCCCGAAGCGGCATGCAGGCGCTGGCCGATGGCGGCGATGAGACCGTCGCGCCCGCGCGGAGCGATCAGTGTCACGCCTGACGGAAAGCCGTCCGCGCGAAACCGGCCGGGCACGGCCAGCGCGCACAGGTCGAGCAGATTGACGAAATTGGTATAGGTGCCGAGCTCGCTGTTCGGCGCCACCGGATCGGCCTTCAGGGCCTCGACCGTGCGCGGGCGCGGATAGGTCGGCACGGCCAGCACGTCGATGGCCGCCCAGATCGGCTCGGCAGCCCGGCGCAGGTCGGCCAGGCGGTAGAGGCCGTCGAAGACATCGACGGCCCTCATGCCGGCAGCGGCGCCGATGATGGCGCGCGTGGTCGGATGCAACACGTCCGGGGTCGTCTCGATGATCGCCCGGATGGCATGGTAGCGCTCGGCCACCCAGGGGCCCTGGTAAAGCAGCTCCGCCACGGCGAACAGCGGCGCCATGTCCACGGCCTCGGGACGGGCCCCGGTCACCGCAGCCAGGTCCGCCAGCGCCGCATCGAAGGCCGCCTCCGACAGGCTGTCGCCGCCGAAGCGTCGTCCGGCCCGGTCGGGCACGCCGATGCGCAGGCCGGCGGGCAGGCCGGCGGGAACCGGCTCCACCGGCAGGTTGCGGCAGAAGGCATCGGCGGGGTCATGACCGAGCATGATCCGATAGACCCGGTCGGCATCGGCCACGGTGCCGGCAAAGACCGACAGCGTGTCGAGGGTGCGGCAGGCCGGCACCATGCCGCTTCCCGAGACGCTGCCGAGCGATGGCTTCAGGCCGACAATGTTGTTGAGCGCCGCGGGCACGCGGCCGGAACCGGCCGTGTCGGTGCCGATGGCGAAGCTGACGATGCCATGGGCGACCGCCACCGCGGAGCCGGAACTCGATCCTCCCGGGACATAGCGCGGATCGAGGGCGTTGCGCGGCACCGGCCAGGGGGTGCGCAGCCCGACAAGGCCGGTGGCGAACTGGTCGAGATTGGTCTTGCCGATCAGGATGGCTCCGGCATCGAGCAGCTTCTGCACGGCGAAGGCGGTCGTCGCCGCCACATGGGAAAAGGCCGGGCAGGCCGCGGTGGTCGGCAGACCGGCCACATCGACATTGTCCTTGACCGCGAAGGGGATGCCCCAGAGGGGCTTGGCCACCGGATCGAACGGACCGAGGCCGGCCGCAGCGGCCTCAGCCGCCTCGGCCGGAACCAGATGGATGAAGATGCCGGGATCGCCGACCTCCGCCAGACGCGCATAGGCGCCGGCAATCACCTCGGCAACGGGCACGCCATCGGCATAGCGCCGATGCAGTTCGTCAAGGGTGGGAAAGGCAGGCACGGACAGGTCCTGTCATCGCATCGGTGGAAGGCGACCTCGCACCCAGCAAGGCCCGTTCCAGCGGCAGATGCGGCTGCCCCGGCCAGCGGGACAGATCAGGAGCGCCCATGAATTAGGCAGATGCCCCGAATTGCATGCACATGGGCATGAGAAAGGCGCCGCCCCTTGCGGGACGGCGCCTCGTTGACCGGCAGTTGAGGGGGAGGAGCACCGGTCAGAAAGCTCAGCGGCGAGCGGCCTCGGTGCGCTCGACGGTGACGAACAGCGCGAGCGCGATCACTGCAAGGGCCGCAAAGATCAGCCAGGGGCTGATGCCGAGCAGCGTGTGCAGCTGGACGCGCCCCATCGCGCCGACCGGCAGGATGGTGGCCTTCACCCAGTCGAAGGTCAGGGCATAGGCAATGCCGCCAGCGATCATGCCGAAGGCGCCGACCAGCGCATGCAGGCTGCCGCCGCCGATGGCCGCCAGCGCGGTGCCGGGGCAGTAGCCGTAGAGCACCATGCCGATGCCGAACAGGGCGGCACCCAGCGCGACGGCGAGGAGGTCGGCCGGCTTGATGTGGAACTTGGCATAGCCCGCCTGGGTCAGCAGGAACACGCCCACACCGCCGACGATGATGGCGGTGAGCATGATCTTCAGCACCGTGAAGTCACGGAACAGGAACTGCCGGATGATGGTGTTGTAGTCGGCGACGCGGCCACGGTGCAGCAGGAAGCCGAAGGCGGCGCCGAAGACGACCGCCAGGACGAGGGCGGCATTGCCGGTGATCGGAAGGGTCATGTCAGGATCCTCCTCAGCGCGTGCGATAGAGCAGGAAGGCGGTGGCAATGCCCACCGGGAACATCACGGCCAGGAACACCCAGCCGCTGAGCGCGAGCTGAAGGCCTCCCGAAATGCCGTTGCCGCTGGTGCAGCCATTGGCGAGGCGTGCGCCATACATGGCGATCGCGCCGCCGAGGAAGGCAACCGCATAGCGCTTCAGTGGCGAGGCACCGAACCGCTCGGCCCAGACCGTCGGAACCTGCTCGAGGCGGAAAGAGCCCGACAGGATGGCCGACAGGAAGCCGCCGAGCAGCGTGCCGACCAGGAACAGCGTGCCATAGTCGAGCACGAAGGCGTTGCGCGCCCAGTAGCTGTTGCGCGCCACGGCCTCCGCGCCGAGGATCGGCGTTGCGGCGCCGCCGGACACTTGGGACAGCGCGGTGGTGATGCCGAGGGGATTATTGACGATGACGAACACGGCCCAGCTGAGGACGCCGATGCCGACGCCCACCAGATAGGGGGTCCAGTCGATGGCAAGGCCGGCGCGACTGCCGGCCGGCGAAAGGGTGGTGGTTCCAAGCGACATGATGCGAACAGTCTCCCGAATGACGGCCCGGTGCGGCCTCAGCGCCGGCAGGTGGTGATGCCGAACAGCGTGTAGGCCGGGCAGAAGCGGAACAGGGCCGTGAGGATCATCACGACGCCGACGATCGGCACGACCCAGACGAAGGTGCCGAGGGCCGAGAGGGCAGCGCTGACCGGCGGCAGGAACGGGACGATGAGCAACAGGGCCCCGACGACGAAGCGCAGGATGCGATCCACGCCTCCGACATTCTCCATGGCTTGCTCCTCCTCCGAGCAGATTTTTCATTCAAATATATGAATGTAAGGATTTGTCAAGCTCCGACGGGCCTGCCTGTCCTGCCACCGGTCCGTTGACAATTCGGGAACCAGTCCGCTGGCGACCTCGGCGCGTCGGCAGGTTTGTTTACCTGTTTCGGCTGTGATCGGGGCGGAGGAAGGCTCTGAAAGCCCGCGAATGGGCCGGAAACCAGGAAGCGGGGCGAAGTGGCCGCATGGGCGAATGGCTCGAACCGACCGACCGCAGACGCGCCGCGCATCGGCCGCAGGAGAGCCTTGCGGCAAGCACCCAGGCGGGCCTGTTCGCGCCCATCCTGGAGCAGGCCGTCGATGCCGTGGTCATCATCGACGACCGCAACGAGGTGGTCTTCTTCAACGCGGCGGCGGAGCGCCTGTGGGGCCGCGGCCGCGAAGAGGTGATCGGCCGCAATGTCGGCATGCTGGTGCCTGCCGCGCTCCGCGCGCACCATGACGGCCACATTGCCCGCAACCGCAACGGGGCCTCCGACAGGCTGGTCGGCACCAGCGTCGAGGTGCCGATCGAGCGCCCCGACGGCACCGTGCGGCATGGCTCGCTGTCGCTGTCGCGCGTGAGCATCGACGGACGCATCTTCTACTCCGCCTTCGTGCAGGACGTGACCGAGGAGGTCAGGCGGCGCGAGGAGCTCTATCTGCTCTCGCTCGTCGCCAACGAGACCGACCGGGCGGTGCTGATCACCGACGAGCGCCATCGCATCGTCTATTGCAACCGCGCCTTCTCCGACATGTTCGGCTACGGCATGGACGAGGTGCGCGGCCAGTTGCCGACCCGGCTTCTCGCGGGCCGGCACACCGACCCGCAGGTGATCGAGCGGCTGAACAGCCTGAAATCCATGCAGTCCGGCCTGAACCTCGAGGCCATGGCCTATGACAAGGCCGGCCGGGAACTGTGGATCGCCGTGACGATCAATCCCATCCACGACCCGTCGGGCACGTTCCGTCACGCCGTCTCGCTGATTTCCAACATCACCGAGGCCCGCCAGATGCAGCTGCTCCAGCAGGTGGTGCTGGAGGCCCTGGCCAATGACCGCAACCAGACCGAGATCGCCGAGATCGTCTGCCGCCAGGTCGAGACGATCGCCCCGGGCGTGGTCTGCTCCATCCTGCGCGTGGATGCGGAGGGCCGGCTGAGGCCGCTGGCCGCACCCAGCCTGCCGCAGTCCTATTCCGACGCGCTCGATGGCGTTCCCATCGGACCGGATGTCGGCTCGTGCGGCACCGCGGCCTGGCGCGGCGAGCCCGTGCTGGTGGAAGACATCGAGACCGATCCGCTGTGGGCCCCCTACAAGGACCTGCCGCTGCCGCTCGGACTGCTTGCCTGCTGGTCGAGCCCGATCAAGCTGAAGGACGGGCGCGTGGCCGGCACCTTCGCCTTCTACTTCCGCGAGAAGCGGGGGCCGAGCCCGTGGCATGAACGGCTGGTCGAGGCCTGCGTGCACCTGTGCGCCCTCGCCCTGGAGCGCCATGATGCCAAGGAGCGCATTGCCCAGCTCGCCTATTACGACACGCTGACCGGCCTGCCGAACCGCACGCTGCTCGGCGAACGGATCGACGAGGCCATCGCCGCCGCCGGCGCGGAGGGCTCGCTGGCGCTCCTGTTCCTCGACATCGATCACTTCAAGGATGTCAATGACAGCCTCGGCCATTCGGCCGGCGACAGTCTGCTCGTCGAGATTGCCCACCGGCTGAAGGCCCAGACGCGCGGCGGCGATCTCGTCAGCCGGCTCGGCGGCGACGAGTTCGTGGTGCTGCTGTCCGATTGCTCAGCCGATCAGGCCGCGGGAGTGGCCGCGCGCATCCGGCAGGCGCTCGCCGCGCCGGTGACGATCGAGGACATGGCCCTGCCGATCACCGCCAGCATCGGCATCAGCCTCTATCCCGTTGACGGCCGGGACCGCGAGACGCTGCTGAAACATGCCGACACGGCCATGTATGAGGCCAAGAGTGCCGGGCGCGGCACCCACCGCTTCTTCAGTCCGGCCATGAACGTGCTCGCGCAGGAGCGGCTGATCATGGGCACGGCCCTCAAGGAAGCCGTTCGCGATCGCCAGCTCTGGCTGGCCTATCAGCCCCAGATCAGCGGCGATACCGGTGCCATCCACGGCCTGGAGGCGCTGGCCCGCTGGTGCCACCCGGCCTTCGGCGAGGTGCCGCCGGGCCGCTTCATTGCCCTGGCGGAGGAAATGGGCCTGGTCGAGGACATCGGCCTGTGGGCCATCGACGAGGCCTGCGCCCAGCTGGCCGCCTGGCAGCGGCGCGGCTTTGCCATTCCGGGCGTTGCCATCAACCTGTCGCCGCTGAACTTCCGCAACCGCGACCTGCCGATCCATGTCGCCGAGACGCTGACGCGCCATGGCCTGCGTGCGAGCGCGCTGACGCTGGAAATCACCGAGAGCCTCATGATGGACGATTGCCCCACCACGGCCGCGACCGTCGGGGCCATTCACGACCTCGGCGTACGGCTGTCGCTGGACGATTTCGGCACGGGCTATTCCAGCCTGTCGTCGATCACCCGGCTGCCGATCGAGGAGATCAAGATCGACCGCAGCTTCATGCAGGGCCTGGAGACCGACCGCAATGCCCGCGAGGTCGCCTCCACCGTCATTCGCATCGGCCGCAGCCTCGGCCTGACCGTCGTGGCCGAGGGCGTGGAGACCGCGGCCCAGCGGCGCTTCCTGGAGGCGCTGCGCTGCGATGTGCTGCAGGGCTTCCTGTTCTCCCCGGCCCTGCCGCCCGCGGCCCTGGAGAACTGGCTTGCCACCCGCATCGCCCTGCCGGGCGCACGGGTCGCCAACGGCTGAGCCGGGACCGCGGACCCTAGGCTGAATCGACATTCAGCGCATCCAGAGGATGGCGCTGGCGAGGTGGATGAAGCTGAGGAAGTGGCTGGCGCGGCGGTCGTAGCGGGTGGCGAAGCGGCGGAAGTGCTTGAGCTT
>JBKBOA010000036.1:0-33709 GCA_046295035.1 Phreatobacter sp.
CGCCGGCCGGTCAGCCGGGACAGGCGAGCCCCCCCGTGGCCGGTCAGCCGCCGATCCCGCCCGGCATCCAGCGTCCGGGCCAGCCGCCGGCTCCCGGCATGGCCCAGCCGCCCGCCGGCCAGCCGGGACAGGCGAGCCCCCCCGTGGCCGGTCAGCCGCCGATCCCGCCCGGCATCCAGCGTCCGGGCCAGCCGCCGGCTCCCGGCATGGCCCAGCCGCCCGCCGGTCAGCCCGGTCAGCCGCCACGCCCCGGTTTCGTGCAGCCCCAGCCGCCGGGACAGCCTGCCCCTGGTCAGCCCGGTTTCGCCCAGCCCCAGGCCCCCGGACAGCCTGTGCCCGGCCAGCCCGGCTTCGGGCAGCGTCCGGGCTTTGCCGGCGGCCAGCAGCCGCCCTCCGGTCCGCCTGAGCAGCGCCGCGGCTCGCGCATCGGTCCGGCCGGTGCAGCCGCCCTCGGCGTGGGGGCAGGCCTCGTCGGTGGCTTCATGCTCAGCCAGGGCGCGCGCGCCGAGCGGGTGGACGACATCCGCCAGAGCCGCCGCGAGTTCACGCAGGACGGCGTCACCGTGATCCACGAGCCCGGCCGGACCATCGTGCGCGACGGCGAAGGGTTCTTCATCCGCCACGACGAGACGGCCCGGTTCCGCGAACTGGGCGGGCAGGTGCGCACCGAACGGCACGGCAACGAGATGGTGACGATCTACGATCGGCCGGGCGGTGTCAGGATCATCACCGTCACCGACGAATACGGACAGCTCCTCAGGCGCATCCGCCGCTATCCCGACGGGCGCGAGGTGATCCTCATCGACAATGCCTTCCGGCCGCGCCCGCGCACCTTCGAGGAGCAGATCGTCTATCTGCCGCCCCCGGACATCCGCATTCCGCGCGAGCGCTACATTGTCGATGCCGGTGAGGCCGATCCCGACGTGATCTACGAGACGCTGACGGCCCCGCCGGTCGCGCGGGTGCCGCGCCGCTACACGCTGGACGAAGTGCGCTACAGCCCGGCGGTGCGTGCCTATACCCGCAGCGTGGACGTCAACACGGTCACCTTCGATACCGGCTCCTGGACGGTCAATCCGGGCGAGGTGGAGCGCCTTGCCACCATCGCCCAGGCGCTCAATCGCGCCATCCAGGCCAACCCTCAGGAAATGTTCCTGATCGAGGGACATACCGATCTCGTCGGCAATGACGTCGACAACCTGTCGCTGTCCGACCGTCGGGCCCAGTCGGTCGCCGCGATCCTGACCCAGACCTTCAATGTGCCGCCGGAGAACCTGACGACCCAGGGGTACGGCTCGCAATATCCCAAGGTGCAGACGCAGGGCCCGTCGCGGGAGAACCGGCGTGTCACCGTCCGGCGCATCACGGATCTCATCGCCGGTGGCGAGGGGCAGGAGCAGAGCCAGCAGCAGCCGCGGCAATAGGCCGTTCGCGCCTGCACCGTCCCTCAGGGGCGGTGCAGGTGCAGGCCCACCAGGGCCTGCTCGAAACGGAAGCCGAGCGTGCCGTAGAGGTTGACCACGCCGAGATTGGCAGCGGAAATCATGGTGTGGGCCCGTTCGATGCCTTCCGCCCGCAGCTGTTCGAGCACCGCGATCCAGAGCGGATAGGCGAGCAGGGCCAGCTTCGGCCGAGTTCCGGCCAGGATCAGGTCGGCCTCCGATCCTTGCGTGCGAAAGGCCATGAACGCGCCGGGAGCGCCCTCCACATCGGCCACCAGCACACGCGCGCGACCGTCGAGCAGGCCTTCCATCCAGTCGATCTGACGGCGCCGGTTGACCTCCGGAGCGATCCACGGATCTTCGGCGAAGCGGCCGTAGCGGAAGCTGTCGGCCGCCTGGGCGACCAGGGCCGCCCGGTCGGCAGGAACCGCCTCGCGCAGGGCCACGCGGCGGGTGACGCGGGCCGGCGGCTCGTAGCGCGCGAGACTGCGCAGCCCGAGCCGATAGGCGGTCTCGACATAACGGAACCCGGCTTCCTGCAAGCGGCCAATGGCCGCGCGCCGGTCCGCCGGCACGCGCGCCGTGACCAGGCCGACGCCGTCCGACCCGAGCAGCTCGTCCAGGGCGTCGAACAGTCGGTCGTCGAGCCCGCGGTCGTGCCCGGCCTCGCAGGCCAGGGCCAGTTCGACCACGTCGCGGGTCGGCCGGCCCAGCGCCCGCGCATCCCACGGCGTGTCGCGCAGACGCAGGAAGATGTCGGGGGCGAGCACGATCTCCATGACCGGCGCACCTCAGGGCGGGCAGCGGCGAAACGCTGCGGCCAGATCGATGACGATGTCGTGGGGTCCGAGCAGATCCTGCGGCGGAGGCCTGAGCAGCGCGAAGGCCTTGGGCGCCGGGCTCGCCGCGCGCGGGTCGCGGCGGCGGATGATCGCCTCACGCACCTTGGGGGCAAGCCCCTCCAGCGTGTCGTCAGCGATCATGTCGTCGAGCACCACAAGTCGCCGGGCCTGCGCGCGCGCCTCGGCGACGATCGCCTCGATGGCGGCAAGGCCCGACACAACCGGGCGGGCCTCCGGCTCGTATCCCTGCCGTCCATGGGCCCGCAACCGCCGATCCAGGTGATAGGCATGGCTCCAGTTGCGCGCCGCGATGTGGAGGCCGGTGGCGACCTGCATGCGCGTTGCGGTGAAGTTCTGCAGGCGCAGGGCGAAGCGCGGCTGATCCTCGGGGGCAGGCGGGGCGAAGGACGCGAAATATTCGAGGCCACCTCGGAAGCGGTCCCAGCCGTCCATGGTCTCGCTGTTGCCGGAATGTTCGTTGGCGCCGAGCGAGACCGCCGTGACGCGGGCAAAGGGCTCGGGGCAGAACAGCACGTCGCCGACCGTGAGCGCCCGGGCAAGATGGGCGAAATAGTGAAAGACGAAGGGGTTCCCGCCCTCGATCACCTCGGCTGCCATGTCGGTGCGCACGATGAACCATTCGGGAAACACATGGTGGTCCATCAGGAAACTGAGGCAACGGGCATGGTCGCCGCGCTGGAACAGTTCCTCCTGCGCATGCCGGTAGAACGTGCCCATCTCCGCATCGCCGCGGGTCTCGTCGATGAGCAGCCAAGGGGCCTGGAGCATGACGATGTCGGGCGAGGCGGCGAGACGGCCGAGGTAGCGGCTCATGCGCTCGGGGATCAGCAGGTCATCGTCACCCACCCAGACCGTGAACTCGCCACGGCCCTGGCGGTAGCAGTAGAGGAAATTGCCATAGGCGCCGATGTTCTCGCTCTGGCGCACGGAGCGGATGCGCCGGTCTGCCGCGGCCCATCGGGCCACGATCTCCGGCGTCTCGTCGGTGGAGGCATTGTCCGAGACCAGGATCTCGAAGTCGAGCCCCTGTGCCTCGAGCGTGGTCAGATGGTGACGGAAGAAGCGGTCGAGATAACGGGCGCGGTTGTAGGTGGGCAGGGCCACCGTGACCAGCGGACGGCCTGCCAGAACCGGCGGTGCGGCTGGCTGGTTTCGGGTCTGCTTGCGGCTGGCGCCCATGACGGTGATGCTCCTCAGGCGGCCCTGGCGGCCTTGCGTGCGATGGCCGCGCGCAGGCTGGCGGCCACGCGGTGCGCGACGGCCTCGGTGACGTTGTAGCCGCTCGGCAGATTGATGCCGTGGGGCGAGAGCGCATAGGCGACCGGATTGCGGGCTTCGGCGCCGGCGGCCGAAGGCTGATTACGGAAGGCCGGCTGCCAGCTCAGCGGGTAGAAGAACGGCCGTGTGTCGATCCCGTCCGCCGCCAGTTCGGCAGCGAGCTGCTGCTTGATGAGCCCGAGGCCGGGATCGACGATGGCGGTGACCATCCAGTAGGTGTTGAACACGCGGGCAGGTTCGGCGTTCAGGGTGAGGTGCGGAACATCGGCAAGCGCGTCCCGGTACCAGCCGAAGATCGCCCGCTTCATGGCGATGAGCTCGTCGAGGCGCTCCATCTGGGCGCAGCCCATCGCAGCCTGCAGCGACGACATGCGGTACTTGAAGCCGACTTCCTCGGTGATGAGCGCCCGCGAGGTCGGATGACGACCCTGATCGCGGAGGATGTTGACCCGTTCGGCGAGGGCATCGTCGTCGGTCAGCAACATGCCGCCCTCGCCGGTGGTGACCGTCTTGGACCCATGGAAGGAGAAGACCGAGGCCAGCCCGAAGGAGCCGGCCGGCCGGCCGTCATAGCGCGAGCCGATCGCCTCCGCTGCATCCTCGATCAGCACGATGCCATGGTCGTCGGCAATGGCCTTCAGCCGGGCCCAGTCGGCCATGCCGCCATAGAGGTCCACGACGATGGCGGCGCGGGTGCGGGGCGTGATGGCGGCCCGGAAGGCCGCCGGCGACAGGCACCAGGTCACCGGGTCGATGTCGCAGAAGACGGGTGTCGCACCCGTCTGGACCACCGGCGAGGCGGTCGCCACCCAGGTGCATTCCGGCACGATGACCTCGTCGCCGGGGCCGATGCCGAGGCCGGCCAGCGCCAGATGGATGGCCGAGGTGCAGTGAGCCAGGGAAATGGCATGCCGCCGGCCGGTCAGGTCGGCCACCATGCGCTCGAAGCGGGTGTTGTACTTGGCATGGTCGGCGTACCAGGCGGTGCGGACCGCATCGGCGACCAGTTCGACCTCGCGCGCGGAGATGGACGGGCCGGCCACCGGCACGCGATCGGCCTCGGACCGGGACGTGGCCAGGGGCCGGGCGGCCAGCCAGCGCAGGCTCGGGTCGAGCAGGCCGCCGGCGCGATGCGCCTTCAGCGTGGCGAGCCGGATGTAGTGGGGGCCGGTGAGATCGGCTGGTCTGACGCGGCCGGCAAGGGCGGCGGCCAGTTCCTTCGCGCCCGTGCGCGCGGTGTGCTGGAAGCGGAAATCGGGGAAGGCTGCCCGAAACTTGCCGAAGTCCACGCGGTAGGAGCGCGGATCGATCACGTCACCTTCGGCATAGGTAACGGTCGACCCCGGAACCGCCTCGGCGACGATGGCGGCGATGCCGCGGACGAGATGGTTCTCCTCGCTCTGGCCGATGTTGAAGGCCTGTCCGGCGACGGCTTCGACGGGCGCGGCAAGGATGGCAGCAGCGGCGCGGGCCATATCGCGGCAATGGAGCAGCGGTCGCCAGGACAGGCCGCTCGACAGCAGGCGCACCTCGCCGGTCGCCAGGGCCGAGGCAACCAGGTTGTTCAACACCAGATCGAGCCTGAGCCGTGGCGACAGACCGTAGCAGGTGGCGTTGCGCATGAAGGTGGGCGCGAAGTGGCGATCGGCGAGATCGGCGAGGGCGCGTTCGGTCTCGACCTTGCTCGCGGCATAGGGTGTCAGCGGATTGACCGGGGCGCTCTCGTCCAGCAGCCGCTCGGGATCGCCGGCGCCATAGATCGAGCAGGAGGAGGCGAAGACGAAGCGGCTGACTCCCGCGGCCTTTGCCGCCCTGGCCAGCGCGATGGAGGCGTCGCGGTTGATGGCCTCGGTGAGGGCCGGATCCAGGTCGCCCATCGGGTCGTTGGACAGGGCGGCCAGATGGACGACGGCATCGAATCCCTCAAGGTCGCCCGGTCCGATGTCGCGGATGTCCTTGGCGAGGATCGTGGCCGGATCGGACGGCGAGAGCCCGTCGGTATGGCAATGGGCAAAGAAGCCGGTGTCGAGCCCGACAACCGCGTGGCCGGCCTCCGCCAGGACGGAGGAGGCGACCGAACCCACATAGCCGGCATGACCGGTCAGAAGAACGCGCATCGGGTGCCTCAGGCAGCTTCGGCAGGGGTCATGGGCGGATCGTTCCAGGTCTTCCAGGGCGCCTTGCCGCTGTCCCACATGGCCTGCAGCAGACGCAGCTCGCGCAGCGTGTCGACGCATTGCCAGAAGCCGTCGTGGCGATAGGCGCCGAGCAGCCCTTCGCGCGCGAGGCGTTCGTAGAGCGCGGTTTCAAGCGCGCCGGCATCGCCATCGCGTGCCAGGTAGTCGAAGACGGCCGGCTCGAAGACGGCGAAGCCGCCATTGATCCAGCCCTCGCCCGTTTGCGGCCGCTCGACAAAGCTGGCCACCTCGTCGCCGTCGAAGCCGATGCCGCCGAGCCTGGCCGGCGGGTGGACCGCGGTGATGGTGGCCAGGTGGCCATGGGCGCGGTGGCTGGTGATGACCCTGTCGATGGGAACGTCCGACACGCCGTCGCCATAGGTCACGAGGAAGGGCGCGCCGTCGAGCAGCGGTCTCAGCCGCAGGATGCGGCCGCCCGTATTGGTATCGAGGCCGGTGTCGATGATGCGCACCCGCCAGCGGTCGGCGGCAGGGCCGGCCTGGGCGAGGCGGCCCCGCCGGCTGTCGATGGTCAGGTCACCGGCCGTCTCGAGCTCGTCGAGGAAGAAGCGCTTGATGACCTCGGCCTTGTAGCCGGCGGCGATCACGAAGTCATCGAAGCCCTGCGCCGCATAATGGCGCATGATGTGCCAGAGGATCGGACGGCCGCCGATATCGACCATCGGCTTGGGCTTGACGTCGGTCTCCTCGGAAATGCGGGTGCCGCGTCCTCCGGCAAGAATGACGACGCGCATCGCTGACCCCTTTCGCGCTGGCGGCGAGATTGGGCGGTTATGGTAAACGGCCGGTAAATGCGGGGCGGTGGCCGGCCATGACGGAGCCTGCCTTCACGGTCCGGATCGCAGGGCCTGCCGGTTGCGGGCCGCGACCATGAGCGCATGCTCGCGATCGACCAGGTCGAGTGCGCGATGCATGGCGGCGATGAAGTCGCCCTCGAACAGGTTCTGCTGCAGGTCGAAGACCAAAGACCTTCCACTCGGCATGGCAGAAAGCAGAACGTCGATCCGTGCGGCGAGATCGGCGTGACTGATGCTGTCGAAGCCGTTCAAAAGTATTTCCTGGACAAGGAAGGCGATGCTCTTGGCGACGGTGTCGACCTCGTCCTGACGGATCCATCCATCGGAGCCGAAGCTGTTCCGGTCCGCTTCTTCGGAGGGGGACGATGCTTTCCGGAGCATGGCGGCCTTCTCGATGTCGGCAGGCATGGCAAGGTTGCTCCCATGGTTTCGAATCAATGAACGGTTAATCAATAAGTATTTTGTCAAGGTTAATATTCTATTAATGCAGTATTAATTCTGATTTTGTTCACCATCATTCCAGCGCTTTGCAAGTCTTAGTTCGAAAAAAGTCTTTCTTAAGCGGTGGAAATCAAAGTCCGGGAGCCTTCGAGGATTTGAAGGCCCTCCCAGGAATGGGGGGTATCACTGTCTGCCCCTCAGAAGCGGGGGCCCCTAGGAAAGGGTTCTGAAATGTCTGACATCACCATCTCGCGCGGCGTCCGCTCCAACCTGCTGTCGCTGCAGAACATCGCCGCGCAGCGCGAGACCGTTCAGGGTCGCCTTGCCACCGGCAAGAAGGTCAACTCGGCTCTCGACAATCCGACGAACTTCTTCACCGCCGCATCGCTCAACTCGCGTGCCAACGATCTCGGCGCCCTGCTGGACTCCATGTCCAACGGCATCAAGACGCTGGAGGCGGCTGACAACGGCCTGAAGTCGATCACCAAGACGGTCGAGTCGCTGCAGTCGACCATCCGCCAGGCCCGCCAGGACAAGTCCTGGAAGGGCGAGAGCTATGCGTTCTCGGCCTCCGCGACCGCCGGCACCATCTCGTTCAGCGGCGGCTCGGTCGGCACGACCGCGATCGACGTGGCCATTGCCTCCAACGCTACGGTTGACGATGTCGTCTCGGCGATCAACGGCAACACCAACCTGGCCGGCAAGGTCCGGGCCTCCAACGACAACGGCAAGCTGCGCATCGAGAACCTCTCGACCGCCGATCTGGTCGTCGACGACCAGTCGGATGCCCTGACGGGCACCAACGGCACCTCGTCGGTGGGCGGCAACACGGTGCGTGCCGACCTGATCAAGCAGTTCAACGACCTGCGCCAGCAGCTCGACCGCACCGCGGAGGATGCCTCCTTCAACGGCATCAACCTGCTGCGCGGCGACAGCCTGTCGATCACATTCAACGAGACCGGCTCCAGCTCGCTGACCATCCAGACCAAGGGCGGCAAGGCGATCAACGCGACCAATCTTGGCGTGGACGCCCAGCAGACCAATGTCGCGGATACCGACGCGGGTCTCGACGCCGTCCTCGACAAGCTGTCGACGGCGCTCGGCTCGCTGCGCTCGCAGTCCTCGGCCTTCGGCTCCAACCTGTCGATGGTGCAGAACCGTCAGGACTTCACCAAGTCCATGATGAACACGCTGCGCGGCGGTGCCGACAACCTGACGCTGGCCGACCAGAACGAGGAAGGCGCCAACCTGCTCGCGCTCAACACCCGCGCGCAGCTCGCCACCTCGGCCCTGTCCTTCGCCTCGCAGGGCGACCAGCAGGTGCTCCAGTTCCTGCGCTGATCGCAGACGAACCAGAAAAGACCTCCACACCTTGCAAGGGCGGCCCCCGGGCCGCCCTTCTTTCGTTCTGCGGCAGGCCGGCGGCGGAGACGATCCGTTAGGGAAAACCGGGTCTTGCGCGACGTGGTGAACGCGGGCTTGCCGTATGCGCTTTTTTAACGATGTCGGATGCAGGATCAGTCCGCCTTCGAGGAACTGAAGGCCCTCCCAGGATGTGGAGGCGTATCGACCAGCCCCTCAGGAGCAGGGGTCCCTAGGAGAGGGTAAGTTTCATGACTGACATCACCATCTCGCGCGGCGTCCGCTCGAACCTTCTCTCGCTGCAGAACATCGCTGCCAACCGCGAGATCGTCCAGGGTCGCCTCGCCACCGGCAAGAAGGTCAACTCGGCTCTCGACAATCCGACGAACTTCTTCACCGCCGCCTCGCTCAACTCGCGTGCCAACGACCTCAGCGCCCTGCTGGACTCCATGTCCAACGGCATCAAGACGCTGGAGGCGGCTGACAACGGCCTGAAGTCGATCACCAGGACCGTCGAGGCCCTGCAGTCGACGATCCGCCAGGCCCGACAGGACAAGTCCTGGAAGGGCGAGAGCTATGCTTTCGCGTCCTCGGCGACCGCCGGCACCATCTCGTTCAGCGGCGGCTCGGTCGGCACGACCGCGATCGACGTGGCGATTGCCTCCAACGCCACGCTCGATGACGTCGTCTCGGCGATCAACGGCAACACCAATCTGGCCGGCAGGGTTCGCGCCTCCAACGACAACGGCAAGCTGCGCATCGAGAACCTCTCGACCGCCGAACTCGTCGTCGACGACCAGTCGGATGCCCTGACGGGCACCAACGGCACCAGCGCCGTGGGTGGCAACACGATCCGTGCCGACCTGATCACCCAGTTCAACGATCTGCGCCAGCAGCTCGACCGCACCGCGGAGGATGCCTCCTTCAACGGCATCAATCTGCTGCGCGGCGACAGCCTGTCGATCACCTTCAACGAGACCGGTTCGAGCTCGATCACGATCCAGACCAAGGGCGGCAAGCCGATCACCTCGGTCAATCTCGGGATCGATGCCCAGGCCCAGTCCGTGGCCGACTCCGACACCGGCCTCGATGCGATCCTGGGCAAGCTGTCGAACGCGCTCGGCATGCTGCGCTCGCAGTCCTCGGCCTTCGGCTCCAACCTCTCGGTCGTGCAGAACCGTCAGGACTTCACCAAGTCCATGATGAACACGCTGCGCGGCGGCGCCGACAACCTGACCCTGGCCGACCAGAACGAGGAAGGCGCCAACCTGCTCGCGCTCAACACCCGCGCGCAGCTCGCCACCTCGGCCCTGTCCTTCGCCTCGCAGGGCGACCAGCAGGTGCTCCAGTTCCTGCGCTGATCGCGCAGGTCCGGACGATCCCGGCGGGGGCGGCCTTCGGGCCGCCCTTTCCTTTTGATGACCGGAGCGTCCGTTAGAGCGGCATTAACCATCTGCGGCAACAGTGCGTTAACGGCCGGCCGCCGATGTCTCGCATCGGATGCGGTCCGGCGTGCGATGGCGGAGTGCCGCATGACCCTCGCTCTGGAATGGTCCCAGCCGCTGGATGCGCGCACCAAGCGCCATGCCACCGACTATGCCGTTCGCGCCGCCGAGATGGCGCTGATCCGAGGCGAGGCCTCGCTCTCGGCGCGAATCGCCCGCCAACTGGTCATGGCCCAGCCGCGCATTGCCGCGCACCGGGCCCTGGAGGAGCGGGCGCAGGCCGCCCTCGATGCCGCTTCCGACACCATGGCGCGCCTTGCGGGTTCGGCCAATCCGGCCGACATCGATGCGCTGGCGGCCGCGCATCTGGCCCATGGCGACCATTTGCAGGCGGCCCAGCTGTGGCTGTCGCTGGCGCGTGCCGATTCGTCCCGTCTGGATGCCTTCCTCAGCTTTGCCTGGTGCATGGTGCGCGCCGGCAACGAGGAGGCCGCCCGGCCGATCGTGGCCCATATTGGCGGTCTGGCCGAGCATCCCAAGATCGATGCGCTGGCCATGATGCTGGCGCTTGCGGTCGATGATCGCGCCGGCGCCGTGGTCCATGGCCGCAAGGCCTTCGCGCGGGATCCGGGCGCTGCCGTCTGGCTGCCCATGGGCCCGGTATTCGAGAAGGCCGGCTTCGTCTCCGATTCGGCGCTGGCGCTCGGACTGAAGCTGGAGAACCTCTCCGCCATCCTACACCTCTACGAGGTCGCCCGGGCTGTCCGGGAGGGCCGCAACGAGGCGGCAGCCGAACTTGCAGACGCCATCCTCGCCCGGATTCCCGACGATGCCATGGCGTCCATGCTGAAGATCATCGCCCTGATCGGCATGGACGACAAGATCGGCGCCGTGAAGGCGCAGGCCGATCTTGCGAGGGCCGCGGGGGCCCGGCTCGACACGCTCATGCGCCTGATGGACCTGCTCTACGAGATCGAGGCCCATGCCGAGGTCGTCGAACTCGGCCGGACGATCCTCGATCGGCTGCCGGCAGACCATCCGATGTCCTTCGGCATCGCCCATTCCGCCGCCCATCTGGCCGATCTCGACACGGTGGATGCGATCCTCGCCATGCTCCCGAAGCAGCTCACCGAACGGCAGAAGGCAAATCTGTCGCCGTTCATGGTGCTGAACTTCTTCGACGATCCCGAGCTGCAGAAGGACACGGCGCGGCGGCGCTCACTGCGCTTCCCCGCACCCGTCGAGCCGTGCCCCGTTGCTCTGCCGGTTTGTCCGGTCGATGGACCGATCCGCATCGGCTACCTCTCGAACGACTATCACAACCACGCCACTCTGAAGCTGATCACTGAGGTCATCGAAGCCACCGACCAGTCGCGCTTCAGCCTCACGGCCTATTCCTATGACCGCAAGCGCGAGGATCCGGACCGCCGGCGCATTGCCGCCGCCATGGACCGGTTCGTCGATGTCTGCGACCTGAGCGACGAGGAGGTGGCCGCCCAGGTGCGCCGCGACGGAATCCATGTGCTGGTTGATCTGAAGGGCTATACGGGCGGTTCCCGCATCGGCCTGCTGAGGCACCGGCTGGCGCCGATCCAGGTGGCCTGGCTCGGCTATCCGGGCACCTACGGCATGGCGGAAGTGGACTATGTCATCGCCGACGGCTTCACCATTCCACCCGGAGCGGAGGCCGGCTTCACGGAAAAGGTGGTGCGCCTGCCCGATTGCTACCAGCCGAACGGGCGTGACCGCCCGGTTGCGCCCGTGCCCACGCGGGCCGAGGCCGGGCTGCCGGACCAGGGGTTCGTCTTCGCCTCGTTCAACCAGGTCTACAAGATCAATTCCCAGCTGTTCGCCGCCTGGATGGACACGCTGCGCGCCGTGCCGGGCTCGGTCCTGTGGCTGCTGTCCAAGGACGAGGCGGTGGATGGCCGGCTGCGCGCGCGGGCGGTCCGGCACGGCATCGATCCCGGCCGGCTGGTCTTCGCAAGACCCCTGCCGCACGCGGCCCATCTGGCCCGCTACGGTCTGGTCGATCTCGCGCTGGACACCTATCCGGTCGGCTCGCATACCACGGCGAGTGACGCCCTGTGGTTCGGCGCTCCGCTTTTGGCCCTGGCCGGTCGTTCCTTCGTCTCACGCGTCTCCGGCAGCATCCTGAACGCCGCCGGCATCGGGCATCTCGTGGCCACCTCCTTCGACGAATATGTCGGCAAGGCCATCGCCATCGGCAACGATCCCGGCACCGCGGCCGCCCTGCGCGAAACGCTGCTGAGGACACGCCTCACCGTGCCCCTGTTCGACGCTGTCCGTTTCGCCGGTCACCTCGCCGCGGCCTATGAGACCATGGTCGACCTCTGGCGCCGTGGCGAGGCTCCGCGTTCCTTCGACGTCGGCGGGCAGGATCGCGTTGGCCTGCTGGCCGAGGCCTCATGAGGCCGGCGGGCCGCAGCCCCTTCGCGTTGTGGACGGAGCTGACCCATGCTGCGCGGCACCAGATTTGCTGCGTCGCATCCTGGCGTTTTTCTGATGGCTGGCGTGCGAAATCGATGAATACCTGCGTGACATGATCGACACGCAGCCATTTTTCTGTTCACACTTGCTCCCATAACGAGAACCGGCAGAGCCGGCCGCGACGGTGCCCCCGGCCAGAGGCCGCCCGGCGGCCAGAGGGTCCGGTCTGTCCGCCAGGACGCGTCGCCATTCGGGCCCCGTCGCACCACGGGGAGGATGGAGTGAAGCCGACCGATACCGCGGATCCGCAATACTTCCACAAGGTTGTCGATTGTCAGTGGGCCTGTCCGGCCCACACGCCGGTTCCCGAATATATCCGCCGCATCGCGGCGGGCGACTATACCGGCGCCTACATGATCAACTGGACGTCCAACGTCTTCCCGGGGGTTCTCGGCCGCACCTGCGACCGACCCTGTGAACCGGCCTGCCGGCGCGGGCGGGTCGAGGACGAGCCGGTTGCCATCTGTCGACTGAAGCGGGTTGCGGCCGATTACAAGACCGACGTCGCCGCCCTCATGCCGGGTCCGGCCACGAGGAGGAACGGCAAGCGCATCGCCTGCATCGGTGCGGGGCCTGCCTCGCTGACGGTGGCGCGCGACCTGGCCCCGCTCGGCTATGAGGTGGTGGTGTTCGATGGCGAGCAGCGGGCGGGCGGCTTCATGCGCTCGCAGATCCCGAAGTTCCGTCTGCCCGACAGCGTCATCGACGAGGAGATCGGCTTCGTCCTGAACACCGGCGTGACGTTCCGCGGCGGGCAGCGCATCGACAGCATGAAGGCCCTGCTGGCCGAGGGCTATGACGCGATCTTCGTCGGCACCGGTGCCCCCCGAGGCCGCGACCTCGACCTTCCGGGGCGCAGGGAGGCGGCCGCCAACATCCATATCGGCATCGACTGGCTGGCCTCGGTGGCCTTCGGTCATGTCACGGCCATCGGCCGGCGGGTGATCGTGCTCGGCGGCGGCAACACTGCCATGGACTGCTGCCGCTCCTCGCGGCGGCTCGGCGGCGAGGACGTCAAGGTGATCGTCCGGTCGGGCTTCGAGGAGATGAAGGCCTCCCCCTGGGAGAAGGAGGATGCCATGCATGAGGGCATCCCGATCCTCAACTACTTGGTGCCCCGGACCTTCGAGCACGAGCATGGTCGGCTCACCGGCATGACTTTCCAGAAGGTGAGGGCGGTCCATGATGACCAGGGCCGGCGCAGCCTGGTGCCGACCGGCGAGCCGGATGTCTTCGTTCCCTGCGACGATGTCCTCATCGCGGTGGGCCAGGAGAATGCCTTTCCCTGGATCGAGCCCGATGCCGGCATCGCCTTCAACCGCTGGGGTCTGCCGGAGCTCGGCGAGAACACCTTCCAGTCGTCGCTGCCACAGGTCTTCTTCGGCGGCGATGCCGCCTTCGGGCCGAAGAACATCATCTGGGCGGTGGCACACGGCCACGAGGCGGCGATCTCCATCGACGCCTATTGCCGCGGCGCCGACGTTGCCGATCGGCCGCCGCCGACGATGAACCTCATCAGCCAGAAGATGGGCATCCACGAATGGTCCTACGACAATGCCATCGCTACCGACGAGCGCTTCAAGGTGCCGCTCGTCGACAACGCGGTGGCGCTGAAGGACATCCGCCAGGAGGTTGAACTCGGCTTCGATCCGAAGCTCGGCTTTGCCGAGGCGCAGCGCTGCCTCAACTGTGACGTCCAGACCGTGTTCGAGGCGAAGCTCTGCATCGAATGCGATGCCTGTGTCGACATCTGCCCGATGGACTGCATCACCTTCACCGCCAATGGCGAGGAAGACGAGCTGCGGACCCGCCTGAAGGCGCCGGCGCGCAATCGCGACCAGGCCCTCTATGTGCAGGACGGACTGAAGACCGGCCGCGTTATGGTGAAGGACGAGGATGTGTGCCTGCATTGCGGCATGTGCGCGGAGCGCTGCCCGACCGGCGCCTGGGACATGCAGAAGTCGATCATTCACATCGTACACGCGGGTGAGGCATGCCGATCGAGAGCGTGAATGACTTCGTCGTCCGGTTCGCCAATGTGAACGGGTCGGGCTCCGCCAGTGCCAACCTGCTGTTCGCCCGCTCGATCATGCGGATGGGCGTGCCGATCGCCGCGCGCAACATCTTCCCCTCCAACATCCAGGGCCTGCCGACCTGGTACGAGGTGCGGGTGACGGAGGCCGGCCATCGCGGCGCGCGCGGCGGCATCGACATGCTGGTCGCGATGAACCCGCAGACCTGGGACAAGGATGTCGCGTCCATCGAGCCGGGCGGCTACCTGTTCTACGATTCCTCGCGACCGATCCCCGCCTCGCGGTTCCGTGACGACCTGGTGGTGATCGGCATGCCGCTCACCGACATCACCAACCGGACCTATTCCGACCCCCGCCAGCGCCAGCTGTTCAAGAACATCATCTATGTCGGCGCGCTCGCCGCCCTGCTGGACATCGACCTGTCGGCCGTCGAGACGCTGATTGGCGAGCAGTTCAAGGGCAAGGACAAGCTGATCGCCCCGAACCTGGAGGCGCTGCACCTCGGGCACGATCATGCCAGGAGCCACTTCAACTGCCCCATCGGCCTGAGGGTCCGGCGTGCCGACGGCATCGGCGATCGGATCTTCGTGGAGGGCAATGCCGCTGCAGGACTTGGCGCCGTCTATGGCGGCGCCACGGTCTGCGCCTGGTATCCGATCACGCCGTCCACCTCGCTTGCCGAGGCCTTCGAGCGCTACTGTCAGCGCCTGCGCACCGATCCGGCCACCGGTGAGAAGCGCTATGCCATCGTGCAGGCCGAGGACGAGCTGGCCTCCATCGGCATGGTGATCGGCGCGGGCTGGAACGGCGCGCGCGCCTTCACCGCGACCTCGGGGCCCGGCATCTCGCTGATGCAGGAATTCCTGGGCCTTGCCTATTTCGCCGAGATCCCCTCGGTGATCTTCGACGTCCAGCGTGGCGGGCCCTCGACCGGCATGCCGACCCGCACCCAGCAGTCGGACATCCTTGCCTGCGCCTATGCCTCGCACGGCGACACCAAGCACGTGATGCTGTTCCCCTGCGACCCGAAGGAAGTCTTCGACTTCGGCGCCACGGCCTTCGACCTCGCGGACCGGCTGCAGACGCCGGTCTTCGTCATGCTCGACCTCGACATCGGCATGAACCAGCACCTGTGCGCGCCCTTCCAGTGGGACGATGCCCGTGTCCTCGACCGTGGCAAGGTGATGACGGCGCAGGATCTGGAGGCTGGCAAGGATTTCGGCCGCTATCTCGACGTCGACGGCGACGGCATCCCCTACCGCACCTATCCCGGCACGCATCCCAGCCGCGGGGCCTTCTTCACCCGCGGAACCTCGCGCGACCGCTATGCGCGCTACACCGAGGAGGGCGGGCCCTATGTCGACAACATGGATCGGCTTCTGAGGAAGTTCGAGACGGCGAAGCGGCTGGTGCCGGGGCCGGTCCTGCAGAAGGCGGCAAGGTCCACCCGGCTCGGCATCATCCACTACGGTTCGACGGCGCTGGCCATGGACGAGGCCCTGCAGATCCTCGGCAGCCAGAACGTCCATGTCGATGCGCTGCGAATCCGGGCCTTCCCCTTTGGCCGTGATGTGACCGACTTCATCGCCGACCACGAGCAGGTCTTCGTCGTGGAGCAGAACCGCGATGCCCAGCTGCGCACGCTGCTCATGGCCGAATGCGGGATCGATCCGGCCCAGCTGGTGCCGGTGCTGCACTATGACGGCACGCCGATCACCGCCCGCTTCATTGTCAAGGCCATTGCCGACAAGGCAACCGGCATCAGACCACCCGCGCAGCGCGAGGCCCTGTCGTGACCTATCTCGCCAAGCCGAAGTTCCATCATCCCGACATCGAAACCAACGATCTCGGTCTCACCCACCGGGACTATGAGGGGGCGATCTCCACGCTGTGCGCCGGCTGCGGCCACGATTCGATCTCCTCGGCGATCATGCGCGCCTGTTTCGAGCTGTCGCTGCCGCCGCACCGCATCGCCAAGCTGTCAGGCATCGGCTGCTCCTCGAAGACGCCGACCTATTTCCTCGGCCAGAGCCACGGCTTCAACTCGGTCCACGGGCGCATGCCCTCGGTGCTGACCGGCGCGAACCTCGCCAACCGCGACCTCATCTACCTCGGCGTCTCGGGCGACGGGGATTCGGCCTCCATCGGCTTCGGCCAGTTCGCCCATGCCATCCGCCGGGCAGTGAACATGGTCTATATCGTCGAGAACAACGGGGTTTACGGCCTCACCAAGGGCCAGTTCTCGGCCACGTCCGACAAGGGTTCGAGGAGCAAGAAGGGCGTCGCCAATCCGGATTCGCCCATCGACCTCGTGTCCATGGCCCTGCAACTGGGCGCCACCTTCGTCGCCCGTTCCTTCTCCGGCGACAAGGATCAGCTGGTGCCGCTGATCAAGGCGGCGCTGGACCATCCGGGGGCCGCCTTCATCGACTGCATCTCGCCCTGCGTGGCCTTCAACAACCATGTCGGCTCGACCAAGAGCTTCGACTATGTCCGGGCGCACAATGCCGCGCTCAACCGGCTCGACTTCATCACCACGCGCGCGCCCATCACCACCGACTATCCCGAAGGCACGGCCCAGGACGTGACGCTGCATGACGGTTCGGTGATCCGCCTGCGCAAGCTCGGCTCCGATTACGACATCCGCGACCGCGCAGCGGCGATCAATCACATCAACCGGCTCGCCGCCTCGGGCGAGATTGCGACCGGGCTCATCTTCCTCGATGAGGAGCCAACCGACATGCATGCCCGGCTCGGGACCACCGCGAAGCCGCTGAACGCGCTGTCGGATCGCGAGATCGTGCCGGGCGCCGCGGCCCTGGCAAAGATCAACGAGGGACTGCGCTAGATGGAGGCCGTCACCCTGTTCGACCGGTTCCGGACGGCGGCGACGGGCCGCAACGGCGAGGCCTTCGCCCGGCTGTTCACCGAGGATGGCGTCTATCATGACGTCTTCTACGGCGCCTTCATCGGCCGGGCACGCATCGCCGAGATGATCAATGACGTGTTCCATCAGACTGCGGAGGACTTCCGCTGGGACTTTCACGATCCGGTGGGCAATGGCGAGATTGCCTATGCGCGCTACACCTTCTCCTACCGGTCGAAGCTGCCTGAGGCCGCCGGTCTGCGCGCCTGTTTCGAGGGCGTGGCGATCATCCGCCTGCGCGACGGGCTGATCGCCGACTATCGCGAGGTGGCCAATACGGGGCCGGCCTTCGTGGATCTCGGCTTCGCGCCGGAACGCATCGCCAAGATCCTCAGGCGCCAGGGCGAGGAACTGAAGTCGCGCGCCGAGATGGCCCATCACATCGTGTAGCGGTTCCGGTTGGCGCGCGACTAACGCCAGCCCGGCCGCCAGGCGGCAAACTCGGCCTTCGTCGCTTCGTTTGCCGGGTAGAGCCCGAAGATGGAGCGGCCCTCACGGACCTTCTCCGCAACGAAGTCCTCGTAGGCGGTCTGCTCGAACGTCTCCTCGGCGATCGCGTTGGCCAGATGCGCCGGGATCACCACCACGCCTTCGGCGTCGCCCACGACAATGTCGCCCGGGTAAACCGGCACGTCTCCGCAGCCGATCGGCACATTGATGTCGGTGGCGTGGTGATGGATCAGGTTGGTCGGCGCGCTCGGACGGCTGTGATAGGCGGCAAAGCCCATGGCGGCGATCTCCGGGCTGTCGCGGAAGCCGCCGTCGGTGACGATGCCGGCGACACCGCGCTGCTTCAGTCGCGAGACCAGGATGCCGCCGGCCGAGGCGGCCCGGGCATCGCGCCGGCTGTCAATGACCATCACATGGCCCGGCGGGCATTCTTCGACCGCCTTGCGCTGGGGATGTTCGACATCCGCGAACACCCCGAGATGGTCGAGATCCTCGCGGGCCGGGATGTAGCGCAGCGTATAGGCCTCGCCCACCATGCGCGCCGCTGCGGGGTCGAGCGGCCTGACGTCCTGGATGAAGCAGTTGCGCAGTCCGCGCTTGAACAGGGCCGTGGTCAGCGTCGCCGTCGAAACCCGCTTCAGCTTGTTGCGGTTCTCTGCGGTCAGGGTCTCGGCGGTCATGCGGATCGTGCCTCTTGCTCAGTCGATGGAGACGCGGGCGCGCTCGGCCACGTCCTTCCAGCGGGCGGTCTCGGCGGCGATATGGGCCGCGAACTCCGCCCGCGTGGAGCCGATGGCCGTGACGCCGACGGCCTTCAGCTTCTCGACCACGCCGGGTTCGCGCATGATCGCCTGGGTCTCCGACGACAGGCGCTCGGCGATCTCCTGCGGCACGGCGGCGGGGGCGAAGAAACCATGCCAGGAGGTCGCGGCGAAGCCGGGGATGAACTCGGCCAGCGCCGGCAGATCGGGAGCGAAGGGCAGGCGCTCGGGGGTCGCCGTGGCCAGCGCCCGGATCTTGCCGGCCTGGATATGCGGCCAGGCGACCGTGATGTTGTCGAAGGTCATGCTGATCTGGCCGGCCAGCAGATCCTGGGTGATCTGGCCGCTGGAGCGGTAGGGCACATGGGTGATGTCCGTGCCGGTGGCCAGCTTGAACAGCTCGCCGGCCATGTGGATCGAGGTGCCGACCCCGGACGAGGCGAAGTTGTATTTGCCGGGCTCGCGCTTCAGCAGGTCGATCAGCTCCGGCACGGTCTTCGCCGGCATGTTGACATTGACCATCAGCAGGTTGGGCACAGAGGCGACCAGCGACAGCGGGATGAAGTCCTTGACGTGGTCATAGGGCAGGCGCCGGTAGACGCTCGGATTGATGGCATGGGTCGAGACGGTGCCCATGCCGAGCGTGTAGCCATCGGGTGTCGAGCGTGCGACCGAGCCGACGCCCAGGCTGCCGCCAGCCCCGGCCTTGTTCTCGACGATGAAGGTGCCATTCATCCGGGCGCCGAGGCGCTCGGCGAGAATGCGGCCGAGCAGGTCGGTCGTGCCGCCGGCTGCGAAGGGCACCACCACCGTTACCGGCCGCGCCGGGTAGCCCGCCTGGGCGCGCGAGACGGTCGGTGCGGCCAGGAGGCCTGCGGCTGCGGCGACGAAGTGGCGTCGGTTCAATCGGGTCATGAGTGTCCTCCCGGTGTTCTGCCGCAGGGGCGGCCGGCCGGCCCTGCCGGTCTCGGCCCAGTTCATAGCACATGTTCTGAGATTTGAAATCTGATATTTCAGATTGCATGGACTTGCCATCTGTGCTGAGAGACCCTCCGATGGTCGCACCGCCGCGACCTGATCGGAAACACGGATGCCCGAGACCGCCGCCATCGAACCCGTCGAGCCGATCGTGACGCGCAGCCTGCGCGAGCACGTTCACGAGCGGCTGCGCGCCTCCATCGTGGCGGGGCGGTTCAAGAGCGGGGAGCGGCTGAACGAGCGGCATATCGCCGACATGCTCGGCGTTTCCACCACGCCGGTGAAGGATGCCATCCGCATGCTGGAGGGCGAGGGTCTGGTCAGGATCGAGGCGCGCCGCGGTGTCTTCGTGCTGTTCTCGGCCCGCCAGGCCTTCGAGATGGCGCTCGGCCGCGCGGCGATCGAGAGCGTCATGGCGCATATTGCCGCCCGGCACATGACAGCGGATAGCGTGAGTGAACTATCTGACCTGGTCGATGCGATGGAGGCGGCGACCGATCACGCGGCGCTCGAGGATCTGGTCCGCCTGAACGAGAGCTTCCACGGCGCCATCCACCGCATCTCGGGATGCCGCTACCTGGAACGCCGGCTCGACGGTCAGCGCATGTACGACACGGCGCAGCGCCTGTCACTGCTTGGCGAGCCAGGCCAGCGTCAGGCCGGCTTTCTGGAACACCGCGGCATCTTCGAGGCCCTTGCCGCGCGCGACGCCATCCTCGCCGAGACCCGCATGAAGCGGCACATCCTGCGCTCCGCGCGCGCGCATGTGCAGCTCGTCTTCGGCGACAGCCTGGAGGACATCGACTATGGAAGGGACTGACGTGAAGACCGCGCTCACCGGCATTTCCGGGGTCCATGCCGCCCCCTATGACGCGGACGGCTCGCCGCACTGGCCGACCATGGCGCGCATCGTCCGCCGCATTGCCGAGGCCGGCATCCACAACATCGTCTCGGCCGGCAATACCGGCGAGTTCTATCCCATGACAGTGGCCGAGATCGTTCGCTCCCATGCCGTCGCCGCCGAAGCCGCCGCCGGCAAGGCGATGGTGACGGCGGGCATCGGCCGCTCGCTGAAGGAGGCGATCGAGATGGGTCGGGCGGCCACCGCCGCCGGCTGCGATGCGGTGATGGTGCATCACCCGCTCGATCCCTTCGCCGCACCCGCTGCCCAGGCCGACTACATCCTCGCCATTGCGGAGGCCCTGACACTCCCGGTGGTTGCCTATATCCGATCCGATGCGATCGGCCTCGCCGACCTCGTCCGCGTCGCGACCCATCCCAATGTCGCCGGCGTGAAATTCGCCTCGACCAACATGATGCTGCTCGCCGAATGTGTCAGGGCCACCCAGGGCACATCGGCGGTGTGGATCTGCGGCCTTGCCGAGGGCTGGGCCGCCCCCTTCTACGCGCTCGGGGCCCGCGGCTTCACCTCGGGCCTCGTCAATGTGGTGCCGGAACGCTCGCTCGCCATCTGGCAGGCGCTGGAGGCGGGCGATTATGGCCGGGCCCGCGCGCTGGTCAGCGAGATCGCCACCTTCGAGACCATGCGCACACGCTATGGCAACGGCGCCAATGTGACCGTGGTCAAGGAGGCGATGGCGCTGCTGGGCTTCGAGATGGGGCCGGTGCGACTGCCCGGCCTGCCAGCCCTCAATGCCGCCGAGCGGGCCGAACTGCGCCGTGCCATGGCCGGATGGGGTGTGCTTGCCGCGGTGGCCGCCGAGTAACGGGGGCTTCGGCCCCGCTTTCAGAACATATCAGGGAAACGCCATGTCCACCAAGAAGAAGCCCCAGGACCTGCGCAGCCACCGCTGGTTCGGCACCAGCGACATGCGCTCGTTCGGGCATCGCTCGCGCACGCTCCAGATGGGCTATGCCCACGAGGAGTTCATGGGCAAGCCGGTCATCGGCATCATCAACACCTGGTCCGACGTCAACCCCTGCCACACGCATCTGCGCGACCGCGCGGATGCGGTCAAACGGGGCGTCTGGGCGGCCGGCGGCTTCCCGGTGGAGATCCCGGTCATGTCGGTGTCCGAGCAGTACCAGAAGCCGACCACCATGCTCTATCGCAACTTCTTGGCGATGGAGACGGAGGAATCCATCCGCTCGCACCCGCTTGATGGCGTGGTGCTGCTTGGCGGCTGCGACAAGTCCACGCCCGCCCTGGTGATGGGCGCGACCAGCGCCGGGCTGCCGTTCATCTTCGTGCCGGCAGGCCCCATGCTGCGCGGCAACTGGGCGGGCAAGGTGCTGGGTTCGGGTGCCGATGTCTGGAAATACTGGGCGGAGAAGGAGGCCGGCAACATCTCCGAGGACCAGTGGCGGGACATGGAGAACGGCATCGCCCGCAGCTACGGGACCTGCATGGTGATGGGGACGGCCGCCACCATGATGAGTCATGCCGAGGTGCTGGGTCTGACCCTGCCGGGAGCCTCCGCCATTCCCGCCGCCGATTCCTCCCATCCGCGCATGGCGGCTGCGGCGGGCCGGCGCATCGTCCAGATGGTCTGGGACGACCTGACGCCGGACCAGATCCTGACCCGCAAGAGCTTCGAGAACGCGCTCGTGCTGCACATGGCGGTGGCCGGCTCCACCAATGCCATCATCCATCTGATCGCCATGGCCGGCCGCGCCGGCGTGCCGCTCACGCCCGACGATTTCGACGCCTTCTCCCGGCGGGTTCCGGTGATCGCCAACCTGCGGCCTTCCGGTGCCTTCCTGATGGAGGACTTCTTCTATGCCGGCGGGCTGCCGGCCCTGCTCAAGCAGCTGAAAAGCCTCCTGCATACCGATGCCATGACCGTCTCGGGCGAGCCGCTCGGCCGCATGATCGACCTCGCCCAGGTCTATAACGATGACGTCATCCGCCCGCTCGACCGGCCGGTGTCGACCGCCAACGGCCTGGCCGTGCTGCGCGGCAATCTCGCCCCCGGCGGCTGCGTGATGAAGCCGTCCGCCGCCGAGCCGCGGCTCCTCAAGCACACGGGGCCCGCGCTCGCCTTCGAGACCTATGACGACATGATGCGGGCGGTGAACGACGAGAGCCTGGACGTCACGCCCGACCATGTCATGGTGCTGAAGAACTGCGGTCCGGTCGGCGGGCCCGGCATGCCGGAATGGGGCATGCTGCCGATCCCGAAGAAGCTGCTGAAGCAGGGGGTTCGCGACATGCTGCGGGTCTCGGACGCGCGCATGTCCGGCACCAGCTATGGGGCCTGCGTTCTGCATGTGGCGCCGGAAAGCTATGTGCGCGGACCTTTCGCGGCGGTGCAGACCGGCGATCTCATCAGTGTCGATGTCGAGGCGCGCTCGATCTCGGTGAACCTGGACGAGGCCGAGATCGCCCGGCGCATCGCCGCCTGGACGCCGCCCGACCGTGACTATCCGCGCGGCTACGGCAAGATGTCGGCCGCCCATATCCGCCAGGCCGACCAGGGCTGCGACTTCGACTTCCTCGAAGGCACGGCGAAGATCCGCGAACCGGAAATCCACTGACGCCGGTTGCCGCCACCGCAACGGACGCCCGCGGCGGGCGCTTGACTCGCCGCCGGCGGCTGGCCTATCGATAAGAACATAACAGGAACATCATGCGTGATCCCCAGGACATCCTGGCCACGCTCCGGCAGAGCCTTGCCCCGCTCGGGCAGGGGCCGCTGGCCGGTGCGGCGACGCTTTTTCCGCTCGGCGCGCCGGAGATCGACGGCCCGCTCGGCGGTGGTCTCGTGCGCGGAGGCCTGCACGAGATCTTTGCCGGGGGGGAGGGCGATGTGCCTGCCTCGACCGGCTTTGCACTCGCCCTGGCGGCGCGGGCCGCCGGCCGCGGACCACTGGTCTGGGTGCGGCAGGACATGCTCGACAGCGAGGCGGGGGCTCCCTACGGCCCGGGCCTTGCCGAACTCGGCCTTGCGCCCGGCCGCCTGGTTCTGGTGCGTGCGCGCAATGCCGAAGCGGTTCTGAGGGCGGCGCTGGAGGCGGCCCATACGACCACGCTCGGGGCGCTGCTGGTCGAGGCCTGGGGCATGCCGACACTCCTCGACCTGACGGCTTCGCGGCGTCTGGCGCTGGCCGCCGGTGCGGCGGGTGTCACGACCGTGATGACACGCCCGGCGGCCCGGCCTGCGCCGAGCGCGGCCGTCTCGCGCTGGCAGGTGCGGGCGGCGCTGTCGCGCCCGCTGGCCGCCGGCGCGCCGGGCCATCCGGCCTTTGCCGTCACCCTGTTGCGTCACCGCGGCGGACTGCCGCCGCAGGACTGGCTTCTGGAGTGGGACCGTGACCGATGCTGCTTCCGGAACGGGACGGCGCTATCTCGCGCTGGTCCTGCCCTTCCTGCCCACCGAGCGGCTGCGCCGGCAGGCGGGACTGCCGCCATCCGCCGCGCCGGATGAGGCTCCGCTCGTCCTCGTCGAGAGGCACCGCGGCGCCCTGCGCCTTGCCGCCGTGGATCCGCGCGCGCTGGCGCTCGGGCTTGGCCCCGGCCTGACGCTGGCCGATGCGCGCGCGCGCGTGCCGGCGCTCGCCGTCGTCGATGCCGATCCCGAGGCCGATGCGGCCTTTCTGGAACGGCTGGCGGAGGCGGCCGACCGCTACACGCCGCTGGTGGCGCTCGACCCGCCGCACGGCCTCGTCCTCGACATCAGCGGCTGCGCCCATCTGTTCGGCGGCGAGCAGGGCCTGCACGACGATCTCACCGCGCGCCTGAAGACCATTGGCCTCACCGCCCGCGCGGCCATTGCCGGAACGCCGGATGCGGCGCGGGCGCTCGCCCGCTTCGGCGCGCCGGCCATCGTGCCGCCGGGTGCCGAGGAGACGGCCGTGCGGCCGCTGCCGGTGGCGGCGCTGGAATGCGCGCCCGAGACGGTGCTCGCCCTGTCGCGCGCGGGCCTGAAGACCATCGGCGCCCTCCTCGACCGGCCCTCGGTGCTTCTCTCCAGCCGTTTCGGCGAGGCGCTGGCGGCCAAGCTGCGCCGTCTGGCCGGCCGCGAGGATCTGCGCCTGTCGCCGCGTCGGCCGGCGCCGGCCTGTCTCGTCGAGCGGCGCTTCGCCGAGCCGGTCGCCCGCGAGGCGGATTTCCTGGTCGCCCTGCGCTTGCTTGCCGGCCGGGCCGGCCTGATCCTGGAGCAGCGCGGTGAGGGCGGGCGCCGCTTCGAGGCAGCCTTCTTTCGCACCGATGGTGCCGTGCGCCGCATCGTCGTGGAGACCGGCCGTCCGGTGCGCGACGTGGACGTGCTGATGCGGCTCTACCGGGAGCGGCTCGCCGCGCTGGACGATCCGCTCGATCCGGGCTTCGGCTTCGATCTGGTGCGCTTCTCGGTCCTCGCCACAGCGCCCTTCGATCAGCGTCAGGAGAGCTTCGACACCAGCCGGGCGGACGAGGAGGCGACGGCGGCCCTGATCGACCGGCTGGTTGCCCGCTTCGGCCGCGATCGGGTGCTTCAGTTCGCTACCCGCTCCTCGCACATTCCCGAGCGGGCCGGCCTGGTCGTGCCGGCACTCGCCGGAATTACCGGCGCCAGCCTGGCCATGGCCGAAGCCTGGCCCGTGCCCGATCCCGAGGAGCCGCCGGCCCGCCCGCTTGGCCTGTTCGACCCGCCCCAGCCGGTGGAGACGCTGGCAGAGGTGCCGGACGGGCCGCCCGTCCGCTTCCGCTGGCGGCGCGTGCTGCACGAGGTTGCCCATGCTGAGGGACCGGAGCGAATCGCTGCCGAGTGGTGGCGGCAGGCAGGCGGTGCCCCCACCCGCGACTATTACCGCGTGGAGGACAGCCAGGGCCGGCGCTTCTGGCTGTTCCGCGAGGGGCTCTACGAGCGCGAGGCGGGCGAGCCGCGCTGGTTCCTGCACGGGCTGTTCGCGTGAGGCCGCCATGACCCCGTCGACCCCGGCCTATGCCGAACCCGTCGCCGCGACCAATTTCTCGTTCCTGCGCGGGGCGTCCCATGCCCGCGACCTGGTGCTGTCCTCCCTGCTGCTCGGCCAGACCGGCCTCGGCATCGCCGACCGCAACACGGTGGCGGGCGTGGTCAGGGCCCATGCCTTCCTGAAGCAGGTGCGCACCGAGGGGCTCCTGCCGCCGGAGCGTGTGCGGGAGGGCTCCGCGCCGGGGGAATATGCCTATATCGACCATCCCGCGGCCGAAAGGCTCGCCCGCGAGCAGGTGGCGCTGAAGGCTGCGGCGGGAGCCTTCCGGCTGGTGGTCGGCAGTCGCCTCGTCTTCGCCGACGGGTCGCCCGATATCGTCGCCTATCCGGTCAACCGGGCCGGCTGGGGGCGGCTCTGCCGGCTTCTGACCACCGGCAACCTGCGTGGGGCGAAGGGCAGATGCATCCTCACCCCCGACGATCTGCTCGCCGATACCCGCGACCTTCTGCTCATCCTCATGCCGGGCCGACGCATCGCCGATGCGGCCGCCCCGCTTGCCCGCCTTGCCGAAGCGGCCCCCGGCGCGGTCTGGCTGGGCGCGACCATGCATCGTGCGGGCGCCGACCGGCGCCGGCTTGCTGCCCTCGCCAGTCTTGCGGCGCGGGCCGGCGTGCCGCTCCTGGCCACCAACGACGTGCTCTACCATCACCCCGCCCAGCGCGACCTGCAGGACGTCATCACCTGCATCCGCGAGGGCGTGACCATCGAGACCGCCGGCCGGCTGCTGGAGGCCCATGCCGAGCGGCACCTGAAGCCGCCAGCCGAGATGGCCCGCCTGTTCCGCGACCGACCGGAGGCGATCGAGGAGACACAGCACCTGTTCGCGCGCGTCGGCTTCTCGCTGGCCGAGCTGACCTACGACTATCCGGAGGAACCGGTTCCACCCGGCTGGACGCCGCAATCCTGGCTGGAGAAGATCACCTGGGAGCGGGCTGCCCATCGCTATCCGCAGGGGGTGCCGGACAAGGTGCAGCAGCTCCTGAGGGAGGAACTCGCCCTCATCGCCCAGCTCGACTATGCGCGCTATTTCCTCACCATCCTCGACATCGTGCGGGTTGCCGAGGACAGGGGCATCCTCTGCCAGGGACGCGGTTCGGCGGCCAATTCGGCGGTCTGCTACGTGCTCGGCATCACGGCGGTGGATCCGGCCGAGCACGACCTGCTGTTCGCCCGCTTCATCTCCACCGAACGGCGCGAGCCACCCGACATCGACGTCGATTTCGAGCACGAGCGGCGCGAGGAGGTGATCCAGCACATCTATGCCCGCTATGGCCGCGAACGGGCCGGGATTGCCGCCACCGTCATCAGCTACCGGCCACGCAGCGCCATCCGCGAGGTGGGCAAGGTGATGGGGCTGACCGAGGATGTCACCGCGCGCCTTGCCGGCATGGTCTGGGGCAGCTGGGGCAACGACATTCCGGAGGACCAGATCCGCCATGCCGGGCTCGATCCGGCCAATCCGGTGATCCGCCGGGCGGTCGGCCTGGCCATTCGCCTCATCGGCTTTCCGCGTCACCTGTCCCAGCATGTCGGCGGCTTCGTGCTGACGCGCGGCCGGCTCGACGAGACCGTGCCGATCGGCCATGCGGCCATGGACGAGCGCACCTTCATCGAATGGGACAAGGACGATATCGACGCCCTCGGCCTGATGAAGGTGGACGTGCTGGCGCTCGGCATGCTGACCTGCATCCGCAAGAGCTTCGATCTGCTGCGCGTGCATGAGGGCGTCGATCTCGGCCTCGCCGACATCCCGCGCGACGACCCGGCGGTTTACGACATGCTGTGCCGGGGCGATTCCATCGGCGTGTTCCAGGTGGAGAGCCGGGCGCAGATCAACATGCTGCCGCGCCTCAAGCCGCGCAGGTTCTATGACCTCGTCGTGCAGGTCGCCATCGTCCGGCCTGGCCCCATCGAGGGCGAGATGGTGCATCCCTATCTGAGGCGTCGCAGCGGCATCGAGCCGGTGGAGTTTCCCGAGCCGGTGCTCGACCCGGCCGGACGGGGCGAGCTGCTCCAGATCCTCGGCGAGACCTATGGCGTGCCGCTGTTCCAGGAGCAGGCCATGAAGCTTGCCATGGTGGCGGCCAAGTTCACGCCGGAGGAGGCCAACGGCCTGCGCCGGGCCATGGCCACCTTCCGCAATGTCGGCACCATCGGCCGGTTCGAGACCATGCTGGTCGGCCGCATGATCGCGCGCGGCTATGAACCGGCCTTCGCGCGGCGCTGCTTCGAGCAGATCAAGGGCTTCGGCTCCTACGGCTTTCCCGAGAGCCATGCCGCGTCCTTCGCCAAGCTCGTCTACATCTCGGCCTGGCTCAAATGCCACCATCCGGCCGTGTTCGCCTGCGCGCTGCTCAATGCCCAGCCGATGGGCTTCTACGCACCGGCGCAGATCGTGCGCGATGCCCGCGAGCACGGCGTGGAGGTCCGCCCCGTCGACGTCAACGGCTCGACCTGGGACAACCGGCTGGAGCGGGACGGGGAGGGGGCGCCGCTCGTCCTCAGGCTTGGCTTCCGGCAGATCGACGGCTTTCACGAGGACTGGGCGAGGCGGCTCTGTGCCGAGCGGCAGGGTGGCTTTGACTCTCTGGAGGCGGTGAAGAACAAGACCCACCTGCCGCTGCGCGCGCTCACGCTGCTCGCCGATGCCGACGGCTTCCGTTCTCTCGGGCTGGACCGGCGTGAGGCGCTCTGGGCGGTCCGGCGCCTGGCGGACGACCAGCCGCTGCCGCTGTTCGCCGCGGCCGAGGCACGGGAACTGGCGGCCGAGCCGGAGGCAAACCTGCCAGCCATGCCGCTGTCGGAGCATGTGGCGGCCGACTACCAGACGGTGCGCCTCTCCCTGAAGGCCCATCCCATGCAGTTCCTGCGCGACCGGTTCCGCTGCGCAGGGGTGTTCACCTGCGCGGATCTTGCGGCCCGTCCCAATGGCGCTCGCGGCCGGGTGGCCGGCGTGGTGCTTGTGCGCCAGCGGCCGGGCAAGGGCACGGCCATCTTCATGACGCTGGAGGACGAGACCGGCATCACCAACGTGCTCCTGTGGGCGCGCAAGCTGGACCAGTTCCGCAGTGCCGTCATGGGCGGACGCCTGCTGGAGGTGGAGGGCATCGTCCAGAAGAGTCCAGAGGGTGTCGTCCACCTCATGGCGGAGACGGTGATCGACCGCACGGCCGAGCTTGCCCGTCTGTCGGAGGATCACCGGCCGGCCCTCGCCCTGTCGCGCGCCGACGAGGTGATCCGGCCGAACTATCCGCGCCGCGGCCCCGGCCATCCACGCGACGTGCGCATCCTGCCGAAGTCGCGGGATTTTCACTGATCGCTGTGGCGCATCGGCCCCGGCGCGCTATCCTCGCCCCCGGACAGGCGTCCGGCTCCCCGGGGCAGGGGGCGCCGGGCCTCTTCCCGGTCCGGGGCCAGCCATCGCGGAACCCATCATGGCGCCAAGCCTGAACGATCTTCCAGCCCATCCCCTGCGTCGGCAGGTGCTGGACGAATTGCATGCCCGGCCCTTCATGGCGATGACCACGCCGCGGCGTGTCATTCACCAGGCCTTCTCGACCGCCGCCGTGTCGCCGGCCACCGAACGCGAGCGCCTCGCGGCCTGGTGCCGGACGACGGGCGCGGCCCGCCCGGACGAGGCCGCCAATTTTCACCGTGCCGAATTCGCCACGGCCCGCCTGCGCTGGGAGCGGCACAGCGAGTTCTCCAGCTATGGCTGGGACACCGCCTCCGTCACGGCCGAGCCCTTCGCCTGGCCGATCGGCGAACTGCCACCGGTCGGCGCCGCCCTCGAGCCGCCGGGGCCCTTGCTGGTGGCCGTCGACCTCTCGCTGGTGTCCTCCGACGCGATCGCCCCAGGTTGGGAAAAGCTGTTCGATCCGGCGGCGCTCTGTGTCTCGACCGTCGCCGGGGGAACGGCGCTGGCGGCGACCGACTTCCGGCAGGACGCGCGCGGCTTCACCCGCATCCTCGTCATCGACCGCGGGCTCGGACCGACGGCCGCCGGCGCCCTCGTCCAGCGCCTTCTGGAAATCGAGACCTACCGCTGTTTCGCGCTGCTCGGCCTGCCCGAGGCCCAGCGCATGGGGCCGGTCATCGGGCGGATCGAGAAGGAGCTGGTCGATGTCGCCGGCCGCATGACCACGGCCACCGGCCTGCAGAGCAATGCCGCCCTGCTCGACACGCTCGTGACCCAGGCGGCCACGCTGGAAGCGGAGGCGGCAGCCTCCAGCTTCCGCTTCGGCGCGACGCGCGCCTACGAGGCCCTGGTGCGCTCGCGCCTGGCGGCCATCGGCGAGCAGCCGGTGGAGGGCTTCTCCACCTGGACCGCCTTTCTCGAGAGGCGCTTTGCCCCGGCCATGCGCACCTGCCAGACCATGGCCGAGCGGCAGACCGAGCTTTCCACCAAGCTGGCGCGCGCTTCCAACCTGCTGCGCACCCGTGTCGACATCGCGCTGGAGGAACAGAACAAGGCGCTCCTGGAAACCATGTCCGACCGGGCGCGGCTGCAGCTGCGCCTCCAGCAGACCGTGGAGGGCCTGTCGATCGCCGCCGTGTCCTATTACGTTCTCGGTCTTGTCGCCTATGCGCTGAAGGGCAGCAAGGATGCCGGCATCCTGCCCTTCGAGCCGACGGTGGCGACCGCCTTCGTGCTGCCCTTTGTCATCGTCATGGTGGCCCTGGTCGTCCGGCACATCCGGCGCGGACATGGCGACGGCTCATCGCCGGGCGACCGACCGGCGGGCTGACGATCCGGCTCAGAAGGCGGTGCGCGAGCGGATCGCGGCGGAGATCGTGCCCTCGTCCAGATAGTCGAGCTCGCCACCCACGGGAACGCCATGGGCGAGCCGCGTGACCCGGACGCCGGTGCCGGCCAGCAGGTCGGTGACATAGTGAGCGGTGGTCTGGCCGTCGACCGTGGCATTGACGGCCAGGATCACCTCCGCGACTCCGCCGGCCTGAACGCGCCGCACCAGGCTGTCGATGTTGAGATCCTGCGGTCCCACGCCGTCAAGCGGCGAGAGCGTGCCGCCGAGCACGTGATAGCGGGCATTGAGGGCTCCGGCGCGCTCCAGCGCCCAGAGGTCGGAGACATCCTCGACCACAATGATGGTGGAGCCATCGCGGCGCGGATCGGTGCACACCGTGCAGGGGTCCGAGGTATCGACATTGCCGCAGGTCGCGCAGACCACGATGCGCTCCAATGCCTCGCCGAGCGCGGCGGTCAGCGGCTGCATCAGGCTTTCGCGCTTCTTGACGAGGTGCAGGGCGGCTCGTCGCGCCGAGCGGGGGCCGAGCCCGGGCAGTTTGGCGAGGAGCTGGATCAGGCGCTCGATCTCGGGGCCGGCGACGCGGCGGCTCATGGGGCATCCATCATGTCTTGCGGCGATCCTCCGTCCAGTCGCTGGGACGTATGGCATCGAGCGGCACCTCGGCCCCGAGCCCCTCGACGAAGGCGACGCCCTGGTCGGGATAAAGACAGACCTCGTGGGGCAGGCGGTTGCCGAAGGCCCAGATGACCAGGGGTTCGGTTCCGGTGTTCTCGAAGGCGTGCGGCTCGGGATCGCCGGGCAGATAGCAGAAGGCCTCGCCCGGGCCCACCGGCACGGCCTCCTCGCCGTGATGCAGTGTTCCGGAGCCCGCCATCACCACCAGGATCTCCTCCTGGAACAGGTGCCGGTGGCGGCGCGAGGACCGGTTGCCGGGCGGCACCGTCTGCACGATCAGACCGATCGACCGGCTGCCGAGAGTCCGGCCGATATCGGTCATGGTGCCACCGATGCCGGCCTCGAAGGCATAGGCAAAGGGCCTCACGTCGGCAATGGCAAGGCGGCGCGGCGGCACGGTCGGATTCCGGGACGGCGCCGGATCAGAACGGCAGCTTCATGCCGGGCGGCAGCGGCAGGCCGCCGGTGACCGCCTTCATCTTCTCCTGCATCACCACCTCGGCCTTGCGGCGGGCATCGGCATGGGCCGCCACGATCAGATCCTCGACGATCTCCTTGTCGTCGGGCTTGAGCAGCGAGGCATCGACCGACACGCCCCTGAGGTCGCCCTTCACCGTCAGGCGCACGCTGACCATGCCACCGCCCGACGTGCCCTCCACCTCGGTCCGCTCCATGTCGGCCTGCGCCTCCTGGAGCTTGGCCTGCATGGCCTGGGCCTGTTTCATCAGCCCCATGATGTCCTTCATGGCCTCGTCCTTCCGATCGTTCAGAATTCATCGTCCCAGGGGGCAACGGGCTCCCAGTCCGCACCGCCAGCGGGCTCATCCGCGCCCTCACCGTCGAGGGGCGCGGGCAGCGTCCCATCGGGGCCGGCATCACCGAGGGCCCGCACCGCCACGATCTCGGCGCCGGGAAAGCGGGCCAGCACCGCCTGCACGGCCGGATGGGCTCGCACGCCGCGCTCGCGCTCGGCCTGCTCGGTGTCGCGAATCTGGCGGATGGTGGGCTCACCCTCCTCCGAGGAAACCGATACCATCCAGCGCCGTCCGGTCCATTCGGACAGCTTCTTCTGGATCTCGCCTGCCAGCCCGGCAGCGGCATTGGCGGCCGGGCGGAAGTCGAGCCGGCCATCCTCGAAGCGCACCACGTGAACATCGCGCTCCAGGGCGGTCTTCAGCAGCACATCGCGCCTCTCGCCGGCAAGCGCTACCGCCTCGGCAAAGGTTCGCAGGGCGAGAGCCGGTGCAGCCGCAGCTGTCGGAGCCCCGCGCGGGACGGGAGCGGCTTCGGCGGGCTGCACCGCGCGAGCCCCCCGTGGAGCGATGGCCAGGGATCCCGGGCCGCCCTGCGCGGTCCCGCCAGGGGCAAGCGGGGCCGGCGCCATGCCGGCGGCAGGCCGGGCCTCGGCCGTGGCCAGCATCCTCAGCGCTTCGTCCGGCGTCGGCAGATCGGCTGCATGGGCGATGCGCACCAGCACCATCTCGGCCGATGCCAGCGGGCGGGGCGAACGGCCAACCTCCTCGATGCCCTTCATCAGCATCTGCCAGGCGCGGGCGAGCACCCGGTGCGACAGGCGGCCGGCCAGGTCGCGCGCGCGCACCCGCTCGGTCTCGCTGAAGGCCAGGTCCCTCGCCGCGTCGGGCACCACCTTCACGCGCGTGACGAAGTGAACGAACTCGGCAAGCTCGGTCAGCACGGTGGCCGGGTCGGCGCCGTCGCGGTGCAGGGCCGTGAAGCCCTCGAGGGTCGCCGCCAGGTTGCCGGCCATCACCTGCTCGAACAGGTCGATGACACGCGAACGGTCGGCAAGGCCCAGCATGTGACGGACCTCGGCAGCCGTCACCCGTCCCCCGCCATGGGCGATGGCCTGGTCGAGGATGGACAGCGAATCGCGGACCGAACCCTCGCCCGCGCGCGCGATCAGGCCGATCGCCTCATCCTCGATCTCCACCGCCTCCCGGGCGCAGATGGTGGCGAGATGGCGGACCAGCACCTGCGAATCGACGCGCCGCAGATCGAAGCGCTGGCAGCGCGAGAGCACGGTCACCGGAACCTTGCGGATCTCCGTGGTGGCGAACATGAACTTCACGTGCGGCGGCGGCTCCTCCAGCGTCTTCAGGAAGGCGTTCCACGCCTTCTCCGAGAGCATGTGCACCTCGTCGACGATATAGACCTTGTAGCGGGCGGAGACCGGCGCGTAGCGGGCGCCATCGGTGATCTGGCGCACGTCGTCGATGCCGGTATGGGAGGCCGCATCGATCTCCATCACGTCGACATGGCGGCCCTCCATGATCGCCTGGCAGTGCCGGCCGGGTCGCTCGAGCTGGATGGTCGGCCGGTCAATCTCGCCGGGCAGCTCGTAGTTGAGCGCGCGGGCGAGGATGCGGGCGGTGGTGGTCTTGCCGACGCCGCGCACGCCGGTGAACAGATAGGCCTGGGCGATGCGCCCGGTCTCGAAGGCATTCGAGAGCGTGCGCACCATGGCCTCCTGGCCGATCAGGTCTCGGAAGTCCTGCGGGCGGTACTTGCGCGCGAGCACGCGATAGCCGGTGGCCGCTCCCGGCGGTTCCGGCATCCCGAGGTCGAACCCGGGTTCGCTCTCGGGCGAGGTGTCCATGGCGCTCTTCCCGGGCTTCAGACTGGTGACGGCGGCTGGTGCAGGGCCACGCCAGTGTCGCGCGCCGAGCGTCCTGGAGCAACCGTCGCACGGGGAAAGGTGGGAGGCTGGCACGCGACCCGAAACGGGCTCGTTACGGCTGCTTCCTTCCGGACCTGACCGGGTTGGCGAGAGTCTCGTCCACCGCCAACCTCCCGGTTGCTATATGGCCGGGCGGGCGCCAAAGGGCAAGGGCCGCATC